>SIAI01000009.1 GCA_009691855.1 Planctomycetota bacterium | reverse complement strand
AACTTCTCGCGCGTGCCGTCGATGCCGGTCGGATTGCGCAGATCCCAGGGGATCGAGGCGAGGTGGCGGTCGGAGAGCAGCACGCCGTCGATCTCGTAGCGCTTGAGCTTGACCGCGGCGGTCGATTGCTGCACCGAGGTGATGCCCGTCGCCAGCGACAGCACCAGGAACGAGTTGAACGGGTCGAAGGTGTCCTCGATCTCGTTCTTCTTCTCCTCCTCGCCTTCGTCGGCCTGCAGGTCGCCGGTGCCGTCGTCGGGGTGCAAGAACGCGACGGGCACGGGCAGGAGTCCGTCCCAGCGGATCTCGTTCTCGGGCTCGAGCTCCTCGGGCTCGCCCGGGCCCTCGGCCAGCGTCGCGCCAGCCGTGACGCGCCCCGTGGCGCCCAGCGCGATCAGGCCTGGGTACACGCGCAGGCCCTGGGCGTCGAGCGTCTCGGCGCCGCTCGGCACGAACAGGTCGTAACCGATCGCGGTGATCTTGCCGTTGCGCGCGAGCAGCGTGGCGCCGCGCAGGATCGCGCCGGTGCCGGTGTAGACATCGCCGCCGACGATGGCGAAGTACTTGGCGTCCTTCTCGGCATCCTTCTTCTCATCCTTCTTCTTGCCGTCGGCATCCTCGGCGCCGCCATCGGCCGCCGGCGGAGCGCCACCCTCCTCCTGCGCGTGGAACGGCCGCGCCAGAGCGAGCATGGAGAGCACGAGACTGAATCGCAGCGCGTGTCGCATGTGCAGCCTCACTTCACGTCTCCGACGACGAACTCGCCGCCCAGCATGACCGCCTCGACCTTGGAGGACGGCTCGAACGGGTCGCCGCTCCAGAACACGATGTTCGCGTCCTTGTCCTTCTCCAGGCTGCCGAGGCGCTTCTCCAGGCCGAGCGCGCGCGCGGGTTCGAGCGTGACGGCCGAGAGCGCCGCCTCGCGCGACAGGCCCTGGCCGATCAGGCGCCCGACGTCGGGCAGCCAGTCCTTGAAGCCCGCCATTGAGTCGGAGCGCGGCAGCAGCGCGAGGCGCGCGCCGGCCTTGACCAGCTCGGCGGGGATGTTGCGCTCACGCAGGCTGTTCGTCTGCAGCGTGATCTCGGGCACGGTCACGACCAGCAGCTTCTTCTCGCCGATCTTGGCCACGACCTCGTACATGTCGATGTCGTCGAACAGGCCGAACTGCAGGAACCACTGCATGTCCTTCTCGCCCTCGATCACGTCCAAGAGGTGCAGGTAGTCGGCGGCTTTGCGGATGCTCATCATCGCCGTGAGCGTCTTCTGGCGCAGGTCGAAGAACGGCTTGACCTTCTCGTCCGGCACGGGCGGCACGAAGCCCGAGGCCTCGCTCTTCTTCTCGTCCTTCTTGTCGTCCTTCTTGTCGTCTTGGCCGAGCGCGCTCTCCGCCGCGGTGCCGGCCTTCTTCTCCTCCTTGGGCGGCTCCTCCTTCTTCTCGTCTTCTTTCTTGGCCGGAGCCTTGGCGGGCTTCTTCTTCTTCTCCTGCTCCTTGTCCCACTTCTCGCGCTCCTTGGTGACCTTGTCCTGGTACTCGTCAACCTTCTGGAAGGCGTCGCGCAGGGCCTTCTTCGAGGAGGCGTTCGACTGCAGGAAGATCTTCAGGTACGCGGGCTCGGCCACGAGCATCTCGGCCAGCGTGTCGCCGTGCGGCTGGAGCACGATCGCTTGTCCGGGGATGCCGCTGCCGTCGGGATAGATGCCCAGGGTGGTCACGCCGAGCTCGAGCAGCTCGGCCCAGTTCTCGCTCTTGGGATCGATCTCGACGTTGGGCCGCGCCTGCGGCTCGAAGGCGCGCCCGGGCGCACGATCCAGGCCGATGCGCGTGTGCGCGTCGATCAGGCCGGGCGTCGCCACCCAGTCGGGGCGCTCGAGCACCGGGATGCCGCGCTCGACCGGCAGGTCCTCGCCGATCTCGATGATCTTGCCGTCCTCGACCAGGATCAGCGCGTGCTCGATCACGCCGTGGGCCACGGTCTCGGCACGCTTCACCCGGATGGCCACGAGGTCGCCGCCGGGAGCGGCCGCGAGCAGGACGGAGAGGAGGGGGAGCATCATGGGCGTCACCTTAGAGGGTCGGTCCTTCCACGCTGCGCGAGTACTGCACGCGGCCGTCGATCAGCACCAGCTCGATGTGCGCGCGCGGATCGAGCGGGTCGCCGCTCGAGAGCACGAGGTCCGCGTCCTTGCCGCGCTCCAAGCTGCCCACGCGCGCGCCGATCTGGAACGACTGCGCGGGGTTGGTGGTCAGCGCGCGCAGCATCTCGTACGGCTCGCCGCCGCGCCGCGCCGACATCGTGCCCTGCAGGAAGAACTCCTCCTCGGGCACGATCGGCGAGTCGGTGTTGAGCGAGACCAGCTCGACGCCGGCCTTGACGTATTCGGCGGCGATGCCCACGAAGCGGTCCTCGCGGCGCATGGCCAGCAGGTTCTCGACGCGCGGGCCGACGTTGACCGGCGTGCCGGTCGCGGCCGCGAAGCCCGCCGCGTGCCAGCCGTCCCAGCAGCCGTGCGAGACGACCGCCTGGGTGCCGTAGCGCAGCTTCCACATGCGGATCGCGTCGGCCACGCCCTCGGCGCTGGCGCAGTGGATCAGGACGGGCAGGTTCTTCTCATGCACCGCGAGCAGGTTCTCGAGCTCCCAGTCCTTGCGGCCCGTGGCGGCGAGCTTGGCGGCGCGGTCGTTCAGGTA
This sequence comes from Planctomycetota bacterium, assembly GCA_009691855.1. GTDB lineage: Bacteria > Planctomycetota > UBA1135 > UBA1135 > JABFRZ01. The sequence goes on along the minus strand of SIAI01000009.1, from coordinate 97,692 downwards.
CTCGAGGTTGAAGGCCAGGCCGCACCAGCTCGAGCCCACGTCGCCCGCGCCGCGCTGCGGGTTGAAGTTCTGCGCGACCTTCATGCCGCCCGGATCGCGCAGCACGACCTCCTCGTAGCCGACGTCGCGCTCGGGCTTGTACAGCGTGCCGAAGCCGCCGTTCGACGAGCCGCTGCCGGGGATGCCGAACAGCGTGGTCACGCCGGCCGCGCGCGCGTGCGCCAGGGCGGGCTCGGTCGGGTCGATCGTGGGCCTGGCGCGCAGCTCGGGGTTGAGCGGCTTGACGGTGTCGTTCAGGTCGTCCCAGCCGTGGCAGTGGATGTGCGTGTGCAGGTCCACCAGGCCGGGGTGCGCCCACAGCGTCGGCGCGTCGAGGCGCTCGTAACCCGCGGGCACGTCCACCAGCGCTCCGGCGTAGGCGATCTTGTCGCCGCGCACGAGCACCAGCCCGGGATCGTAGACGCGATGCTCGGCGTCGAGTGTGAGCAGCTTGCCGACCACGAGCGCCAGGCCCTGCTCGCCCGCCGCGAGCGGCGCCAGCGGTTCGGAAAACTCGGGCGAGCCTGCGCGTGCTCCACCGGCGCGACAGGCGGCGAGCAGCGCACCGAGCAGCAGTCCGTGGGAAACGCGCATCGTTCGTCTACCAGCGCCGCCCGTTGCGCGCGAGGTCGTAGGCGCGACGGCCATCGACGATGACCATGCGCACCGTGGTGCGCGGGTCGACCGGGTAGCCATCGCACACCAGGATGTCGGCGTCCTTGCCGGGCTCGAGCGAGCCGACCTGCTTGTCGATCTTGGCCGCGCGCGCGGGCACGATCGTGAGCCCGCGCAGCGCCGCCAGGCCGGAGTCGTCGAGGCCGTAGCGCACGCCCATCGTGGCCTGCACCGGCAGCTCTTCCTCGGGGATGAAGGGCGAGTCGGTGTTGAAGCCGATGTCCTTCATCCCGAGCGACTGCCAGCCAGCGGCGAGGCCGATCGTGCCCTCGTGCTTGTTGCGCGCCCAGTTGATGAAGCCGCGGCTGTAGGCGTGGTCCACGTTGCGCGGGCCGATGATCGCCGGCACGCCGGCCTTGACCGCCTCGGGCGCCGCCAGCCAGCCGCCGACCTCGGAGTGGTCGGTGAACACGGGCAAGTGCAGCTCATTGGCGATCATCGTGATCGTCATCAGCACCACCTGGTAGACCTGCGTGTGCACCGAGATCGCGATCTGGTTCGCGACGAGGTCGCGGAACACGTCGAACTCGATGTTGCGGCGCGGCTCGGGGCCCTGCTTCTGCTCGAAGGCCTGCCAGCGCTTCGCATAGGCGACGCCCTTCTGCAGGGTGCGGCGCGTGTTCCAGTTCTCGAACGACATGTTCACGCCCGGGCCCCACGACTCGGGGTTGCCCCACTGCGCGATCTTCAGCGAACCCGGATCGCGCACGAGGTTCTCCTCGTAGGTACCGAAGGCCGACTTCACCAGCACGCCCTGCCCGCCGATGTTCGTGGCCGAGCCCGGGATGTAGAGCACGGTCGTGACGCCGCCCGCGATCGCCTGGCGCATGTCCCACACCTGCGGCTCGACCGCCGAGGAGGCGCGCAGGCCAGGGTTGGTGAGGTACACCGCGTCGTTCAGGTCGTTGACGCCCGCGAAGAGGTTCGCGCCCGCGGCGTGGCAGTGCAGGTCGATGAAGCCCGGCGTGAGCCAGCTCGCGCCGAGGTCGAGCGTCTCGAAGCCGGCCGGCACGGGCAGCGCATCGCGCTCGCCCAGCGCCTGGATCTTGCCGTCCTTGATCAGGATCACGCCGTTGTCGATGAACTGCGGCCCCTCGTAGGGACAGGTGAGGATCTTGGCCGCCAGGAGCGCGAGGCCGGGGCCGCCGACGCCGCCGGGTTCGACCTCGCCCGAGGCGCAGAGCGTGAGAACGACAGCCGCGAGCATCACGGAGCCTCCACTTCTTCGCCGTTGACCCAGGTGCGCAGGACGCTGGTGCTCGGATCGAGCGGTGGCCCGTCGAGCAGCAACACGTCGGCATCGAGCCCGCTGGCCAGACGCCCCACGCGCGCTTCGATGGTCATCATCGCGGCGGCGTCCGCGGTGAGCGCGCGCAGCGCGCCCTCCGGACTCATGCCATTCGCCACGGCGTAGGCGGCGCGCAGCGGCAGGTCGATCGCGCCCTCCTCGGCCTCCGACTGGAACGCCACCTTGATGCCAGCGTTCTGCAGGTCGGCGTAGGGCGTGCGGTAGTCGGTGCCGCGCTTGGCCTCGGGCACGACGACGTTGGGCGCGAGCAGCACGCCCGCGACCTTGCCGACGATGTGGTCGAGCACCTCGTGCGCCTCGGCCGCGCCGTACAGGATCGGCCGCAGGCCGACCTCTGCGCAGGCTTCCACGCAGGCCACGATGTCGAGCGCGCGGTTGACCTCGATCACGATCGCGCCCTGGCCGTCCAGCGCGCGGCGCAGCGGTTCGAGCTTCTCGTCGCGCTTGGGCTCGCGCGGCTTGCCCTTCGGCTCCGCGACGGGCTCGTCCTTCTTGACCACGCGCTCGGGGCGCTTGGCGACGACGTAGTCCTTGGCGGTGCGCGTGAGCGTCGCCTCGAGCGTCTTGCCGGCGGCGACGAGCTTGCCCGAGAGCTTCTCGTCCTTCAGCTCGCCGCTGAACTCGACCCAGCCCTTGCTGCCGAGGCCGTTGACCGTCAGCGTCTTCTTCTCGCGGTCGAACCAGCCCGTGAGCTCGACCAGCGTGAGCGAGGCCGCGTCGCAGCGCAGGTTGCCCTCGACCGCCGCGCTCTCGCCAGCCTTGGCGAGCTTCAGGCGCAGCTTGAGCGCCGTGGGAATGCCCTCGGCCGGCTTGACCTCGGCCGTCCACAGGCCGGTGATCGGATCGGGCTCGAGCTCCTTCTTCTCGTCCTTCTTCTTCTTGGAGGGCTTGCTGTCCTCCTTCTTCTCGTCCTTCTTCTCCTCGGTGGCGGGCTGCTCGTCCTTCTTCTCCTCGCCCGCCTTCTCGCCGTCCTTGGATTCGGCGGCCTTCTCGGCGCCCTCTTCCTTCTTCTCGTCCTTGGCCTCGGTCTTCGTCTCGCCGCCCGCGGGCGCGGCCGAGGGCGTCCACTTGGCCAGCGCGGCCTCGTACTCGAGCCACTTACCGCGGTACTCGTGGCCGCGCGCCAGCAGCGCCTTCACGCTGAGGCCGGAGCGCAGGCGGTTCGGGTCGTCCCAGCGCAGGCGCAGCGCCACCGGGTCGCCGAGGATCTGGCGCTCGACCGTGCTCGCGGCAGGCTTGTAGGCCATCACCGGCGAACCGCTCTCGCTCGGCCCGCGCGGCGTGAGCACCACCGTGGTGATGCCCTGCAACGCCACGCGGCGATCGACGGCGTCGCCGGGCTCGGCGATCGCGGCCATGAGGTAGTCGGTCGAGGGCACGCGCCGCGAACCCTCGAGCCCGAGGTACCCGAAGGCGTCGATCATGCCGGGCATGCACGTCCGGCCGCGCACGACGGTCGCGCCGCGCGGGTGGCTGACGCGCTCGCCGACCTCGAGAATGCGCCCGCCCTGCATCAAGAGTTGCCCCGGGCGCAGCACGCGTCCGTCGCCGACGTGCAGCTCGGCGACCTCGAGCACGGTCGCGCTGCGCTCGTCGTGGACTTCCCAGGCGAGCTCGCCCTCGATCCAGGTGGCGCGCACGCTCGTCCCCGGCGCGAGCGGATCGCCGTTGAGCACGCACAGGTCCGCGTCCTTGCCCTCGCGCAGGCTGCCGACGCGCTGGGCGACGCCCAGCATCTCGGCCGGCGCCAGCGTGATCGCGCGCAGCGCCGCCGCGGGCTCGAGCCCGCCGCGCGAAGCCATGCGCGCGGCGAACAGGAGGTCGCGCGGAGCATTGCCGGTGATGGCCACGCGCGCACCGGCGCGCACGAGCTTGGCCGGCACGTCGAGCTCGCCCCAGGCGTCGTCCTCGCCCTTGCCGCGGTCGAGCGCGGGCGCGTTGGGCCAGAAGGGCAGGCGGAAGACGACCGGCACGCCGGCCGCGGCGAGCTCGGCCGCGAGCTCGCCCGCGCCCTCGGCGCGATCGAGGATCAAGGGCACGTGGCGCTGCGCCGCGAACTCGAGCAGCGCGCGGATCTCGGGCGCGTTCCCGGCGCTGATGCGCAGCGGGACCTTGGCGGCGAGCAGGCGCGCGAGCTCGGCCGGCGCGTGCCGGCCGTATTCCTTCTGCAGCGTCGGATCATCGGGACGCGCGGCGCCGTCCAGCAGCTCGCCCAGGGCCACGATGGCGCCCATGGTCGTGCGCGGCAGCTGCGGCTTGGCGTAGCCGAGCTCGACATCGACCATCACCGGCACCGGCGGGTCCCAGTAGCCGGGCGTTGCGCGCGCGCTGGCGTCGATCGCGCCGTGGATCGCGGCCGTTGCGTTGAGCACGCGCGCGCTCTCCTTCGGCCCGCCGAGCTTGACCATCGCGCCCGTGCCCGCGATCAGACGGTTCTCGGCCGGCGTGATGTAGGCGCTGGTGACGCCGCCCGAGAGGCCTTCGGCGTAGATGCGGTAGGTGTCGAAGGCGTCGAGCGCGCTGAGGCTCGGGTCGGCGCTGCGCTCGCCCGGCAAACCCAGCGCGTAGGAGCTGAAGGCGGCCACCAGGCCCGGCACGATCACCGCATCGGGACCGTAGTCCACGCGCGTGGCGTCGGGCGGGATCTCGAGCTCGCTGCCGAGCGCCTGGATCTTGCCGCCCTTGATCAGGATCGTCCCGTCGTGGAGCGTGCGGCCCTCCTCGACCAGGTGGATCGTGCCGGCGCTGACGGCCACGAAACCGCGGCCCTGGGGCGCGGCAAGAGCACCGGCCTGCGCGTCGTCCTCGCGTCCGGCTCCGCTCAGGAAGAACGGCGCGAGTGGCGCGAGCAGCAACAGGCCGAGGGAGCGGGCGCTCATCGGCCGCCGCCCTCTTTCTTCTCGTCCTTGGCGTCGTCCTTCTTCTCGTTGCCCTTGTCATCCTTCTCGGCGTCCTTCTTGTCGGCGTCGGAGTGTTCGCCTTGCTCGAACTCCTTCTCCTCGTCGGCCTTGCTGGGCGGCGCGGTGTTGGGCGGCTGCACGCCCTCGAGCAGGTGCTTGTTGCGCAGGTCCTTGGCGCGCTCGTAGACCGGTTTGCCCTCGATCACCACGTGCTCGACCCACGCCGTGATCGACAGCGGATCCCCGGAGAACAGCAGCACGTTGGCGAGCTTGCCCTTCTCCAGCGAGCCGACTTCGTTACCCAGCCCCAGGATCTCGGCCGGCACCTTGGTCACCGCGTCGAGCGCGGTCTGGCGATCCAGCCCGCCCCCGACGGCCAGCGCCGCCTGGTAGGCCGGCGCGCGCGTGTTGGGGTCCTCGGAGGACAGCGCGAAGCGCACGCCCTTGGCGTGCAGGACGCCCGGCACGAAGGTCTCCTTCTCCACGCCCGTGATCGGGTCGCGCTCGACATGCGTGAGCGAGCCCTCGAGCACGGCCGGCACGCCGGCCTCGGCGATCAGCTCGGCCGCCTTCCAGCAGTCGTCCTCGAGCACCAGCACGGTCTTGGCCAGCAGCCCGTGCTTGCGCGCGAGCTCGAGCGCGTGGTCGACGTCGAGCGGGTCGTTGCAGTGGATGAAGGCCGTGTAGCGGCCCTCGAGCAGCTCGACCAGCGGCGCGTAACGCTCGTCCAGCGCGCCGCGCGGGATCAGCTCGAGGCCCTCGAGCTTCCAGGTCGCGTTGGCGAGCGCGCGCCCCTCGGCCTTCTCGGCCTCCAGGTCGCGGCCCTGGAACAGCGCCTCGCGCTTGGCGTAGCCCTGCTCGTCCTTCTCCTTCTCGACCAGGTCCTCCAGGTACGTGCGCAGGTCGTCGAAGGCGAAGCGCAGCGCCTGCATCTGCGTCGCGCGCGACTTGCCGCTCTTCGGACGCGTGGAGAGCTTCATGCCGAACAACGGGCGCACGGTCATCTCCTCGACCGTCATGCCCACCGGGCGCACGATCATCCCGCGCCCGCCGACGACGCAGTTGCCGCCCTGCTGCACGTTGATCGTGGTGACGCCATAGCGCAGGCAGTCCTCGAAGAAGTAGGCCACCGGGTCGATCGAGTCGCGGATGTCGAGGAACGGCGCGACGTCGATGTTCTCGTTGGGGCGATCCATGCCCTGCGAGGTGTGCGCCTCGACGAAGCCGGGAAAGGCCACCAGCTTCGGCCCGCCGAGCACCAGCGCATCCCAGGGCTTCTCGACCTCCGCCTGCGTGCCGATGGCGGTGATGCGGCCGCCCTCGATCAGGATGCGGCCGTTCTCGATGTCCGGGCCGGCCTGGGTCATGATGCGACCGGCCTCGATGATCAGCTTCTGGTCGCTCTGCGCCAGGGGGAACGCGCCGAGCGCGACGGAGCACAGGAGCGTGCGGACGAGCGAGCGCATGGGAATCGCGTTCATGTTCTTCTCGAGAGAGATGGGGTCAGCGAGAGCGCGGGTCGAGCACGAGCTTCCCGTCCAGGAGCACGCCGATGACGTGCGCGGTGGGCTCGAAGGGCGTCCCACTCCACAGCACGAGATCGGCGTCCTTGCCGACCTCGATCGATCCGACGCGTGCCTGTACGCCGACCATGCGCGCGGGATCGAGCGTCACGGCCGCGAGCGCGGCCTCGAACGGGAGCCCACCGCGCTGCGCCAGGCCGGCCTGGTCGGCGAGGCTGGCGCCGGCGCCGCGCTGGCCGTGGGCGGAAAGCGCAAAGGGGACGCCCTGCTCGTGCAGCTGCGCGGCCGCATCGAGCGGCAGGAAGTAGCTGTCGTTGACGAAGCCGTCGTCGTGGCGGCCGTCGGGTGGGAAAGGCGGCAGCACGACCGCCACGCCGGAGCGCTTCAAGAGCTCGGGCTCGCGCCAGGCCTCGACCGCGTAGTCGAGGATGACGTACGGGATCTTGAACTCTTCCTTGAGGTAGATCGCCGTGCGCACGTCTTGCGTGGCCTTGGCCTGGATCGAGAGCGGCAACTCGCCCGCCAGCACGCGCCGCAGCACGGCCTGGTTGGCGGCCTCCTCCGGATCGTCGGCGCCCTCGCCCTGCAGCGTGTCGTAGAAGGCCTTGCGGAAGACCCACTCGACGGCCATGCGCGTGGTCGGGCGGCGGTAGTAGAAGTTCTGCGGCTCGACGAAGCGCGGCGCGTTGTTGCCCGAGCTCGGCTGGCTGCCGATCGCGCCACGCAGCACCGCGTCGCCCTTGACCAGGCGCGCTGCCAGCAGCGTGGGACCGCCGGTCTTGAGCACGACGCCCAGGCCACCGATCACGTCGAAGTCGGCCGGCAGCGCCAGGGCGGTGGTGACGCCGCTCTCCAGCACGCGCCGCCACTCGTCGGAGAACAGGTCGAGCCCGCCGGCGACCGAGAGGCGCGCGACGCTCTCGCTGGTCTGCTCGACCGAGGCGTTGCCGGTGTCGATCTGCACCGCCAGATCGACGAAGCCGGGTGTCACCGCCGCGCATTCGAGATCGCCGCCACCGCCCTTGCCGACCGCGGCGATCTTGGTGCCATCGACGCGCACCACGCCGTCTTCGATCGGCTTGCCCGAAACCGGATAGACGACCTTGGCGTGGATGGTCCAGTCGCCATCGCCGTCGAGCGTGAGGCGCGGAATGGGCAGAGACGCGAGCAGGCTAGCGGCTAGGATCCACATGGCGATCAGCGGGCCGAAGGAGCAGGCCAGGCGCGGCTGCCGTCGACGAAGACGGCGACCACACGACTCTGGAGATCGAGCGGGTCGCCGCTCCACAGCACGAAGTCGGCTTCCTGACCCGGCACGAGGCGCCCCAGCGACTCACTGGCGCCGACGAGTCGCGCCGCATCCTCCGTCAGGGCCTTCCAGACGGCTTCGCGCGGAGCGCCGGCCGCGAGCGCGCGCACGGCCGAGAGGCGCAGCTCCTCCGGCGCGTGTCCGGGCGCGTCGAGGGCGAAGGCCACCGGCACGCCGGCCTCGGCCAGGCGCTTCACGCTCTCCAGCGAAGGCCGGGTCTGATCGGCGGCGTAGGGTCCAACGATCACGCCCAGCTTGCTCTCTTTCAGCGCGGCCAACACATCGGGATCGCCGGCGAGCGGCGCCCCGCGGATGGCGCCGTTGAGCTTGTGGGCATGGGCGAACTGCGCGGCGCGCAGGACCTCGTGGCGGTCCCAGGCCTCGATCGTCACGGGCAATTCGCCGCGCGCGGCGCGGGCGAAGGGGCCTTCGTTGCGCGCGAAGAGCTTGTCCAGCAACGCCAGCGCGCCCGCGTAGCTGGTCGGCTCGCGCGTGCCACGCTGGGTGCGTGCGGAGCTCTCCGGACCGCCGTCGGCACGGGCCAGGCCGTCCTCCTCGCTCGCGCCGAACTGGAACCCGCCCTGCGTCGTCGAGCGTCCGAGAGTCGCGGCCGAGAGCGACAGGGCCAGGGTCGACTCGGGCGACACCACGCGCCCGTTCGCCGTCTTGACCACGCACGCGAAGCCACCGACCAGGTTCTCCGGTCCAGGCTGGATCGAAACGGCGGTGATGCCGGCGGCCAGCGCGCGAGCGAAGTCCTGGCTGTGCGCATCGAAGGCGTAGGCCGCGTGCGCGGCCTCCATCACCGAGCGCGTGTCGTCCTGCAGCTCGCCGCGCGCTCCGCTCGCGGTTCCGCAGGCGATCAGGCCGGCGGTAAGGATGCCGTCGTGCTTCCACAGCGGCTGAGCGGGATCGATGTCGCGCTCGCCACCGATCGAGCGCACGTGCCCATCGGCCACGATCAGCACGCCGTTCGCGACGCGCTGGCCGCCCGCCGTCCAGATCTCCTTGGCCTGGATCTGGATCACGTTCTTGGGCGCGGGCGCCGCCGCTCCTCCAGGCGCGTCGCCGGCGCCTTCGCGCCAGGCCACGGTCGAGATCAGGACCAACAGAGCGCCAGTGGAGACCGTGGCGAGGCTCACTGCACCACCACCAGTCCATGCGCGACCACGAAGCGCAGCCCCGAGCGCGTGTCCAGCGGATCCCCGTCGAAGACGAGGACGTCCCCGGAACAGCCGGGGGCCAGCGCTCCGATGCGCGCGGAGGCGTCGAAGACCTGGGCAGGAGCGGTGGTGATGGCGGCCAGAGCCTGGTCGTGATCCAGGCCGTGTCCGACGGCCAGCGCGGCCAGGAAGCGCAGCTCGCGCGCGTTGGCGCCGCCGCCGCTGCCGATCAGGACGCGCACGCCGGCGCGCGCGAGCTCACCGGCCAGGGCCGGGTCGTGAGCCTCGTACTCGTCCGCGCGTCCGACGCCAAGCGGCGTGGGATAGACGATGACCGGGATCTTGCGCACGACGAGCTCCTTGGCGAAGGACAGCGCTTCCGTGCCCCCGGCGATCACCAGGCGCAGGCGCTCGAAGGGCTCGGTCTTCTCCAGCAGGCGTCGGATCTCGCTCGCACGGTGGACTTCCACGACCAGCGGCAGCTCGCCCTCCACGGCGCGCGCCATGGCTTCGTCGTCGGGGTCGGGACGCGTCCGGCGCGGCTTCTTGTCCTCTTTGTACTTCTTCTCCTTGAACTCCTTGGCCTTCTCCTTCGCGTCCTTCTCCTCCTTCTCACGGTCCTTCTTGGCCTTCTTGAAGTCCTTCTCGAGCTCGGTGGTCTTCTCGGTGATGGCCTTGAGCCACTTCTCGAGCTCCTTGCGGAAGTCGATCTGCGCTTCGCGATAGCGCTTGCCCTTCTCGAGCGCGCCGATCAGTCGATCGACCTCGGACACGCGATCGAACACGTCGGGGCTGCGGCCGGAGCGGGTGATTCCGACGCTTCCGGCCATGCATGCGTCCTCCAGAACTACGACCGGTTTGGACCCTTCGTCCGTCTGGACCAGGGCGCCGATGCCGGCGAAGGGCGAGGTGCGGCCGAGCTGGATGCGGGCGGCCGTCACGCCGCCGCGCAGGGCCTCTTGACGCTCGTGCACTCGGTGCCAGGGATCGAGCGCATCGATCGAGCGCGTGCCGGGCGTCGAGTTGGAGTCCGCGGCGCTGCTCGGATCGAGCCCCAGGCTGGACCAGGGGTCGATGAAGCCTGCGCACGCGACCGCGCCCTCGATCACCCGTGCGCCTTCGGGCACGGCGAGATCCTTGCCGATGGCCACGATCCGGCCGCGTTCGATGAGGATCGTCCCGTTTTCGAGCTCCTCCCCGGGGCGCAGGATGACCCGTTCCGCGCGGATCGCGACGGCCTGTTCGCCGGCCAGCAGAGGGGAAGGAACGGGGCCGAGGTGATCGGCCGCCGTCGGGAGAGACAGGAAGAGGCCTGCCAGCATCGCTCTCCGGGATCGAAAGGGGTTACCGCGCGCTCATGAAGCGCAGGCGGCGGGGCGCAGGAATGATAGGGGCGCGTGCCTGGGGCTGCCAGAGAGCATGGGAGGCCCGGAGGACGCCTCGGGCTTCGAGCTGCTTCCCATCGACGGGGCGGGTGCCGACAGTTCTTGCCCTGAACACGACCTTTTCTCCCAAAGTTCGTTCGCGGACCGGGGGGTGCGCGGCTCGACGCCCGCATGGCTCTGACCGGGGACGCTTCTCGACAGCTCTTCATGAGCCCCGAGTTCTGGCGTCCGAGGCTCGAACGGCTGGAAGATGAGCCGCGCCAGCTGGCGATCTTCCCCCGGCCAGACCTGTCGCGCCCGGGAGTCGAGGTCATCGAGCTGCGGATGCGCGCCCACGATGGAGCGCGACTGACGGCCTTCCTCGCTCGCTCCGCTTTCGCGGACACCGGCCTCGAGGTGCGCTTGCGAGCCTGCGCCGAGGCGGAAGAAGCTTCCCTGGACTTCGCGACGGTCGAGACCGGTGGCAGCGACCTCGTCTTCCACTACCCCGGTGAGCGGCGTCTGGAGGATCGGGTGCTCGACGTCCTGCGCGTCCTCGGCGCGGCCTGTTCGCTGGAGGGTGTCGATTGCAGCAAGGTGCGCTTCCACCCCAGCGACTCCTGCGTGCAGGACGAGTTCGCGATCGTGCAGTTCCTGCGCGAGCAGGGCTGGATCTCGAAACCGCGGGACGCGCGCTGATTTCATTTTCCAAGCCCAGCTGATTCACCGAGGCTTCGAGCGAGACGTCGCAGATGGCCTCAGCTGCAGGCTTTCGCGACCGAGAGGACCGGAACGGACCATGCATCTGGTCAGCGAGGACTCGCAGGGAGAGAAAGCCGCAGATGAGGCCAGCTGCGGCGTCGGAGCCGAAGACTCGGCGAATCAGCTGGGCTAAGCTCGCGGAGCTTTGGCCCCCGAGACTTCGAGAACCTGGAGCGCGAGGGAGATCGCCGCGGTCATCGATCACACCCTGCTCGCGCCGAGCGCGAGCGCCGTGGCGATCGAGGCCCTGTGTTCTGAAGCGCGCGAGCACGAATTCGCGGCCGTGTGCGTCAACGGCGTCCACGTCGGGCTTTGCGCCCGACTCCTGGAAGGCTCGAGCGTAGCGGTGAGCGCGGTGATCGGCTTCCCGCTGGGCGCGAACGATCCACGGGCCAAGCGCCTCGAGGCCCGGCTGGCGCTCGACGAGGGCGCGCGCGAGCTCGACATGGTCCTGCAGCTCGGCGCACTGCTGTCCGGGGACCACGAGCGGGTCGCGGGCGACATCGAGGGCGTCGTGGTCGAGGCGCAGGCGCGGGGCGCGCGCGTGAAGGTGATCCTCGAGACCGGCGTACTGGAGCGCGCTCACATCGTCGCCGCCTGCCGCATCGCCGAGCGCGCCGGGGCCGATTTCGTCAAGACGTGCACGGGTTTCGGGCCGCGCGGGGTCACGCGCGCCGACGTGGAGCTGCTGCGCACGAGCGTGGGTCCGGCACTGGGAGTCAAGGCCTCGGGCGGCATCAAGAGTGCGCGCTTCGCGCGCGAGCTGCTGGCGGCCGGCGCCACGCGCCTTGGCACCTCGGCCTCGTTGGCGATCCTGCGCGAGGCGCAGAGCGGCTGATCAGGAGGCGCGCGCCCACCCGGGCACGACGCGCTCGAGCAGCCGCGTGAGCTTCTCGGCGGAACGGCGCATGACCGAGAGCACGTCCTCGTGGCTCAACACTTCGGCGCTCAGCCCCGCGGCGCGATTGGCGATGCACGAGAGCGCCGCCACGCGCAACCCGGCGGCGCGCGCGGCGCTGGCCTCGGCCACCGTGCTCATGCCGACCGCGTGCGCCCCCAGGGAGGCGAGCAGGCGGATTTCGGCCGGCGTCTCGTAGGCTGGGCCGAGCATTCCGGCGTAGATGCCCCGCTCAAGCGGGATCCGCAGCTCGCGGGCGGCGCGTTCGAGGTCGGCGCCAAGTTCGGCGTCATAGGGACAGGAGCGCGCGCCCTCGCCGCGGAAGAGCGGACTCTGACCCTGCAGGTTCAGATGATCGCTCAGGCACAAGAACGTGCCAGGCTCCATCGTCGGCGCGATCCCGCCGGCGGCGTTGGTCAAGAGCAGCGTGCGCACGCCGAGGCGCGCAAAGGCGCGCGTCAGGCGCGTCACCTCGAACGGATCGCGGCCCTCGTAGAGGTGCACGCGGCCACTCTGAACGAGCACGGGCACGCCCGCCAGCTCGCCGAGCACGATCTCGCCCGCATGTCCGTGCACGCGCGAGCGCGGGAGGTGCTCGAGCTCGCTGCCGGAGATGACCCGCCGCTCCGTCAGGCGCTCGGACACGGCGCCCAGCCCCGAGCCCAGCACGATCGCGAGCGCACGACCGGCGGCTCCACGCGCGGCGAGCTCGTCGGCCAGGGCCGCGACCGCCTGCACGGGGTCGCTGCGACGTCCTTCGCTGCGCTGGATTGCTACCGGCCCCATCGACGGAATGAGAGCGCGCGCGGCGCTCGCCCACAAGGCGCGGCCCGCTCTCGCCCTAGAATGCACGCCGTGCACGAGCTGCTCCTGCCCCAGAGCCTGTCGCGCGCCGCGGCCCTGGAATTGTGCCGGCGCTATCTCGCGACTCGCTTCCGACGCTGGCGACTGGCGCAGACCTTCCTGCCACGCCAGGACCGCGACGGATGGATCGCGCTGCTCGCCTGGCACCGTCTAGGACGGGAGATCGCGGCCCAGGCGAGCGGTTTCGAGCGGCGGCGAGGTCTGGAAGAGCTGACGAGCGAGCTCGAACTCGCCCTGGGAGAGCGCGCCCGGACTCCGGTCGGGATCGCGCTCTCCTTCGCGGCACGGCGCCACGAGCTCTCCGAGGAGTTCCTGCGCCGGCCGCTGCTCGAATGGAAGCGCGACGAGTCGTTGGCGACCTTCGAGACCCGTGAGGCGCTCCTGGCCCACGCCCGGGCGCTGGCCATACCGGAGGCACGGCTCTACTTGCAGCTCACGGACGCGGGCAGCCCGCGCAACGAGGCCCTCGTCGATGCGCTGGCCGTGGGCTTGCAGCTCACGCACTGGCTCGAGAACTTCGCGCGCGAACTCGAACACGGGCGCCTGCGCCTGCCGGTCGACGAGCTCGTGCGCGGCGGGGTCGAACTCGCGGGGTTGGGCGCGGCCGAGGCTCAACCGGCGCTGACGCGCGTGCTGGCGGCGCACGTGGTCTGGGCACGCTCGTTCTACGCGCGTGGGTGGGAGCTGTGCTCGGCCCTCGGAGCCTGGCGTGGTCGACACCTCGCCTTCGTGCTGCGCTGGAACGCCGCTGCCCTGGCCGGCCTGGAGGCACGCGGCTGCGACGTACAGCGCGGCCCGCCGCCGGCCGGCTGGGTGCGCCTCGTGGCTTGCGCGAGTACGAGCCTGCTCTCGAGCCATCCACCGCGTCTGGCCTGAGCGCGGAGCTCGGGTACAGTACCGCGCTCCACCATGCAGACCACGATGCAGCCGCGACTCGGTGCCCTCTCGGCCCACTTCCCCCACTGGCAGAAGGCCGGCGATCTGGTCGATCAGTGCATCGATCTGATGCTCAACCTGCGCCAGAGCGGACACCCCGGCGGCTCGCGCTCGAAGGTGCCGATGCTGGTGGCGAGCACGCTCGGCGCCGGCCTGCGCTGGGACATCCGCCATCCCGAGAAGGCCTTTGGCGATCGCTTCATCCTGGTGGCCGGACACTGTTGCCCGGCGGTCTACGCGCTGCTCGCGGTCTACAACGAGGCGCTGCGCATCCGCCACGAGCGCACGCGCGATCCGCGCTTCCTCGTGCCGAACGCGGCCGAGCGCGCGCTGTACTGGGAAGAGCTCCTGTGGCTGCGCCACAACAAGCACCTGCCCGGCCACGCGGAGATGGAGGGCAACACGCTCTTCTTCAAGTTCAACACCGGTCCGTCGGGACACGGCATGCCGGCAGCGCTCGGCGAAGCGCTGGCGCTGAAGCACGCCGGCGCGGGCGAGGTGCGCGTGTTCGCGGTCGAGGGCGAGGGCGGGCACACCGCTGGCGCGCACCACGAATCGAAGAACTCGGCTTACGGCCTCGGACTCGACAACCTGGTCGTGCTCTTCGATTGGAACGACCACGGCATCGACCCCAACCCCAACTCCAGCGTCGTGCACGGCGAGCCGCAGACCTGGTACGAGCCCTACGGCTGGCGCGTGGGAGGCACGAAGAAGGGCGAGGACTTCGCCGAGATCGCGCAGGCGCTGACGCGCATCGTGCACGATCCCGCGCCCGCCGGGCGGCCCGGCATGGTGTGGTTCCAGACGCGCAAGGGCCGTGGCTACCACAAGTTCGATTACCACTCGCACGGCACGCCGCACAAGCGCAACTCGGAGCTGTTCTGGAAGTGCCGCGCGGACTTCCAGGCGAAGTACGGGGTCGAGTTCGCGGGCTTCGGCAACGTCGAGGATCCGGGCGAGGACAAGGGCCGCCCGCAGACGAAGGGCTGGTTCGAGACGGTGTTCTCCGTGCTGCGCGAGGACCGCGCGCTGGTCGACTACCTGTCCGACACGCTGGTCGAGCTGGGCGAGTCCGTGCCCACGAAGCCCAAGGGCTTCCGCCTGTCCGCGCCGGTCAACCTGGCGCGCGACCGCGGCTGGCTCGCGCCCGAGAAGTTGCCCGCAACGCTCTTCGTCGCGCCGGGCTCGAAGGCCCCGAACCGGCAGGGTTTCTCGACCTTCGGCGCGTGGCTGAACGCCGAGGCGGCTAAGCACATGGGGCGGCCGCTGGTCCTCGCCTGCTCGGCGGACCTCGCCGATTCGACCAACATCTCGGGCTTCGCCAAGGCCTTCGGCGAGTTCAAGGGCTTCGACTGGTACGAGCGCACGAAGCGTCCCGAGGGCGCGCTGCTGCCGCAGCAAATCACCGAGTTCACGAACTCCGGCATCGTCGTCGGCCTGGCGGTCACGAACATGTCCGCCAAGCCCGAGGATGAGTTCCTCGGCTACTGGGGCGCGTGCTCGACCTACGGCTCGTTCTCGTACCTGAAGTACGGGCTGATGCGCCTCTTCAGCCAGCTCGCGCAGGACTGTCCGCTCAAGGTCGGCAAGGTGATCTGGGTCGTCGGTCACTCGGGGCCCGAGACGGCCGAGGACAGCCGCACGCACTTCGGCATCTTCGCGCCGGGCGTGACGCAGCTCTTCCCCGATGGTCACGTGATCAACCTGCACCCGTGGGAGCACAACGAGGTCGCGCCGGCACTCGCCGCCGCGCTGGCCAGCGACACGCCGATCGTCGCGCTGCACCTGACGCGTCCGGCGGTCACGATCCCAGACCGCGCCAAGCTCGGCGTCGCCTCGCACTTCGACGCAGCGCGCGGCGCCTACGTGATCAAGTCCCACGACCCAAAGCGCCCCAAGCAGGGCACGCTGATCGTCCAGGGAACGAGCACGACCGAGTCGGTCTACTCGTTCCTGCCGCGCCTCTTGGCCGGCGAGGGCCCGAATGTGAAGCTCGTCCAGGCCGTCTCCTGGGAGCTCTTCCGCCTGCAGCCTCAGGCCTATCGCGATGCGGTGCTGCCGCAGTCCGACTGGCTCGACTCGACTGTGATCACCAACGGCTCGCGCCGCCTGATGCACGACTGGCTGCCGCACAAGGTGGCCGAGCGCTACGCGATGAGCTCGGACTGGGACGATCGCTGGCGCACCGGCGGCAGCGTGGAGGAGCTCAAGCTCGAAGCGCACATCGATGCCGCCTCGCTGTGGAAGGGCATCGAGCGCTTCGCCGCCGAGCGCGAGCTGCGCCTGAGCGAGCTGCGGGTCTGAGGGGCCCGGACGGGTGAAACGACCACTGGCCAGATCCCGTAGCATGCGCCAACTCGGGGTACCGAACCCCCTCCCCTCCGAGCACCCTTCCGATGATCAAGACCTTCCTGGGCTGGACGTTGAGCGGCCTGTGCCTGCTCGCTTCGAGCGGCTGCATCTACGTGCGCGTCAGCGGCGACCTGGACGACCACAACTGGGGTGACGGGAGCGATGACGAAGTCGGATTCCACGGCCTGCGCACGGCCGTCGAAGGGCTGCTCGTCGACCCCGATTTCGACCTGAAGGTGACGGCCACCCCCTGGAAGAGCGAGGCCCGCTGGACCGTGGCCTACGTCGAGACCGGGTCCGACCCCGAGGCGGCCTTCCTTCGCGTCCAGGAGGCCGTTCGCCAGCGGGTCCAGGACGGTGGTGGACACCTCACCGGGGAGACGAAGCGCGAAACCGCGGCCTCGTTCACCGATGCCGGTACGGCCCGGGCGGCACAGCACCTCGAGTGGTCCTGCGACTTCCACCTCGACGGGGAGCCGGGCTCGGCCTCGATCGAGTTCGAGGACCGCGCGGGCGACGAGCACCGCTCGAAGGAGCTCGTGCTCTCGTGGATCGAGGACGACTGAGGTCCTGAAGGACGAGCGCGCTCTGGAGCGCGCGCGCGCGCTGAGTATCCTCGCCGCGCATGAAGCACGCGCTCCCCTGCATCCTGTTCCTCGCCGTCGCCGGAATTGCCTGCAAGACCACGCCTGACTACTCCACCTCCCTCGCCGACGGCGCACCGGCGCTGATCCCGCTCGGGCCGAAGGAGAAGGTCCCGGACTTCTCGCGCCAGTGGGAGCAGCGCAACGAGCTGCTGCCCGCGCTCGAGAACTCGCTCACCTGGACGCGGCGCGAGCACGCGCGGCAGTTCTTCCCGATCGCCGGGATCGAGCACGAGCGCGCGCTGGCCTCGCTGGAGCGCTTCAAGGAGCTCTTGGTCTCGAGCTACGGCCCGGAGGACTTTCAGACCTCGCTCGTGAAGGAATTCCAGGTCTACAAGTCGGCCGGTTGGAACGGGAGGGGCGGCGGCGTGCTGTTCACCGCGTACTGCACGCCGATCCTGCGCGGCAGTCTGGAGCCGACCAAGGAGTTCCGTTTCCCGCTCTACAGGCTGCCCAAGGATCTCGTGAAGGGGCGCGACGGCGCGGTGATCGGCTGGGAGACGCCCCAGGGGCGGCGCGCGCAGTATCCCGCGCGTTCGGTGATCGAGGCCACGAGTCTCTTGATGGGCCAGGAGCTCGTGTGGCTCGCCGACCCGATTGACGCCTATCTCGCGCACGTGAACGGTTCGGCCTTCATCGAGCTCGCCGACGGCTCGCTCTTCCGCCTCGGCTACGCAGGCAAGAACGGTCGCACCTACACCTCGCTCGGCAAGGAGCTCGAGAGCGAAGGAAAAATTCCGCGCGGCCAGGCCAGCCTGCGCACGATCCGCGCGTGGGCCGCATCGGCCTCGACCGAGGAGCTGGGCGAGTACCTCAACCGCAATCAGTCCTACGTCTTCTTCACCCCGATCGACGGCACGCCCCACGGCAGCCTCGACGTCGAGGTGACGGCCAAGCGCTCGCTGGCCACGGACAAGTCGCTGTTTCCGCGCGGCGCGCTAGTGTTCGCGGCCGGTTCGAAGGAAGATCCGACGGTGAATCGCTTCCTCTTCGATCAGGACACCGGCGGTGCGATCCGCACCGCGGGCCGCGCCGATCTGTATCTCGGCATCGGCCCCGAGGCCGAGGACATGGCCGGGCGCACGAAGATCGAGGGCCAGCTCTACTACCTGTTCCTCAAGGAGGGCGCGGAGTAGTCGTCGCGGCCGAACGAGCGTGCCTCGCACGCTGGCCTCAAGGCCGCGGCAGGCAGCGTTCCAGCGCCGTCCGACGCGCTGCATCCGTCACGCCGGCGAGCACGCGCGCGCGGGCCTCCGCGGCGGTCTCGGGATCATCGAGCTGCTGCGCGATCAGCAGGTTTTGCGTGAGGAGCGCCAGATCTGCAAGCCCCACCTCGATTGCGCGGAAGGTCGCGGCCACGTTCACAAACGGCTCGCCGCGGACTTCGCGCAGCAGCGCGCGCAGCAGCCAGGCATCGTCCGAGAGCTGCACGCCCTCGCACGACTCCAAGCGCTCGCGCAGCGCTTCGACCCCGGAAGCCTGGGTAGAGTCTTCGGTCGTCAGCACGGCGGCCTCGATCAGGAGGTCAGCGGGCGGCGGATCGAGCTGGGCCAGAGCGAGCTCGTAGTGCCGTGCCGACGGCCCCAGACGCCCGAGCGCGCGATAGACCCGCGCCAGAGAGAGCTGCAAAGCGCTGTTCTCGCGACCCAGAGCCAGCGCGTGCTTGAGTGCTTCCAGAGCCTGCCGTGAGAGTCCTAGCACCTCGTAGGCGTGTCCCAGTGCGTACCAACCGTCGGCCCGGTCTGGCGCCAGATCCACGGCGCGCTGGAAGTCCCCTGCGGCGGCGCGCGGATAGCCGGCGGCGACGTAGAGGGCACCCCGCGCCAGGAACAGCGGGGCCGAGTGGGTGACGTCCCTCAGCGCCTCTCCCAGGAGCTCGATCGCGCGCTCGGACTCCCCCTTCTGCTCCAGCAGGCAAGCCTGTTCGAGCGCCTCGCGACCGGCGGGATCGACTTCGACCTCGAGCCATCGGCCGAAGCGGTGGCCCAACGCCAGGCTCGGCTCGCCCGGAGCAACCACGACCTGCAGCTCGTGCAGGCTCGCGGGCTCTAGGCCCGTCCGGCAAGCGACGATCGCGATGGCGCCAAGAACGCCGAACCCGAACGCGAGCCGCCGGAAGCTCGTTCCCCCAATCCCCATGAAGGCTAGTCTTCCCCCCTCCGAGCATCGGCCGACGCTTCCGCGGATCTCCAGCCGACCTCGAAAAACCAATGCCGATCGCGGCCGTCTTCTTGGACCTCGGCAACACCCTCCTGTACGAGCGCATTCCGCGCGCGGCGATCTACTCCGAGGAGGCGCGGCATCAGGGGCTGGCAATCGCCCGGGAGGAGATGGGCCTGCGCATGGCCCGCGCGCATGCCGAACTGCCGCAGGAACTCGAGGGCGCCTTCCGCTACACCGACGCGTGGTTCCGCTCGTTCCAGCGTCACATCTTCGCCCCCGAGGGTCTGGCGCCCGCCCAGTTCGACGCGCTCTCCGAGCAGCTCTTCGCGCGCTTCGAGGACGCGCGCACCTTCGCGCTCTATCCCGGAGCGCGAGAGCTCCTGGGAACCCTTCGCGCGCGCCGGTTGCGCCTGGGTTTGATCTCGAACTGGAGCGCGCGCTTGCCGCAGCTCCTCAGGGCGTTGGAGCTCGACTCTGCCTTCGATTTCGTCCTGGGCTCGGCCGCGCTGGGGTGCGAGAAGCCCGATCCCGCGATCTTCCGTCTGGCGCTGGAGCGCGTAGGCCTCGCTCCGGGATCCTGCTTGCACGCCGGCGACGACGCACGCTGCGACGGAGCTGGGGCGCTGAGCTGCGGCATCGCGGCGGTGCTGGTCGACCACCAGAATCGGCTAGGCGCCCGTGAGCGCGAACTGTGTCCCGTCGTCAGCAGCCTGGCCGAGCTCCAGGACCTTATCCTGGAGCGCGCCGCATGACGCCCTCCCCTACCGCGGACCTGGAAGCTCGCCTGGCCTCGTTCCAGCAGCGCACTGAGCGCCTGCGCCAGGAGCTGGCCGCGACCTTCATCGGCCAGGCGGAAGCGGCGGAGCTACTGCTCCTGGCGCTGTTGGCCGAGGGCCATGCGTTGCTCGAAGGCGCGCCAGGTCTGGGCAAGACCACGCTGGTCAAGGGCCTCGCCGCGGCGTTGCAGCTCTCCTTCCAACGCATCCAGTTCACGCCGGACCTGATGCCGGCGGACATCCTCGGCACGCGCATCCTCGAGGAGACGCAGCGGGGCGGGCACGCCTTCCGCTTCGAGCCCGGGCCGATCTTTGCGCACCTCGTGCTCGCCGACGAGATCAACCGCGCCACGCCGCGCACCCAGTCCGCGCTGCTCGAGGCGATGCAAGAGCGTCAGGTGACCTCTTTCGGCGAGACGCGCGCGCTGCCCGACCCGTTCTGCGTCGTGGCCACCCAGAACCCGATCGAGATGGAAGGCACTTATCCCCTTCCGGAAGCGCAGCTCGATCGCTTCTTGTGCAAGATCGAGATCCGCGCGCCGGACGAGGGCGCGCTCGTGGCCATCCTGGAGGCGACCACCGGGGTGCACGCGGCCGCGCGGGCGGCGGTGCTGAGCGCCGGAGAGGTGCTCGAGATGCGCGCGCTGGTGCGCGAGGTGCCGATTCAGAGCGCCCTCCTGCAACGCGTGGCGCGTCTCGTCCAGGCCACCGATCCCGGACACGCGCTGGCAAGCGACACCCTTCGGCCCCTGGTCCGCTATGGCGCGAGCCCACGGGGAGCCCAGGCGCTCGTGCTACTAGCCAAGGCTAGGGCCCTGACTCGCGGCCGTCCCTGGGTGAGCGAGGAGGATCTCGCGAGCCTGGCCGGGCCGGCGCTTCGGCACCGCCTCGTTCTGGGCTTCGAGGGGGAGGCGAGCGCAGTCCGGCCGGACGACCTGATCCGCGAAGCTTGGATCCGATCTGAATCATAAGTCGTTTACATAAAACGGCTTGAGCAGTTTACATGAGGCGTCTTCGAATGCCGCCTCTGGGGTTGCGAAATCAATTTGATATCTTTCAGATATCATCCGATCGCAACCGAGGATTCATCCCATGGAGCAGACTCATTCCACCGAGACGACCTTCCGGGCCCAGAGCGCGTGGCCGCACATCTTCGGCCTGCCGTTGATCGCAATCGCGGTCTGGGTCGGTGCCGCCCTGCAGGCCCAGCAACGCCCTTGGCTGTTCGCGGTTGCGGGCGTGACCACGGCGGTCCTCGTCGTGTGCCTGTGCGGCTTCTTCATCGTGACGCCGAACCACTCGAGGGTGCTGGTGCTCTTCGGGGTCTACCGCGGCACCGTGCGCCGGGCCGGCTTCTACTGGACCAACCCGTTCACCTCCAAGCACTCGGTCTCGCTGCGAGCCCACAACGTGGCCTCCGAGAAGATCAAGGTGAACGACCTGCTCGGCAACCCGATCGAGATCGGCGCCGTGATCGTGTGGCGCGTGCACGACACGGCCCAGTCCACCTTCGACGTGGAAGACCACGAAAAGTACGTGGACGTGCAGGTGGAAACGGCCATCCGCGAGATCGCCAAGGCCCACCCCTACGACGACGGCCAGACCGAGGAGAACCCGATCTCGCTGCGCGGGGACACCTCCGCGGTGGTCGCTGAACTCACGCACGAGCTGCAGGCACGCCTGGCGCGGGCGGGCATCGAGGTGCTCGAGGCACGCATCAGCCACCTGGCCTACGCGCCCGAGATCGCCTCGGCCATGCTGCAACGCCAGCAGGCCACCGCCATCATCGCCGCGCGTCAGAAGATCGTCGAAGGCGCGGTGAGCATCGTGGAGCAAGCCCTGGCGGACCTGGGCAAGAAGCGCGTGATCGAGCTCGACGACGAGCGCAAGGCGACTCTAGTCGGCAACCTGCTGGTGGTCCTGTGCGGGCAGTCGGCGGTCCAGCCGATCATCAACACGGGCAGCCTCTACACCTAGCGAGAAGCTGCCATGGCCCGCCAGGACAGCGCTGCCGGCGGAGAAGCGCAGGAGGAATCCGACGCGCCTGCTCGGCGGCCCTTCCTGCTGCGACTCCCGCCGGAGCTCCTCGCGGAACTGCGCTCCTGGGCCAACCAGGACCTGCGCAGCCTGAATGGGCACATCGAATTCCTGCTACGCGAGGCCGTGCGGAAGCGCGGCGGGGGCAGCGGCTCCTGAATGCCTCGGCTCCGTCTGCTTACAATGGCTGGATGGACTGTCGGCTCGTCGTCGCCCAGACCAACCCCGCCCTGGGCGACCTGCGCGCGAACCTGGAGGATCACCTGCAGCGGATCGATGCCCTCGCCGGAGCGGCGGATCTGATCCTGTTCCCCGAGCTCTCGCTGACGGGCTACTTTTTGAAGGACCAGGTCGCCGACGTGGCCATGAGCTTGGACGATACCTTTCTGCGTCCGCTGCTGGAGCGCTCACGGCACCTATCCATCGCCCTGGGCATGGTCGAGCGCTCCCCAGAAGGGCGCCTGTTCAACTCGCTGGTGTTTTTCGAGGATGGTCGCGTGCTGGGCGTGCACCGCAAGGTGCACCTCGTCTCCTACGGCCTGTTCGACGAGGGCCGCGACTTCGCCGCAGGCGAGGAGTTCCGCGTGATCCAGAGCCGGCACGGGCGCTTCGGGCCGCTGATCTGCGAGGACATGTGGCACATGCCGGGGGCCTACACCTACTTCCTCGACGACGCCGACGCGCTGCTCGTTGCCAGCGCCTCGCCAGCGCGCGGGGTGGAAGCGCCGGGCCCGGGCCTGGCCTCGCAACGCACCTGGAACATCCTGCTCTCGGCCTCGTGCCTGATGTACCGCACCTGGGTCGCCTATGCCTCCCGCGTGGGTTGGGAGGACGGCATCGGCTTCGGCGGCGGCAGTCGCGTGCTCGACCCCTACGCCAACGCGCGCGCGGCGCTGGAGGGCCTCGAGCCTGGCACGCTCAGCGCGCGACTCGATTCAGCGGTGCTGCGGCGCGCGCGCACCGAGCTGCCCTTGCGGCGCGACGAGAAGCCCTGGGTGCTGGCGGCGGAGCTGGGTCGCCACGTGCCGCTCCTGCGCGCGCTGCGGGCCGAGCACGCGCTTCGAGATGAGTGAGCTCGACATCCAGCCCGAGCTCGTGAGCGAACTCCTGGTGAGCTTCCTACGCGAGGAAGTGCGCTCGGCCGGCGCCACCCGGGCGCTGCTCGGGCTCTCGGGCGGCATCGATTCGGCGGTGATCGCGGCGCTGTGCGCGCGCGCCTTCGGGCCCGAGAACGTGCTGTGCGTGCTGCTGCCCTACCGCCTGTCCAACCCCAACAGCGCCGTCGATTCCCAGAGCGTCGCCACGCATCTGGGTCTGGCCCTGCAGCGCATCGACATCAGCGCCATGGCCGACGGCTACCTGGAACGCGAAGGCGTCAGCGACGCGCGCCGGCGCGGCAACGTCCTGGCGCGCTGTCGCATGACGGTGCTCTACGACTTGTCCGTCGAGTGGCGCGGGCTGGTGATCGGCACGAGCAACAAGAGCGAGATCTTGCTCGGCTACTCGACCCAGTGGGGCGACGGAGCGCACGCCCTGAATCCGCTGGGCGACCTCTACAAGCATCAGGTCTACCAGCTCGCACGCGCGCTCGATCTGCCGCGCGAAGTGCTCCAGAAGCCGCCCTCGGCCGACCTGTTCGAAGGTCAGACGGACGAGGGCGAGCTGGGCTTCACCTACGCCCAGGCCGACCGCTTGCTGTATTGCATGGTCGATCGGCGCTTCTCCGAAGACGAGCTCGTGGCCGAGGGCTTTGAGCGCGAGTTCGTGCGCCAGGTCTCAGCGCGCGTGGTGGCCAACCACTTCAAGCGTGTGCCGCCTGTGATCGCGAAGCTTTCGCGTCGCTCGGTCGGACACGACTTCCGCTACCTGCGCGACTGGAAGCGCTGAATCAGCGGGCACGCCTCGACGCATCGCCGCGCCGCGCCGGGGTTCAGAGCTCGCTGATCAGTTTCTGACACAGATTGTCGAGGTCGCAGGCGCGCACCTCGCGCAGATCGATCGGCCCGAGGCGCTGGAACTTGCGCTGCTCGTCCACCGAGGCGAGCTCGCCCTTCTGGGCGGGCACGGGGCGCGCGTCATTGGCGGCCGCGGGCAGCTGCATCGGGATCGTCTTCTCCGGTTCCGACGCGACCTGGGGCTGACTGGAGCCCTGCTCGGAGCGCTCGAGCGCGTTCTTCGCGCGCAGGCACACCTGCAACGTCTCCTTGAGGTTGTTCTGGATGCGCGTCAGCCGCTCGACATCCGGGTCGGGGCTGGCGAGCGAGCGCCGCACTTTGGCGCAAGCCACCTCGAGCACCGCGATCAAGGTGTTGAGCTTCCGCAGCAGGCGCCGACGGTACTCGGGCGAGTCGAGGTGCGAATCGGAGTAAGGCTGTTCCTCGGGCTGTGAGCTCATGAGCTTGGAAGTGGCTGGGGGGAGGGCTGACAGTGGCTTGACCGAAACCTATCCCGTCCCGTGCGCCGTGGTCCGGACGCAAGAGCTCTTCGCGCACAAGGCAGCAGCGCCGTCCGCACCGCAGGAAACTGACGCGTTTCGCGGTCAGGACTCCGGAAACAATCCCGCGCGCGCCGGCTTCAACCGGAAACGCTTTCCAGAGCGGCTTGCTCGATGCTCGGCAGCATCAGAATCAATTCGAATGGCTCGAAGTCGTGGATCCTGGCCTGCGCGCGGGCGACGAGCAGCGGATCGCCATCGCTGTAGTCCAGCGCGGGACGGATGCCCGCGCGCACGCCCTGACAGCCGTCGGAGCGCGTCTTGATCTCCACCGGGAACGCGCGCAAGACCGCGTCGCAGGCGCCGGCGAGGAACTTCCCGACCTCGAGCAGGGCTTCCTTGAACGAGCCGTCGAGCTCCGTGCGGCTGCGCTCGCAGCCCACGACATCGTCGGGCAGCATCATCATGTACCCGGCCAGCGCCAGCGCCTCGGGCAACGGAAGCAGCAGGCAGCCCTGTCTCGACTCGCCGGCGATGTCGAGCCCGAGCTTGAAGGAGATGTGCACCCTGCCCTCGCCGGCCGCACGCTGCTTCGAGTGTTCGACGCTGACGTGCTCGAACAGCAGATCGCGGTCGAGGATCATCGACAGATCGGCCGCCATGCGGGTCAGGATGTGCTCGACCAGTTCTCGTTCGTCCAACGTCTTCGTAGTGGGTAGGGCAGTCATCGCTCGTCGTCTCCTCCTCTCCGTACGGGGTTCCTTGTCGAGCGTGGGCGGGCTCCGGCTTGGGTGTGCGCGCTCTATTCACCCACCGTTTGCCGCGCGCAGGGGAAAGCTCTTCTGCGCCCTGTTCCAGAGGGCCGAATTGGCTTCAGCCCACGCGCGCCCGCCTCCGAAGGCGAGCCCCATGGCCCGTGAGTCGGAACGTCGTCGAGCGTCGCGCGTCCAAAGGCATATCGAGGCCGAGCTAATCGCACCCCCTGCGGCTCCGACCGTGATCGGGCTGCAGAACCTGAGCGTGATCGGGTTGCAGGCGACGGTAGCGACTCCACCACCACCTGGAACTCGCTGCCGTGTCTCACTGAGCGACGAAGGCCACACGATCGAAGCGCGCGGCGTGGTGGTCCGCGCTGGCGAGGGTGTATTCGCCATGCGCTTCGAGGAACTCCCCTATGAGTCCTTCGAGCGCCTGCAAGCTCTGCTCTTGCGCCATGCCGAGGATCCGCGCGTGATCGCCGAGGAGCTCTCGGATCGCCTGGGCTTCCTGGGCGAAAGCGCCTGAGCATCCCCGGAGGAGCGGCCCGGCTCCTGAGGCCAAGAGCTACCTAGCTAGGGCCGGGCCGATTCGAGCAGATCGAGCAGTTCCCCCTGCGAAACCTTGCCGACCGCGATTACCTCGAAACCATCCACCGTGCCCTGCAGGGTCGTGGCCGAACCGACCTGACAGGCGACCACTGAACTGGGGGAGCGCGGCGTGGCGCCGATGCGCTGGCCATCGACCTGGGCCGCCTTGCCCAGCGAGTTCGCGTCGATCGAGTGCAGGAAGAACAACGGCTGCACTCCGTCGCAGTAGGTGAGCTTGAGCCAGGCATCGTCGCCCGCGCGCACGACTGCGGCCTCGAGCGGAACATAGCCCTGCGGCAAGAGCCGGGGCTCGAGCGAACGGGCCTGGATCTGTTCGCCCAGTGGGTGCGCGCGATCGAGGCTGGTCTCCTCATTGCCGGATTGGTGCCAGGCCACGCGCGACAGGTTCGGCGTGAGGTCGATGCTGGCATAGGTCATCGAAGCGACCAGGCTGCCGCTGCCGTCGTACTCCTCGCTGGCCAGCACGAGCTCGGTCGTCGGATCGACGCACAGCTCGTAGGCGCAGGCCGTGCCGAGCGCACGCTCGACGCGGAAGCGCGCGCACGTGCGCCCGGCAATGAGCGTGCTCTGCCCGCGATCGATGACGCGCCAGTTGCGCGCAAAGGTCCGCGCATCGCGCACCACGAAGTCGCGATAGCGGAAGAAGAAGCCCTCGCGCAGGTGATGGAGCAGCTCGAAACTACCGTTGTCGATGGTGGTGCTCTCGAGCCCTTGCGCCGGTTCCAGCGCGTAGTGCCCGTCGCCATCGGTCGTGATGCGTTCGTCGAAGGCCAGGCCCGGCCCAGAGAGGGCCGCGAACTCCAGTCGTCGGATCCCGGAGTGAGCCACCCGCAGGCGCGCATCCCGACGCACGAAGCCCGGCAGCGACTCGGCCGCCTCTTGACCGGTCGGCTGCTCCGGGAAACCGGCGGGCGTGCCGCGCTCGCACGCTCCGGCGAGCAGCGCGAGACAGAGCCCTATCCAGCCCGTGAGCTTCATCGCGCCTCCCCCGAACTGCCGGCGAACCCGCTGAGGCCTTCGGCCAGCGCGCGCGCCAACGGATCCAGCTCGCGCAGCGAGGACGCCTGGACAACCGTGATGCGATGAGCGCGCGGCTCTGGAGTCGGCTGGCGCGCGACGAGCCAGACGACCAATCCCGCCGCAGCGAGGGTCAAGGCGGGTGCCAGCAGCAGCCGTCGCATGTTGCGGCGTCGAGCCGTGGCGTTGAGGCGAGCCTCGAGTTCAGGCGGGGCCGCGAGGCGCCCGAGGCTGCCGGGGAAGCGCTCGGCCCGATGCCGCAAGGGAAGCTCGAGCTCCTCGTTCAGGAGTCGCTCGAGCACGGGCGGCGCCGGCTGCACGTCCAGTGCGCGCAGGACTTCGGCCTGTTGCCGCCCGCGCTCCTCGTCGCCCACCCGCGGCGCCTCGCTGAAGTGCCCGGCCACGCGCTCGTCCAGCCCGGGGGGTGCCGCTTGGCGCACCAGGCTGCCGAGCACGCGGTACAGCCGGCGCGAGCGATCGCCGTCGAGCTCCTGCGCGACCCGCTGCTCCAACGCGGCCGGCGCGCACTTTCGAGCGAGGGCAGCGAGTGCTCCTTGCTGGCGCTCGGTGGAGAGCCGCCACTGCTCGCAAGCCGCGCAAGCGTGCGCCAGGGCTTGGGCTGCGAGCGGATCGCTCAGCCACGTGGTTCGAAGTGTTCGGCAAGCACGATCCATGGCTACCCCAGGTAATGCTTGTCGAGGACAGGGGTAAGCTCGCGGTCCAGCGCTTCGTGCGCGCGAGCCAGCCGGGACTTGACCGTGCCGAGCGAGATGCCCAGCGTCTCGGAGACCTCCTCGTAGGAGAGATTTTCGACGTAGCGCAGGACGATGATCGCGCGCAACTTCTCGGACAGACGCAGGATGGCTTGCTGGATCGCATGCTCGAGCTCGTGCCGCGAGGCCGAAGCGCTCGGCATCTCCACCGCGCGGTCGATGGGGTCGAACTTGGCCTGATCCTCGGCCGAGCCGTCATGAATCGCGTCGAGGCTGAAGAAGCGTCGGCTGCGCGCGCGGCGGCGCATGTCGATACTGGCGTTCACCGCGATGCGGTAGACCCAGCTCGAGAAGCGCGACTCGAAGCGGAACTCGCGCAACCGGCGGAAGAGGATCCCGAAGGTCTCCTGGGAAGCGTCGAGCGCGTCGGACGGGTTGCCGGTGATGCGGAAGCAGACGTTGTAGACCCGGTCCTTGAAGCGCTCGTAGAGCTTCCGGTAGTCGCCCTCCAGCGAGTTGGCGATGCTCCTCTGGCAAGAGAGCACCAGCTCGGCGTCGGGGTCAGAACTCATTCCCTGCGGCATTCTTGAGGGGCTAGGACGATGGATCGCGGTCAACGGTTCCATTCCCCGAGCTTTCATGACACTCCCAAAACGCCGCGCCGCGGGCCGCCCTAAGACAAGGGCATTCCTGTTTCGGGCCGAGTAGACGGGCCGAAACTCGCGCAGATCGCGGGACGGGGAGCCTAGCCGCCGATCAGGGCGGCTGGGTCCGGGAGTTCGATGGACTGCCCGACGGCGGCGGCGCAATCGGTGGTATTGCAGTAGGTGTCCATGTCCAAGCAATCGGAGGCTTCGACCTCGTTCACGGTCGAGACCCCGTTCACACCGACAGTAGCGGTGCGCTGGAAGCAGATCTGACCGCTGCTCCAGGTGGAGGGAATCTGATCGCCACCCGTGAGCGGGCGATAGATGACGCCCGTCGGCCCACCGCCGGAGGAAGTCTGCACCAAGGTGTGCTCCTCGAGCACCATCGTCACCCCGGAGAAATCGACCAGGGTTAGGACGCTGACGACCGGTTCGGGGGCGTCCGGCCCGACGCCGCGCACGATGGAGAACAGATTCACCTGCCCCAAGCGCTGCACCATCGCTTCAGGCAGAGCCACCTCGACGACGGCGAGCATGTCCTGACTATCGCGTCCGGGATAGAGAAAAGAGCGCGAGTTGTTGTAGCCCTTCGGCTTCATCCGGAGCGCGTGACCCTGGTACACGATGCCCACTTCGAGCTCGGCCGAGTTGACTCCGCTGTTGTGCAGGTACACGGCCGAGAGCATCCCCACGACGCCGTCCTCAATACTGGCGCAAGTACCCACGCTGTAGCTTGCACTCGCCGGCACCGAATGATCGTCGAGCGGATCGCTTCCGCGGGCACGTTCCTCGAGGTCCGAGAACCCATCGCTGTCCGTGTCCGCGCGGTACGGAAGCGTTCCGATGACGAGCTCCTGTCGATCGGTGAGGCCGTCGTTGTCGAGGTCGGTCCGTCCGTAGTTTGTGGCTGCCGCCAGGCTGGGCTCGTTTCTCCCGAGGAGAGCCGCGACCAGCACGGTGCCGCCGAGACAGAGGGCCGCGACCCGCGTGGAACGCGCCGGAGCGCGTACGATGGAAAGCGCGAACTTGCTCATACCGAGCCCAGGTGCGGCGCCAGGACGATCCGCGTCGCCGCGGTTGGGAACCTTGGAGTCCATGCTAGAGGCCCTTCCTGAAAACGGTCAAGATGCCCTGTGGCTTTGTTCGGATCACGCGGGGGCGCGAAGTCGGCCGGATGACGGCCAATATGGGCTAATTCAAGTGGGCTGTGGAAGGGACGACTTTGGACAGGCGCAAGGAGAGGACGCACACTACCCCCCGCGCGGCGCCCGTAGCTCAGCTGGATAGAGCGTCTGCCTCCGGAGCAGAAGGTCACAGGTTCGACTCCTGTCGGGCGCACCACCACCCCCCCGGATCGGCCTCGACGGGGTCGAGGAGGGCTCCGAGGCCCCCGCCGACCTGCCGGGTAGGACCGAGCGAAGGAGTGCATGGAGGGCTCGCGGCCGAGGGGATTGGGATGGCCGGGAGGTTGGTGGCTGCCGAAGGGGCGGAGCGAGGGAATTCTCGGTCGCGGTCGGGGCCGAGGGGCCCGAGCAGCTCGCGCGCGTAGACCTTCGTGCCCGTGGCGACGTCGCCCCCGAACGGCGCGGCGCCCGCTCGAGCCGCTAGTGGTGTGAGTCACGCAGAGGGGCCTTTGTCCCGAGGTCGCGTGCGTTCGCCGCAAGGCGCGCCGACGACGCGACTTCGGTGCAAGTCTCGGAGGAGGCGCAACGCCGCGGCGGGCGCACGACTCACACCACTAGATGCTGAAGCTGAAGAGCTTCTGCCGGCTGTCGTCGCGCTCGTTCCCGATGCGATCCAGCACCTCGGGAGTGATGTCCCCGGTGGGATAGTCGCCCGTGAAGCAGGCGTTGCAGAAGCGGTCGAGCGTGGGGTTCCCGGCGCGCGCGGCCTCGTTCATCGCCTCGCGATCGAGGTACAGGACGTAGTCGGCGTCGAGCGCCGTCGCCACTTCCTTCGGATCCCGGCCGGAGGCGACGAACTCGGTCTTGGTGGCCATGTCGATCCCGTAGGGGCAGGGCGAGACCAGCGGCGGGCTGGTGACGGCGAGATAGACCTTCTTGGCTCCGGCCTCGCGCGCCATCTTCACGATGCGCTTGGCGGTGTTGCCGCGCACGATCGAGTCATCGACCAGCAGCACGTCCTTGTCCTGGAACTCGAGTGGGATCGTGTTGAGCTTGCGCCGCACGGAGGTCTGGCGCTCAATCTGGTTGGGCATGATGAAGGTGCGCCCGATGTAGCGGTTCTTGACCAGCCCCTCGCGGTACGGGATCTCGAGCGCGGCGGCCATGGCCATGGCCGCATCGCGTGAGGAATCCGGGATCGGGATGACCACGTCCGGCCGCGGCGAGCCGCTCTGTGTCCACTGCGCCGCCAGGGCCTGGCCGAAGCGGATGCGCGTCTTGTAGACCGAGATCTGGTCCAGCATCGAGTCGGGTCGGGCGAAGTAGACCAGCTCGAAGATGCACGGGCGGTGCGGGCGATTCGAGATCGCTCGGCGATGGACGCGCCGGTCCTGGTCGATCAGCACGGCCTCGCCGGCGTGCACGTCCTGGTGCTCCTTGTAGCCGATGACGTCGAGCGCGACGCTCTCCGAAGCCACCGCGTGGAAGGTGCCGTCTTCGGTGTGCTTGGTGCCGAGCACCATCGGCTTGATGCCGTATGGGTCGCGGAAGGCGAGCATGCCCACGTCAGGCAGCACGGCCACGACCGAATAGGCACCGCGCACTTGCTGGTGCACTGCACGCACGGCCTCGAAGACATCCTCGGGGCGCACCAGCTTGCCGGTGGGCACGCGCTCGGCCAGGGCGCGCACGAACACGTAGAGGATCACCTCGAGGTCGCAGGAAGAGTTCAAGCGCGTGCCGCTGTTGCGCGCGTGGCACTCCTTGAGCTCCAGGAAGTTCGTGACGTTGCCGTTGTGGGCCATCGCCACGCCGAAGGGGAAGTTGACGTGGAACGGCTGAGCGTCCTCGAGGCTGCCTTGGCCCACGGTGGGGTAGCGCACGTGGCCCAGGCCGAGGTTCCCGCGCAGGCGCAGCATGTCCGCCTGGCTGAAGGCGTCGCGCACGAGCCCGGCTCCCTTCTTCACGTGGAAGGTGTCGGTGAAGGTCGTGATCCCAGCCGCGTCCTGGCCGCGGTGCTGGATGGCGAGCAAGCCCTCGTAGATCTCCGGGGAGACATCCACCCCGTCGGGGCCGTAGACACCGATGAATCCGCACATGGGGGGCGTGCCTCTAAGACTGCGTTTGCAGGGCTTTTTGTGCCGTTTTGGGGCGCGGAAGAAGACGGAGAGGATACGCCGCGGCGAAAGTCCCTACAAGTCTGCGGCGGCGCGCGAGCGCGGCGCAGGAACCCGCTGCGCTGGCGGGAGCACGCCCGTGGAAGCCGTGTGAGCCTCGTGGCGCACGATCCAAGCCTCGATCTCGGCCGCGGCGGCGCGCGGATCGGTCGAGTCGATGGACGCGGAATAGCTGCGGCCGCGCTCGGAGTGCGTGTACAGCGGGTCGTAGTAGCGCTGCAGCAGGACTTCGACCAGCTCGGCCTCGCGCCCCTGCTCCAGCAGTCCGACCAGCTCCCCTGCCCAGCGCGGACCGAGGCGCAGCTCGATGAACGGCAGCTGGCGTGCGAGCTCGGCGCGGCTGCTCGCACTCGTGAGGTAATCCTCCAGCAGCACCTGCACGCGCCGCGCCGTGTCGGTGACGAGCTCGAGCGCCACGCCCTCGTCGATCGCACGCCAGACCGGTTCCGGCAGCACGCGCTCGCCCACCTTGCGGCTCTCGCCCTCGACCACGCAGCTCGCGCCGAAGCCGCGCGCCAGGCGCTGCGCCAGGCGCGACTCGAACAGCTTCTGTGAGGCCGGCTCGAGGCCGACCATGCCCAGGATCGAGCTGCGATGACCCGCCAGCGCCTCGAGGTCGAGGACCCACTCCGGCCGGCGCGCGGCCAGCTCGCGCAGCACGAGCGTCTTGCCCACGCCGGTCAGCCCGCGCAGCACCACGCTCGGCGGGGCCTGCCAGGCCTGGACGCGCTCGCGCACGCAGCGCCGGTAGGCCTTGTAGCCGCCCTGGATCCCGAGCGCGTCCGCGAAGCCCAGCCCGCGCAGGAAGGCGATCACCGCACGCGAACGCAGGCCGCCGCGCCAGCAGTACAGCACCACCGCCTGCGCGCCGCAGGCGGTCGGCACGGCCGCCAGCTCGCGCTCCAGGGTCGCGATCCCACCGGCCGTCATGCGCTCCACACGCTGCTCGAGATCGACGCGCGGCAGCTGCCACCCGCATTGCTCGGCCAGGCGTGCGCTGAAGTCCGCGATCTTCGCCTGCGTCCGCGCGCGGCCCTCTTCAAACGCCGCCTCCGGCGAGCGCCGGCTGTAGAACGTGCCGATCAGCGCGCGCTCGAGGTCGTCGAACAGCGGCGTGTTCTGCGCCCCGGGCAGATGGTCCTCCTCGAATTCGGACGGACTGCGCAGGTCGATCAGGCGCCGCGGAGCACGTTCGATCACGTCCTCGGCCAAGGCCATCGGCACGGGGAAAAGGGCTCCGTTCGACATTCCAGAACGGAGCACTCTACCTCACGGCGCCGGAGAGCTTCGCCGAGCGCAGACGCGGCGGGCTCAGCGGTTCGAGCGCGGGCGACGCTCCGCTCGCAGCGCATCGACCCGACGCCCGAGCTCGCGCAGGGCGTGCAGGAGTTGCGGCGGCGTCAGGTGCTCCAGGCGCTGGAGCTCGCTGGCCGCAAGCCCGAGCGGCTCGCGCAGCTTCCCCAGCACGCGGCGGCTCGCATTCTCGCGGCCTTCGAACAGGCTCTGGAGATAGCGGCGGCGCTGCTCGGGCGTAGCCGACTCCAGGCGCTCGCGCTGGGCCTTGGAGAGGTGCGAGCGAAACTCCCGGCCGTGCTCACGGAAGCGCTCGCGCAGCTCGGCGCGCCGCAGCTCGGGGCCGAGTTCCTCGACCTGCCGGCGCAGTTCGGCGGTCATCTCCTGCTCGGCGGCGAGCTCGCGTTCGCGCAGCGCACGCGCGCGCTCCAGCAGGTGGTGACGGGCCGGCTTCTCCAGGCGCTGGAACTCGTCCAGGTGCTTTTCGAGGCGCTCGCGCTCGCCCTCCGCGCGGTCGCTCCAGCGCTCGCGCAGGCGCTCGATCCCCCGTTCGGCGTGGGCCCTCGGCGGCTGCTGAGACGGGTGCGGCGTCACGCCCGGCACCAGCAGCAAGAGCCCCACCAAGACGAGTGCCTTCATGGGCTCAGAAGCCCCCCGCGGCATCCGCGGGAGCGGCGTTCTCCGGCCAGCTCTCCTCCGCGTATTCGAGCAGCAGCTCGTCGAGCGGGTCGATGCTCGCGAGCCACACGTCGAGGTCCTCGTCGTGCAGTTCTTCCCAGCGCTCGCAGGCGTACGCCAGAAGTTCCTCGTCGCTCTCCAGGTCTTCCGCTTCCACGAGCGGAGACGGCGGCGGCGCGGATGAGCGCGCGCGCACGGCCCACAGGCCAGCGCCGACGAGCAGCCCCGCGGCGACGAGCCAGGCCCAGCGTGGGCGGCGGCGGCGCGCGCTGCGTTCGGGAACGAGTCCGGCCAAGACGCGCGCGCCGAGGTCGGGCGGGACCGGTGGAGCGGGCACGCTCTCCAGCAGCTCGTCGAGCTCGTGCTCCTCGAGCACCGGGGCCCGGAGGCGCTCGTGCGCCAGCGCGGCCAGCACGCGCCGCGCGAGCGCGGGAGGAACCGCGGGCGCAGGCACCGCGGCCAGCGCCCGCTCGAGCATTTGCTCGCGGGCGAGCGCGGTGCGACACGCGCCGCACTGACGCGCGTGGGGCTCGGCCGCAAGGCGCGCCAACGCTCGGCCCCCGCCGCGCACGGCGCGTTCCAGCTCGACACGGAACGACTCGCAAGCGGAGCTCATGCCAGTTCCTCCTCCAGGAAGGCGCTCAGGCGCACGCGCAGCGTCTCGCGCGCACGGTGGATCATGGACTTGACGGCCTTCTCGCTGGTGCCGAGCACGAGCGCGACCTCGTCGTAGGCCAGCTCCTCGTACTTGGCCAGCACCAGCGCCATGCGTTGGCGGTCGGGCAGCGCGGCGATCGCCGCGCGCACCGAGCCGACCAGGTCGGCGCGTTCCAGCTCTGCGCCGGGCGCGCTCACGCGTTCGTCCGCCCAGCGGTCGTGCGCCTCGCCCTCGCCGTCGTCCAGCGAGACGCCGCGCTTCCGACGCTCGTTCTCGTTCACGCACAGGTTGAAGACGATGCGGTACAGCCAGGTCGAGAAGCGCGCCTCGGGCCGGTAGTCGTGGCGCGCGCGGATGACGCGCAGGAAAACCTCCTGCACCAGGTCCTCGCGGTTCTGGGCCGGGCCGACGAAGCGCGTGATCAGCGCGAAGACGCGCGGGGAATACCCTTCCACGAGCTGGTCGAAGGCGCGTTCGTCCCCCTGCTGGTAGCGCAGCATCCAGGCGACCCCGGGATCAGGGGTGGGCAGCTCGACGTTCGGCTCGTCCGGCGCGGGCATCGGGGGGTTCCTAACCAGACACGGGTCCCCAGGTTCCGCTCGCGGAGGAAACCCGGCAAGGAGGGAGTGCCGGGGCACCCCCGGACGGCTCACGGATCGACGACCGCGCGCAACCAGTGCGGGTCGGGCCACACCACCGCCAGCGGCCGCCCGATCAGGTCGGCGGCCTTGAATAGACCCTGGTGGCGGCTGTCGGTGCTGGCGGCCGAGTTGTCGCCCAGTAGGAAGTAGTCGTCCGGCCCGAGCGAGACCGGCGCGCGCGCGGGGCCGTTGGCGCGTCGCGGATCCGTCTCCGGCGGCAGGCCGAAGCGCCCGGCCTCGGTGTAGTAGAGGTCGCGCAGCACGCGCACGCCGCGGAAGCGCGCCGGGCCAGCCTCGGCGCCGAAGCGCACGCGCGAGCCGAGGCTCTTCTGGCCGGCCGGCAGCGGCGCGGGCCAGGGCTCGTTCTCGTCATAGCTGGCGGCGAGGTCGACGACGAGCTCGGGCACGCAGAGGTGCAGGTGGTTGTCCACGTTGGCGAACCACAGCCGATAGAAGCGCCCGCTCTCGAGCGCGACGTTCGCGCGGCCGAGCTCGATGTCCGGCGGCGCGCTGGCGTGCGGCTCGCGTCGGCCCTGCAGGATCAGGGAGTTCGTGCGGGCGAGGCGCAGCATGCCGTGTTGCGCGTCGAGCACCGTCAGCGTGACCTCGAACGTGTCGCCCTCTTCCACCAGCTGGAAGTGCAGCTTCTGGGCGGCGCGCGGCGCCGGCAGCGCGAACTCGAGCTCCAGCACCGCATCGTTGACCTCGATCACGCCCGGCACGCGCCGGTGGTGGCGGTCGAGGTAGTCGTCGCGCAGGGCTGGGTGGAACAGGAGCATGCTGCCGGGCGACAGCTCGCGCCCCTCGACGAACCACTCGTCGCCCGCGCGGCGCACCGAGCCGTCGCGCAGGTACTCGAAGAAGGGTTCGGACTCCTGGTAGCGGTCGTCGTAGACCGGAATCGGTTCGGGCCGCGGGATCTCGGCCGGCAGCCGCGCGTGGTTCACGAACAGGTCGCCGTCGCGAATGACCAGGTCCTGGTCGCCGGGCACGCCGCCCACGCGCTTGACCAACGGCTTGCCCCCGTCCTTGGCGCGGATCACCACCAGGTCGAAGCGCTGCGGCACGAAGTCGCGGTCGTAGCGCACGAGCACGTGCTCCGCGTCCTCCTCCGCATCCGGACGCACGCGCCCGCCGAACAACGTCGGCCGCATCGAGCCCGAGTCGACGCGGTAGACGTCGGCCACGAAGGCCTTGAGCAACGAGAGCAGCGCCACCAGCGCCACTACGCCCCACAGCAGGCCGGTCCAGCGGGACCTCCTCATCGTCCCTCCGCCCAGACCTCGAGCGGCGAGCGGTCGTAGCCCTGGAACAGCGTCGGTCGGCCGAACAGCAGCAGATCGCCGCGCGTGCTCGCGCCCGGCTCGACCGCGAGCTCCAGCGTCACGCGCCGCCTCGCGAAGGGCTGCAGATCGGCCAGCAGCACCTTCCACGGCGCGCCGGGGAGCACGCGCAAACTCTGCACGAGCTGTCCATCGACGCGCACCTCGCACAGCGCGCCGTCGCCCACTTCGGCGCCGTCCGCCAGACCGACCCAGGCCAGGATCCCGGCGCCCGCGCCGATGGGTACGTCTGCCCACACGACGCGCGCGCGCTGCGCGCGGCCGTCCGCGTCCGTGCGCGGCGGCACGAGCAGCCCGGCCAGCGGTCGGCCGAGCACCGTGCGCTCGAGCGCGAACTCCACGCCCTCGCTGCACAGCGTCGCCTGCGCGAGTTCGTCCTCCAGTGCCATCTCGCTGCGCGCGCCGCCCGGTACGAATACGCGCTCGCAGCGGAAGTCGGCGTAGGCCTCGCGATCCGCGCCGAGCACGAAGGCGAGCGCCACGCCCTCGTCGCGGCTATAGCCCTCGGCCAGCGGCACCCAGCCGGCCTCGAGGCGCAACGCGAGCAGGGCCCAGCTCTCGGGCCTGGCCGACCCCAGCGGCGCGCGCGCGCCCAGGGTGAGTAGCACGCGCGCGAGCTCTTCTCGCTGGGCTTCGGCCGGCGCGCAGCGTCCGCCCGAGATCAACACCAGCAGCTCGCCGAACTCGGCTTGCTCGAGCGCCTCGGCGAGTTCGCCCACGGCGAGCGGCGCGTGCGCCAGATCGAAGCTGCGCGTGACGCGGATCTCGTCGTCCGCGCCGACGAAGGCCGCGAACAGGCCCTCGCCGCCGAAGGGCAGCGTGCGCTCGCCCAGGCGGATGGCGCTGGCGATGCGCTCGGGCCCGCTGCCGATGCGCGCCGCGGGCAAAAGCGTCCCCTTGGCGCCGGCCACGAGCTCGAGCGCGCGATCCGCCAGCGCCGCCGGCCCGCTCGGGCGCGGGAACAGCCGACGCGACTGGTTCAGCGCCAGCGTGAGCAAGAGCAGCACCAGCGCGAGCGCGAGGGTGGGGCGCACCGTTAGACCTCGAGCTCCGAGGGCAGCGGCCCGGAGGACGGCTCCGCAGCCAGCACGAATTTCGAGCAGCGCCCCAGCGGGATCGGCAGGCGTCCCAGGATGTCGCGCGCGCGCTCGAGGTCGTCGGGCGCGCACTTGAGCTCGAGCACCAGCACGCGCGCGGACGGCGTGCGCTCGCGCGGGCCCAGACGCATCAGCCGCCGCTGGTCGGCGAAGGTGAGCTCGCGGTCCAGCGTCAAGCGCACGCGCTGGTCGGCGCTGGTGAAGTACTCGCGCCGGTAGCGCACCCACTGCGCCGGCTCGAAACCCGCGAGGAGCGCGCGCCAGCGAGCGTCGCAGCGCCGCGCGAGCCCGTCCATGAACGCGTGGCGCTCGACCCCGGCCACGTCGAGCGCGCCGACGATGGAGGTGCTCTCCTTCCAGCCCATGGAGTTTTCGCGGCACTTGCGCTCGAGCGTGGCACGCACGCCCGAGGCCGTGGCGCCGTACCAGCGCAGGCGCACCTTCTCGCGCCGCGACAGGCCGGCCAGGTTCTCCTGCAGGGTCTTCTGGAAGGGCGTGTCGAGGTACACGCTCTGCACCACGCGTGGCGGGTACGGCGTGCGGATGCCGGCGCGATCCAGGCGCAACAGCATGCAGAGCTCGGGCCCGAAGGCTTCGTCGGCGACGAGCTTGAGCTCGTAGCGCAACCCCGGACGCTCACTTCGCGACTCCAAGCACGCCTTCCCGGTAGGAAGCCTCGATGTCGATGTCCTGGGTCGCCAGGGCGACGCCGTCGATCTCGACGCTGCAGCCCGTCTGCGCGATCGCTGGCGCCAGACCCGCGGAGCGGATGATCACGCCGGTCGCCAGCAGCTGCGCGGGTCCGTACTCGGGCTTCTTGACGAAGGCCGCGAGGCCGTAGTGGCGCGCGCCGTCGATCGTGAAGCCTTGGATCTCGACCCGCGAGGCGTCCTTGGAGGCCACGCCGTTGGAGACGTCGAGCGCGCTGCCGCCCTCGATGCGCGCCTGGCTGCGCTCGCCGATCGAATAGGCCTTGTCGCCCATGTGCTGGAAGCGGTTGTTGCGCGCGAGGAGGTGGCTGCCGCTGACGTCGATGCCGTCGGCCAGCCCGTCCTGGAACAAACAGTTGCGCACCTCGCCGGTGACGAAGTCGCCGTCGAAACTGTCCGACTGACACGCGCTGAACGTCACCGTGTCGAGCAGGATGTCCGCGCCGAACACGTTGAGCCCGTCCTCGGCCTTGGTGCCGTCGAAGTGGCAGCGCAGGAGCGTCACCGGCGTGCGGTAGAAGGTCACCGCGCCGGTCACGATCCAGCCGCCGCGCGCGACCGCGTCGGTGTGACGCACGGTGACGTCGTTCCACTCGCAGCGCCCGTTGGCGCCGAGCACGATCACGCCGCACCAGCTCGGCGTGTCGGCGCGTGGCTCGAGCACGATCGGCTGTGCGCTCGTGCCCGCGAAGAGCAGCGGCGCGTCGGCGAGCAGCACCGCGCCCGTCTGGAAACGCAGCGTCGTGCCCGGCACGAGCGTCAGTGCGGTCCCGCTCGGCAGCACCAGATCACCTTCGACCTCCCACGCCCCCGCCAGGGCCGTGAGCTGGTTCTTCGCGAAGTCGTAGCGCAGGAACGGATGGCGCTCGAGCGCCGCGGCGACGCTGGGCGGCTCCGGCCGGCCGTCGGGGCCGCTCACCGGGCTCGCGCGGCGGAAGGTGAGCAGCTCCTCGCGCGAGTCCTCGGCCGCCAGCAGGCGCTGCACGACGTGCACGTCGAGGTCGAGCATCTTGTCGGCCTCGAGCTCGGCGCGGATCGCGCGCGTGACCTTCTGCACCGTCTCGAGGTTGGCCAGGCGCTCGTTCATCGGGAAACGGAAGGTCGCCGCGCGCCCGTCGGGCGCCAGCACCACGCCCTGGCCGCGCACGCGCGCGCCGAGGCCGTCCTTCAAGGCGCCCGCGGCGGGCGCGACGCTGCCATTCGAGAAGCGAAAGCCCTCGACCACGACCGGCGAGCGCGTCGTGGCCCACGCACGCACCTCGAGCCAGCCCTCGCCGGCGTCCTTGTGCGCGTCGGTGAGCTCGTAGCTGGCTTCGAAGTTGGCCGCATCGCTGGGCAGGCAGGCTTTGCGCAGGTACACGATCTGAGCCCGCAGGCGCTGCTTCATCTCGCCCGCCGAGCAGCCGCTCGGCAGCCCGCCGTCGGCCATCAAAACGGCCTCGAAGCGCGCGAGGTCCGGCTCGACCTGGGCCAGAAAACCGTCGAGCCAATCCGAACGCAGCATGCGCCCGAGGTGCGTGAACAGCGCCTCGTAGTAGCCCGGGCTGCGCGCGAAGGCCGCGGTGAGGTCGTGCGCGCGCCACGGCACCGGGTCGCGGCCGGCCGGCTCCTGGGCAGAGTTGTCGAACAGGATCGGCTCGAGGCGCGCCTGCACCGGATCGCGGTAGAAGCGCATGTTGTGCCAGGCCAGCGAGTGCTCGACCTGGAACACGGACAGGAGCGCGTGCGCGCAACCCAGGCGCTCGACGTCGACGATCTCCTCCAGCGACTTCCCACGCAGCTCGTCGATGGCCTCCAGCGTCCGCCGCCGGTCGGTCTCGGGCTGGTCCACCAGCGCCAGCGCGCGCAGCTGCTTCATCTGCTCGATGGCCGCGTGCAGCGCGTGGCTCAAACCGTCGAACGAGGACAGGCGCTTCTCACCGAAGGCGCGCACCTCGGCCGGCTCCAGCGTGTGCGCGCTGGCGCGCAGCTGCGACTCGAAGGCGCGCACGCCTTTCGCAGGCACGCTGCCCTCCTCCAGCAGCGTCGACCACAGCGTGCTCTCGTCCCACACGACGATCGGGCCCTCGCGCCGGCCCTGGGACTCGAGCAGCTCCTTCTCGAAGTGCTCCTCGAGAAAATACACGCCCATGGCGTGGCCGTTCTGCACCACGTTCAGGAAGGTCGAGCGCGGGACGAGCACGCGCTCGCGCCGCGCGGCCTCGTGCACCAGCCACTCCCAGAGATACCCGCGCGTCTTCGGAGCCTGGATCGAGAACTCGCGCATGCCCCGGAACGCGCCGTCCTTCAGGCGGATGCGGTACGACCACTTCTCGCTGTCTACGTGGTCGGTCCAGTCGCCCTTGAGGCGGATCTCGGCCGCCTGGCGCACGCCGCCACTGACGAACTCGGCCTTGACCGTGTCGGCGTCGGTCTGGGTGAGGATGCCGCGCTCCAGCGCGGCCGCGCGCACGCGCTCGAGCACCGCAGCGGACTCGGGCGGGATGACGAGCTCGATCGTGGCGAGGTCGTTGGCGGCCGGCGCCGCGGGCGTCGTCGCGGGGACGAGCGTGGGGAAGGGCGTGCGCTCGGTACTCTCGGCGCGACGCTCGAACCAGCGCGTCGGTCGCGCCAGGGCGCCGATCAGGATCCCGGCAGCGAGGATCACCAGGCCGACCCCGGTCCCGCTCGATCGTTCCTTGTGGGTCAGCATCGCGGGGCCGTTCGGGCGGCGGCTCTCACTCCAGACTGTTGCCCTCGACCACGCTGATCGAGCTGCCCGGCAGCGCCTTCTCGAGCCGCGTCAACAGCGGGCCGACCTGATCGGCGCGCTCGAGGTCGAGCACCAGCGTGGCGTTGAAGCTCGTGCCCTCGGTGTCGATGCGGCGCAGGTCCACGCGCGAGGCGCCCTCCTCGGCCGTCTTCAACACCTCGCGCAGCGTCGACTCGGTGCTCTGTCCCACACCCGCGATCGTGCCCGAGAGGTGCACCAGCAGCCGCGGCGGCAAACCGTTCTCCTTGCCCGAGCTGACCAGCGCCATGTAGCCGAGCACCACGACGAAGACCAGCACCGTCACGACGTGCTGGTTCGCACCCAGGCCCAGGCCCAGACCGATGGCGAGGAACAGGTAGGCGAGCTCCTCCGGCTCCTTGATCGGCGTGCGGAAGCGGATGATCGACAGCGCGCCGACCAGGCCCAGCGAGAGGGCCAGCGAGCGCTGCACGACGGTGATCACCAGCATGGTCGTGGCCGCGATGAACACGAACACGCGCGAGAACTTGCGCTTGTTCGAGAGCACGGGCGAGAAGCGCTGGTAATGCCAGACCAGGATCTGGCCCAGGATCAGCACCAGCCCCAGGTTGACGAGCAGCGTGCGCGGATCGCTGGGATCCTGGTTGGATTGCAGAAAAGAGTTCCAGGGCACGGGCGGTGGCAGCTCGGTCGCGGGGGAGTGCGGAGGTGTTTCAAGATACCCCGCGCGCTGCCCCAAACGAACGGGGCGCGGGCGCAGTAGACTCCTCTGAGACCATGCTGGCTCCTCTGCTGCTCGCCGCGCTCGCCCTCGCTCCGCCCGCCTTCGCGCAGGAAACCGCGCCGAGCGCGACGCGTCCGACGGTCGTCGTACGTCAGTCGGGGGAGGCCGACGAGCTCGGCGACGACGATCGTGCGCTCGAGCGCGCGCTGGTGCGCCTGCGGCCGGGCGGCGGGACCCTGGTGCTCGGTCCGGGGCGCTACGTGATCCGCCGCGCGCTGTTCCTGCCGCACGACCTCGTCCTGCGCGGCGAGCCCGGAGCCGTGCTCGCGCTGCCCGCGCCCGTGCTCACCGCCGAGGCTGCCCAGGCGGGCGCCAAGGAGCTCGTCGTCGCCGGCGCGCACGAGTTCGCCGACGCCGTGCGCGTGCAGATCCTGCCGCCGCTCGGCAGCGAGTTCTTCGCCGACGGCACGACCAAGGCGCTCGAGCTCCAGCAGGTCGAACGGGTCGAGGGCCAGAAGCTCGTGCTGCACGACGCCTTGACGCTCGACGTCCCGGCGGGCAGCCGGGTGGGCTACCCGCACAAGCTCCTGTGGCTGAACAAGGACGGACGCACGGCCATCGAAGACCTCGCCTTCGAGGGCGGGCGCGATGCGGCGATCCCGATGCCCGGCCACTCGCAGCGCTGCGCCATCTGGGCCAGCGCGCCGTGGGGCTTCGAGGAGCAACGCAAGGGCCCGCCCGGCTCGGGTGTGAGCGTGCGCCGCTGCCGCTTCTCCGACTGGTACGGGCGCGCCGTGGCGCTCTACAACGAGGTCGACGGCGCGGTCGAGGACTGCACGCTCGAGCGCATCGACGACGAGGCCATCGACCTCGACCACTTCGTCGAGCGCTTCCACATCGCCG
This sequence comes from Planctomycetota bacterium, assembly GCA_009691855.1. Taxonomy (GTDB): domain Bacteria; phylum Planctomycetota; class UBA1135; order UBA1135; genus JABFRZ01. The sequence continues at coordinate 55,721 of SIAI01000009.1, read as the reverse complement.
GCAACACGATCACCAGCGCGCCGTGGGGCATCGTGCTCAACGACGCCTCGCGCAACGTGGTCGAGAGGAACAAGATCTCGGACTGCGAGATCGGCATCCACAGCTGGTGGTACGAGAAGACGCCGCGCCAGGGCATCAACGAGGAAAACGTCATCCGCGACAACGAGGTCCGCGGCGCGCGCCAGCAGGCGATCTACGTCGGCAAGGGCTGCGTGCGCTACGTGGTCGAGAAGAACCGCGTCGAGGGCGAGATCGTGGTGGTCGAGCCCGAGAACACGGTGCGCGAGAACACCAAGCTCTAGGGCCAGGGTCCGCGCGGCCGGCGCGATATCCTCTGCAGCTGTGCGAGGGAGAGGCCGGATGGCGCTCGTGCAAGAAGGAAGGATCTCTGCTCGGGTTCTGAACCGTTCATGCTTCGGCCGGGATTGAGGTGAGCAGGAACCCTGGAGTCATGACCGAAACGGCACCCGTCCCGGAGGAGCTACTCGCGCACGCAGCGTTCGTTCGCAAGCTCGCGCGCTCGCTGCTGCAGGACGTCAATGACGTCGAAGACGTGGAGCAAGAGACCTGGAGAACGGTCCTCGTGCGGCCTCCAGGCCACGGGCAGAACTTGCGCGGCTGGCTCACTCGGGTGACTCAGAACTACGCGCGCCGGAGTCTGCGCAGCAGCGCGCGCCGCAGCGAGCACGAGGGCAAAGCGGTGCGTGATGGCGCGGAGCTCTCCTTCGAGGCCCAGCTGGCTCGGGAAGAGCTCCTGTCGCGCGGAGCCTGACCGACTCGGGACTTCCCAGCAATGGTGCCTCCAATCAGCCCAACGTGTCCGATGACGGCACGATCGTCGCTTTCTCGAGTGTAGCGAGCAACCTCACTTCAGAGACGCACGGGCCGGGCCGCGACATCTACGTCCGCAACCTAGTGGCCGGCACCACGGTCATTGTGAGTGTGAACAACCAGGGTGTTCCGGCAGACAGCGCGTGCATGCAGAGCGCACGGCGCGGCGCGTGTTTCAGCGCTGCGTCTCGGCCGCCTTCTTCAGCAGATCCTGCACCACCTTCAGGTTCTTCGCGGCGATCTCGTGACCGGGCTCGAGCTCCAGCGCCTTCTGGAAAGCCTGGATCGCTTCCGGATCACGACCGGCCTTGAACAGCGCGCGGCCGAGGTTGCTGTGCACGTCGGCCGAGCGGTAGCCGAGGCTCACACACTTCTGGAAAGCCTCGACCGCTTCTGGCCACTTGCGTTGGCGGCTGAGCACGGCGCCGAGACCCTCGTAGGCGCCGGGATTGTCTGCTTTCTGGCGCAGCACGTTCTGGAAGCAGGCGACGGACTCGTCGAGCCGGCCGAGCTCGCAGAGCGCGGTCCCGAGATTGTTGTAGGCGTCGATGCCGCACTGCGGGAGCCCGGTCGCGATGGTGAACTGCTCGAAGGCCTCGTTGACGCGCCCGGTCTGCGCATACACGCGCCCGAGGTTGTTGTGCGCCGCGGGATTGTCGGGCCGCTTCGCGACCGTGTCGGTCCAGAGCGAGAGCTCGCTCTGGAAGACCTCGTTGCGCCGCGCGGTGAACAGGCAGCCGGCGGCGAGCGCCGCGAGCGCGAGGAGGGCCACGGCGCCTAGGGCGGGATCGCGCGCTCCGGCCGAGCGGCGCAACACACGTGACAGGAGCCCATACGCTCCCAGCACGACGACCACGAGCACGACCGCGAGCGAGAGATACATGCGGCGTTCGGCACCGACCTCGGTGATGATCGGGACGACGCTCGAGCTCGGCGCGAGGATCCCGAAGAAGAACGCGCCCAGGAAACCGAGCACGGGACGACGGAAGATGCCCCAGATCGTCAGCGCGACCAGCGCGCCGACGACCAGCGCGCCCGGCAGGATCTCGGCCACGCCGCGCGCGAGCCCACGTCCGTAGTCCAGGCACAGCTCGTCCGGCCAGAACGCGAGCCGTAGGTAGTGCAAGATCATGCCGAGCTGCGTGGCGCCGTACTCCCACCAGGCGACGCCGAGCCCGAAGCCGACGGTCGTGTCGCGCGGCCCGGAGACGACGAGCGCCGCGAGAACCAGCCACGTGCTTGCCAGGCCCGCGTAGAAACCTCGGCGGCGGCGCAGCATCTCGCCCCAGCTCGGAAAGGCGAAGGCGCGGTCGTAGAGCGCCACCACGAGCGGTGCGGAAGCCATCGCTTCCTTGCTGGCCATGCCGAGCGCGCAGCACAGGACGCCGAGCACACACCAGGCCCGCGGGCTCGGGCTCGTGAGCGACGCGCTCGCGCTGGACAGCGTTGCCAGATAGAAGAACCCCATCAAGAGTTCGGTGCGCTGGATGACGTACGTCACCGCGTCGGTCTGCAGTGGATGGACGAGCCACAGAGCCGCCGTGATCAGCGCCAGGCACGGAGCCGCCGTGTGGAGCCGCGAGGCGCGCGCGCTCGCGAGCCGTAGCGTGCGCTGCACCAGGCTGAACAAGAGCAGCGCCGAGAGCACGTGCAGCGCCAGATTGAAGACGTGGTAGCCGCGCACCTCGTACCGACCCAGCGCGTAGTTGAGCGCCAGCGAGAGCCGCACGAGCGGTCGTCCGCACTCGGTCGACTGCACGTTGTAGTCCGCCATGCCGAACGGCCACAGGCTGCGAATGCGCGGGTTGGCCGGGATCGCCGGCTCGTCGTCGTAGACGAACGGGACCGTGAAGCTGTTGCGGTAGGCGACGAAGCCGAGCCCCGCCAGCACGAGCGCCGCGAGCAGGATCGAGCCCCAGCGCCGCGCCGTTGCTCGACCTCCCACACCCGCGAAGACTCCGGCCGCGCCCCCGTCAGCCATGGACCTCAGGCGCTCCTCTCGGACGGTGCCGAACGATGAGGATGCGGCAATAGCTCGCCGCTCTCCTTGGTGGGCGTGGCGCCGAAGAGGCCAGCGTGGACCGCGCGCACGACGGGGGTGAGCGCGGTGGCGGGGACGAGATAGGCCTGGCTGGCGGAACTCGTGTCGCCGGGCGCGGGGATGAGCGCGACGCCGACGCGCGCGGCCAGGGCGGCGACGCGGGCGGGCAGCGTCGGATCGAGGCCGATTCGGCGGCCGACGACGGCGAACGAGGCGTGGCCCCGCTCGAGCGTTGCGCGTGGGGCGCGGCGGGCGGCGAAGGCGGCGGTGCGCTCGTCGTCGCTGACCAGCACGACGAGCTCGCGGCCCGAGAACGACGCCCGGTGCGGCTCGATGCCGGCCTCGGAGAGCTCACGCAACAGCTCGGCGAGCTGCGCGCCCTGGTCGCGGCCGAGGGACAGGGTCTCCTTGTACAGCGCGACGCTCTCGCGGTGCGCGATGCCAAGCGGCCCGACGTGCGGCGTCACGGCCTCGATGCGGCTGCCGGGCGCGTGCGGCGCGGCGACGTCGGCGACGCGCACCACGATCCCGCCGCGCTCGGCCGGCTCGAGCGCGCCAGCGTGCAGGACCTCTGCGCCGTTCACCGCGAACTCGACCGCCTCGTGGCGTCCGAGCACGGGGATGCGCCGCGCCTCGGGCACGACGTCGGGGTCGGCGGTCATGAAGCCTTCGACCGCCTTCCACAGCACGACTTCCTCGGCCGCCACGGCCTCGCCGAACCACACCGCGGTCAGATCCGACCCGTTGGGGCCGAGCGTGGTCAGATTCCCGGCCGGATCGAGCGCGAGGAAACCCGTGACGACCGGGATGCCCGGCACGGCCTCGAGCCGCGCGCGCAGCTCGCGCGTCGGCGCGCGCAACAGCGCGCCCTCGCCCTGGCTCGAGGCGGTGGTCAGGCCGAGGTCGTAGGCGTCGAGCGGCGCCGCAGCCTGCCCGAACTTGCGCAGCACGGCGGCGACCACGCGCGCGCTCATGCGCTCGCCGAAGGAGAGCACGTAGTCGCGCATGCGCCGGTCGAGGCGCGCGCTCGTCTGCAGCGCCTCCAGGATCGCGCGCAGCTCGCGCAGGTGCCGGTCCAGGAGGTCGCCGGCGAGGTCGAGCTGCGTCAGCGTGCTGCGGTGGCGCACGCGCAGCGCGTCCCAGGCGCCGAGCTCGCCGCGCACGGCCTCCTCGGCGGCGCGCGCGAGCTGCGCGGTCACGCCCTCCTGCGCACTGACCACCAGCAGCACGCGCTGGCTCCGCGCGGCGCGCTCGACCACGCGCAACGAGCGCTCGATCGCCGCGCCGTCGCGCAGCGAGGCGCCGCCGAACTTCATCACGCGCATGGGCCGAGAAGATACTCGCGAGGCGGGAGCGGCGGGAGCGTTAGAATCGCCGTCCATTCATGCTGCGCTGGCTCGGCCTCGTGTGTCTGTTCGTGCTCGTCCTGCTGGCACCGGCGCGGGCCGGGGCGCGCGCGGGCGAGTCGCCCAATGTCGTCCTGATCGTGTGGAACGATGCGACGCTCGAGCGCCTCGGCTTTTTGGGCGCGGGCGGGGTCACGGCGCGCCTCGACGCGCTGCTCGCCGGCGGCGCGCGCTTCCCGCGCGGCACGCAGGTGACCTCGCGCGGCCGGCCGACGGGAGCGGTGCTGCTCACCGGGCGCACGCCGCACGCCAGCGGCATCTACTACCAGACCGGGCCCAAGAAATTGGCGCCGGAGGGCACGCTGGGCGCACTGCTCGCCGCGCGCGGCTACGCCACCCTGCACGCCGGAAAACTCAGGGAGGGCGCGGCGGCAGGCTTCGGCTTCGCGCACATGGCCGAGGACTTGATCGAGGGCGGCTCGGGCGCGGTCACGGCCTTCGTCGAGGAGTTCGCGGGCAAGCAGCCGCTGTTCGTGCTGTGGGCGCCGGCGGTGCCGGAGGGCTACGGCGCGAAGAACCTGGACGGCGAGCTGGGCGCGCTGCTCGACGCCTTGGCGGCCAAGGGCGCGCTCGCCAACACGCTGTTCGCCTTCGTCACCAACGGCGACGCCAAGAGCCACGAGTTCACGGCCCGCGAGTGCGCCGAGGCGCGCGTGCGGAACCCGCTGGCCTTCGTGTGGCCGGGCCACGTGACGCCGGGTGAGCGCGCGGAGCTCGTCACGCCGCTCGACGTCCTGCCCACGCTGCTCGATCTCCTCGCCGTGCCGCCGCCAGCGGGCCTCGAGGGCCGCAGCCTGGGTCCGCTGCTGGCCGGCGCCGCGGCCGATCCCGCCTGGGCCGAGCGCAGCGTCCTGGGCGAGTACTACGAGCCGCAGACGAGTCCGGGCTCGAAGGGCGGCAAGGAGCTCGAGAAGGACCTGCTCGCCCTGACCCTGCGCCAGGGAGGCTGGAAGTACGCGCTCTACCTGACCGACATCGGCGTCAAGATCGACCCGCGCACCGAGCTCGCCACGATCGAGCGCTCGGCCGGCGACCAGGAGCTGTTCGACCTCGAGGCCGACCCGCTCGAGCAGAACGACCTGTTCGGCACGAGCGCGCACGCCGAGCAGCTCGCCGCGCTGCGCACGAAGGCGCTCGAGCTGTGGAAGGCGGGCGGCGGGCCGGACTTCGTCATGCCCTTCCTGCCACCGGTGCTCGGCCCCGCGCCGAAGGAGCCGCGCCCGAACATCGTGCTCGTCATCGCCGACGACATGGATTACGAGCACCTCGGCTTCATGGGCAACGCACGCGTGAAGACGCCCACGCTCGACGCGCTCGCGCAGCAGGGCTGCGTGTTTCCCGTCGCCCACGTGCCGATGTCGCGCTGTCGGCCGGCGCTGGCGGCGCTGCTCTCCGGGCGCTGGCCGCAGCAGACGGGCATCTACGAGAACGAGGCGCCGCACACTTTGACCCGCAAGGATTCCTTGCCGAACCTGCTGAAGGCCGCGGGCTACGCCACCTTCCAGGGTGGCAAGTTCTGGGAGGGCAGCCAGCTCTCGATGGGCTTCGTGGAGCCCAAGCAGACCGACTCCATCTTCAAGACCTTCGTGCGCGAGAACCAGGACGAGCTGTTCTCGTTCATCGACCGCTGGTCGGCCGAGCACCCGCTGTTCGTGTGGTGGGCGCCGATGCTGCCGCACGGACCGTTCAATCCGCCCGCGCGCTTTCAGGCCTTGTTCCGCGACACGGAGATCCCCGTCCCGCCCGGCGTGGTCGGCGACCCGAAGGCGTACCAGGAGGCCGAGCGCACTTCCTACGCGATGGGTGCGTGGCTCGACGACGGCTTGAGCGCGCTGCGCGCGAAGCTCGCGGCCAAGGGCGAGCTCGAGAACACGCTCTTCGTTTTCCTGATCGACAACGGCTTCGTCAACGGCGCGCCCTCGAAGGGCACCGTGTTCGAGAAGGGCCTGCGCACGCCGGTGTTCTTCTCCTGGCCCAAGGGCATCGCCGGCGGGCGCACGAGCTCGGAGCTCGTGTGCGCGGTGGACCTCTACCGCACGATCCTCGACTACGCCGGCGTGCCCGCGCCGAGCGGCGCCGCGGGCATCGACCTGCGTCCGACGCTCGACGGTGCCAAGCAGCACGTGCGCGACGCGCTCTACGGTGCCGTTTACCGCTACAAGGAGCGCCCGGGCCCGAAGCGCCCCGAGAAGGACGTCTACGCCATCTACGCGCGCACGCCGCGCTGGAAGTTCGTGCTGTACTTGCGCAAGGTCGATCCCGAGAACTACGTCCTCTTCAACGAATTCGCCTCCTTCCCCGCGCGCGAGCGGGGCCAGCGCGAACTCTTCGACCTGGAAGCGGATCCCTACGAGCGGAACGACCTCGCCCGAGACTCCAGTCACGCCGTGCTCATGGACGAATTGCTGCAGGGCTGCCTGGCGTGGTGGAAGGAGACCGGAGGCGGCGAACTCGACCTGCCTTGAGCGCCGGGCGATAATCCCCCGGCCACGAACCCGAAGCGTCCCGCGATGTCGGCCATGGACCACGACGAGCTGATCTACGACTGGAACCACGTGCACGAGGGCGTGGTGCCGGGCACGAGCGAGCCGATGTTCGTCGACGAGACGCTGCGCGACGGGCTGCAGAGCCCCTCGGTGCGCGATCCGGACCTGGACGAGAAGGTGCGCCTGATCCACCTGATGGACAAGCTCGGCATCGACTCGGCCGACGTCGGCCTGCCGGGCGCCGGCGAGCGCGCGCGCGAGCACATCCGCACGCTGTGCCGCGAGATGGCGCAGCTCAAGGTGCGCCCCAACGTCGCCTGCCGCACGCTGGTCTCCGACATCGCCCCGGTGGTGGACCTGGCGCAAGAACTCGGGTTTCCGATCGAGACCTGCACCTTCATCGGCTCCTCGCCCATCCGCCAGTACGCGGAGGGCTGGAAGATCGAGGAGATGCTCGCGCTCACGAAGAAGGCCGTCTCCTTCGCCGTCGAGCACGACCTGCCGTGCATGTTCGTGACCGAGGACACGACGCGCGCGCGCCCTGAGCACATCCGCGCGCTGTACACCGCCGCGATCGAGTCCGGGGCGAAGCGCATCTGCATCTGCGACACCTGCGGCCACGCGACGCCCTCCGGGGTGCGCGCGCTGGTGACGTTCGTGAAGGAGCTCGTGCGCGGTCTCGGCGCCAACGTGGGCATCGACTGGCACGGCCACCGCGACCGCGGGCTCGGGCTGATCAACGCGCTCGCCGCCGTCGAAGCCGGCGCCACACGCATCCACGCAACCGCTCTAGGAGTAGGCGAGCGCGCCGGCAACACCGAGATGGACCTCCTGCTCGTGAACCTGAAGCTCATGGGCCGCATCTCGAACGACCTCTCGGTCCTGGCCGAGTACGTCCAGCTCGCCAGCCGCGCCATCGGCGTGCCGATCCCGCACAACTACTCGGTCTTCGGCCAGGACGCCTTCGAGACCGGCACCGGCGTCCACGCCGCAGCCGTGATCAAGGCCTTCAAGAAGGGCGACGCCTGGCTCGCCGACCGCATCTATTCAGGCGTGCCGGCCGGCATGTTCGGCCTCGAACAGGTGATCCGCGTCGGCCCGATGAGCGGCAAGTCGAACGTCGCCTGGGTGCTCGAGAAGCACGGCGTCGAGCCGACCGAGGAGCGCATCCAGGGCGTGCTCTCGCTCGCCAAGCAGACGCCGCGCTTGCTCAGCGACGAGGAAGTCCTGGCGGCGGCGAGTTCGAAGCCGACCGCCTCGCGATAACGAGCCTGCTGAGCAGCGCCCGCAGCCGGCGGTGCGCTTCGCTCAACGCAGCGCTCATGCGCGCGTCGGCCGAGTTCGCCCCGGCGGCGCCTCCGACGGGAGGACGCGCGCCCAGCTGAAGGCTCACGACCGGGCTCGCCGCAATCGTCGCGCGCTGGTCCCTCGTGCTCTATGTCAGCCTTGTGCCCGAGAACGAGTCCGAGCGACTCGCCCCGCGCTGGCCAGCGACCATGATTGGCTGCCTCTTCTCTCTACTCGGGCTTCCAAAGAACAAGCGGTTCAGAACGCTCGCCCGACTCGGGCCTGACGAGCCGGTGCTTGTTCTTTCCTGACCAGGCCCGCCTCCGGCGGGCAAGCGGCTCAGCGTGTGAGCAACCATCCAACCACGGCGAGCTTCGAGGTCTTGGGGCGCGAGGAGCTCGCGCCCAGGGGGTTCGAGAGTGAGCAAGAACACCCGCGCCGGAGCGGCGCGAGATTCTTGCTCGCGCGCTCAGCGCTGTTTCGCCGCCAGCCCCTCCAGCCACACGACCACCGCCGCCTGCAGCGCGATCCGGTGGTCGGAATAGGAGTGGTCGGTCTCCATCGTCAGCTCTTCCACCGCCTTCGCGCCCGCCTTGCGCGCGGCGGCGGCCAGCGCGCTGGCCTCGGGTCCGTTCCCGTCCTGGGAGGAGATCAGCAGGAGCGGACGGCGCGCCAGCGTCTCGGCGTAGCCGCGGAAGTTCCATGCCTCCGCGTGCGCGAACGCGTCGTCGGTCATGCTCTCCGGAGTGCAGCCGCTGAGCGACTCCATGCTCTCGGACATCCCCTGGACGAAAGCCGCGCGCCCCTTGTCGCCGCGAACCTTGAACCGGGCCGCCTCTGCGCCGAGGTTCCAGGGGCTGATCATGGCCACGCCGATGAGCTGGGGATCGTTGGCGCCCGCGTAGGCGGCCAGGAAGCCGCCCAGGCTGTGACCCGCTACCGCGAGGCGTGTCGTGTCGATGCGCGCTCGAGTGGCGTTCGCCGGATCGTGCAGCCACGCGAGCGCCGCCAGGGAATCCTCGGCCGCATTCGTGAACGAGAAGGCGCCCTCGCTCCCCCACGATCCGCGGTAGTGCATGGTCAGCACGTTCCATCCGGCGCGCCGCACCGCCTGGGCGAGGTCGAGGTTCTGCTCGTTGCCCGGCAGTCCGTGCAGGAAGAGCAGCGTCGGATGCGGCCCGGCGCCGGCCGCGATGTAGAGCACGCCGTTCATCTTCGCGCCGTGGCACTGGATCGCGGCCACCTGCATCTCGGCGGGATGGGCCTTGTCCGGCGCGGGATCGGCGATCACCGCTTTCGGGATCGTCTGCGCGGCCGACAGCGACGCACCCAGGAACAGGGCGAGGGCGAGGGGCTGGAGCAAGGTCCTCATCTCTTCACTGTAGCTGCACTCTCAGCAGCCCTCGATCAAGAGCATCTTCGAGCTCGCCGTCGCCTGGCGGATGGCCTTGATCGGGTGGTAGAGGTCGGAGTTCCACCACTCCTTGGCGCGCGCCGCGGTCGGGAACTCGAGCACCACGAAGCGCCCGGGTGTCCAGTCGCCCTCGAGCGTCGTCAGCGCGCCGCCGCGCACGAGGTAGCGTCCCCCGAAGGCGGTCACGCTGGGCGCGGCGAGACGCTTGTACTCCTCGTAGCGGACCGGATCGCGAACCTCGATGTCGACGACGATGTAAGCAGCCATGTCGCCGACGGTAGTCGCCGCGCCGCCGAGTGCAACTCGTGGCGGCGGAAGAATCGGTCGGCGCTCAGCGCAGGTGCAGGAAGCCGCGCTCGAGCTCTGCACGCGTGTGCTCGATCCGCTCGCGTTCGTGGGCGATCCGAGCGAGCGCGTCGTCGATCTGCGACAGCGCGTAATCAGCGTTGGACAAGGTCCGAACGTCCATGTCCCGCGCCGCTCTGAACATCTCCCAGTAGAGGTTCGGCAGCTCGAGGAACACCAGCGCGGCCCCCGGTGGCGCGGCCTGCAGGCACACCGTTGCGCCCGCCGTCAGATCCCAGCCCTCGAAGCGCGTGACCTCCAGGGTCTCGACGAGGCTCGCGACGTGGCTCTGGAAGAAGAGGTCGAGCGGTGCGCGGTCGGAGGTGGACAGGTAGCCCGCGGAAGCCTGGACAGCCAGCGGGCGCATGCGCTCGAGCTGCTGCTGGGCCTCGATCAGACCTCCGGAAGGCGAACCGTCGACCAGCTCCAGGCGGCGGACGGCCAGCGCGGAACGCTCCAAGGACACTTGGGCGATGGCCGCATCGAGCAGATCCAGCGCCGCCTGCGCGTTGGTGAGCGTGTCGGCGGGATTCGAGAGCGCGAGCGCGCTCAGCGTCATGTCCGGCAACGCCACGCGCAGGGTCTCGCCGCCCGGCGGCGGCAAGAACAGGTACAGCGACCGGCCCTCAAGCAACGGGATGTCCCCGAAGCGCGTGTGCAGCACCGACTGCTCCAGCACCCCCATCGTGCGGAAGTAGCGCCGCGCCAGGCGCGCGCGCTCCAGAGGCGTCAGGGTGGTCGAACAGAGCTGGATGTCGAGCGTGCGCAGCTCGTCCAGCAGACGCGCGACTCGCTCCGCGCCGCCGAGCGCCGCGTCGAGCAACTCCAGACTGCGCGGATAGGCAATCGCCGGCAGCCCCTCGATCTCGTCGGGCACGGACGTCGGCGCCTGCGGCGGCCGTGGGCGACGTGTGCCCTCGAGCACGCCAAGGAGTTGCAGCGCCTCTGGATAGGAGAAAAACACTCCCGGTCGCGATCCGTGGGCGAACGGAACCCTCTGGACAGGCGAAGGCGGAACGAGCGCGCGCGGTCCCTGGAAGAGCCCGAGGAACGTGAGGAGCGTGCCGGAAGCGAGCAGCGGGCGGTGGCTCATGGGTAACGGAGGGGGGACTCCGCTCATCGAACCGATCCTCTCGGGGGTTGAACGCCGAGCTCCATCGGCCGCCCCGAGCTGCCCGCCCAGGGACTCACTTTCCGCGTCTTTCGTGCATCCTGCGGCGCCGCGGCGGGCCCGGAAGGGCAAGAATGGACCCGCAACGCCCCGTGTTCCGCGAGTTCGACCTCACGCCCGAAGTCCTCGGCCAGCAGGGCCGCGCCCTGCGCGGTCTGGCGTGCTCGCTGCTGGGCGACGCGCACGCGGCCGAGGACGTCGTGCAGGAGACCTGGCTCGCGTGCCTCGAGCGACCGCGCGCGCTCCCCGAGCGCGTCTCGGCCTGGCTCGGAACGGTGACGAAGCACCTCGCGCTGCGCCGCAAGCGCGGCGAGCAACGGCTGCGCTCGCGCGAGAAGCGCGCGGCGTTGCCCGAGCGGCTCGAGGCCCTGCAGCAGCGCAACCTCGAGCGCGAGGAAGCGCTGCGCGCGGTGACCGCGGCCTTGCTGGCGCTGGAGGAGCCGTTCAAGACCGCGCTGCTCCTGCGCTACTTCGAGGAGCGCACGCCGAACGAGATCGCGCTCGAGCTCGGCGAGCCGCTCGCGACGGTGAAGAGCCGCCTCGCGCGTGGGCTCGAGAAGCTGCGCGCCAAGCTCGGCCGCGAGTTCGCCGGCGACGACACGAGGCGCACGCGCGCCTTGTCCGCGCTGGCGGGCTCGTCCGCGCCGAGCCTGGTGATCGGCGGCGCAGCGGCGGCGGGTTCCACGGCCTCGACGATCGGAGCACTGATGGGACTCGAGCTGAAAGCGGTGGTGGTGGCGGCGCTCCTCGCGGGCGGCGCGCTGTGGTGGTGGAATCACGACGGCGAGCCGCCGCGCACGAGCGCGTCCGCGGTGGCGACGACCCCGGAGCGCGGCGCGGGTCCCGTGTTGGCGGCAAACGGAGCGGCGCCGGGCGCCGGCCTCGCGGCCGCCGATGCGCCGGCCGGCGATGCGCAGCGCGAGGCGCTCCCGAGCACGCAAGAGCCCACCGCGCTCGAGGTCTTTCCGCCCGAAGCCTCCTATCGCTACATCGTCCACGGCCAGGTACGCGACGCGCGCGACCTGCCGCTCGTCGGCGCGCGCGTGTTCCTCGCGCCGCGCCTGTTCCCCATCAACCGCGCGGCCACGACCGACGACGCGGGCCGCTTCACGATCGCGTTCGAGGGCCGGCGGCCGACGCTCGACTGCGCCTTCACGGTGGACGACGGCGGCGGAAACGAGCTCGGCCTGTGCGACGTGCACCTCGTCGCCAGCCAGCCGCTCGAGGTCGATGTCGGACTGCGCGGCAGCCGCACGCAAGAGGTCCAGCTGTTCGTGGGCGACTCGTCGAGCGGGTCGTTGCAGGTCCGCTTCACGAACCGCTACGGATCCACGCCTGATCCGGTCTTTCACGAGGCCGTGCGGGCGCTGTCCGGTCGCCTGAGCCTCTCGGGCTCGGGGCCGCTCGAGCGTGCGCCCGAGATGCTCCTCACCGCCCGTGGAGTGTCGCAGTTCATCGATCCGCCGCCGGCGCGCATCTGCGAGCGCCCGTTGGACATCTCGGAGGCGCCCGTGGAAACCCCTGACGCGTCCCTCGTGGCCGGCCACTTCTTCCAAGTGGACACGGAACTGTGGCCGCTCAGCTTCGAAGGAGCCCTCAACTTCGACGTGACGCGGCAGGCCATCGACGCGGGCATGTCGCCGGCCGACGAACCTGCGCCGCTCGCGCGCGTGCACGGCCTCGTGCGCGACGCCTCGGGCGACGCCCTCGCCGGAGTCGAGGTCGGCTGGGGGCCGCCGGGTCGCGCGTACACGCAGAGCGCCGTCAGCGACGAGAGCGGCGTCTTCGCGCTCACCGACATCCCCGCGGGCGAGGTGCGTCTGCGCGCCGGCGGCGGCGACCTGGGCCGGGCGGAGGAGCGCGTCACGCTCGTCGGCGACCAGGACCTCGCCTGGAATCCGCTGCTCGAGCGCGGCGACGAGGTCTCGGGGCGCGTGCTCTCGGCCGAGAAGAAAGGCCTCGTCGGCCTGCGCGTCGAGCTGTGGAGCGCGAGCTCGTCCTACCTGTGGAGCGACTCGACGCTGACGAACGAGGACGGCCGCTTCGCGATCCCCAACGTGCCCTCGGGGGCGTACGAGCTGCACGTCTACTCGATGGAACCGCCCAGCCTGCTGCCGCTGCGCGTCGTGCGCCCGGTGTACGCGCGCACGGAGCTGGGCGAGCTCGTGCTCGCTCCGCAAGAGACCGCGCTGCACACGCTGAAGGTCGTCGCGCTCGACCCGCGCGGCGCGCCGCTCGCGGGCGCGGAGCTGCGCGTATGGCACGCCGACTCCGGACGCGGTGCGCTGGTGGCGAGCGCCGACGAACAGGGCGCCCTGAAGGTCACAGGGCTTTCGCCGGGCGCCTATCGCCTCGAGCTTGGCGGGCCGCTCGGCTGGCGCGACCTCGGCACGACCTGGCTCGAGGACGACCTCGAACTCGGCGCCGAGCGCTTCGCCGCACCCGGCGTGGCGCTGCTCGACCTGGATCCCATGGGCGACGCGGGGCAGCGCGTCTCGAGCTCGTTGTGGAGCGCGCACTCCGGCGTGTTCGGGCGCGTCGAGGCCCAGGACCCGCTCGGCACCGCCGCCGTGCCGCTGCGCGCCGGCGCCTACGTCCTGTGCGCGCGCACCGGCTCCGAACATCGCGCCGAGGCGTCCCTGGAGATCACGAGCGCCGCGGCCAGCGCGTTGACGCTCCGGGCCAAGCCTGACGCGCTCGAGATCCGCCCCACGCCGGTCGCGCTCGGGGAGCAGGATGCGCAGCCGTTCCAGTGCAGCTCGTGTCACTCCGAGTCGGTCGTCGGGGAGCCGCGCTGAGCGGCGGCGAGCTCGCAACGTCGTGCGCTACGCGCCCTTCGTGGCCTTCTTGCGCTTGACCTTGACCGGGGCCGTCTCCAACGGGACAGCCCCCGAGCGCGCGGGCTGCGGCAACCGCACGTCGGCCGCGAGCCCGCGGTACTGGCAACTGAAGCACTTGTGATAGCTGCTGCGTTGGCGCTCGAAGCACGTCGCCGGCGTGATCCAGTGCGCGATGAGCGAATGCGCGCCGCCGACGCGAGTCGGACACAGGCGCCGGTCGTCGGCCAATGGTTCTGCCACGCGAAGCCCTCCTGGGATGGCGAGCGGATCAGCGGACGCACGTCCGCTGCGGGGCGCCACTGTGGAGTCGCGCCGGGGGCCCGCGCAAGCCCCCTGCGTTTCTACTCGACGCGCACGCCCTCGAGGCGCAGCCGTTCCTTGCCCACTGCATCCTGCAGCACCAGGCGATACTCGCCCTTGCGCAAGAGGAGGCGCGGCAGGATCGGATCACCCTGAACGACGAACTGATCGGCGGGAATCGCGTCCGGCCCTTCGTCGGCGTGGAAGGCCTGCACCAGCAGGCGCTCGCCCTTCGCGAGCTCGCCGGCGAGCTCCTTCGGCAGCGGCACGGCGGTGCGCCCCGCTGCGAGCCAGTCGGGTCGGCCGTAGCGCTCCGTCGAGCGCGGGTGAAACACCTGCATGTCCACCTTGTTCGCGAAGTTGCCGGTGGTGAAGAAGGCGCCGGCGGCGAGGCGGAAGACGCGTGGCCCGGTGAGCAGGCCGCGCTCCTCGGCGCGGCGCCAGTGCGGGTTCTCGAAGGCGGGTTCCGAGCGCGCCAAGCCCACGGTTTGATCGATCGTCAACGGGTCGATTCCGGTGAGCTTCGCCAGGCGCGCAGCCATCCAGGCGAGCTCGCTGCCGTCGCTCAGCGTCTGCCAGTCCTCGGTGGCGTGCGAGTAGCCGACGTAGGCGAACAGGCGCGCCTGCGGGTTCTTCTGGAACACGCGTTCGAACAGGTTCTGCGCCTGCTCGATCTCGCGCCGCTTGATGCGCTCCGTCACGTCGCCGCCCGGAGCACGCGCCTGGGCCTCGTAGGCGACCGGCGTGTAGCCGAGCTCGAGCACGCCGCGCACCAGCTCGCCGAACACGGGTTCAGCGGTGTAGAAGCCCGTGTCCCAGGTCGGATAGCCCAGCGCGACCGTCTTCGCGACGTCGCCGAAGGTCTCGGCCGCGAAGGTGTCGAAGCCCTCGACGCGCAGCGCGCGCGCGAGCTCGAGCGCGAAGGCGCGGTTGCGCGCCATATGGTGCGACTCGTTCAGGATCACGATCTGGCGCCCCTTGGCCGCGGCCACGATGGCCGGAATCGCGTCGAGCGCCGCCGCGTCTTCGAGCGGCGAGTGCGCGAGCTCGGCCTGGCGCTCGGCGCCCATCGCGTCGAAGGTCACGAGCATCTCCTGCTCCTGGCCGACGTAGGACTGCGTCAGGCCGTAGAAGTCGCGCAGCTCGTCGTCCTCGCTCGTGCGCTCGGCTTCGACGAGTGCGGCGAGGTAGTGGCCGGCCTGGAGCGCGTCGAGGATGGCCTTGCCCGGGTACGAGCCCTGGACCGGCGCGGTCTGGAGCGGAAGCGGCGTGAGCAGAAGGGTGAGCGCGAGCATGTCGGTTGGATGGGGTTCTACAGGATCCAATCCGACTCGCGCCGCCGGTTTTCGGCGCCTCGCCGAGCCGGGCGCTCAGTAGGTCCCGCTGGTGCCCTCTACCGCCGAGCTCACGCGCACCCCGTTCCCGATCACCGTCGCCTGCGCGGCGAAGTGGAGGCACACGAGGCTGAAGCTCGGGGGGATGACGGAGCCCACGCTCCCGACCATCCCGTCGTGCACGCCGAAGAGGGACGTGAACCGCGGACCGGAGATCAGGATCCGGCCCCCGGCACCGACGGGGAGCGGCGGCGGTCCCTGGACGCCGTTCGCGAGCGCGACCCGGTACGGGCGCACGTTGATCACGAAGGCGCCGGGCCCCGAGGGCACGCCCCGGGCGAGGTTGTAGGTGTGCAGGGTGCCGACGATCGCCGGCCCGGCTGCGAGCTGGTCCGGGTTGGGAGTCAGGGTCGCGTTGTACGGGACGACCGTGGCGGGGGCGTCGGTCACCTCGCCGATCTCCATCGCGATCGAGGTGAACGAGCCGTTGGTCGTGCCGAACGTGAACGTCGATTGCAGCGTGCCCGGCGGACAGTACCTGTCGATCACGTTCGTCATCCCCTGACCGTCCGGCCCGATGCCGGAGCAGCTCGTCACGCAGGACAGGAACGGCCACGTACCCGCGAGGCGTCCGTCCGTGCCCACGTCCATGAAGCGCCACGAGTAGCCGATCGGACCGTCCGCGAAGGGCACCAAGGAAGCGAAGGACACCTCGGTGAAGTAGCACTTGAAGCCGCCGAAGAACGAGCTGCTCGCGGTGTTTGCGGGCAGGCCGGTCAGCGTGAGGACGGCCACCGTCGTGTTCGGGGCGCCTCCGCCGAGCGTGTATCCCTCGTAGAAGCCGAGCCGCACCGAACCGCCCGGGCCGCCGGAAGACACGCTCAGCTTCGAGCTGCAGTACGCGAACGTGATCTTCGTCATGAGGTCGCTCTGGTTCCCCGCGAACCCCTTCGTGCCGGCATCGAACCACTCGCAGAGACCCGAGCCCGTGTCCACGCTGACGAAACCGCCCAGGTCGATGTTGGCGAAGTCGGCGATGGTGCTGGCGGCCCGATTCCTGATCGCGGGGCCCCTGGACACGGTGCCAGTCGCCAGATCGACATGGACGCTCGTCATCGATCCGGAGTAGCGCCTGACGGCCCGGCTCTGGGCCTGAGCCTCCGGCAGCGAGGACGCGACGAGCGGAACGAGGACGAAGAACCAAGAACAGCGAGCCATGGACATCTGTGGAGCCTCCTGGGCTGCCGGATCAGGCATGCCCGAGGGAAGGGATGCACGGGGCGGGCGGTCCGTTGGTCCCGGCCAAAAGAAACTCGAGCGCCGTCGCGCCTCAAGCTGCGGGCGAGCTCGGAGGTTGCCGGTCGTGCCCTCGATGGCCGAGCTCGGGCACACGCCGCCTCTGGGCCTGAGGGTCGTGGGCGGTTCAGGCGCGTAGAATCAGCGCAGGCGCCGAGTTCAACCTTGCCGACCCTCGAACGAAAACCCATCACCGAGCGGGGCCTTCGTCGAGATCTCACGGAGATCGGAGTCGAGCCAGGGACGACGCTGGTCGTGCACTCCTCGCTCCGCGCCATCGGATGGGTGCTGGGGGGCGCTCCGGCGGTCGTCCGCGCGCTGCTCGACGCGGTCGGCGCCGATGGAAACCTGGCGATGCCCGCCGCCACGCCGCAGTGCGCGGATCCGGCGACCTGGCGCGAGCCGCGGGTTCCGGAGGCCTGGCTCGCCGAGGTGCGCGAGAACCTGCCGCCGTTCGACGTCAGGACGACCCCCACCGCGATGGGCGCGATCCCCGAGGCGTTTCGCAACTGGCCGGGCACGCTGCGCAGCGAACATCCGCTGGAGTCCGTCTGTGCCAGAGGCCCGCGGGCCGAAGAGCTCACGCGCGACCACCCCATCGACTTCTCCGAGGGCCCGGGCTCGCCGTTCGCCAGGCTCCACGATCTCGACAGCCGCATCCTGCTGCTCGGCGTCGGCTTCAACCGCTGCACGGCGCTGCACTTCGCCGAGTCCCTCGTGGCGAAGCGTCGCACCACGACGGTCCGCTTTCCGCGGCTCGCGGGAGCGCGGCGTGAATGGATCGAGGTGCCGAACGTCGCCGATGACAACGACACGCACTTCCCGGTCATCGGCGCGCAATACCTCTCCGCAGGTAGAGCGAAAGCCGGGACGGTCGGCGAGGCAGAGGTCGTGTTCTTCCGGTTGCGGGATCTGGTCGACTTCGCCCAGGACTACTTCGAGCGGGTGCTGTAGGTCCGCAACGCCCTGCGGCGAACGATTCAGCGCTTCCCGAACGCGCTGCGCAGCTTCGCCAGCGCCTCGCGCGCCGCCTCCGGGCCGCGGTGCGAGTCGCGCGAGAGCTCGACCGCGGCCACGCCGTCGAAGCCGATCTCGAGCAGCGCGTCCATCGTCGCGCGAAGATCGAGGTCGCCCTCGCCGAACATGCGGTGCACGTGCTCGCCCGTCTTGCAGTCGTCGAGCTGCACGAGCACGAGGCGCTCCTTGTAGCGCCGGATCACGTCGGCGACCGGCAGGTCGCGCGTCGCGTGGCAGTGGCCGACGTCCAGGCACAGGCCGAGCTCGGCGCCGGCATCGCCCAGTCGATCGGCGAGCTCCTCGAAGCCGCTCGGACGCTCGACGAACATGCCCGGCTCGGGCTCGAAGGCGAGCTGCACGCCCTGCTCGCGCGCACGCACGAGCACGGGCTTCAGTCCGTCGCACAGGCGCTGCCACAGGGACTCGCTCGCGCGTGTCCCGTCGCGCCGATCGCCCACCGAGCCGGCGCTCGCCGCGCCGGCCCATAGCGACACGACGGTGGCGCCGAGGTCGGCGGCGAGGTCCACGTGGCGCTCGAGCAGCTCCACGCGCCGCGCGCGCGCCGCGGGCTCGTCGTCGAGCAGGTTCGGGCGGTGCTTCTTCGCGGGATCGAGCAGGAAGCGCGCGCCGGTCTCGACGGTCAGCTCGAGCCCGAGCTCCTCGGCCCGTGCACGCACGCGCGCGACCTCCTCGCGATCGAGGCGGAAGGGATCGAGCTGCCCGACATCGGGCGTGATCGACAGCGCTTCGTAGCCGAGCTCGGCGACGAGCTCGAGCGCGTCGAGCACGCGGTGATGCGCGAGGCCGTTCGTGTTGTAGCCGAGGCGGAACATCGCAGCGCTTCCCAAGTTGCCCGAGCGGAGCGCGCTCGTACACTCTGCGCCGACCTTTCATGCCCCGCCCGCCGAGATTCCTGCTGCCCCTGGGCCTGTGCCTCGGCCTCGCGGTGCGCGGCGAGGCCGGCGACGCGCGCCCGAACGTCGTCGTGCTCATGGCCGACGACCTGGACTACGAGCACTTCGCGCACCCGCTCGCGCCCATGCCGACGCTGGCGGCGCTGGCGCAGCAAGGCGTCTCCTTCTCGCAGGCCTTCGTGCCGATGTCGCGCTGCCGACCGGCGCAGGCGTCGCTCCTCTCGGGCCTGTGGCCGCACCAGAACGGCGTGTACTTCAACGTCGGCGCGGACCACATCGATCCCGACACGGCGCTGCCGAAGCTCCTCTCGCGCGCCGGCTACGGCACCGTGGGCGAGGGCAAGTTCTGGGAGTTCGAGGCGCGCGCGATGGGCTTCTCGAACTACACCATCCGCAACTACGAGACCTTCGTGCGCTGGGATCAGCAGCATCTCTTCGGCTGGCTCGACGAGCACGCCAAGGAGCGCCCGTTCTTCGTGTGGTGGGCGCCGGAGCTGCCACACGTGCCCCACGATCCGCCCGAGCACCTGCTCGCGCGCTTTCCGCTCGAGTCGATCCCGGTGCCGGCCTGGTTCACCGGCGACGCGGCCGAGTTCCGCGCGCGCGAACGCGTGCTGCTGGCGATGGACGCGTGGCTCGACGAGGGCGTGCAGGAGCTGGAGGCGAAGCTCGGCGCGCTCGGCGTGCTCGACAACACGCTGTTCGTCTTCATGGTGGACAACGGCTGGGCCAACGGCTGCGTGTCCAAGGGTTGGGGCCTCGACAAGGGCCTGCGCACGCCGCTGTTCGTGACCTGGCCGAAGGGTGTGCGCGGCGGAGCGACGCAGGCCGAGCTCGTCTCGCCCGTAGACCTCTACGCCACGATCCTCGACTTCGCCGACGCGCCGATCCCCGCGGCCTGCGTCGGCAACAGCCTGCGTCCGCTGCTCGGGGGCAAGCCCTTCGAAGCGCGCCCGGCTCTCTTCGGCGCGCTCTACCCGCTGAAGCCTACGGAACCGCTCGCCGATCCCGCGCGCGACGCCTACGCCCTGTGGGCGCGCACCGCGCGCTGGAAGTGGATCGAGAGCTTGAAGGACCTGCATGCCAAGGCCGACGCCGGCAGCGGCGACGGCGAACGCGAGGACGTGAAGGTCAGCCTGGCTCCCGACTTCTCACGCCGGCGCGGCGAGGTCGAGCTCTACGACCTCGTCGCGGACCCGCACGAGCTCGTGAACCTCGCCGCGGAGCCCGAGCACGCCCCCGTGGTCGCCGACCTGCGCCGCCGCGCCCTCGAGTGGTGGCGCGAGACCGGCGGCGGGCCTCTCGACGTGCCCTGAGAGTCCTGGGGGCGCGAGTCCTCTCGCGCCCAGAAGCCTCGGGCACGCCCGCATCACAGACTCGGAACCGCTCCAAGGCGTCTTCCACGAATACCGGGCCCCGCCTTACGTTTGAATATCTGTATACTTATTCACCCGTGAGCCCCGTCCGTCCCTCCGCCCCGCCGCCGCTCTCCCCCGCCCAGGTCCGCGCCCTCGCCGGCCCCGCGCGCCAGGAGCTCGTGGACGTGCTCGAGTCCGCCGGCGCGCGCTCGGTGGCCGAGCTCGGCGCGCTGCTCGGGCGCCCGGCCGACGCGCTGTACCACCACCTGCGCCGGCTCGAGAAGGTCGGCCTCGTCGTCGAGCGCGAGCGGCGCAAGGAGGGGCGCCACGTCTTCGCCGTCTACGACCTCGCGCTGCGGCCGCTGCGCCTCAACTACGCGGCGCCCGTGCGGCCCGCCGACATCGGGCGCGTCGTGGCCGCCGCGCAGCGCCTGACGTGGCGCGAATTCCAGCGCGCGCTCGCGGCGGGCAGCGGCGTCAGCGCGGGACCGCAGCGCACGCTGCGCGGCGGGCGCGCGAAGGGCTGGGCCACGCCGCAGCGCCTGGCGCGCGTGAACGCGCTGCTCGAAGAACTCGTCGCGACCGTCTCGGCCGGCAAGCCCGAGCCCGACGCCACGCCGATCTCGCTCTCCTTCGTGCTCGCGCCCTCGCCCTCGAAGCGCGCGCCGTCGAAACCGCCGAAGTCCCGGAGTCTCCGCCCATGAAGATCCTCGCCTGCGCCCTCGTGCTGTCCTCGTCGTCACCGTCGGCCGCTACGGTCCCGGGCGGATCGCAGGATCACGGGATGCTGCATGCCACGAACGCGGGCACGGCGAGCTTCGACCCCGCGGTGGAGCCTGAGCTCGAGGTCCGGCGCGCCAGGACCGGGCACCTGCTCGTGCGGCCGGCGCTGAACGGCCACGAGGGCGGCTGGTTCATTTTCGACACCGGCGCGGGGATCTGCGTGGTCTCGACGCCGCTGGCGGAGTCGTTCGAGCTTGCCGCGGCCGGCGACCTGCCGACCTCCGGAACGGGCGGCTCGACCGTGACCCAGGGCGCCCTGGCCGAGCTGCTCGAGCTCGGGCCGCTGACGCTGCACGGCGTGCCGCTCATGCGCACCGACCTCACGTTCCTGAAGGAGCCCCTCGGCGTCGAGATCGCGGGCGTGATCGGCTACGGCTTGCTTGCGCGCTGCGTCGTCGAGCTCGATCTCAAGACACCGCGCATCGCGCTGTACGATCCATCGACCTACGCGCTCGCGGCTGGCGCCTGGACGCCGCTCGAGTTCGACCACCTGATCCCCACCGTGACGGCGAGCTACGAAGGACGCGTTGGCCGCTTCCAGCTCGACATCGGCGCGAACACCGGGGTCACCTTCCAGGAGCCCACGGTGCGCCGTTTCAAGCTGCTGGAGGGTCGCGAGCTCACGGACGGCAAGCTCGGCGGAGTGGGCGGCTTCGTGGCCATCAAGTGCGGGCGCCTCGCTTCCTTCGAGCTCGCCGGCGAGCGCTTCGACGCGCTCGAGGCCTCGTTCCCGCTCGAGGCCAAGGGCATCTCGGCCGAGGAGGGCCGCGACGGCAGCATCGGCACGAAGGTGCTCGAACGCTTCGTGCTCACGCTCGACTACCCGGGCTCGCGGATCTGCTTGCGGCCGCGCGGCTGAGAGCGTGAGCAAGAATCCCGCGCCGCTCCGGCGCGGGCGTTCTGGCTCACTCTCGAACCCCCTGGGCGCGAGTTCCTCGCGCCCCCAAGACCTCGAAGCTCGCCGTGGCTGGATTGTTGCTCACACTCTGAGACCGTCCGGGAACGGCCCGGCTGCGTTACGCTGAGGCCAGGAGGTCCGTCCGCTGCTCGCTTCACTCATCCTGCTGCTCGTCGCGCTCGCGCCCCAGTCGGACCGGCGCGAGAAACTCATCCAGGACTACAAGCAGGAGCGCACGCGCGTCCTCGCGCACAACGGCCAGCGGCACCTCGAGTACGGCCTCGAGCTGCGCGACAAGGGCCTGACCACGCAGGCCGCGGCGCAGATCGTGATGGCCGCCGAGGTCGCCCGTGGGCGCAACTCGACCGCCGAGTTCGTGCTGAAGCTCATGCGTCAGTACGAGGACGCCTTCTGGAAGCGCAAGCTCGAGCACCCCTCGGCGGCGAAGCTCGAGGCCTACGCGAAGAAGGCGCAGAAGCTGCGCGAGCAGGACCGCGAGGCGCGCCTCGAGCTCGTGAAATGGGCGCAGCGCAACGAGCTCGAGGAGCAGGCCTTCACCGAGCTGCGCGATCTCCTGCTCGAGCTCGACGAGCCGCTCGTGTTCGAGGAGGGCGCGCTGGTCGTCGCGGGCGCGCGCTTCAAGGGCGCGCTGGCCGAGCGCGCGCGCAAGGCCGCGATCGAGATCAACGGCCGCCCCTACATGCGCGACGCCTTCCTGCAACGTGTGCCGGACCTGACGCGCATCTTCGAGGCCAGCTCGCCCGAGCTGCGCGTGCGCTCGACCACCAGCGTCGAGGAGGCCGAGCGTCTGCACGCCGCGGCCTCGGCGCTCCTGCCGCTGCTCTTCGAAGACTTCGGCGGCAAACCCGAGCGGCGTCTGCAGATCGCGGTGCTCGCCGAGCGCAAGACCTACGACCGCTACCTCGACGTGACCGGCCTCTCGGGCTACCACGCCGCCGACGGCTTCGCCGACCACGTGGCGGGTACCGCGGTCCTGTGCAAGGAGGGCAGCACCGAGCCGTACGTGCTCGGCCTCGCGCTGCACGAGCTCACGCACCTCTTCCAGCTCAGCGTCTCCCCCGCCGTGTTCCCGAGCTGGTTCCTCGAGGGCAGCGCCGAGACCTACGGCGGCGAGGGCGTGTTCCGCTGGGACGGCGCGACGCTCGAGACGCGCGGGAAGATGTCCATCACGCGTCTCGACGAGCTGCGCGCCGCGCCGCTCGCGCTGCGCGACCTGCTCGAGGGCGACGCGCGCGCGCTCCTCGCCCAGGACAAGCTCGCCGCGCGCCGTTTCTACTGCGAGTCGTGGGCCTTCCTGCGCTACCTGCGCGAGGCCGCGGATGCCGAGTTCGCGGAGCGCCTCGACCGCTGGCGCACGATGTGCTTCGGCTCCGCCGCGGGCGCGGACTTCGACAAGCCGTATCAGAACGACGCGGCCTCGAGCCGGAAGCTGTTCTTGCAGCTGTTCGAGAAGGATCTGCCGGCGCTGGAGCAGGGCTTTGCGAGCTGGCTGGCGGCACTGTGAAGCTCAGCGCGCTTCCAGCGCGCGCGCGAGCGCCTCGGGCCTGATCTGGAGAGCGACGCTTTGCTCGCCCTCCTGCTCGTGGACGTCCACGAACTGCGGCGGCTCGATCTCGATCGACCCGCTCGAGCCGCCACCCGTGTCGAGCCGCTCGAGCAGCCAGCGCACCTTGTAGCGCCCAGCCGCGGGCACGAAGCAGGCGAGCTCGCCCCGCTCGTCGAAGAACTGGATGGTGGCGCCGGCGCGCTCGTCGGCAGCGTCGACGAGCGTCGCGCCGAGCAGGAGCGGCGGATCCGGAGGCTCGAACTCGGTCGGGAGGGTCAGGCGCATGCACAGGCCCGTTCGCAGGTGGACCTCGGTGCGCGGGCCGAGATCGGTCAGGTGCTCGAGCCGGTACCCGTCCACGCGCACGGTCGCGTCGATCTGCGGGAGCGTCGAGAGCAGCTCCACCACGCTGTCCATGCCCTGCAGATGGCGCGAGTACACGGGGGCGCTCGCCCCAGCCGGCATGAACATGACGACGCCCGCCAGCCCTGCCGAGCTCGACGGCGCGACGAGCGCGAGCGCGAACAGATGCAGGCGGCCGCGCAGGTCGATCTCCTGGATGCGTGGGTCGTTCGCGACCTCGCCGCTCACGACGAGGATGCCGTGCGCTTCGAACAACGGCTCGTCGGCCGCGACGACGAGGGTGTACGAGCCCGGCAGCAGCCCCTGGAGCGCGAAGGAGCCCGGAGCCTTCTGCGCGCGGCGTCCCAGACCGCGCGAGGTGGACTCGACCGCCTCCGGGTGGGAGTCGGGATGCACGGAGACGCTCAGCGGGTGGATGAGGCGGATCCCGGGATCGAGCAGCAGTCGGCCCGCGATCCCGCCCGTCTGGAAGGCCACGAGCTCGACGTCCGTCGCGCCGAGGATGACCTCGAGCGGCTCGGCGCGCAGCTTCGTCTCGCTGAGCCCCAGCTGGACCGGACCGTGCGCGACGCTGCCGTGCAGCGCGAACGCTCCGTCCGCCGCGGTCTCGGCAGACAGCTTCCAGCTGGGCATGAACACGGGCCTTTCCGCCTTCGGCGCGTTGATGCGGGTCGAGCCCCTGACCGTGACGCCTTCGATCGGCCGGCCCTCCGGATCGACGACCCGCCCGCTGGCGACCAGCGGAAGCGGTTGGAGCACGAGGTCGCCCATGTCGATGCGCCCGGGTGGAAACGAGCGGCTGAGGTCTACGCGCGCCGACAGCCCGCGTGCGTCCGCGTTGACCTCGAGCTCGCGGCGCTCGCCGGGCGCGCAAGCGACGTCCACAGCCCACTCGAAGCGCCCATCGGCGTCGGCTTCCACGCTGACGCCCCGCGAATTGAACCCCGTGCCGTAGCGAACCTCGACGCTGAGCTGGAGCTCGCCCGCGAGCGCTCGACGCCCGTCGTCCAGCGCGCGGAAGAGGAGGATCGTGCGGTCGAGGCCGAGCGCCAGCGAATGCTCGACGAGCTCGCCGGGGAACGTGGGGCCATCGACGAGCGCCTGGGCGCGCCCAAGACCAAACGGAGATTCGACGAGGACCTCGAGCTGGAGATCCAGGTCCACGCACGGGAAGCGCGCGTGCCCCATCTCGACCCGCGCCGAGAACCCGGGTTGTTTCGAGGGGGTGAGGCGCCCGACTCGGGGCTCGCCGACGATGCAGAGCTCGACGCTCGCGCCCCGGACCGGCTTGCCCTCCGGCGTGAGGACCTGCACGTCGAGCGCGCCGTGCGGCGGCAAGACCAGGCGCAGCGGCTCTCCGGGCGGCGTCGGACGATCCACGGTGACCCAGGCTGCCTCGCGTGCGACGACCCCCGCGCAGACGCGCACCGGGTGGAGCGAATCGGCACCACTGAGGTCGGCGCCGTTGAACACGACGCGCCCGCGCGCATCGCTCGTCCGAGGGTGCCTCTGCAGCCCTTGCTCCAGGGTCACGCTGACACCTGCCACGGGCTCGAGGTTTGCCTCGACGACCTCGATCTCGAGGCGCGGCGCGGGCGGCGCGGCCACGACGTTCGGGACCGGCGCCGTGACAGCCGACACCTCGGCTGTCTCGTTCTGCGCGCTCAGCGCGACGCGCTCCGGGAGCGCGCTTTCGACCAGCGACGGCGGCGGCGAGTCCTCCACGACCTCGCGCTCGACCCGGCGCGGCTCGACGACGCGCCCTCCGCGCTCCGAGTCCCGGAGCCACAGCGCCACCAGCACGAGCGCCAGCGCGCTCACGAGCACCACGAGCTTGTGCGAGCGTCCCATCCTCGCCCGACAGGATACGCCCGCGCGCCGGGTGCGGTGTGGCTTCTACGCCGCCCCGGACATGGGACCCGTGCTCCGCCACGGAGCCGACTTCGACAAGCCGCGCGAGAACGGCGCGGCGACGAGAGCAGGGCTTCGGCGCGTGGCTCGCGGCGCAGTGAGGCTCAGCGCACGCCGAGCGCGCGTGCCAGCGCCGCGGGCGTGAGCGCGAGCTCGATGCGCTGCTCGCCCTCCTGCTCGCGCACCTCCACGAACTGCGCGGGCTCCACCGCGAGCGCGCAGCGGTTGTCGCCGTTCGCGTTCCGACGCTCGAGCAGCCAGCCCACGCGGAAGCGCCCGGGCGCGGGCGCGAAGCAGCGGAGCTCGCCGTGCTCGTCGAAGGGCGCGGAGCTCGCGCCGCTCGGCTTGCCGTCCTCGTCCAGCAGCGTCGCGCCCAGCCGGAGCGGCGGCGCGGGCAGCGCGATGCCGCGCGGGAGCACGAGGCGCGTCGGCAAACCCGCGCGCAGGTGCACCTCGGTGCGCGGGCCCGGATCGACGAAGCGCTCGGCGCGGCAGCCTTCCACGCGCAGCGTCGCGTCGATGTGCTCGAGGCGCGTGGCGAGCCGCGGGTCCTCGTCCAGGAACCATTCGGCGGACTGCACGGGCGCGCTCGTGCCGCTCGCCGTGTAGCTCACCGAGCTCCGGAGCTCGAAGCCCGGCGACGGCGGCACGAGCTCGAACGTGAAGAGGTGCAGTCGCCCGCGGAGATCGAGCTCCGCGAGGCGTGGGTCGCGCGCGATCTCGCCGCCGACCACGCGGATGCCGGTGACCTCGGCGAGCACCTCGTCGCCGCTCACGGTGACGGTGTACGAGCCCGGAAGCAGGCCGTCGAACTCGAAGGCGCCCGGCGGCAGAGGCACGCTGTGGCGCCACGAGCCGAATCCGCCCGAGCGGCTCGCCTCGCGGTGGCCGTGCGGATACGCGTCGATCGAGATGCGGCCCGGATAGGGCACGTCCGGATCGAAGAGGACACGGCCCGCGAGCCCGCCCGTCGCCTGCGCCACGAGCTCGACGCCCGTCGTCCCGACCGCGACGACGAGCGGTTGGACCTGCGGATCGTCGCCGGCGAGCTGCAGCCTCACGGACCCCGGCGCGAGCGCGCCGCGCACCGCGAACGTCCCGTCGGCGCCGGTGAGCGCGCTCCGCTCTCCGAACCAGAACACGGGCTCGCCGTTCTCCGCGGTGCCGGCCCGCGGAGTCGCCTCGACCTCGAGACCCGCGAGCGGACGTCCCCGCGGATCGACGACGCGCCCGCTGGCGACGAGCGGCGCCGCGCGGAGCACGATGTCGCCGAGATCGATGCGTCCCGGCGCGAACCGGCTCACGTCCACCTTTGCGAAGAGAGCGAGCGCGTCGTGGCGGAGCTCGAGCACGCGGCGCTCTCCCGGCGCAGCCTCCGCGTCGAGGTACGCCTCGAAGCGCCCGTCGTCACCTCCGCCGAAGCCTTCGCCGATCTCGCTGCTCGGCCCGACGGACGTGACGACGAATTCCGCATCCACCCCCTCCGCCAGGGCGTGGCCTTGCTCGTCCACCGCGCGGAACGCGAAGGTCGTGCGCTCGAAGGAGAGGCGAAGCGTGACGGCGACGCGCTCTCCCGGCTCGACGGGTCCGTCGATCTCCGCGCCGCCGCGACTCGGGTGATCGCGCTCGGACTGGGCGGTGAGGAACAGCGCGAGGTCCAGGTCGACGGCAAGGCGCGCATGCCCAGCGTGGATCGGCGCAGACACCGGCTCTCCGGCCCAGGGTCCCGCCGCGGAAGCTGCGCTCGACGCGAAGACCTGGCCGCGCGTGACGGGCTGTCCCTCCGCCGTCAGCACCTGCACGTCGAGCGCTCCGTGCGGCTGCAGGATCAGGCGCAGCGGTTGCCCCGGTGGCATCGCGCGCTCCACCTCGACCGAATCGAAGTGAGACGCGAGGATGTGCGCCCAGACGCGCGCAGGGTTGTCGGGATCCAGCTCCTCCGCGAAGTCGAACGCGACCCGCCCGCGGGCGTCCGTCGAGCGCGCCTCGATCTTTCCGTCGCGCTCGAGGATCACCGTGACGTCCGGCGCCGGCGCGAGCGTCGCCTCGACGACCTCGACCTCGATGCGACCGTGCGTCGCGTGCGGCTCGTCTGCGGATCTCGAAATCCGCGCGTCCGTCGCGGTGCCTTCGGTCGTCGCCTCCGACGTGCTCAGCGCAACGCGCTCTCGTGGCGCGATGGGGAGCCACCCCGGTTGCGGCGTGTCCGCCGGGACGTCGCGCTCGACGCTGCGCGGCTCGACGACGCGCGCGCCGCGCCCCGAGTCACGGAGCCACGGCGCGACCAGCACGAGCGCCAGCGCGCTCACGAGCACCACGAGCTTCTGCGAGCGTCCCAACCTCCCCGACAGGATACGTCCACGCGTCAGCCGCGGGTGCCGTCTAGGTCGCCCCGAGCGTGGCGCCCGTCTCGAGTCGCGCGCCGCGCAGGAAGTCGGCGGCGGGGAGCGGGCGTTTGCCGGGGAGCTGGACCTCGGTGAGCTCGAGCGCGCGCGCGCCGGTCGAGACGAGCAGGCGCTTCGAGGTGTCGAGCAGCGTGCCGGGCGCGGCGCTCGCTCCGTCCGCGACCGTCGCACGCCACACGAAGAGGTCGGTGCCGTTCGGCAGCTTCGTCGCCGCGCCCGGCCACGGGTTCATCGCGCGCACGAGGCGTTCGAGCTCGACGGCGGGCTCCGACCAGTCGATGCGGCCGTGCTCCTTCGTGAGCTTCTTGCAGTAGGTCGCGAGCGCGTGCTCCTGCGGCGCATAGTGCGCGCGGCCGGAGTCGACGAGCGTCAGCGCCTCGAGCACGAGCTCGCCCGACCACGCCGCGAGACGCGCGAGCAGCTCGCCCGAGGTCTCGCCGGCCTTGATCGGCGTCTCGCGCACGAGCAGGAGGTCGCCGGCGTCGAGCTCCTTGGCCACCTTCTGGATGGCCACGCCCGTGACCGTGTCGCCGGCGAGGATCGCGGCCGGGACCGGCGTCGCACCGCGGTGACGCGGCAGGAGCGAGGGGTGGACGTTGAGCGAGACGACCTTGGGGATCGCCAGGAACTCCGCGCGCAGGATCTCGCCGTAGCTGACGACGAGGAACACATCCGGCGCGAGCGCGCGGAGCTTGTCGAGCACCGCCGGATCGCGCACGGTCTCGGGCTCGAGCAGCTCAACGCCCGCCGACCGAGCGAGCTCGGCCACGGCCGATTCGGCGACCTTCTTGCCGCGCCCCTGGGCGCGCGCGGGCTGGGTCACGATGGCGACGGGGCGAAACGGCGAGGCGAGCAGCGCGGCGAGGACCGCCGTCGCGTAGGGCGGCGAGCCGAGTAAGATCAGGCGCACGCGGAGGCTCGCGCGCCGGGCGCTACTTCAGGGCCGCGTCCACGCTCTTCTTCAGCGCGTCGTAGGGCTGGCTGCCGACCATCTGCTTGATGACCTCGCCCTTCTTGAGCAGCAGGAAGGTCGGGATGGCGGTGATGCCGTAGCGCGCCGGGACCTCGAGGTTGTCCTGGGTGTTGATCTTCAGGACCTTCAGGCGGCCCTGGTACTCCTTGGCGAGCTTGTCGACGTACGGCCCCATGGCGCGGCACGGGGCGCACCACTCGGCCCAGAAGTCGACGAACACGGGCACGTCGCTCTCGAGGACGGCGCTCTCCCACTGACTGTCGGTGACCTCGGCTGCTTGGCTCATCTCGGGGGTGTGGCTCGGGGGGGGGGCCGCGGATGATGCGCTCGCGGGCGGGTTTCGTCCAGTTCCGCCGCGTGCGGGAAGCGCAAAGGGCTCAGTTTTGGGACAGCTCGGCGCCGTCTTCCAGACCGTCGCCTTCGAGGCCAACGTCGATCGGCAGCGCGAGCTGCACGGCCTCCGGCGCGGGCGGCGGGGTCGGGACGAGCTCCTCGTCGAAGCGCGTGTTGCGCACGACGTCCTCGAGCTCGCCGATGCGATCCGAGCGCACGCGCACCTCGATGTCGCCGCGCGGAGTGTCCTGGAGGACCTCCACCACCTCCAGGCGCACCAGCTCGAGCAGCGCGCAGAAGGAGCCGATCAAGGCCTCGCGGCTGTCGTGGGCGAAGGTCGCCACCAGGGCGCGCAGCGACAGGCTCGGGCTGCCCTTCAGGCGCTCCACGACCTGCTCGACGTAGAAGCGCATCGGGCGCTCGTCGATCGTGATCTGGTGCGGGCGGTCGGCCAGGGTCTCGCGCATCAGGCGCGAGAAGGTCGCCAGGAGATCGAAGGCGGTCAGCTCGCCCAGGTCGAACTCGCGCTCGACCTTGCGTTCGCCCAGCTCGGGGTGCATCCCGCGCTCGAACATGCGCTCGCGCAGGCGCCGCGATTCCTCCAGCACGTCGGCCGCGTTCTTGAAACGGCGGAACTCGATGAGTCGCTGGATGAGCTCGTCGCGCGGGTCGAGCTCCTTCTCGAGGTCGATCTCGTCGGCCGACAGGAGCGAGCGACTCTTGATCGACATCAAGGTGGCCGCCATGACCAGGAAGTCGGCGGCGTACTCGAGGTCGAGCGCCTCCAGCGACTCCAGGTAGGCCATGTAGCCCTGCAGGATCCGCGCGATCTGGATCTCCTGGATCTCGACCTCTTGTTCGCGCACGAGGTGCAGCAGAAGGTCCATCGGGCCCTGGAACACGCGCTCCAGACTGATGGTGTAGTCGGGCCTCACCACAGGCCGCCCAGCGTGACCAGCGTCACGATCCCGGACTCCATCAGCTGCATCGTGGCGTAGACCAGCTCGCGCACGCCGGGCACGAAGTAGACGAAGATGACCACCAAGAACAGGCCCCAGCGTTCCAGGCTTTGGTAGTGCTCGCGCACGCCCGAGGGCAGCAGCCAGGTCATCACGCGCGAGCCGTCCAGGGGCGGGATCGGCAGCAGATTGAAGGCCGCCAGCGCCAGGTTGAAGCCCACCGCCTGCCCGAGGATGCTCGCGCCGCGCCGGTCCGGGCTCCACACGCCGAGGTCGACCACCAAGACCTTCAGCGCGAGATAGAAGAGCGCCGCCAGCAGGAAGTTCGAAGCCGGGCCCGCGAGCGCCACCAGGGCCATGTCGCGCAGCGGCTTGCGCAGGTTGTAGTAGTTCACCGGCACCGGCTTCGCGCCACCGAACATCAACTTGCCGCCCGAGGACAGCAGCATCATCAGCGGCAGCACGATCGTCATGAACGGATCGATGTGCACCAGCGGGTTGAGCGTGATCCGCCCCAGGTCCTTCGCGGTGCGGTCGCCGCACTTCAGCGCCACCCAGGCGTGGGCGGCCTCGTGGATGCCCAGCGAGAGCACCAGCAGCCCCAGGACGACCGCGACGTCGATCGGGTCCTGATCCAGCAGGCTGCGGGGCAGGAAGGCGAGGAAGGGCACGTTCGTGGGGCCGGGCGGAGGGCGTACGAGGCGCGCGTTTATAGCTCGCTCGGCGCACGACTGCACGCCCGCACACCTTGAGGGGGCCCGGGAGTCCGCATAGAATCGTCGCTCCGGCTCGAGACGACCCGCAACCGCCTGACACCTGAAGGATCCCGCGACCGCGATGGCAGGAGCCAACAAGGGTGATCGCCTGGCCCGGGCGGCCGAGGTGATCCGGCTCGAGGCGCAGACGATCGCTGGACTGGTCGAGCGCTTGGATGGCGGCTTCGAGGAGGCGGTCGACCGCATCCTCGCCTGCCGCGGCATGGTCATCGTCACCGGAATGGGCAAGGCCGGCCTCGTCGGGGCCAAGCTCTCGGCCACCCTCGCCTCGACCGGCACACCCTCGATCGCGCTGCACCCGACCGAAGCCATGCACGGCGACCTGGGGCGTATCCGCCCGGACGACATCGTGCTCGTGCTCTCGAATTCGGGCGAGACCGAGGAGCTGAGGACGCTTCTGCCCCACGTGCGCCGCATCGGCGCGGCGATCCTGACCATCACCGGCGAGCCCGAGTCCTCGATCGCCAAGCTGTCCGACTGCCTGCTCGACCTCGGGCCCGTGGACGAGGCCTGCCCGCTGGGCCTGGCGCCCACGGCCTCGACCTCGGCCATGATGGCCCTGGGGGATGCGCTGGCGATGGTGGTCCTGGCCGAGCGCGGCTTCGGGCGCGAGGAGTTCGCGCGCTTCCACCCCTCGGGGGCGTTGGGGCGCAAGCTGATGAAGGTCAGCGAGATCATGCGCACGGGCGCCGAGCTGCCCCTCGTGCCGCTCGGAACGCGCGTCAAGGACGTGCTCCTGACCATGTCGCGCACCCCCGGACGGCCGGGCGCGGCGCTGATCGTGGACGGCGCACAGCACCTGGTGGGCATCTTCACCGACGGCGACCTGCGGCGCCTGCTGGAGCGCGACCACAACCAGATCGGACGAGCGGTGGACGAGTTCATGGGCCGCGCGCCGAAGACCATCGGCCCAGACGCCTTCCTGGACGACGCCGAGCGCCTGCTGCGCGCCCACAAGATCGACCAGATCGCGGTGGTCGATGCCGCAGGCAAGGCCGTGGGCCTGGTGGACGTGCAGGATCTGCTCGACACCCGCGCCGGGTAACGGCGAGCGGCGCAGCGCCCTGTCGTAGCGGCGCGGCGCGCAGCGCGGGGCCGACGAGCCTCGGCGCGAAGTTCGTCGCGAGGCCCGCGCGCCCCTCGCTCCCACCGGCGTGGTTTCTCACACTGGTGCCGCACCCGTGAATGCTCCCCCCGCCACGACCCCCGGCAGCCGCGAAGCGCCCGACGCCGCCGTAGATGCGGCCCTGAAGGCGGCCCTGGCCGCGATCCGCCTGGTCGTGCTGGACGTCGATGGCACCCTGACGGACGGCAGCGTGCGCTACGTCGGCGACGAAGAGCTCGTCACCTTCCACGTGCACGACGGCGCCGGCCTGGTGTGGCTGCGCGAGGCCGGGTTCACGCTCGCCTGGATCTCCGGACGCGGCTCACGTGCCGTGGAACACCGCGCCCAGGAGCTCGGCGTGCGCGAGCTCTTCCTGCGCGTCGGCGACAAGGCGCCGGTGCTGCGCGAGCTGCAACGGCGCCTGGACGTCCCCCCTGAGCAGACCCTGGCGATGGGTGATGACCTGGCCGACCTCGCGCTCGCGCCGCTGGCCTTCCTCGTCGCGCCCGCCAACGCCCGGCCCGAGGTCCGTGAGCGCGCACGACTCGTCACGCATGCCGCGGGCGGCGCCGGCGCGGTGCGCGAGCTCGCCGAGCGGCTGCTCGAAGCGCGGGGGCTGTGGCAGGCTCGCGCGCGCAGCGGGTCCGGGGCCACGCGGTGAAGAGGCTGATCTTCATCGTGCTGCTGCTCGGAGCGGCGCTGACGCTGCTCTACTGGATCGACAAGCAGATCGAGGAGCCGCTCGCGCCCATCCCCGAGCCCACGCCGCGGGTGCCGCCCGAGCCGGCGAACGAGACGCAGGGGATGCAGGTCGGCGGGCCCACGCTGTGGACCGAGTACGACAAGACCACCAAGCGTGCCGCGTGGATCCTGCGCAGCCAGGACACGGCCACCGAGACCGACGCCTCGAGCGGCGCCACCAGCGACATCCTCAGCGGCGTCACGCTGGAGCTCTTCGGTCCCGGCCCCGACTCGGGTGCCGGCAAGGACGTGCTGCAGGCGCGCTTCACGGCCGCGCGCGCGCACCTCGTGCGCGTGCCCGATCAGGCGCCGACGCAACCGCGCTGGGAAAAGATCGTGCGCGTCGAGGACGTCGAGGTCGAGCTCCTGCGCGGCCTGGCCCTCGCGCCGCTCACCTTCCACGCGCCGACCGCCGTGGTCGATCTGCGCCAGCCGCTGGCGCGCAGCGTGACCACCGACGACGCCTTCACCGCGCGCTCGACAGACCTGCAGGTCGAGGGCCGTGGGCTCGAGGGCCAGCTCGACCTCGGTACGCTCGAGATCCGCCACGCGGGCAAGGTCGTGCTCAATCGAGCCCGCGGCGCCCCGGCGACCTTCACCGTGCGCGGCGACGCGCCCATGCAGCTGCGTCGCTTGGAAGGCGAGCACGGGCCGGTGGTGCTGGAGACCAAGGACGGGGCCGAGCTCGAGCCCGGGGCCGAGAACCCGGGCAAGCTCTCGGCCAAGCACGTCGTGCTGCGCGCGCAACCCGACGCGGCCGGCGAGCTGGTCATCGAACGGCTGGAAGCCGACGGCGCCGTGGACTGGACCGCGGGCGATTCGCGCTTCCAGGGACGCACGCTGGCGGCGACCTTCGGCGCGAAGGCGCGGCTCGAGCACGCGCGCCTCGAGGGCGAGCCCAGCGCGGAGCTGGCGATCGCGCTCACGCCCGGCGTCCTGCCCTCGGTGCAGACGAAGGAAGAACGGCTCGTGACGATCCACGGCCGCGACTCGCTCGACATCACCTGGCGCGACGACGGCTACGAGCTGGTGATCGAGGGCCCGCCGGAGGGCGGCGTGCCGAACCTCGCCACGCAGGACTTCACGCTGCGTTCGGCCTCACGCATCGACGGCTGGCTGGCGGCCGACCAGCGCTCGGCGCGCTTCCATGCCGCGGGTGGCGTCGCCATCACCGGCGGCCCGGCCACGCTCGAAACGGCGGACTTCACCGTGGAGCTCGCGCCCGACGCGCAGGGCCAGACGGTCCTGACCGGCACGGCCACGGGCGGCTCGCGTCTGGAGGGCACGCTGCCCTCCGAAGCGGACGTTACCGAACCGGGCGAGAGCGTTCCGCGCGTCTTCACGCTGGTCTCGCCCGACGGCCTGAAGCTCGAACGCAGCGTGCGCGGCTGGCGCGTGATCGAGAGCACGCACGTCGACGTCGCCCTGGAAGGCCCCGACGGCTTCACCGCGCGCGCCGACCGCGTGCACGACTTCGTGGTGCCCGAGGCGGAGAACGGCGCGCTGGAGCCCGGCGGCCTGCGCTTCGGCGCCGAGGGTAACGTCGCCGTCGAATTCGCGGCCGGGATCTTCGGCGGCGAGTCGCTGGAGGTGCTGGCGCTCGAACCCGTGCCGCACTTCGTGGTGCGCGGCACCCACGAGTCGAAGGCCTTCTTCCGCGGCAGCTACGGCGAGGCGCGCGCGCTGGAGGTCAGTGCGCTCGAGATCGAGCGCACCGGCGACACGCTGACGCTGCGCGGCGAGGTCGCGGGCGCGGGCGAGTTCCCCGACGGGCGCTCGGGCAAGGACCTGCGCGTGAGCTTCCGCGGCGACGAGCTCGTGCTCGATCGCGCCGAGAGTCCCGAGCTCCTGCCCGGCGAGCGCCTGCGCACGCTGCGCATGACGGTGCTGGGCCACGTGCAGGGCAGCCTCAGCTCCGACGAGCAGACGCTGGTCGTGCGTAGCCAGCGCTTCGCGGCCGAGAACCGCGTGCGCCTGGTGGAGGGCAAGGAGTCGGTGGAGCTGGGCTCGCTGTTCATCGCCGAGGGCTCGGTGCACGCCGATGTGCTCGACCAGAAGAAGAAGAGCGACCTGACCATCGACTGCGAGCGCTTCGAGGTCGAGCGCACGCAGAGCGACGTCGCGGCCAACTTCCGCCAGTTCATCGCCAACGGCAACGTGCGCTTCCAGGGCCGCTTCGGCGAGAAGAGCGCGCTCGACTTCGGCGGCGAGGGCGAGGTGTTCGTGTACGACGGCGATAGCCACGGCACGCTCGAGGCCGGTCCCTATGGACGCGTGACGCTGTTCGGGCGCTCAGAGGAGCAGATGCCGTTCCGCCTCACGGCCACGCGCCTCGACTTCGAGCCCAGCGACACCGAAGCCCTGCGCCTGTTCGCCGAGCAGCCGGAGCTGCGCACGCTCGGCCTGCGCGCGCGCGCCGAGCACTTGGCGGCCGACGAGCAGAGCGGCGTGGTGCTGTCGGGCGGCGTGCGCGCCAGCGGCGCGACGGCGGCGCGCATGCCGTTCACGCTCGACGCCGACGAGGTCGTGCTGGTCGGCCGGCTCGCGGGCCAGGATTCGGACGCGAGCGCCGAAGACCAGATCGACTCGCTCACCGCGCGCGGGCACGTCGACTTCCGCCTGAGCGAGGGCCTGCGCGCGCGCGGCGAGCGTCTCTCTGTGCGGCGCGCGACCGGCCTGCTGCGCCTGGACGGCGCGCCGGCGACGTTTGAGTTCGGCGGAGCGCGGCTGGAGACCGAGTGGGTCGAGTTCGATCCCGTGCTGCAGATCCTGGTCGGCACCGGGCGCGGGCGCATGCTGAGCCCTCCGCTCGCCGCGAAGCCGGACAACGGCGACGACTGGTCGGTGGACTTCCTCTCGGTCTCGACGCTGCTGGAGCTCGACTCGGTCGTGCTGGTGATCCAGGAGCCCGTGTTCCACACCGCGCATTTCGAATCGGCGCTGCGCGCGAGCTGGGCCATCCTGTGGCTGAACCGCGAGGGCTTCCAGGACGCCGAGCGCCGCGACGAGTTGCTGGTGGGCCTGCAGTCGGCGCTGAAACGCATGCAGTCGCTGCGCCAGCGCCCGACCGAGGTGCTGTCGATCTTCCACGAGGCCGGCATCTCGAACCTCTTGCGCGAGATCTACTTCGAGGGCCCGGTCGAAGTGCTGAGCGAAGGCGAGCTGCTGGCGCGCGCCGACGCGATCTACCTCGACCTGGCCTCAGAGCTCGGCTGGCTGGCGCGCGCGACGGTCAACATGGGCGGCCAGTTCATGGGCCAGCGCCAGGAGAAGATGATCGTCAAGGCCGACTGGCTGCGCCTCTCCAGCGAGGGCGAGCTGCGCGCCGACCGCGCCACCGTGACCGCTTGTTCCTTCGACGAGCCGCACGTCAGCGTGGTCACGGGCAACCTGTCGATCAAGCCCATCGTCGAGCCAGGCAAAGCCCACTACCAGCTGCGCCTGGAGGACAACCGCGTCGAGCTGTACGGCTTGCTGCGCGTCCCGCTGCCGACGATCGACTTTGCCACGGACGAGGAGCTGCAGCCGATCCTGCCCACGCTGAGCTTGGCCAACTCGGCGCGCTTCGGGACCCTGTTCTCGTTCGGGTTCACGCGGCCTGCGGACGCCATCGGCGAGCTATTCGACAAGCTGGCGCGCTGGGGCGGAAAGAAGGACGAGAACGAGCCCGCGCAGGGGCCCACCGCGCCCACGCCCGAGAAGCCGCGCTCCAGGGTCAACGCGCACTACAAGGTCGACGGCGCGTACCTCGGCTCGCGCGGTGGCCTGCTCGATCTGGGCCTGGAGATCGAGTCGAAGCAAGACTACTGGTTCGACCTCTATGTCGGGCTGGTGGGCGACACGGGCGCGGACCGGGGCTTCGTGCGCGTGCCAGAGGACGAGCGCAACGCGCTGCGGAGCTGGATCCGCAGCCAGGCGTACTTCGACCACGGCAAGAGCGCGCTGAGCTTCTCCTACAGCGACCAGAGCGACGCCGGCGTGCAGGCGGAGTTCTTCGAGGGCCAGTTCCTGCGCTACGAGCGCTCCGAGACCTACGTGCAGTGGCGCCGCAGCCAGGAAGAGTACTTCGTCCAGGCCACGGCCAAGCTGCGCATCGACGACTTCCGCACCGACATCGAGGAGCTGCCCTCGGTCAGCGCCTACCGCGGCCGCAGCCCGCTCTTCACGCTGGGCCCGCTGTCACTGCTGCACACTGGCGATGCGCGCGCCGAATACCTGCGCCGGCGCGTGGGTACGGCTCCGCAGAGTCCCTTCGAGCTGCCGCTCAGCTTCGACGACACGCCCGATCACGGCTTCGGTGCGCTGGACGGCCTGGGCGAGCGCGAGGCGCTGCGCGCCGACACGAGCCAGGGCCTCGAGCTGCCCGTGGCGCTGGGCGCGGGCTGGAAGCTGACGCCCTTCGTGTCTGGCCGCGCCACCGCCTGGAGCGCGGGCGTCGAGGAGTCGGACTCGCCCTCGCGGCTCCTGGCCGAGGGCGGCGCGCGCCTGGGCGCGACGTTCTGGAAGCGTGGCGCGAACGGCAAGCTGCACCAGCTCGCGCCCTTCGCCGAATACCGCTCCGAACTCGCGCGCGCGGACGACGGCGGCGATCCGGTGGTGTTCGACGACGTGGAGCGCGTGCTCAGCGGCGACTTCCTGCGCTTCGGCACGCGCGGGCGCTTCGAGGCCGATACCGAGGGCTCGCTGATCGACATCGACCTCGCGGCCACGCACGCCAGCTCGCGCTCGGACGGACGAGCGGATGGCTGGCTGCCGCTGGAGGTCTTCGGGCGCCTGGTGCTGCAGCCGGCCGGACAGGAGTTCGAGCTCTTCCACGACGGGCGCTACGACCTGGAGACGAAGCGCACGGTCTACTCGTTGCTCTCCTTCGGCACGCACTTCGGCGAGGAGTGGGGCGTGCAGTTCTCGCACCAGCGCGGCCTGGACTCGGACATGCAACCGCTGTTCGAGGCGGCCTCGGTGTCGGGGCTCTATCGCTGGACGGAGAAGTGGGAGTTCGAGGCGCGCCAGTCCTTCTCGCTGCTCGAGAACCAGCGCCTGGACACGCGCCTCGGACTGCGGCGCTACGCGCACGACCTCGTGTTCGAATTCGACACGAGCTTCCGCGAGGGCGAGGGCTCGTCCATAGGCCTCAGCGTGCGTCCGCGCTTCGGCTATCACCCCCAGCGCATCGGCTATGTTCCCTGGTGAGTCCGCGCCGTGGTGGTAGGATCCGCGGCCATGCTGGCGTTCCTGGACATCGGCGTGTTCGAGCTGGTGGTGATCGCCGTCGTGGGCGTGCTCGTGTTTGGCAAGGATCTGCCACAGGCGGCGAGCAAGGCCTACCTGCAGGTGCGCAAGCTGCGCGGCGCGGTCGACGGCCTGCGCCGCGACACGGGCATCGATCGCGAGCTACGCAACATCGAGCGCACCGTGCGCGAGGCCGAGTGGGAGGCGCGGCGCACCGAAGCGGGCGGCGGCAACCTGCCGCGCGCGACGCCCTACCCCGTGGCTCCGCCGGCGAGCGCTCCGTTGCCGGCCCTCGCGCCACCCGTGAATCCGGCGGCCTCCGAGTCAGCGCCCGCGACTCCGCCCATCGCGCCGCAGCCGCAAGCAGACGACGACGCTCCGTCGAGCCCTACGGCCGGCGCGGCTTCTTGAGATCGAGCTGAACGGCCTCGTCGCCGGCGTCGAACAGGTTGCCCCAGTCCTCCTCGCCACCGAGCTGCAGGGCTTCTTCGTCCTGCGCCGCGGCGGGGATCGGTGCGCGCACGTTCTGCAGCGCAGGCTTGCCGGCGCCGTGACCCGGCTTGGCGGACGCGAACGGCGGCGCGGCGGCACCCTTCTGCGGCGCGAGACGCTCCTCGAGCCAGCGCCGATTCGAGGCCACCAAGCCCACCACCGGCAGCACGCGTCCGCCCTGCGCTGGGCGCAGGCCGTCGAGCACTTCCGAGGGCACCAGCCCCGGCATGATCACGGTCACGAGCCCGCCGTAGCGATCGAGTGGCACGAGCGCGAAGTGGCGCAGGTACGCGAGGTCGTAACCGTCCAGCGCCGTCTTCGAGGGCGGATAGTGATCGACCGTCAGGAACGGCAGGTGGTAGAGCTCGCACGCGACGCGCGCGACCTCCCAGTCGGAGACGAGGTTCTCGCGCACGAGCACCTCGGGCAGGAGCGAGCGGGTCTGCGTGACCTGGTTGAGGACGTGGCTGAGCACGTCGCGGTCGATCAGGTTGCGCTCGACCAGGGCCTCGCCGAAGCGCGCGTAGTCGAACCGTTGGACGCTTTTCGCCATTACTTGGGGGATCGGACGGCTTCCTATCGGCCGAGGGGTGCGGCCGACTCGAAAGGAATGTCGCCGAGCGCTCGGGTGAGTTTTTTCCCACCGCAGCGTCCTGGGACCCCAGGAGAGGTCCTCCTGGTTCTTCGACCGGCTAAGCCCTCGAGGAGAACGCCGCGATGCGACGTTCTGGCTCGTGCGCTCAGATGTCCAGGTTCGTGGCCTCGAGCGCGTGGCGCTCGATGTACTCGCGCCGCGGCTCGACGCCCGGGCTCATCAGGATCGTGAAGATCTCGTCGGCCTTGAACTCGTCCTCGAGGTGCACGCGATAAAGGCGCCGGCGCGCGGGGTCCATGGTGGACTCCCACAGTTGCCCCGGGTTCATCTCGCCCAGCCCCTTGTAGCGCTGGACATCGACCTCGGCCTGCGCCGAGCGGCGCAGACAGACCGAGAGCGTCAGCAGGCTCTGCACGGTCTGCGTCTCTTTGCCGACGCGCACCTCCCAGTGGCCGCTGCCGCGGAAGCGCAGGCCCTTGGTCTCGAGTCCGCGCAGTGCTTCGGCCAGCTCGGTGCGCTTGGCCAGGTGGCTGGTGACGACGTCTGCGTCGTCGCGCGGCACGCCGCAGTCGGGGCCGGTGTGGATCTTGAGCTCGCGGTGCTGCACGCCCTTCTCGAGCTCTAGGAAGTCGCGCAGCTTCTGAGCCGAGGCGAAGAAGTGGTCCATGCCGCGCGCCCAGGCCCAGTGCTCGGGCAGCGCCGCCCCGTCCCAGCTGACGAGCACGCGTGCGGCCTCGACCCCGGTCCACTTGGGCATCATCTGCTCGGCCAGCGCCTCGAGTCGGCGCAGCTC
Organism: Planctomycetota bacterium; assembly: GCA_009691855.1. Lineage (GTDB taxonomy): Bacteria > Planctomycetota > UBA1135 > UBA1135 > JABFRZ01. The sequence continues at coordinate 15,758 of SIAI01000009.1, read as the reverse complement.
GTCGGCTAGCTGGCGCAGCTCGACGCCGGCCCAGCGCTTTACGCCGCTGGGATCGCCCGCTTGCGGCTGCTGCACGACCTCGATCCCGCCCAGCCCGTGTTCCACCAGGTACAGGCGCAGGTCGTGGTCGGAGGCGAGGTAGCGCTCGTCCTTCTTGGTCTTGACCTTGTACAGCGGCGGCTGCGCGATGAAGAGGCGCCCCGCCTCGATCAGCGTCTTCATGTGCCGGAAGAAGAACGTCAGCAGCAACGTGCGGATGTGGGAGCCGTCCACATCGGCGTCGGTCATGATGATCGTCTTGCCGTAGCGCAGCTTCGTGAGGTCGAACTCCTCGGCGATGCCGCAGCCCAGGGCCGAGATGATCGTCTGGATTTCGGAGTGCCCGAGCATCTTGTCCAGGCGCGCCTTCTCGACGTTCAGGATCTTGCCCTTCAGCGGCAGGATGGCCTGGTAACGTCGGTCGCGGCCTTCCTTGGCCGAGCCACCGGCCGAGTCACCCTCGACCAGGTAGATCTCGGACTCCTCGAAGTCGCGGCTCTGACAGTCGGCAAGCTTGCCGGGCATCGCCCCCGAGGCGAGCGCCGACTTGCGCCGCACGAGATCGCGCGCCTTGCGGGCCGCTTCGCGCGCTTGCTGCGCGTTGATCGCCTTCTGGACGATGGTCTTGGCCGGCCCTGGATGCTCCTCGAGGTACGCGCCGAAGGCCTCGCCCACCGCCGACTCGACCAGGCCCTGGGCCTCGCGGTTGCCGAGCTTGTCTTTGGTCTGGCCCTCGAACTGCGGCTCGGGCACGGCGAGCGAGATCACCGCCGTCAGGCCCTCGCGGAAGTCGTCGCCTCCGGGGGCGTCGTCCGACTCCTTCAGCAGCTTCTGCTGCTTGATGTAGTTGTTGAGCGAGCGCGTCAGCGCGGCCTTGAAGCCGGCCAGGTGCGTACCGCCGCCGTGCGTGTTGATGTTGTTGACGAAGGTGAACACCGACTCCTGGTAGGCGTCGGTGTATTGCAGCGCACACTCGATCACGTAGTCCTGGCCCGGGTTGTCGACCGAGGGCACGGTGCGCAGGAAGTGCACGACGTCGGGATGCAGCGGCGTCTTGTTCTTGTTGACGTGCTCGACGAAGGTGCGCAGGCCATCAGGGAAGACGAACTGCTCGCTGGCGCCGGTGCGCTCGTCCAGCAGCGAGATCTGCATCCCGCGCGAGCCCACCAAGTAGGCCGTCTCACGCAGGCGCTTCGAGATCGTCTCGTACTCGAACTCGGTGGTGGAGAAGATCTGCGGGTCGGGCTTGAAGCGAACCGAGGTGCCGGTGTGGTCCGTAGGCCCGAGCACCTTGAGCTGCGTCACGGGCGCGCCGCGCTCCAGGCGCATGTGGTGGATCTTGCCCTCGCGGTGGACCTTGACCTCCAGCCACTCGGCCAGGGCATTCACGCAGGACAGGCCGACGCCGTGCAGGCCGCCCGAGACCTTGTAGGAGTTCTTGTCGAACTTGCCGCCCGCGTGCAGGCGCGTGAGCACGATCTCGACCGCCGGCAAACCCTCGGTCGGGTGGTTCTCGACCGGGATACCGCGCCCGTCGTCCTCGACCTCGACCGAGCCGTCCGTGTGCACGCGCACGTCGATCTTGCGCGCGTGGCCGGCCAGGGCCTCGTCGACCGAGTTGTCGACCACCTCCCAGATGAGGTGGTGGAGGCCGCGCACGTCGGTGTCGCCGATATACATGGCCGGGCGCATGCGCACGGCTTCGAGACCCTCAAGGATCGTGATCGAGTCGGCGCGGTAGTCGCTCGCGGCGCGAGCGGGATCGGTCTTGTTCGTGTCGCTCATTGGGCTCAGCTCTTCAGCTTGAAGACGACCTTGCGGAGACGATCCTCACCGAGGGCGGCATTGGCGCGTTTGCGGATGCCTTCGCCGGCGAAGCCCTTGAGCTCGGCGAGATCGAGGGCGGAGGAGACCTCCACGATCAACTGTCCGCCGCGGAACGCGACCGGCGTAGCACGTTGCTTCCAGGGGCCACCGGCCGCATCGGCCCAGGCTTGCAGGAGACGCTCGTCGCCGCTCGGCCGACGGACGCCGTTCTCCTTCAGGAACTGGCGCAGGAGGTCGGCGATGGGCTGCGGGCCGCGGGGGGACTTGGACTCCAAACTCGGGATGGAAGGGCTCGGGACGAGGAGCGTCATTGGGGGCCACGCGTTCCGCGCGACCGGAAAACTTCGAGCGACCGCGCGTAGCGCGACCGGATCTGCTCGCGCGCTCAGGTGTCGATCGTGATCGGCATCACGACGTAGGTGTAGTCCTCCCCGAGGGTGAACTTGCCGGGGTTGTTTTTCTCGTTGAACTCGAAGCGCACGTTCTGCAGCTCGCAGTTCTTCAGCCCGTCGATCAGGTAATCCGGGTTGAAGGCGATGTCGGTCGGCTTGCCGTCGAAAATCACGTCCAGCGAGGCGCTGGCCTCGCCCATCGCGGCCGAGCGGCCGTAAATGGTGATGCGTTCCTTGCCGATCGAGAGCTTGACCGCGCGCGTGTCGGCGCTGGTCACGTTGGCCACCAGCTTGAGCTTCTGGTGCAGGGCCTGCGCGTCGGCCTCGAAGGTGTTCTGGGTCATGGCTGGGATGACCGCCGAATAGCGCGGGAACTCGCCGTCGATCAGGCGCGCGTAGACTTCGGCCTTGGAGGTCTTCAACCCGAATTGGTTCTCACCGAAGTGGATGCGCACCATCTCGGTCGGGTCGTCGATGACCTTGCAGAAGAGCATCATGCCCTTGGTGGGCACGATCGCGCGCTGGATGCCGCCCGCGCTCGCCTCGACCGGAGCCTTGGCCAGCACCAGCCGCCGTCCGTCGGTCGCGATCATGCGCAGCTCGTCGCCTTCGAGCTCGGTGAGGATCCCGTGCATCGCGTAGCGTCCGGCCTCGCGCGCGGCCGCGAAACTCGTGCGCGCGACTAGGCGCGTGAACTTCGCCCCCAACACGGGCAACGAACCCTCTTCGATGAAGCGCGCCACGACCGGGTACTCGTCGGGATCGACCGTGGTGAGCTCGCAGCGATCGTCCGGACCGGACTCGATTACGAAACCCTCGCCGTTGCCCTTGCTGCGCAGGCGCACCGTGTCGCCGGTCAGGTCGCGCACGAAGTCAGCCGCGACACGCGCCGGAATGAGCGCGGTTCCGGGTTCCTCGACCTTCACGTCGGCGACGCGGTAGCGTACGGCGACGTCGAGGTCGGTGCCCACGAGCTCGAGCATGTCGTCGCTGGCGACGAGACACACGTTCTCGATCGCCGGTCGAGTGCTCTTCAGGGGGATGACGCTGGTGACGACCGTCAGGCCTTCACGGAGCCGTTCGCGAGCGCAGAGAACCTTCATGCCAGGACAGTTTTGGTGTCGGACTCGGGGTGGCTTGTCTTCTGTTCAGAGAAGAGAAGAGATTCTTCTTCGTCTTCATAAGGGGTCGCGCGGAGCGTGGAGAACGCGACGCGCGAAAGTGCGCAGGCCTCGGCCGCACAAGGAGATGAGTGCGCTTGCGAGGACGAGTGCGGGCTGCGGAGGAGCGTGGAGTGAGTGGTGAACAACGACAGCGCTGTCCACGCTTGCCAACGTTCCGCTCTCGGCGAGCGCGGCGCGCCGTTGGTGACTGTGCACGGGGCGGGCGCAGTCCACGCGTTCTCCGCCGACGATCCACGGGTTGTGCGCAACGCACGGCGACCGTTCTGGGAGTCGCGGGAGGGGCTGAGAAGAGCTCGCATGGGAGGCAACAGAGAACGTAGAGGATAGCAGAGAAGGGGGGCGGAGAAGGCCTCGGAAGAGCTCAGGGACCCGCCGATTTCCGGGCGCATCACCGGGCGGCTTGCGCCCGCTTCAGGACCCGTCCGGGCCCGCCAGCTCGAGCAGGAGCTCGGTCACGTTCCGGCGCATCTCCTCGTCCTCGCGCGAGACCCGCCCGACCTTCCCGATCGCGTACAGAACCGTGGAGTGGTCGCGGCCGCCGAAATAGTGCCCGATCTCCTCCAGCGACATGCGCGTCACGCGCCGGGCGAGGTACATACCCACCTGGCGCGGGACGACGATCGCGTTGGTCCGGCGCCTGGACTGCAGGTCGGAGAGCTTGACTCCGTAGCGCGCGGTCACGGCGCGCAGGATGTCGTCGATCGAGGGCTGGCCGCGCTGCAGGGTGAACAGCTCGCGCAGGCACTGGCGGGCGAGCTGCAGGCTGAGCTCCTGGCCGGACAAGCTGGAGAAGCCCAGGAGCTTGTTCACCGCGCCCTCCAGCTCGCGCACGTTGGTTTCGATGCGCTCGGCCAGGAAGCGCGCCAGTTCGTCGGGCAACTCGCGTCCGCGCTCGCGGCTCTTGCGCTTCAAGATCGCGACCCGCGTCTCGTAGCAGGGCGTTTCGAGCTGCGTGACCAGGCCCCAGGAAAAGCGCGACACCAGGCGCTCCTGCAGGGTCGGGATCTCGACCGGCGGACTGTCGGAGGAGAGCACGATCTGCGCGCCGGCGTTGTAGAGCGTGTTGAAGGTGTGGAAGAACTCCTCCTGCGTCTTCTCCTTGTTGGCCAACAAGTGGATGTCATCCACCACCAGCAAGCCCACGTTGCGGTACTTGTCGCGGAACTTGGTGAGGTTCCCATGCTCCAGGGCGCTGATGAAGTGGTTGACGAAGGTTTCGCAGGAGAGATAGAGGATGCGCGTCCGCGGCTCGCGCGCGAGCACCGAGTGGCAGAGGCTCTGCATCAGGTGCGTCTTGCCCAGGCCGGAGCTGCCGTGGATGAAGAGCGGGTTGTAGGTCTTGCCTGGCTGTTCGGCGACGCCGACGCAAGCGGCGTGTGCGAAGCGATTGCAGGGGCCGACGACGAAGTTGTCGAAGCGGTTGTAGGGGTTGAGGGTGACGTCGCTGCCCCCCAGCAGGCGTCCCGGCTCGTCACGCCCCAGGTCGGTACGCGGCGTCTCGATGCGGCCGAGGTCGGCGCGCGCAGCGTCGGCCAGGCCAGGCGCGGCTCCAGCGCGAGCCGGGGCGGTGGCTGGAAGTGCGGCGACGGGGAGCTCGACCCGGGCCGGAGCGACGGACGCCACGCGTTCGGGGTCGACCACGATCTCGATCGTGCGTGCGCTGCCGAGGGCCCTCTCGGCGGCCGCGGCCAGCTCGTCCTTGTAGTAGTCGAGCAGCCATTCGCGGGCGAAGGCGTTGTGGACCGCGATCGTCAGGCGCGCCCCGTCGAGCGCGACCGGAGCCGCGCGCCGGAACCAGGTCTCGAACTGCTCGCGCCGGATGCTGCCGCGCAGGACCTCGAGGATGTGCTCCCAGTGCGTGGCGAGCTCCGCGGCGCCGAGCACCCCTGCGCTGGCTGCGCGTGTGGGGCCTTCGTCGCCGGACGGCAGCGGAATGGCGCTGTCCAAGGTCGGCATTGCGGCTCTCTTCAACCCCCCGGATGGTGGCCGAATGGAACGACGGGTGTTCGGATTGGATGGGCTAGGTGACTCTCGGCGACTCGCGCGCACCGCGACGTTCGCGGCGCAGCGGACCTTCTTCCCTGGTCGGGACGCACGCGCTCACGCACGCTCGCCATCGACGCGGGCGCGCATTACACGGCCGACCGCGCAGACGGTCAACCGAGTTGTCCGCAAAGTTGCGCCTGTTGTTCGCAACCGGACGACGCTGCTTCAAGTTGCGCGCGACGAGACGAACTCTTTGTGGAAGACCGCGAGCGCAAGCTTGCAATCGGATGCCGTCGTGTTCCGTCCGAGGGAGAGGCGCAGGCCCGAGCGCGCCGCGCCGCGCGTGAGTCCAAGCGCCAGCAGGACATGCGACGGCTCGATCGAGCCGCTGGCGCACGCCGAGCCCGCGCTGACCTCGAGCCCAGCGAGATCGAGGCGCGTCAGCAGTACCTTGCCGTCCGTGTTGGGCAGCAGCACGCACAAGGTGTTGGGGAGCCGCCGCCGGGAATCGATCGGCGGTCCGAGCAGGCGCACCTCGGGCAGCAGCGCCGCGAGGTCGGCCCACAGCTGACGCGCGAGCTCGCCTGTGCGCGCCGCGAACTCCGCCTGCTCGCGCACCGCGAGCTCGAACGCCAGGGCCGCGGCCACGACTCCGGCGACGCTCTCCGTCCCCGGCCGCAACCCGAGTTCCTGGCCCCCACCGTGGGTGCGAGGGGCGAGGGTGACACCCTTGGCGCGCCAGAGCACACCGACCCCGGCTGGCCCGCCGATCTTGTGCGCCGAGAAGCTCGCCAGGTCCACGCCCCACTCGCTGGGCCGCACAGGCACGCGCCCGAGGGCCTGGACCGCATCGCTGTGGAGCCGCGGCCGAGGGCCGGCCCGACGTCGCAGCTCCGCCGCCACCCCGGCGATGTCGGGCAGCGCCCCGGTCTCGTTGTTCGCGGCCGCGACCGACACCAGCGCCGTCCTCGGCGTGACCGCGGCGGCCACTGCGGCCGGGTCGGGCAGGCCCTGAGCATCGACCGGCACGAACGCGACCGCGCGACCACGCCGGGCGAGCTCGCGCGCGGGCTCGAGCACCGAAGCGTGCTCGACCGTAGTGGTGACCAACCCGGCGTCGCTCGCGCCGGCCTCGAGCGAGCCGAACAGGGCCAGGTTGTTGGCCTCGGTCGCGCCCGAGGTGAAGAAGACCTCGTCCTCGTGCACGCCGAGAGCTGCCGCCACGCGCTCGCGCGCCTCGTCGAGCAAGGCGCGCGCGCGCCGTCCGGAGGCGTGCAGACTGGAGGGGTTTCCGAGCCCCTGCGCCACGACCTCGAGCCAGCGCTCGCGCACCTCCAGGCGCAGCGGCGTGGTCGAGTTGTGATCCAGATAGACCCTCATCGCAAGTCGCCTAGGTGCCGCAAGGCTTGCGCGTGCGGGCGAGCACGCTGCGATAGAGCTGCTCGTAGCGATCCACGACTGGCCCGGTGGCAAAGCGCGCCAGCACGTCTGCGCGCGCCGCCCGTCCCATGGCCCGCGCGCGCTCGCGATCGAAGAGCAGCTCGCCCACGCGCGCCGCGAACTGATCCTGGTCGTCGGCCGGGCTGAGCAGGCCGGTCTCCCCGTCACGGATGACCTCGGGCACCCCACCCACCGCGGTTGCGACCACCGGAACGCCGCAGGACATCGCCTCGAGCGCCGAGAGACCGAAGGACTCTTCCGAGGACGAGAGCAAGAAGACGTCGGCCGGGCTGAGCAGTTCAGGCAGCGCGTCGCGCTCGCCCAGGAAGCGCACGCGCGTGCCGAGGCCGAGGTTGCGCGCAGTCTCGCAGGCGTCCGAGCGCGCCGGACCGTCGCCCACCAGGACGAGCTCCGCGTGTGTGCCAACGGTGGCCTTGGCGAAGGCCTCGATCAGCCACGGGACGCGCTTTACCGGCCGGAAGTTCGAGACGTGCACGGCGCGCGGAACCGTGCTCTTGGAGGGCTTGGCTTGTGGTGTGAAGCGCTCGGTATCCACGAAGTTGTGGATCACCTCGATGCGGCAGGGCTTCGTGCCCAGGCAAAAGTGTCGCTCGGTATCGCGCGCGAGGGACTCGGACACGGCCGTGGCCGCGTCGCTGCTCGAGATGAGGTACTGCGTCAGCGGGGCGTAGGAGGGATCGCTGCCGACGATCGTGATGTCCGTGCCGTGCAGCGTGGTCACCACGCGCGGCGCCGGCCGGCCGGGATCGGCTTCCGCGGCCGAGCGCGCCAGGATGGCCGAGACCGCGTGCGGCAGGGCGTAGTGCGCGTGCAGGATGTCGAGCCCCTCGTCGCGGTGGACGCGCAGGATCGAGGACGTGATGGCGAGGTCGTGGGGCGTCGAGGTGAACAGCGGATAGGGAAGCCCCTGCGAGACGTGCATCTGCACCAGCGCGCCCGAATGCGCGAGACGTGGCGGGACCTGATGCGAAAAGAGGTGCACGGCGTGGCCGCGCTCGGCCAGCGACAGCGCGAGCTCGCTGGCGATCACCCCCGAGCCACCATAGGTCGGGTGGCACAGGACGCCGATCGAGAGCTTGTCGCTCATCCGGACGCCCCCGGCTTGGAGCGCGGACGCCGCGCGCCACCCTCCGGCTTGGCCTCCGTTGCGGGAGAAGCGGCCAGGGCGGGCGGTGCCGGGGGCTCGCGCCGGGGCTCGAGTTTCGTGGACGCCGGGCGCGCAGGCGCCACCGAGTCGCGCATCGCGGCCTTCGGCGCCAGCGGATGGGCGCGCGGAGCCGGCGCAGCCGTGGGCGCCGGGACAAGCGGAGCCCCAGCTTTCTTGGCAGGCGGCGGAGTGGTCGCTGCGGGCGTCGTCGGCTCGCACTTGCGCGCTGGCGTCGTCACGGCGGGCACGATGGTCTTCTCAACCGGTGGCGTCACTCGTGTGGCGGTTGGACTCAGGGGAGCGCGTGCCGGCTCGACACGTGTCACGGGGACGACTTTCTTGGCCTTGGCGGCCGGCGCGGGAGCGGCGACCGGCGCAACGGGTGCCGCGGCGGGTGCTGGCGTGCGCTTGGATGGCGCAGCCGCGACGGGAGGCACCGGGTGCGGCGCAACCGGGACAACTCGCACCGGCTCGACTCTCTTGGCGACCGGCGTGCGCACGGCGGGAGTCAGCGCGCTCGCGGCAAAGGCCGCGGGCTTGGCAGCTTCACGTGTGCTCGGCGCCAGGCGCGCGGGGACCTCCGGCGGCGAGGTGAGCGCGCGCGCGGCCCCGTGGCTCGCGCCGCGCAGGGCCTCGCCGAGGTCGAGCTTCTTGCGCGCGGGCTCGGGCTCGGCCGGCGTGCGCGCGAGGACTTCCTGCGTCAGGACTTCGTGCGACAGCGAGGCGAAGTCGCGCGCGCCGATCGAATCGGGCGCGTACTCGAAGATCGTCTTGGCGAAGCTCGGCGACTCGGCGAGCTTCACGTTGGCGCTGATCGGCGTGCGGAAGACCTGTGCGGGGAAGTAGCGCCGCAGCTCGGCCAGGACCTCGCGCGCGAGGCGCATGCGGCTGTCGTACATGCAGGGCACGATGCCGGAGAGCTTCAGGCCGGGATGCAGGCGCTGCTTCACGAGCTCGATGACCTCGACCAGCTTGCTCATGCCCTGCAGCGCCAGGAACTGCGTCTGCACCACGAGGAACACCTCGTCCGCGGCGGCGAGCGCGTTCAGCGACAGGAGCCCGAGGCTCGGCGGGCAATCGAAGAGCACGTAGTCCGCGGGCTCTTCGCCGCGATGAGTCTTCTTGTGTTCGGCGACCCAGCCGTCCAGCGCGGCGCGGAACAGCTTCTCGCGGCCCTGGGTCGAGGACAGCTCGAGCTCCGCGCCCGAGAGGTGGATGTCGGTTGGCAACAGGCGCAGGTTGGGCGTGCTCGTGGCCCGCAGCGCCGCGCCGAAGGAAGCCTCGCCGGTGAGCACGCGATAGCTGGAGGGCGCGTCGGGTGCCAGCTCGACCCCGAGGAACAGCGTCAGGTTCGCCTGCGGATCGAGGTCCACGACGACCACGCGCTTGCCCGCCAGCGCGAGCGCAGCCCCGAGATTGACGGTGGCCGTGGTCTTGCCGACCCCGCCCTTCTGGTTGATCAGCGCGATGCGCCTCATCGAGCCGGCAATTGTAGCGGGAGCGAGTCCTCCACAGGTTCTCCACTCGGGGCTCCGCGCGGAATGTGCACGGCTGTGGAGGGTGGGCGAGGTTCTCCGCGAGGATTTCCACCACTTGGATGGAGCTATGAACAGGTTGTCCACAACGCCTCCACGCCAGCGCTCCCGCGCACCGAGCGCGGCCGCGGCCTCACTCCAGCTGGAAGGTCACCTTGTGCAGCCAGGTCGTGGCCACGGCACGCCCGTCCACGAGCTCGGGCTCGAAGCGCCAGCGGCCGAGCATTTCACGCGCGGCCTCGTCGAGACGCACAAAGCCGCTCGACTCGACGACCTCGACCTCGAGCACGGCCCCGGTCGCGGAGAGGTGCAGCCGGCACAGCACGCTGCCCTCCTCGCCGGTGCGGCGGGAGAGCTTCGGGTAGATGGGCGTGGGCTTGTCGATCGGCGTGGCCCCGCGCACGCGAGCGCGGGGCGCGGCGGCTTCCCCGGTGAGCGCGGCCTGGCCGCTTCCGGTCCCGAAGCCCGTTTGACCCTCTCCGCCCCCACCCGGCGCTCCAGCCGCGCGGCTGCCGCCTCCAGCCGCCGCGACAGCGCCGAGCCCGCCGCTCGCGGCGCCCGCGTCCCCGCTGGCCGAAGTCCCGCCGCCGAAGGCGGAAAAGGCGAGACTCGAGAAGTCGGGCGGCGCAAGGTCGAGCGCCACCTGCGGAAGGGGCGCGCGCGCGGGTGCGACCTCTTCCCCCGCGGGCGCAGTCCAGACGCGCGCCTCGACGAGCTCGGCCTCGTCGAAGTCGTCGTCAACGGATTCGACCACCCGCGTTTCGAGCTCGGCGAAGCGCGGCGCTTCCGGCGCGCGCCGGCGCTCGTCTGGACGGTGCTTGGCCAGCGCCAAGGCGATCGTGCCGAATTCCTCATCGTGCTGCGGCAGCACAGCGAACGTCGCCAGCGCTGCCGCGCCCAGGAACGCCGCGTGCAGCAGCAGGGCCGCTGACAGCGGGCCGGAGGTCCGGCACCAGCGCAGGACGCGGGTCGTGGGCATACTCGTCTCGCATCCTACCCGGCTCGGCGTGGGCGGTGACGCCGACGCGCTCACAGGAGCCCCGCCAGGGCCTCCGAGGGCAGGGGGCCGCGGTGCAGCAGCGGTTCGCCGTACTGCACGCCGATGCGTTCGCCGTAGTAGCGCGCGCGGGTCTCGGCGCGACTCAGGATGTCCGCGCCGAACAGGAGGTGCTGGCCGTGGTCGCCCGCCTCGCGCGGCGCGAGCTGCGATGCGTAGCAGCGCACCAGCTCGACCTTGCGCGCCCAGACGGCGCTCACGTCCACCACCAGCGTGGGCTCGAACGGCACGTGGCCCATGTAGTGGAAGAGGAAGCGCGGCCGGCGCGCCGGGCCGCCGCCGTCGCGCTCGGCGATGCGCGCCAGGCCCGCGAGGTACCAGGCCTCGCGCGCGAGCGTCCCGCAGGCCGCGTGGTCGGGATGCAAGTCTTCGGTGTGTTGTGCGCAGACGATGCGCGGCGCCTGCTCGCGCAGCACGCGCGCGAGGCGCTCGCGGTTCGCCACGTCGGCCACGATGCGCGAATCAGGGAACTCGAGGTTGTCGCGCCAGGCGAGGTTCAGGATGCGATTCGCGGCCGCGACCTCGGCGGCGCGCGTGGTCTGCGAGCCGCGCGTGCCCATCTCGCCGCGCGTGAGGTCGAGCACGCCGACGCGCTTGCCCGCCGCGCTCAGCTTGAGGATCGTCCCGCCGAACGAGATCTCGGCGTCGTCGGGATGGGCGGCGATGACGAGCAGGTCGAGGGGCATGTCTGTCAGTCCGGGAAGGTGGCGACGAGGTGCTCGGTCGGCAGCGGATCGATGCCCGCGAGGAGCTCGTCGATCCAGCCGGTGCCGTAGCGCGCGACGAACTCCAGCGTGCCGCGCACGCGCTCCTGCGGCAGCTCGTTAGGGTAGAGCCCGTTGGTCAAGCGCCGGTAGTGACGGCGGCCGCTGCCGGAGCTGTTGGCTTGCACGCGCTCGAGCTTGGCCGCGAGCTTGCCGATCAGATCCTCGATCTGGCCGGCGGTGCGCTTGACCTGCTCGGCGAGCCCACGATCGAGCACGGCCACGTCCTCACGCAAGGCGACGAGCTCGCTCGCGGCGCGCCGCGCGAACGCACGCAGCTCCGTGGCCACCGCAGGCGAGGCCGAGGCGCTGACCTCGGGCTCGATCTTGCCGCGCGCGAGCAACACGTCGCGCACCTCGAGTCCGAGCTTCGCGAGCGACTCGCGCGACCCGCCGTCCACCAGCGTGGCCGACACGCGTGGCACGAACGGCGTGTGCGGCGCATCGACGGCGCTGCGCAGCGGACCGAGCTGCGCGTGGTAGGCGAGCTCACCCCAGCCGCCGACGTAGGCCGCGACGGGCAGCACGAGATCCTGCACCAGCGGGCGCAGCAGCGCGCCGGCCGACCAATCCAACGGTTGCTGCACGATCTCGGCCGCGAGCTCGGCCGCGGTGCGCGCGCCGGACTCGCCGTCGAAGCGGTACAGGCCATCGGCCAGGCGCAGCGCGTGACGCTTGCCCTCTTCGTGGCGGAAGACGAGCGCCGCCTCCCGGGGTTCGATCGCTGGCACGCGGCCCTGGGCACGCACGCCGTCCGCGCCCGCGGTCAGCGCGGGCTCGAGCTCGCGCGACACCAGCTGCGCCAGCGCGCGCGACAGCGACGGACGGATCCATTGGGGTTCGAGCACGACCAGCCCGAGGTGTCCGGTCAGCGCCAGCAGCGTGCGCGTGAAGGCGCCCGAGAAGCTCTCGCCATCACGCGGCACGAAGAGCTCGAGCGCGCGCGCCTGCTCGGGACCCTCCCACAGGTTCTGGCGCAGGAGCTCGGACAGCGTGCCGAGCTGGTGGCGCGTCTCGTCGAACACCATGCGCGAGAGCAGCGTGCGTCCCGACGACATGCCCGCCAAGCCGACCTTGCGCAGGTCGAGGTTCGGGTTCTGGATCCACAGATGGTGGACCTCCTGGATGTCGTGGTCGTCGGCGTGGTTCCAGAACAGCGGCACCACGGGCGCCTCCCAGCGCTGCGACAGTCGGCGCGCGAGCGCGACGACGTGCAGCGCCTTGTACAGGTCGTACAGCGGTCCGCCGATCAGCGCGGGCTGCTGTCCGGCGACGACCACGAACGCGCCACGCGCGCGCAGGGCGCGCACGGACTCGAGCACGGCGACGTGCGGCTGGTGCTGCGCGAGCTCGGCCTCCAGCGTGGCTGCGAGCTCGGCGCGCTCCTCGGCCTCGAGGCGTTCGTCGGGCCGGGGGAACGACTCGACGTCGCGCGGCAGCTCGAGGCCGGCGAGGTGCGCGGGTCGCGGCCGCTCGGCCAACGCACGCGCGGCCCACTCGGGCAAGCCGAGTATGTCCGCGGAGAGATACTGGAACTCGAGCGTCACGATGCTCTCAGTCCAGCGCGGCGCGCAGCTCGCCGACCATGGCCTCGAGGGCGAAGCGCGAGGCGTCTTGCCAGCTGCTATTCGCGTGCTGCTTCTCGCGCCAGGCGAAGGCCACGCCGCGCGAGGAGTTCACCAGTGCTCCGCGCCAGCGCTTGCGCGCATCGGGGAACGCAGCGCGCACGTCGCGGGCCGAGGCACCCTGCGCGCCGTAACCGGGCAGCAGCAGCACCGCGCGCGGCATGCGCCGGCGCAGGCGCTCGAGCTCCTCCGGATGCGTGGCCCCGACCACGGCGCCGATCGAGGAGTAGCCGGAGCTGCCCACCAGCTCGGCTCCGAGCGCGTGCACGACGTCGGCCACGCGCTCGCACAGGCGCGGCTCGCCGTGGGCCTGGAACTCGGCGCTTTTCTCGTTGGACGTGCGCACCAGGACGAACAGGCCCGCGTTCGCGCGCTTGCAAGCATCGACGAAGGGCACCAGGGAATCGGACCCCAGATAGGGATTGAGCGTGATCGCGTCGCACAGGTGCTCGTGGGTGGTGCCGGGCAGACCTTCGAGGAAGGCCGTCGCATAGGCCGCCGCGGTGGAGGCGATGTCGGAGCGCTTCACGTCCCCGATCACCAGTAGCCCCGCGGCCCGCGCGTGGGCCACCACGCGCTCCCAGGCGACCGCCCCATCCGCTCCGAGCACCTCGAAGAAGGCCGACTGCGGCTTCACCGCCGCGACAGTGCCGGAAACCAGGTCAATGAGCTCCTTGCAGAAGGTCTCCACGGCGGCGGCTCGCTCGGCGCGCGGGGCGCGGGCCTCGCGCGCCACGGCGAAGGCGGGAGGAAGGAGGTCGAGGTGGGGATCGATGCCCACCAGGGCGGGGGTGCGCACGCGCTCGAGGGCGGCGTCAAGGCGGTCGGCGAAGGTCATGGAGTACGTGCGGCCCGCCCGGCGCCCTCTCCGTGCGAGAGGAAGGCGGCGAGCCGAGGGGCCGATCTTACTCGCGCGGAAGGCGCGGGCTGGTTTGCTCGGCGCAGGCCTCGAGGAAGCGCCGGGCCACGGCGTCGGCCACGGGCCAACCGCGAGCCGTCAAGCGCATCCGGCCGGCGGACTGCTCGAGGAAGCCGAGCTCGAGCAGACTTTCCTGCAGCCGCAGGGTCGGATCAGAGCCTTCGAAGCCGGCCGTGCGCAGCACCTCGGCCGGCTCGACGCCCCGCCGGGTGCGTAGGCCGAGCCACCAGGTCTCTCCGAGCCGCACCGAAGGCTCCGGTGTTTCCTCCCAGGCGGCCGGGAAGCGCCCCGCGGCCAGAGCGGCTCGCCAAGGGGTGATCGAGCGCGCGTTTCCGAAGCGCGTCGAAGCCAGCTTGCTGACCGCGGAGGGCCCGATGCCAAGGTAGGGGCCGTTGGACCAATAGTTGACGTTGTGACTGCACTGTTGCCCGTTCAAGCTGAAGTTGGACACTTCATATTGCTCGTATCCAGCGTCAGCGAGGCGTCCACGCGTGGCCTCGAAGAAGGCCAGCTCCTGGTCCTCGTCGAGGCGTTGGAACGCGCCGGCCTGGAGCTGAGCGGCGAGCGGCGTCCCGTCCTCGTAGGTGAGTTGGTAGGCGCTGACATGGTCCGGGCGCAGGGCGAGGACGCGCTCGAGATCGACTTCCCAGCGGGCGAGCTCTTGACCGGGGACCCCGTAGATCAGGTCGATGCTGACGCGCTGAAAGCCGGCCTCGCGCGCGGCGTGGAAGGCGGCGAAGCTCTGCTCGGCGTCGTGGACGCGCCCGAACAGGGCCAGGATGCCCTGTTCGAGGCTCTGGAAGCCGATCGAAAGGCGGTCGACGCCCAGCTCGCGGAGCGCGCGAGCTTTGGGAAAGTCCAGGCTCTCGGGGTTGCATTCGCACGTGACCTCCTCCGCCGAGGCGCGGAAGTGGCTCCAGCGGTCGAGGCCGTCCAGCAGACGCGCGAGCTCATCGACCGAGTAGAACGAAGGCGTTCCCCCGCCGAGGAACACCGTTCGGGGGCGCGGGGGCGCGCGGCGCTCGGCCTCGAGCAACAGGGCATCCAGGGCACCGGGGAGGTCCTGACCTTCGGCCGCGACCGAGTAGAAGTCGCAGTATGTGCACTTCGCCACGCAGAAGGGCACGTGCACGTAGAGCGGCGTACCCGGCTCGGGCCGGAGCCCGGGAGCGCGCTGGACGGGATTCGTGCGCGGCGCGAAGGACATCGCCGGCGAGGGTAGCACGGTGTGAGACACGTGCACTGGAGAGGGCGCGAACGACTCGCGTCCCTGAAACCGTTTGCCCGACCTATTCGTCAGGCGGCGAGCTGCGGTCTCCGTCAGTGTGTCTTCGCGCGCGCACGGACGGTTTGCGCCGTTCCGCAGCGGCAGTGGACAGACTTCGAGCGCGCCAGGTTCTCTCGGGTCCGTTTCCTTGTGGAGCTTCTACGTGACGAGCGCGCCAAGGCCGTGCGCGGCTTCGTGCCACAGACTCTTCCACGGGTAGCTTGCCGGGAGGAGAGCGCGATGCGGCGCACGCTCTCCTTCACGACCGCGCCGATCTTGATCAGCTTCTCGCGCAGCGTGCCGACCTGGGCACGCGCGAGGTCGGTCTTCGCCAGGCGTACGCGCAGCTCCTAGCCCGACCTATTCGTCAGACAGATAGCTGCTCGGTGTTGATCGCGTCGGGCAGCAAGAAGTGCGGCCGGAAAGCCGCTGCCCGGCCCGTTCCTCGGGCCGGGCAGGAGAGCGGCGAGCAGCGACAGGGTGCATTGACGCACGCGCGCCCAACTTCGCCCGTTTCGCGGCGAGTTGAGACAGACTCCGAGCCCAGCAGGTTCC
>SIAI01000039.1 GCA_009691855.1 Planctomycetota bacterium | reverse complement strand
AGCACCGCGGCGTAGCCGAGGTGCGAAATCGACAGCGCGAGATCCGGGTCGCCGTCGCGATCCACGTCGGAGCTGGTGATGGCCACCGGAAAGAGGCCGGCGACGAAGGTCTGCGGACTGTCGAAGCTGCCGTTGCCGAGGCCGAGCAGGAGGCTGGCCGAGCTCCCGCCCTCGTTCGCCAGCGCGAGGTCGACATCGCCGTCGTGGTCGAAGTCGGCGCTCGTGAGGGACGAGGGCGAATCGTCGCCGGTCGCGAAGAGCGCCGCCGCGCCGAAGGTGCCGCTGCCTAGGTTCAGCAGCGCCGAGGCCGAGTCACGAACTGGCAGGGCGAAGGCGAGGTCGAGGTCGCCGTCGTGGTCGAGGTCACCCGCGACCAGGCCCGCCTGCGAGCCGCCCGCGGGATAGAGGACGCGTGCGGCGAAGGTGCCGTCGCCGTTGCCGTGCAGCACGCCCACCGAGGTCGCGGTCTGCGCGACGCCGATGTCCAGCACGCCGTCGCCGTCCAGGTCGGCGGCCACCGCCGCTACCGTCCGCGAGCCGGCGGAGTAGAGGACGGTCGGCGCGAAGCTGCCCCCGCCCTGGCCAAGGCTCACGGACACCTGGCTCGGCACGCTGCCGCCGCTGACGAGGTCGAGCGCGCCGTCCCCGTCGAGGTCGGCGCTCGCGAGGAAGTCCGGGCGCACGACCAGGGCCACGCTCGGCTGCGTCGCCGGAGGGAAGACGCCGTTGCCGGGGTTGAGCAGCAGGGACACCGTCGCGCCGCTCGCCAGCGCGACGTCCGGACGGCCGTCGCCGGTGAGGTCGCCGAGCGAGAGCGCCGCGGAGGGCAGACACTCCGTGCGCACCGGCGCGTCGAACGTGCCGCCACCCTGGTTGAACAGCACCTCCAGGCCCCGTCCGTCGAGCGCCGTGCCCGTCACGACCAGATCGTTGTCGCCGTCGCCATCGAGATCCCCGCTCGCCAACCGGCCGGGGAGGATCTCCGAGGCGTAGGCGACCTCCGGGGCGAAGCCGCCGCCCAGGTTGAACAGGATCGACACCTGGCCCGCCGCGTTGACGAAGGCCACGTCCGGGTCGAGGTCGCCGTCGAGGTCGCTGGCGAGAATGAAGCTCGGTCGGAACAAAACTGGCACGAGCACCTGAGGAGCGAACAGACCGCCGCCTTGGTTGATCAGCACGCTGAGCTCGTCCCCATCGTAGATGCTGAAGATCAGATCGAGGTCGCCGCTCGCGTCCAGGTCCGCCAGCGTCAACAACGGCAGCGTCGGGCCGAAGCTCTCGTACGGCGCGCCCACCAGCTCCTCGCTCACCTGCACGAATGTTCCCGAGCCCACGTTTCCCAGCACGGCCGCGCGCAGGTCGGTCAGGGTGCTCGTGAGGTAGGAGAGCGCCACGGCGATCTCGGGTGCGCCGTCTCCGTCCAGGTCGCCGATGGCGAGCGAACTCACGGCCCTCGTCCAGCCGCTCATGCCGATCGCGTAGAGCACGGGCGTGGCGAAGGTGCCGTTGCCTTGATTGAGCGCGACTGCGATCTGCCCGTCGCCGCCGGACAGCGCCGCAGCGAGGTCCACGTCGCCGTCGCCGTCGAGGTCCCCGACTGCCAGGGCCTGTGCGGGAGCACCCGCGTCGGAATCGAGCGCTGGGCCGAAGCCGTTCGCGCCCAGGTTCCGCGCGATCGAGAACGTCGCCCCGGCGGCGTTCGTCGTCACCAAGTCGAGATCGCCGTCACCGTCGAGGTCGGCGAGCTCGACGAGGGACGCGCTGGCGCCGACGCGGATCGACTGTCCGGGGAAGATCGGCCCCTGGCCCAGGAGCGGCGCACCGAGTCGCGTCTGGCCGCTGGGCGTCTGTGCCCGCTGCGCGGCGAGCGCGCCATAGGGAGCCAGCACCGCCGCGAGGAAGACCGGGAAGAAAGAGCCGCGCAGAGTGAGATGATTCATGGCAGCAAGATCCAGTAGACGGAGAGCGAGCAAACGATGCGAAAGGCAGCGCTGACGACCCGCTCGGCAACGGAAAGAGCCATGGACAACGAGTGGAGTCTAACGAGACTCCCCCCTCCGGGGGCGGTCCTTTCCACTCCCCCTCGGGCAACGTCGCCCCCGACCGCGCGCCGGTCGAAAAGAACGTTCCGTGAGTCCCCACGAGAGCTTGCCCGGGTTTCAACTTTCCCCGGTTCCGGCGCCGAGGCGCGTCGCGTGACGTGAGCGCGTGACGTCGCCGCGCGGAGCTCCGGCGCACGACGGCGGCCTGACGCCGCTCACGAGCGACTCGCCGACATCCGCGTCACGGACTCAGGTGCCCGTGCTCGGAGTCGCCCATCTCGACGCCGCCGGCGGGGAAGTACTCCTTCCAGCGACGCTCGACGAGGCGCGCGGTGTCGGGATCGCAGAAGAGCTCCTCCGGGTAGCCGGGCTTCTTGCGCGCGTCGATCACCAGCGGGGGGGTGAAGCTGGCGTGCGCGTGGACGAGCTCGATCTTCTGTGCGTGCAGGTCGCGGCCAGGGTCGAAGCGCGTGAAGGTCGTCCACAGGAAGTTGATCGCGCTCCTGGCGGCGCGCGCGGCGTCGTCGCTGAGCACCAGCAGCGGCCAGTGCGCGAAGGCCGGGTCGGCGGCGATGGCGGCGGCGGTGCGGCGCTCGCTCGCCTCGTCGGCGAAGGCGGGGCCGTCGAGCACGAGACAGCCTGGTGAGAACACCTTCACCGTCTTCACAGGCGCGCGCGGTGCGCCCGTGAATTCGCGCGGCAGCTCGCGGATCGGCTCGCCGAGGCCGAGCAGCACGCCCTTGCCGCCCTCGTTGATGCGCGGGCCGGCGTAGTCGAGCGAGTCCATCGACAGGTTGGCGAAGAGATACAGGTCGGTGCGGAAGTCGGCGCGCGCCAGCACGTGCGTGAGCACGCTCTTGAAATCGCGCAGCTCGAGCGGGCGATCCACCGCCAGCAGGAACTTCGTCAGCGAGAGCTGGCCCTCGCCCAGGATGCGGAAGGCCGAGGCCATCGCCTCGCGCTTGTAGCGCTCGTGCACCACGGCCGCGGCCAGCGAGTGGTAGCCGGTCTCGCCGTAGCTCCACAGGTCACGCACGCTGGGCATCGCCAGCGGGAACAGCGGGCTCAAGAGCTCCTGCAAATAGTCGCCCAGGAAGAAGTCTTCCTGGCGCGGCTTGCCCACGACCGTGGCCGGGATCACCGGCGCGCGCCGGCGATACACGGCCTGGCAGCGGAACACGGGATAGTCGTGCCGCTCCGAGTAGTAGCCGTAGTGATCGCCGAAGGGGCCCTCGGGCCGGCGCTCGCGCGGCAGGACCTCGCCCACGAGCGCGACCTCGGCCTCGGCGAACAGCGGCAGCTCGTTGTGGCGGTTCCGTGCGAGTCCCAGGCGCTCGCCGAGCACCAGGCTCGCCACCAGCGTCTCGGGCACGTTCTCCGGCAGCGGCGCGATCGCGGCCAGGGTCAGCGCCGGCGGACCGCCGAGGTGGATCACCACCGGCAGCGGACGATCGAGCGCCTCGGCCGCGGCCAGGTGGAAGCCGCCGCCCTTGCCGATCTGCATGTGCAGTCCGGTGGTGGCGTCGTCGTAGACCTGTATGCGGTACATGCCCAGGTTCGGCACGAGCGTCTCGGGGTGGCGCGTGGCGACCAGCGGCAGGGTGAAGAAGCGCCCGCCGTCGCGCTTCCAGGTGCGGATCGCCGGCAGACGAGTCAGGCGCGGAGCTTCCACGACCTCGGTGACCGCGCCGCCGGCGCGCTCCTTCGCCCCGACGCGCGCCAGGCGCAGGAACAGCTCGCGCTTCTTCCACAGCTTGCCCAGCGTGGGCGGCACGAGCACCTGCGGCAGCTTCGCCACCTCGGCCAGCAGACGCTGCGGCTCGGGCCCGAAGGCGCGCTCGATTCGGCGCTGCGTCCCGAACAGGTTCGTCGCCAGCGGAAAATCACAGCCCTTCACGCGCTTGAAGAGCAGCGCCGGTCCGCCCGCGGCGATCACGCGGCGGTGGATCTCGGCCAGTTCCAGCTCCGGATCGACCTCGGCCTCGACCGTGACCAGCTCCCGCTCGCGCGCCAGGAGGCCGAGGAAGGCGCCGAGATCGCGGGGAGCGCTCATGGAGGCTTGCGGGAAACCCGAAGGGGCGGAATGGTAGCGAGTGGGCCTCGCGCCGGAACCCGATCTGACGTCCGGGGTTCGGTGCCAGAGCGAAGTCGACGATGAACCCGTGCCCGCTGTTGCTGTTGCTCGCGACCCTGGTGGGGCAGGAGCCGTCGGCACCCGCCTGGGGCGCGCGCGAGGCCGAGCACCTGCTGAACCGCGCCGGATTTGGCGCGAACACGGCCGCGCTGGCGCGCGAGCTCGAGCGCGGGCAGGCTGCGACGGTCGAGGGCCTCCTGCACGTCGATCCGTGGCTCGAGGAGCCCTTCTACGCGCGCAAGCGCATCGACGGCGACCTCAAGAAGCTGCTCGAGAAGCTGCCCGAGGACGAGCGCGACCGGCGCATGAACGAGCTGCGCGACGAGGACCGCGCGCAGCTGGCCGACTTCCTGCAGTGGTGGGTGGCGCGCATGCTCGAGGGCGAGCAGCCGCTGCGCGAGCGCATGGTGCTGTTCTGGCACGGGCACTTCACCAGCTCGATGGAGGTCGTCAAGAGCTCCTACGAGATGATCCAGCAGAACCAGCTCTTCCGCCGGCACGCGCTGGGCAGCTTCCGCGAGCTGTTGCACGCCGTGGCGCACGATCCGGCGATGCAGCTGTACCTCGACAACGCCTCCAGCAAGAAGGCGCACCCGAACGAGAACTTCGCGCGCGAGCTGCTGGAGCTGTTCACGCTCGGCGAGGGCAACTACAGCGAGGAAGACGTGCAAGAAGTGGCGCGCGCCTTCACCGGCTGGACGCAGAAGAACGGGCGCTTCGAGTTCGAGACCCGGCGCCACGACTACGGGGCGAAGCGCGTGCTGGGCGTGGAGGGCAAGTTCAACGGCGACGACGTGCTCGACCTGCTGCTGGACCAGCCCGCCTGCGCGCGGCACCTCGCCGGACGCCTGCTGACCTACTTCGAGGGCTGCGCACCGAACGCCGAGCGGCGCGAGCGCTTCGCCGTCGTGCTGCGCGACGCCGACTACCGCATCGACGTCTTCCTGCGCGCGCTGTTCCTCGACCCCGAGTTCTATCGCGCCGAGACGCGCGCCGCGCGCATGACGAGCCCGCTCGACTACCTCGTGGGCCACGCGCGGCGTCTCGACCTCGACGCCGATCCGCGCCTGGTCGTGGCCGGCGCCGGTCTGCTCGGTCAGCGCCTGTTCTACCCGCCCAGCGTGCGCGGCTGGGAGGGCGGCGAGGCCTGGGCCACGAGCGCGAGCCTGCTGCTGCGCGGCGAGCTCGTGGGCATGATGCTCGGGCGCGTCAGCGGCCGCGACCTCGCGCGCATCGCCGTCGAAACGGGGGCGGGCGCGGGCGAGCGCGCCGACGACGAGCCCGAGGACGATCCGTCCGAGGACGACGGCGCGCCGAGCATGCAGCCCGAGATGCGCCCGCAGGAGCGCGCCGAGAAGCGCAGGCTCTCTCCGGAGCTGCGCGCCCTCGGCCGCCTCGACGGCCGCGCGCACCTGAACCTGACCCAGCGTCTGGCGCGCGCGGGTTCGGCGGGCGACGAAGCCCTGGCGCGCGCGCTGGTCGAGGAGCTGCTCGCCATCCCGGCTCCTGCCGCGCTGGTCGCGCGCGTCGCCGAGCGCCTGAGTGCCGCGCGCCTCGAGCACGAGCTCGGCGCCGAACCCTTCGCCGCGCATCCCGAGCTCGCCGAGCCGCTGCTGCGCGAGCTCGCCCACGGGATCCTGGCGCTGCCCGAGGCGCAGCTCGACTGACATGCGCACGCGCCCCGATCGCCGCTTCTTCTTGCTGGGCTCGCTGGCCAGCGCCACTGCGCTCGCGCGCCCGATCACTGCGCTCGCGCGCCCGATCACCGCGCGTCCCGCACCCGGTCCACGGCCGACGCTGATCCTGGTGCAGCTCACCGGCGGCCACGACGGGCTCTCGATGCTCGTGCCGTACGCCGACGACGCCTACGCGCGCGCTCGCGAGAACCTGCGCATCGGCGCCAAGGACGTGCTGCGCATCGACGGGCGCGTGGGACTGCACCCCGAGCTGAAGCGCTTGCGCGAGCTCTTCGGCAGCGGCCGCCTGGCGCTGTTCGAGGGCGTGGGCTATCCCGACCCGAACCGCTCGCACTTCCGCTCGATGGACATCTGGCACGCGGCCGATGCGCGCGGGCGCGGCCTCGCCGCCGGCTGGATCGGCCGCAGCGTCGAGTGCCTGGCCGACGCCACGCCGCTCGCGGTCGTGCACCTCGGCGCGCGGCCGCCGTTCTCGCTGTACTCCGCCAAGCATGCGCCGCTGTCGTTGACCCCGGGTCTGTTGCGCGCGACCGATCCGGCGCGCGCGCGCGGCCTGCAGGCGGCGCGCGAACTCGACGGCGACTCCATGGAAGGCGGCTCCACGCCGGACACGTCCGAGGTCGGGCACGTGCGTCAGCTCTGGCTCGAGGCCCAGGACTCGCTCGCCACGCTGCACGCCGCGCTCGAGCGCCCCGCGACGGTGGCGCGCTATCCCGCCAACGACTTCGCCGCGGACCTGCGCGCCGCCGCGTCCCTGGTACACGCCGAGCTCGGCGTGCGCGTGGTCTCGGTCGAGCTCGACGGCTTCGACACGCACCGCGACCAGCGCGGCCGGCACGCGCGCCTGATGGCCACGCTCGACGCCGGCCTCGGCGCGCTGCACGCGGATCTGGTGCAGAGCGAGGCCGGGCGCGCGGCGCTCGTGCTGGTGTTCTCCGAGTTCGGCCGGCGCGTCGCCGAGAACGCCTCGGGCGGCACGGACCACGGCGCGGCCAGCCTGGCCTTCGCCCTTGGCCCCAAGCTGCGCGGCGGCTTCCACGGCAAGCCACCCGCGCTCGACCGGCTCGACGACGGCGACCTCGCCTTCACCACCGACTTCCGCCGCATCTACGCGACCTGCATCCAGAACGTGTTCGCGCTCCCGCCGGCCGACGTGCTGGGCGAGGGCTTCGAGCCGATCCGCTTCGTGTAGCCGCGGCTACACTGCTGACGTGATGCGCTCCGTTCTCGTCGCTGTGCTGCTCTCTTTCGTGTCGTCCAGCCTGCGCGCCCAGGACGCCCTGTCCCCGCCCAACGTCGTGCTGATCCTGGCCGACGACGCAGGTTGGGGCGACTTTGGTTGCTATGGCCAGCGGCGGATCCGCACGCCGAACATCGATCGGCTGGCGGCCGAGGGCCTGCGCTTCACGGACTTCTACGCCGGCGGGACGGTGTGCGTGCCCTCGCGCTGCGCGCTGTTCACGGGCAAGCACCCGGGGCACATGTCGCTGCGCATCAACGTCACGCAGCCGCTGCCCACGGAGGAGCTCACGCTGGCGGAGATCCTGCAGGCGGCGGGGCAGCGCACGGCGTGCATCGGCAAGTGGGCGCTGGGCAACTCGGTGCGCCAGGGCAGCCCGCGCGAGCAGGGCTTCGACACGTACTTCGGCCACATCGACCAGAACCTCGCGCACCGCTACTACCCGCCGTTCCTGCTGCGCGACGACGAGCGCGTGGAGTACGCAGGCAACCCGCTCGCGCGCACGCACTACAGTCAGGACCTGTTCACCGAGGAAGCGCTGCACTTCCTGGAGCAGAGCCGCAGCGAGGAGAACCGCGCGCGGCCGTTCTTCCTGTTCCTCTCCTACTGCCTGCCGCACGCCGACCTCGACGTGCCCGACGATTCGGCGGCGCCTTACCGCGCGCTCGGCTGGCCCGAGCGCGCGTACGTCGAGAGCGGCGGTCCGCGCCTGTACAACGACCAGCTCACGCCGCACGCGGTCTACGCCGGCATGCTCAGCCGCCTGGACCGCGAGGTCGGGCGCGTGCTCGACACACTGCGCGAGCTCGGCCTCGACGAGCGCACGCTGGTCTTGTTCTCGAGCGACAACGGCCCGACCGACGAGGGCGGCAGCGACCCCGAGTTTTTCCAGAGCGCTGGACCGTTCCGCGGCCTGAAGGGCGAGCTGTACGAGGGCGGCATCCGCGTGCCGCTGATCGCGCGCTGGCCCAAGACCGTCGCGCCCGGCACGAGCGCGCTGCCGTGCGCGGCCTGGGACCTCCTGCCGACGCTGGTCGAGCTCGCCGGCGCGTCCGTGCCGAGCGGAATCGACGGGCTCAGCCTGGTGCCGACGCTGCGCGGCCGCGCCAGCGAGCAGCGCGCGCACGACACGCTCTACTGGGAGAACATCGGGCCCGGCCCGAGCCACACCCAGGCCCTGCGCCGCGGCTCGTGGAAGGCCGTGCGTCGCGGCGTGCACGGACGCAACCCGCGCCTCGAGCTCTACGACCTGGCCACGGATCCGGGCGAGGCCCACGACGTCGCCGCGGAGCACGCCGGGCTCGTCGAAGAACTCACCGCGCTCATCGAGGACGCCCACGTCGCCGACCCGAAGAGCCCGCTCACCTGGGCCGAGCTCAACGGGCGTCCGCAGCGCAAGTCGGGCAAGAAGGGCGCCGAGCCGCGCTGAGCGCTCCGCTTGAGGCGCTCAGCCCAGCTGGGCTCAGGCCGTGTGCAGCATCGTGTGCAGGCGCATGATCGCCGCGCGGTCGTAATCGAGCTCGAGCGACGGATAGGCCTCGGGAAACTGCACCCAGCGGAAGTCGCACCAGCGGTTCTGATCGACGCGCAGGTCGCCGGCCTTGGGCTGGGCGTGGAAGCCGAAGACCCACTCGATCGTCTCCTCGTCGCCGAGCTGCCAGCGCGTGGGCATCTCCAGGTCGATCAGCCGGCTCGGGCGCGCCAGGCCGATATCGTCCATGACCTCGCGACGGATGGCGGAGACGAGTTGCTCACCAAAGCCGATCGGGCCGTGGATCGGGGTCCAGAAGCTCTCCATCTGCGCGGCGCGCAGCAGGAGGTAGTTGGGCTGCGACTCGTGGAAGCGGTACACGAACACGCGGATGCGGTGACATAGCTCGCGGTTGGGCAGCATGGGGTCGGGGATCCCTATCGAGGGCCGGGCTTCCTCTTGTTGATGGGCACCCGGTAATTCAAGCACCCTGTTTTCGCGACTTGCCCGTTCAGCGCGTGTGGCGCAGGCCTTTGCCGAGCGAAGCCGCGATGTCGGCCGTTCGCAACTCGGGGTGGCGTCGGGTCAGCATCAGCGTCAACGAGAGCCCGCGCTTCGGGCCGGTCGCCTTGGCGAGTTTTTCCTCGAGCGCGCGCAGCTCCTGCAGGCCGAGCCAGCCGATGCCGCGCAGCGGGTCGCGCTCGGCCGCCAGGACCTCGGCCCGCGCCGTGTCCTGGTCCACGCCCGTGCGCCGCGCGAAGCTCAGGCTGGCTTCTTCGATGGAAACGCTTTCCGCGTGCAGCTCGAGCGCGGCCAGCAGGCGACTGGCCTCGTAGCCGCGCTGCAGCTCGAACTCGCGCAGCGCCTCGGCGTCCGCGAGCAGCGGGTTCTCGACCCAGTCCACGCGCGCCACCCAGTCCAGGGCGTAGAGCCCGAAGCCCTCGCGCACGGCGCGGTTGGCAAGCATGGCGATCAACGGGTTCTTCTCGTCGCGCAGCGCGCGCGTCAGCAGGGCCTCGCCGACCAGACCGTGGCGCACGCCGAGCGCGATGAGCCCACGCGTCTCCAGGCTGGCGGTGCGCGTCGTGCTGCGCTCCACGGACCAGGCGTGGCTCGGCAGCTGCAGCAGCGCTTGGACGCGCTCCGCCGGACCGCTGGAGAGGCGCACGAGAGCGCTGTCTGTGCGCAGGCTTTCCTCCAGGCCAAACTCCACGTCTTGCGGCGACAGGCGCACCTTCAGGATGCGCGCCTCCTGGCCGAGGGCGAGCGCGCGCCCGGCGGCAATCGCGCTGCGCGCGACGACGTCTTCGGGATCCAGGGCGCGCTTGTGTCGCGCGACTGCCGGGGCGGCGTCGCGATCGATGCGCGCGAGGTCGCGCAGGCAGCGCGCCTTGAGCTCGCCGGCGCTGAGTTCGGTGCCGGTGGTGAGCTGCACCACGCGCGTCCACTCGCTGGCGTCCAGGCGCGGCGGCTGCCCGGCCGCGCCAGGGCGCTGCTCGAGCAGCCAGCCGCGGAAGGCGTCGAGCGCGGCGCGCGGATCCACGGACTCGCGCGCGGGCGCGGGGTGCGGCCGGGCGGAAATCGATCTGGCGGGGCTGGGCTTCGCCGCGCTCGCCTTGCCGGCGTTGGCCGTGGTCGGAGCTGCGGCCGCGCGCGGCTTGCCGCCCTTTGCCGGCGCCCCGGCGGCGAGGGGGGTCGGCTTCCCGGGCGTCGCGTGCGGCGTCGCGTTCCGCGCCGGAGGCTCGGGCGCCTTGGGTGCGGGCGGCAGGATCTTCTCGAGCTCCACCAGCAGCGCCTCGAGGTCGTCGAGGTCCGCCAGCGCGAGGTCGATCCACGGCGGCGTCGGCGTGATCAAGCTGTAGCGCGCGTCGCGGAAGTAGGCCGGCAGTTCGGCCACCAGCACGGCGAGGTTCTTCAGGCGCTCTTCCGGGGCGATCCACACGGCGTCCTGGGCCGCACGCAGGGTGCGCAGGGCGTGCTCGACGTAGGAAGCCGGGTCGGCCGAGGCCACGGCCTGGGCGTCGAGCTGGATCCGTTCGGCCTCCAGCCAGTCCGCCAGCGCGCGCTGTTGGGCCTGCGCCACGCGCTCGCCGCCCTCGACAGCGAAGCGCTCCTGCGCGGCCTGCACGTCGCAGAGCGCCCGGCGCCAGCCCGTGGCCGATTCGGCGCCGATCGTTCCCAGCCGGCGCTGGACGAGCTTCGAGCCGCGGCGCTCGAACAGCAGTTCCGGGTGCCGCGCGGCGTGGCGGGTGAGCAGCACCTTCATCGCCTGGCTCCAGGCGGCCCCCGCATCCACGCTCGGGACCGCGGGCCACTGGTGCGGCGGCGGCGGGGCGTTCTTGGGCTTGCGCGTGGGCCGCTGAGCCTCGGCCAGCGCTCCGAGCAAGAGGGCCAAGCCGAGTGCCGCCAGGCACGCTAGGATCCTGCGCTCCGCGAGACGCGCCGGACGAGAGACGAGGGACTTGGCCAACACCTTCCACAAGGATGGCATCCGCGAGCGATCCGTGCGGCTAGAACACGCACTCTCGCGTCTGGATTCTCTCGTCAACTGGGAAAAAAAGGCGCGCGCCGATGGGCGGATGCTGCTGCGCGTCTCGCTGGACCCCATCCGCGATCTCATGGCGCGCCTCGGCTCGCCCGAGCGCGCCTTCCTTGCCGTGCACGTCGCGGGCTCGAAGGGGAAGGGCACGACCGCTGCTCTGGTGGCGAGCGCGCTGCAGGCGGCCGGGCTGCGCGTGGCGCTCTACACCTCGCCGCACGTCGAGCGCGTGAACGAGCGCCTGTGGATCGGCGGGCAGGAGATCGGCGACGAGCCTCTGACCGTGGCCCTCGAGCACGCCCTGGCCGCGCGCGAGGC
This sequence comes from Planctomycetota bacterium, assembly GCA_009691855.1. Taxonomy (GTDB): domain Bacteria; phylum Planctomycetota; class UBA1135; order UBA1135; genus JABFRZ01. The sequence goes on along the minus strand of SIAI01000039.1, from coordinate 24,994 downwards.
GGCCCTCGCGGCGGCCAGCCCGGCGACGGACGCGACCTGGTTCGACCTCCTCACCGCGGCGGCCTTCGTGGCCATCGCAGAGGCCGGCGTGGAGGTGGGCGTGATCGAGTGCGGCCTGGGCGGGCGCCTGGACTCGACCAACGTGTGCTTCGGCCGCGTGGCGGCGGTCACGAACGTCTACCTCGAGCACACCGCCGTCCTGGGCGCGACGCGCACCTTGATCGCGCACGAAAAGGCCGGGATCGTCAAGCCAGGCGCCGCGGTCGTGGTCGGAGCGCTGTCCCCCGAGGACGAGGCCGCGACGGTGGTCGAGGCCACGGCGCGCGGGCGCGGCGCGCGCTGCGTGCGCGTCCAGCACGCGCCAGAGGCAAGCGTCGCCCAGCGCAACGCGGCTCTCGCGCGCGCGATCCTGGCCGAGCTCGCGCGCGCCGTGCCCGCGCTCGCCACCCACGACATCGAGACCTCACGCGCGCGGCTCCCTGGGCGCGCCGAGCACCGCCGCGTGGGCGCGACGCGCGTCGTGCTCGACGGCGCACACGTGCCCGAGAGCCTGGAACTGGTGCTGCGCGACCTCTCCCGCGAGCCCGGGCTCGCGCTCTCGCCGGTGGTCGTGATCGGGATGGGACTGGAAAAAAACGCCCGGGGTCTGCTCAAGGCCCTGGTGGGGGGCGCCGATAGGGTGCTCTGTTCGTCCGTCGGCGAAGGTCCCTATCGCGACGCGGCAGAGCTCGAGGCGATCGCGCGCGAGCTCGGGCTCGCGGCGCGCGCGGTGCCGGACCCCCGGACGGCCCTGGATGAGGCCGTGCGCATCGCCGGGACCAGTCGCTGGGTGCTCGTCACGGGCTCCCTGCACCTGGTCGGAGCCCTGCGCCGCTTCACCCGGTCCTAGCGAACCCGCCGCACCCCCCCCCGATGCTGACCATCGTCTCCGACCTCTTGCTGACGGATGCCTTCCTCATCAAGGGGCAGGTGGAGAACAAGTACACGCGCCTGTCGCAGCTCCTGGACGAGTACCGCAAGTACTTCATCCGCGTGCGCGACGCGACGCTGATCGACCTGAACAGCCGCGACCGCATCCACACGCCGCTGCTGCACGTCAACCTCGACGAGGTGCTGCTCGCCCACGAGCTGATCGAGACCGCCGGCGACCCGCATGCCGCGAAGCTGGCCCAGGACGGCGTTTCGTACCAGCGCGTGCGCGCCTTCTACACCGGCAATCTGAACGTCGAGATCGCCGGGCAGGTGCGCCCGCGCAGCTACGAGGTCGACGATCGCTCGACGCGCCGCTTCTTCGTCATGCGCGCGCCCGAGGTGCGCGGCATGAAGATCGAGGGCGACCGCGACCTCGAGCTCCTCAAGGGGCTCAGCTACGCGATCCTGAACAAGTCGCGCCTGTCGTACATCTACGACTTCAACGAAGCGGCGTAGGGCGAAGCGCTACGCTTGGGCTCCGTGGAGCCCGCCCGTCCGACTCGATCTCGCGAGCACAGCGTGGTGCTCGTGCTGTGTTTGCTCGCGCCGCTGGGCCTGCTCGTGCTCGGCCGCGCGCTCCGGCCCGACCCGCGCGGCTTCGGCACGCACCAGCAGCTCGGCTTCGGGCCCTGCTGGCCGATGGCGCACTGGAACCTGCCGTGCCCGGGCTGCGGCGTGACCACCGCGGTCGCGCTCGCGGCCCACGGCGAGGCGCTGGCCTCGCTGCACACGCAGCCGCTCGGCTTGGCGCTGTTGCTGGCGACGCTCGTCGGAGCCACGTGGGCGCTCGTCGGCCATGCGCGGGGCCGCGACCTGGGTAGGGAGCTCGTGCGCTTCCACCGCGCGCCGGTGTGGCTCGCGCTGGCGAGCTTCGCGCTGCTCACCTGGCTCTACAAGATCGCGCTCGTGCGTGGCTGGCTCGGGTAGGACGAGCGCCTCACTCCGTCGCGCTCAGCACCTTCTTGCGCAGCTCCTGCGCCAGGGCGCCAGTCGGCTCGCCGTAGTTCGACATCATGACCACGACGTAGCCCGAGTCCACGAACACGTCGAGGTTCGAGTTGATGCCGGGGAAGCCGCCGCTGTGGCCGACGACCTTCTGCGGCTTGTCGGTGATCTGGAAGCCGCAGCCGTAGTCGGCGCCGCTCGTGCGCGTCCACAGCGTGTCGAGCGACTCGACCGAGACGAGCTTGCCGGCGAGCAGCGCCTGCGCGAAGCGGTGCAGGTCGCCCACGGTCGAGTAGCCGCCACCGGCCGGCCCGCCGCGCATGACGTGCTGGAAGAGGTTGTTGCGCCAGCCGCTCTTCGTCGTGGGGTCGCGCTCGTAGCCGACGGCCAGGTTCTCGACCGGCTGGTCGAGCTCGTAGCAGTCGCTGCGCGTCATGCCAGCCGGCGCGTAGACGTGCTTGCGCACGTACTCGAAGTAGTTCTCGCCGCTCGCCTTCTCGATCACCACGCCGAGCAACAGCATGCCCGTGTTGCTGTAGCTCCAGCGCGTGCCCGGCTCGAAGGCCAGCGTCTCGCCCTGCACCAGCGGCTTGTAGTCGTCCACCTCGCGGAACAGCTCGCGCGAGCTCTTCTGGTAGGTCTCGTTGAAGTAGCTGCCCAGGCCCGAGGTGTGCGTGATCAAGTGACGCACGGTGACCTTGTCCGTGATCGCGCGCGGCAGCCAGCTCTCGTCCACGTACTTCGCGATCGGCTCGTCGTAGGCGACCTTCTTCTGCTCGACGAGCTGCGCGATCGACACGCTGGTGAACATCTTGTTCATCGAGCCGAGGTTGAAGCGCGTCTCGAGGTCGTTCTTCACGTGCCAGCCCTTGTCCGCCTCGCCCGCGGCGAAGGTGAAGAGCACCTCGTCACCGCGGGCCAGCAGCACGGCGCCAGAGAAGGTGTCCTTCTCGGCGCGGGCGTGGACGAGCGCGCTCACTTCGTCGACGAGCTGTGCGCGCGTCGTCGTCTGCGCGCGTGCGACGGAGGGGAAGGACAGGAACAGCAACGCCAGGGAAATTGAGTTCATGAGGGGGTCGCGGACGCGGGGGCGAGCATTCTCACCTGCACGGCATGGGCGCCGCACCGTGGGTGGAGCTCCTTTCCTCTTCCGTACAGCGGGCGCCTACGCCCAACGACTCCTGGTGCGCGTTCGCCCCGCTGCTCCAATGGTTTCGGTAGGCGCACCCCATGAAGGACGAGCGTGGTTCGATCCGCGACGGAGCGAGCGCGGCCAAGGCGCAACGCCGCGGCGGGCGCAGGCGGCCCGAGATAAAGGCTTCTGTGCGTGAATCACAGCACTAGCGCTAGCGAGTTCGGCGTCGGGAACCAGGGTGGCGCGGGGATCGTGACTTCTCTTCGCGCGAGCGCAGACGGCTCGTTGCCCCGCTGAGAGCGCGCTCACCCGCCCGGCGGCGGTTCGGGCGTGTCGTCCGGGGGCGGCGGGTGGAGCTCGTCGAGGACCTCGACGTAGCTGGCGTAGCGCGTGGGCGCGAGCTCGCCCTTCTCGACGGCCTCGAACAGCGCGCAGCCGGGCTCGTGGTCGTGCGAGCAAGTCGAAAACTTGCAGTGCGCGGCGTAGCGCGCGAACTCGGGGAAGCAGTCGCGCAGCTCGGCCTGGTTGATGCCGGCCAGGCGGAAGACGCGGATGCCGGGCGTGTCGATGACCCACGCGTCGAGCGCTTCCAGGCGGTGCATCTGCGAGTTGGTCGTGGTGTGCTTGCCCTGGTCCCAGAACTTGCTGATCTTGCCGACCTTGAGCGCGAGGCCCGGCTCGAGCGCGTTCAGCATCGTCGACTTGCCCACGCCCGAGCCGCCGTAGAGCGCCGAGGTCTTGCCGCGCAGGCGCGCGGCGATCGCCTCCACGCCGCGGCGGTCGAGGGCGCACAGCGGCAGGACTTCGATGCCGGCTTCCTCGTAGGTGCGCGAGATGTCGCGCAGCGCGCCGTCCTTGTCGAGGTCGATCTTGTTCAGGATCAGGGCCGCCGGGATCTCGTAGTACGCGCACGCGGCGAGGATGCGGTCGGCGCGGTTCGAGGAGAACGTGGGCTTCGCCAGCGAGCCGAAGACGAAGAGCTGATCGACGTTGGCGAGCAGGATCTGCGCGCGTGGATCGTGGGAGCTCGCCACGCGCGGCAGCCAGTTCTTGCGCGCCAAGACCTCCTCGATGCCCGGCTCGCCGTCCAGGCTGACGCGCACGCGGTCGCCGACCGCGATCGGGTTCTTGACGCCGGCGTCACGGTCGTCGAACAGCTTGCCGCGCGGCACGAAGGTGCGGATCTCGCCGCCGATCCACACCTGGTAGGCCTTGGCGTCGCCGCGCACGACCCGTCCTTCGACGGGGTCACTCATCGGGAGTGCGCGAGGCGAGCGACGAGCGTGCGGCACATACGACGAGCATCCTACCCCGAGCGCTATGCTTCTCGCTCCGTGAGCCTGCCCGCAGAACCGATCCGCTCGAGCGCGAACCCGCTGTTGAAGCGCGTGCGCGCGGTCGCGGCCGGTCGCGGCGAGGGCGAGATCCTGCTCGAGGGCGACCGCCTGGTGGACGACGCGCGGCGCGCGGGGCTCGAGCTCTCGGTCGTGCTGGTCGCGGAGGAGCGCGTCGAGCGTCTGGCCGAGCTCACCCGCGCCGGAATCGCGGCGCGCGCGGTCGCGGGCGAGCTGCTGGCGAGCGCGAGCTCGCTCGAGCACAGCTCCGGGTGCCTGGCGCTCGCGCGCCAACCCGCCGCGCGCACGCTCGACGCCCTGCCGAGCTCGGCAGACGCGTTGCTCGTCGTCGCGGCCGGGATCCAGGACCCGGGCAACCTTGGCGCGCTGGCGCGCACGGCCGAGGCCGCGGGCGCGAGCGCCCTGCTCGTCACGAGCGGCGGCTGTCGCCCGTGGAACCCCAAAGCGCTGCGTGGCTCGATGGGCAGCCTGTTGCGCCTGCCGGTGTTCGAGCTCGAGGCGCGGCGAACGAGCGTGGACGCGCTCAGCGGACGCGGCTTCCGCCACGTGTGCGCGCGCACGCGCGGCGGCACGGCCCACGAGCGCTTCGATTGGGCGGGGAAGGTCGCGCTGTGGCTCACGGCCGAGGCCGGCGGCTTTCCGGGCGAGCTCGCCGCGGCCAGCGAGCGCTTCGCCGGCGTCTCGATCGCGATGGGCGGCGCGGCCGAGTCGCTCAACGTCACCGCCGCCGCAGCGGTGCTGCTGTTCGCCGCCGGGCGCACGCGGAACGCGCGATGAGCGTCGAGCTGGAGAGCGCGTCGCTCGCCCCCGGTCCGAGGACGGCGCGTCGTTGGCCGCGCGCCTGCGTGGCGGCGCTGGTCGCGTTGCTCGCGCTGAAGCTCGTCTGGGTCGCCGCGCTGCCCATCTGCGCGCGCTGGGCCCTCCTCGACGACGCGCTGTTCGTGCGTCAGGCCTACGCGGTTTGTCACGGAGACTGGCTGGGCCCCTACGACCACGTGACGCTGATCAAGGGCCCGTTCTATGCACTGTTCATCGCCCTGTGCCATGTGCTGCACTTACCGCTGAGTCTGGCGCAGCACTTGCTCTACTCCGCGATGTGCGTGCTCGCCGTGGTGGCCCTCAGGCCGCTGATCCGCAGCACGGGGCTCCTCGTTCTGATCTTCGGCCTGTGCCTGTTCAACCCGCTGAGCTTCCACACCTGGACGCTCTCCGGCGTGACGCGCGAGGGGATCTACCCGGCGCTCTCGGGACTCGTGCTGGTCTGCGCCGCCGCCATGCTGATCCGCCGCGACGGTCCGGTGAAGCGACTTGCGCTCTGGGCGCTCGCGCTGGGCCTCGCCCTGGGGGCGTTCTGGCTGACGCGCGAGGAAGGCCTGTGCCTGTTGCCCTCGCTGCTGTTGCTCGTCGCCGCCGGCGTCTGGCCGACGCTTCGCTCGCGCCCGCCGGACATGGGCCTGCGGCTCGCGGCGTGGCTCCTGCCGTTCGGGATCACGGGCGTCCTGACGCTGGCGGTCTGCGCGCTCAACCGCGCGCACTACGGCGTGTTCACCGTCACCGAGCTCAAGCACCCGGACTTCACCGCGGCCTACGGCGCGCTGGCGCGCGTTGGCCAGGGCCAGTACCAGGAGTACGTCGTCCTGCCCAAGGTCGCGCGCCTGCGCCTCTACGACCTCAGCCCCGCGTTCCGCGAGCTGCAGCCCTACCTCGACGGCGACCGGCGCGTGCGCAGGAAGGCGTACGGCCCGCAGGTGGAGTCCGCGCCCGGAGAGATCAGAGGCGGCGTGTTCCTGTGGACCCTGCGCGAGGCCGTGAAGTGCGCGCGCCATTGCGGTTCGGCGCCGGAGGCCTTGGCCTACTACCGACGCCTCGCCCAGGAGGTCAACGCGGCCTGCGACCAGGGCCTGATTCCCTGCGGAGCGCCCTGCGCTTCCCTGACGCCACCGTGGAACCCGGCGTACCGCGACGTCCTCTTTAGGAACGCGTGCGAAGCGCTGAGCTCCCTCGTGACCTGGAACGGGTTCCGGAGTCAGCTGCCCTACAGCGGCGGCGAGCCGTGGCAACGGGCGCTGTTCCAGTCGATGACCGGGAGCACGCTGACGGCGTCCCTGCCCGCGGAAGCCCGCGGGCTGCGAGGCCGCGAGCGCGCCGGCGAGCGGAACGCTCGGCGGGCCGCCGTCGACGACGCGCTGCATGCAGGGAGCGAGGGAGCGGGCGCGCGCCTCGAGCTGCTGAGTCTCCTCGGTTTCGTGTTCCAGCGCGCGACGCCGCTCTTGGTCCTCGCGGCCGTCGCGGCCTGGGGGCTCCAGTGCGCGGCCGTGCTGCGCGGCCGGCGCAGCCCGCTCCTGCTGGTGTCCGGCGCGCTCCTGCTGGCGCTCGTCGTCCGCCTGGCCCTCCTGGTGTACATCCAGGCGACCTCCTTCGACGCGTTCATCCCGCGGTACATGGCGCCGCTCGGCCCGCTGTTGCTCTTGTTCTGCGGCGTCTCGCTGGCCGGCGCGGCGCAGGCGCTCGCCGTCTGGCGTCGGCCCGCAGGCGTCGCCGGCCACACGGAGGGCGCGCTGCGCCCCGCTCCGCGATGAGCGCCGACCTGTTCGGTGAGGCCGACGCGCCGCGCGCCGACGAACCGGTGCCGAAGGACGCGCCGCTGGCCGAGCGCATGCGCCCGCGCACGCTGGCGGAGTACGTCGGCCAGCAGCACCTCGTCGGCGCCGGACGCGTGCTCGAGCACGCACTGAAGGGCGAGCTCGGCGCGAGCCTGATCCTGTGGGGCCCACCGGGCACCGGCAAGACCACGCTCGCGCGGCTCCTCGCGCAGGCGAGCAAGCGTCGCTTCGTGCCGTTCTCGGCCGTCACCTCGGGCATCAAGGAGATCAAGGAAGTGATGGCCGAGGCCGCCAGCACGCGCCGGCGCACGGGCGCGAGCACGCTGCTCTTCGTGGATGAGATCCACCGCTTCAACAAGGCCCAGCAGGACGCCTTCCTGCCGCACGTCGAGCGCGGCGACATCGTCTTGATCGGCGCCACGACCGAGAACCCGTCGTTCGAGGTCGTCGGCCCGCTGCTCAGCCGGGCGCGCACGCTCGTGCTGCAACCGCTGGGCGAGCCGGAGCTCGTCGCCATCCTGCGCCGCGCACGCGACGACGAAGAGCGCGGGCTCGGCGGGAAGGCGCGTATCGACGACGACGGCCTCGCCTGGATCGCGCGCGCCGCCGACGGCGACGCGCGACGCGCGCTCAACCTGCTGGAGGCCGCCGCGAGCCTCGCCAGCGAGCGGACGATCGACATCGCGCTGCTGCAGGAGGCTCTGCAGAAGAAGACCCTGCTCTACGACAAGAGCGGCGAGGAGCACTACAACCTCATCTCGGCGCTGCACAAGAGCGTGCGCAACTCGGACGACGATGCCGCGCTCTACTGGCTCGTGCGCATGCTCGAGTCCGGCGAGGACCGCGGCTACCTCGCGCGGCGCTTGATCCGCATGGCGCTCGAGGACATCGGCCTCGCCGACGTGAACGCGCTGCGCGTGTGCCTCGACGCCGCCGAGACCTACGAGCGTCTGGGCACCCCCGAGGGCGAGCTCGCCCTCGCCCAGGCCGCCGTGTACCTCGCGCGGGCACCGAAATCGAACGCCGTCTACGTCGCCTACGGCCAGGCGCGAGCGGACGTGGCGCAGACGAGCAACGAGCCCGTCCCGCTGCACCTGCGCAACGCCTCGACGTCGCTCATGAAGGGCCTGGGCTACGGCCAGGGCTATCGCTACGCCCACGACGACCCGGCGGCGCGCGCGGAGATGGACTGCCTGCCGCCGGGGCTAGCGGGACGGCGCTATTTCGAGCCGGGCTGATCCCTGCCCGTGCGGGTTTGAGCTCCCCCAAGCGCCGCTCAACCCCGGAGACCTTCGGGCCGATAGAGCGCCGGAAGAGGTTTCCCCTTGAGCCAAGCCGCCACGCGTCAGCCCATCCCGGTCGGGAAGTACTTCCTCGACCGCGGCAAGATCACCCAGAAGCAGCTCGACCTCGCGCTGCAGCATCGCGCGGAGTTCGGCTTGAAGCTCGGCCAGTCGCTGGTCGAGCTCGGCTTCGTCAACGAGGCCGACATGGTCGAGGCGCTCAAGCACCAGGCGCGCTTCCCGTGCGTGCACCTCACGCGCGGCATCGTCGATGCGCGCGCGGCGCAGAAGCTGGGCGAAGAGGGCTCGCGACGCCTACGCGCGATCGCGTTGAATCAGATCGCGGGCCACATCACCGTGGCGCTCGAGGATCCGAGCGACGCCACGGCGCTGGAGGAGCTCGAACGCATCCTGGGTTCACGCATCTACCCCGTGTACGCCGAGCCGAGCGCGATCCTCGCGCAGCTCGAGCAGGTGTTCGGGACGGCGCAGGCACCCGCGGCGAAGAGCGCGGAGGCGCCTGCGGCCCCGGCGCGTCCGGGCACGAGCGCCAAGGTCGAGCCGGCGCCGGCCAACGAGGAAGCGCCCGCCGAGCGCGCGGTGGTCGAGCACGTGCGCGCCTTCCTGCAGCACGCCTTCGAGCAGAGCGCCAGCGACATCCACCTCGAGCCGAGCCACGACGCCTTGTGCGTGCGCTTCCGCATCGACGGTACGCTGCGCCTGCACACGCGCCTGTCTGCGGCCTGGACGCGGCCGACGCTGGCGTGCCTGCGCGCGCTGGCCAAGCTCGACCAGAACGAATCCGGCGTGGCGCGCGAGGGCACCATCCCGTTCCTGTTCAAGAAGCGCCACCTGGCGGTGCGCGTGTCGATCCTGCCCGTGCTGCGCGGCGAGAGCGCGGTGCTGCACGTCCTCGGTCACGAGCCCTCGCGGCGCACGCTGGCCGAGCTGGGTCTGGCTCCCGGTTCCCTGGCGCAGCTGCAGCGCGCGCTCGATGATCCGCGCGGCCTCGTGCTGGTTTCCGGACCGGCCGTCAGCGGGCGCACGACCACGCTGCATGCGCTGCTGGCGCGGCTGGCGGGCCCCGAGAAGAAGTGCGTGGCGCTCGAGGAGCGCGTCGAGCACGAGCTCGAGCACGTCCTGCACGTGGTCCACGATGCCGCCGGCGGCGGGAGCTTCGCCGAGCACGCCCGCGCGCTCCTACACCAGGATCCCGACGTGCTCCTGCTCGGTGAGATCGATGGGCGCGAGACGGCCGAGTGCGTGCTGGAAGTGGCGCACGAGGGCGCCCTCGCGCTCGCGTCCCTGCGCACGAACGGCGCGCTGGCGGCCGTCGCGCACCTGACGCGGCTCGGCCTCGATCCCTATCTGCTGGCCGAGTCCCTGAGCGCCGTGGTCGCGCAGCGCCTGGTGCGCCGCGTGTGCCCGGAGTGCAAGACGCCCAGCGTGGCCGACGAGATGCTGCGCGCGCGCCTCGATCTCGGCAAGGACGGCACGACCTGGTACGAGGGCGAAGGCTGCTCAGCCTGCCACGGCACGGGCTTCCAGGGTCGCGTCGGCGTGTTCGAGGTGCTGGCCTGGACGCCGGCCCTGCGCCGCGCGCTGGCCAAGGGCGAGGCGCTCGAGGCGCTCGCCGCAAGCGAGGGTTTCGTGCCGCTGCGCGAGCACGCCTTGCAGCAGGCGCGTGCCGGCCTGACCTCGCTCCACGAAGTCCTGGTCGCCACCGCCCGAGGCTGACATGCGCACGATCTTCTTCGCCCACGACCAGCAGGAGAGCCCCGAGCCGCGCAAGCACTTCCTGGAGCTCGCCGGCTACGTCGTGCGCCTGTTCTCGACCTTCGGCGCGCTCGAATCGGCGCTGGTCATCGGTCCAGCCCCTGACCTGCTGCTGATCGACTCGTTGCTGGAGGGCAAGAACGGTTTCGAGACGGCGCGCGAGATCTCTCAGCGCCATCCCGAGCGCACGTTCCCGCTGGTCCTGTGCTCGCAGATCTACCGCACGCGCCCGTTCCGCGAGGAAGCGCTGAGCTGCGGGGCCCAGGACTATCTGCTCTTGCCCATGCCGCCCGACGAGTTCCTGCGGCGCGTGAACCAGGCCATTGGCTACTTCGTGCCGCCCAAGGCGGCCACGGGTTGAGGGCGCAGGGGCCGCGGCCCCGTTTTTTCCCGCAACGGCGGGCTCGGCGTGCGATCGGGAGTGGAATCCGGTCGACAGGGGCGGCGTTTTTCCGTCTCTAGCCCCGCCCCCAGCGCTACACAGGGGGCGCGCGCAGCCCCATGGAGCCCCTCCCGAAGCCCTTCGACGCCGAGCCGGAACGCGGCGAGCGGCTGCACGTCGAGCGCGCGCGGGGGGGAGACCGCGGGGCCCAGGAAGAGCTCCTGCGGCTCCATTACGCGCGCATCCACGCCACGGCCTTCAAGCTGCTCGGCAACCCCGAGGACGCCGAGGACCTGGCCCAGGAGTGCTTCATCAAGGCCTTCCGCTCGCTGGCCTTCTATCGCGGCGAGGGCAGCTTCGCCGGCTGGCTGCGGCGCATCCTGGTGCACCTGGCGCAGGACCGCTTCCGCGCCCAGGGGCGGCGCGCCGAACCGGCGGCGCTGCCGCTCGAGATCCTGCGCGAGCTCGCCGGCGCCAGCAGCGACGCGCGCGAGCCGCAGCGCGAGCTGGAGGGCCGCGAGCTCGCCGCGCACCTCGACGACGCGCTGCGCGCGCTGGACGTGCCGCTGCGCACGGCGCTCCTGCTGCGCACGCGCGAGGGCCTGGAGTACGAGGAGATCGCCACGCTGACCGGCGTCACGCCGGCCACCGCGCGCACGCGCGTGATGAAGGCGCGCAAGGTGCTCGCGCGCTTGCTCGCGCCCTATCTCGCGCGCAGCGAGGAACGGAGGACGCCGTGATCCGCTGTCGCGTCGCGCGCGGCTACGTCGAGGCCGCGCAGGAGCGCGCGCTGGCGCTCGAGGAGCGCTGGCAGCTCGACGAGCACGTTGGCGCTTGCGCGCGCTGCGCGGCGCTCGAGCGCCGCGCGCGCGCGCTGCAGGAGCTGCTCGAGGGCCCCGGCGATCCGCGTCCTAACGCGCCCGACGTCGAGGCCGCCTCGCGCGCGGTCTTCGCCGCCCTGGAGCGCGGCGCTGTCGAGCCCTGGCGTCCGCAGCGCTCGCGCCGCGTGCTGCTGGGCGCGCTCGGCGTCTGCGCGCTGGTCGCAGGGGTCGCGGCGCTGCTGCTGCTGCGCACCGAGCGTGGGGGCCACGCGCCCGTCGAAGTGGCGCCGCCGGCCGAGGTCGCGGACGGCGTGGAACGAAGCTGGTCGGCGACCGGCGTCGAGGCGGTGGTGCGCGCGGCCTTGCTGGCGAGCTTCAGCGCGCCCGCCGATCTCGCCGCGGCGCGCGCGCGCTTCGGCGCCGACACGCGCGAGGTCGCGCGCGCCGGCTGGCCTGTGCGGCGCTTCGTCGAGGGCTTGCTGGACGGCGAGGGCGCTGCGGCGCCGGCCGCGGCGCGCTGCCTGGGTGCGCTGGGCGACGCGAACTCGGCGCCGGCGCTGGAGCGGGCGCTGGCGAAGCCTGCGCTCGTCGGCGAGGTGCTGTCCGCGCTCGGCGCGCTGGGCGAGCCGTCCCTGGGCGCGTTGGAGCGCGCCCTGGCGCGGCCCGCGCTGGCGCTGGGCGCGCTGCGCGAGCTGTGCCGCGTCGGCGGTCCGCGCGCGGCGTTGGTGCTCGAGCGTGCGGCGCGCCTGGCGCGCGCGGACGCGGTGCCCTCGCGCGCGTCGTTGCTCGATGCGCTGACCACCACCGGCCCCGCCTCGGTGGCGAGCCTCTTGCGCCTGGCCGGCGAGCGTCTGGACGAGCGCGACGAGTGCGGCGCCATCCTGGCGCGCCTGCCGCTGGTCGCGGGTGCGGGGCCCGAGCTGGCGCGCGCGCTCGAGCGCGAGCGCCCGCCGGGTGACCTGGCCTACCGCGCGCTGCTCCTCCTGCGGCCCGACGAGGCGCTGCCGTGGCTGGAGGAGCGCTGCGCGAGTCACCGCGAGCGCGCGCTGGCGCTGGAGACGCTGGCCAGCTACGCGGGCGCGGCCGTGCTCGCTTCGGCGTTGAACCTGGCCGAGGGCGGACGCGTGGCGCGCGCCGAGGTCGTGAGCTTGCTCACGGACCTCCTGGAGCGCGATGCACAGCGCGGCGAGGACTTCTCGCGCCGCGTGGTCGCGCGCGCCGACGGACCCGCGGCCCACGCCTGGCTGGCGCTGTTGATCGAGAGCGCGCACCCCGGCGCGGCGCGCGCGCTGGTGCCGCTGGTCTTCTGCGCCGCGCTGGCCGACGACGATCGCCAGTGGGCCGCGCTGGCGGTCGGCGAGCTGGGCACGGCCGACGACGCCGAGCTCCTGGCGCGCGAGCTGGCCGCGAGCCGCGCCGCGCTGGACGAGCGCCGCACGGCCGCCTGCCTGCTGTCGATCCACGCGCGCCTCGGCAGCGCGGGCGTCGAACGCGCGCTCGCGCCGTGCTCGCCGAACAACGTGCGCCGCGTGCTGGCGGCCTTCGAGGGCCAGGGCGAGGCCGTGCGTCTGCACCGCGTCGCGCGCGCGCTCGACGGCGTGCTGAGCGAGCTCGCGGGCACCGTCGTGGCCCAGAAGGAAATCCTATGAACCCGATCGCGACCATCCTCCTGTGCTCGACCGCGCTGCTCGGACCCGGCGATCCGCCGCAGGCCGACGACAACGTGCTCGTCACCTACGACCTGCGCCCCGTGCTGCCGCGCTGGGACTCGGGCAACGGCTGGAGCCAGAGCCTGCTCGTGCCGCCGGCCGCCAGCCCGCACGCCGAGCTGGCGCAGGTCCACGACGAGCTCAGCTACGACGAGCCGGTGGTGTTCGAGCTGCAGGAGGTGCTGACGCAGATCCTGGGCGACGAGCTGCGCCGCGAGGGGCGCGAGCTGCTGGTGGACGGCCCACTGCTGACGGTGCTGGCGCCGCCGGCGCTGCAGGAGCAGGTGCGCGCGGTGCTCGACGCGCTCGAATCGGCGCTGTCCGCGACCGTGCCGATCCGCGTGGACGTGCTGACCCTGGGCGAGGGCACGGGCGAGAGTGTTCCGTCCGGGCCGGTGAGCGACGAGGAAGCGGCCAAGCTGGTCACGGCCCTGACCGCGCGCGGCGCCAAGCACGCCAGCTACACGCTCGAGCTCTCGCCCGGACGCACGGCCACGCTCGACGCGCGTCGGCGCGTGCCGTTCCTGTTCGACTACGACGTCGAGATCGCGCAGTCGATGATGATCTACGCGCCGGTGATGACCGACGCGCTCGACGGTGTGCGCCTGGTGCTGCGCGGTACGCCGGGCGCGGGCGGCATCGGGCTCTCGGTGGTGCTGATGCACTCGGAGCTGCTGGGCAAGATCGCGATGCTGCCGCTGAAGCTCGAGGGCCTGGTGAACCACATCGAGGGCAGCGAGATCAAGACGATCAACGGCCCCACGGGCGTGCAGTCGCCCGAGGTGCTGGTGCGGGGCCTGTCATTCGACACGTTCCTGGCCGACGGCAAGGCGCTGGCGCTCTCCATGGAGGCCGCGCTGGGCACGGCCAAGTCGCGCGAGGTCGTGCTGCTGCGGCGCGTGGGCGGGAGCATGAACCCCTACGTCGTGCGCCCGATCCCGCGCACGAGCCGCACGCTCATCGCGCTGGATTCCGAGCTCTTCCGCGCGCCACGCATGGCGGCCGAGAGCGGCCAATTCGTCGAGTTCGACGGCCAGCGCCAGCCCGCGCTCGTGGCGCGCCTAGACGGCGAGCCCTCGGGCTTCCTGCTGGAGTGGCTCAAGGCCCGCTTCTCGATCTGGCGCTCCCTGGGGCCCTGGTTCGTGATGGTCACCGATCCGGCCTGGGACAAGGACGCCGTGGCGCAGCTCGATCGGCTGGTGAAGACGCTGCGCCCCGCGCAGAGCTTGAGCGATCTGCGCGTGGATCTGCGCAGCCAGGGCCGCGAACCGCTCTACCCCGTGCGCCTGCGCGTGCCGGTGCTGGACGGTTCGAGCGTGGGCTTCGTGCTGGCGCGCGGCGGCACGGCGATCACGGGCTACGACGTGGAGGTCGCGCAGGGCGCGTCGGTGCCGGACCCGTCCGTGACCACGACCTTCGACGGCCTGTCGCTGGCGCTCTCGATCCAGGGCCGCGCGGGCACGGCCAAGGGCTCGGCCGAGATCTACGACGCGCCCATCGCCTATCTCGAAACCAACTACGCCGTGCTGGGCTCGATCGCGCGCCCGGAGCCGCGCATCCTGCGCTTCGACGAGCGCTTCGAACTGCCCGAGGGCCGTCCCGGCCTGGTGCGCATCGGCAGCTCCTCGGAGCGCGCCGAGCAGCTCGCGCTGGCGGTCGAGATCTCGCTGGCGCCGTTGCGCTGAACGCACGACGGGTACCATCAAGTCCACGCCGCTCGCCGACCGAGCGGAGGAAAACGTGGACGCCTCGACCCACCAAGAGATCAAGCGCCTGTACTTCGCGGCGCGCGCAAAGCGTGGCCCCGAGCGCGAGCGCTTCCTGGACGAGCACTGCGCCGGCGAGCTGCGCGCCGAGGTCGAGGGCCTGTTGCGCCAGACCGAGACCCTGGGCGGGTTCCTGGAGCAGCCGGCCACCGCCGGACTCACACCCGAGACGCCCGCGCCGCTCACGCACCCCGAGCGCGTTGGCGCCTACCGCATCCTGAGGCCGCTTGGCTTCGGCGGCATGGGCGTGGTGTACCTGGCCGAGCAGGACTCGCCGAAACGAGAGGTCGCGCTCAAGCTGCTGCGCTTCGACTCGGCCTCGCCGCGTCAGCTGGAGCGCTTCGCGCAGGAGGCCGAGCTGCTCGGGCGCCTCAGCCACCCCGGCATCGCGCGCGTCTACGAGGCCGGCTGGGCCGAGACCGAGACCGGGCGCCGGCCGTTCTTCGCGCTGGAGTTCGTGGCCGGTCTGCCGCTGCACGAGTACGTGCTCGAGCACGACCTCGGCCTCGCCGCCAAGCTCGCGCTCGTCAGCCAGGTGGCCGAGGCCGCGCACTACGCGCACGAACGCGGCGTCGTACACCGCGACCTCAAGCCCTCGAACGTGCTCGTCGACGAGCGCGGCCAGCCCAAGGTGCTCGACTTCGGCGTGGCGCGCCCGCTGGGCATGGGCTCGAGCGGCACGCAGACGGGGCAGCTGGTGGGCACGCTCTCGTACATGAGCCCCGAGCAGGCCGCCGGCGAGGGCGAGATCAGCGCGCAGAGCGACGTGTACTCGCTGGGCGTGATCCTGTACGAGCTGCTCACGGGACGGCTGCCGCTCGCGCTCGACGGCGTGCCGCTGCACGAGGCCGTGCGTCGCGTGCGCGAGGACGATCCGATCGCGGCGGGCTCGGTGAAGCGCGAGCTCAAGGGCGATCTGGAGACGATCCTGGCCACCGCGCTGGCCAAGGAACCCGCACGACGCTACGCGACGGCGGCGGAGTTCGCCGAGGACCTGCGCCTCTACCTCGACCACCGGCCGATCCGCGCGCGCAAGCCGACCTCGCTGTACGTCGCCTGGAAGCTCGTGCGTCGGCATCGCCTGCTGGCGGCGACGGCGCTGCTGCTGTTCCTTGCGCTGAGCGCGGCGCAGTACGTGTCCTACGTGGTCGTCGAGCGCGGGCACGAGTTGCGCGCCAGGGGGATCGCGCGCGACTTCTATCACGAGCTCAACGAGCGCCAACGCATCCGTGAGAAGATCGTCGGCCTGAAGGTCGAGGCCGAGCGCATGACCTTCGATCCGCGCACGGCCACCCTGCACGCGCTCGAGGACTGGCTCTCGCGCGCCGAGCTGCAGCAGTCGCGCCTGGAAGAATACCGCGCCTTCCGGGACCAGGGTCGGCTGTGGATCGAGCGGGCCGACGGCGCCGGGGCCGTTGAGTCCGTGGATGAAAAGGAGTACGCCCTGTTCATCCTGGACGACACCGTGGAAACGCTCGAATCCATGAAGGGCCCGCGCGGTGACATCCCCAAGGCGCGCGTGCTGCTCGAGCAGCTGCGCGCCGCTGCGCGCGAGGCACGGCGTTGAGCGAGCCCCGCGACGATCCGCTCGATGAGCCGGGCCCGGCACGCAACATGGACGAGCTCGTGGCCGAGATGTACACGACGCTGCGCGAGCTCGCCGATCGCGCCATCGGGCGAGGCCGCGGGCTGACCTTCGACGCCACCGACCTGGTGCACGAGTGCTACATCAAGCTCTCGCGCGCCAGCGAGTACCAGGGCCTGCAGCGCGTCGAGTTCGTGGCCCTGGCGGCGACGGTCATCCGCAACGAGCTCGTCGACCGCGCGCGCCGACGCGGGGCGCAGAAGCGCGGCGGCGATCGGGAGCGCGTCACGCTCGACGACGAGGCGGCTCTCGGGGGAGGCCCGCCGATCGATATGCTGGATCTGGACGAAGCCCTGCAGAAGCTGCACGGACTCGACGAACGCCAGGCGCGCATCGTGGAGCTGCGCTTCTTCGGCGGGCTGTCGAACGAGGAGGCGGCCGAGATCCTGGGCGTCAAGCCACGCCTGGTGGCGGACGAGTGGACCTTCGCGAAGGCGTGGTTGAAGCGCGAGCTGTCGCGGGGGCTGGGGGAGTAGGGGCGGCGCTTGGGCGGGCGCTGCGCCCTGCGCCTCACACCAGCTTTCGCAGCCGTTCCATCAAGCCGCTCTCGCGCTCGCGCTGCTCCGCATTCGCCACCGCGCGCTCCAGCGCCTTGCGCTGCCCGACGATCACGACCAGCTTCCGGGCGCGGGTGACCGCCGTGTACAGGAGGTTGCGCTGTAGCATCGGCCAGTGTTGCGTCACCAGCGGCAGCACGACCGCGGGGAACTCGCCGCCCTGCGAGCGGTGCACGGTGATCGCGAAGGCCGCGCTCAGGTCGCCGAGCTCGGCGCCGGAGTAGCGCACTTCCTTCTCCGGGAAGCGCACGAACAGCGCCTTGGCGGCGCCGTCCACGCGCACCACCCGGCCCATGTCGCCGTTGAAGACTTCCTTCTCGTAGTCGTTGCGCGTCTGGATCACGCGGTCGCCGGTGCGCCAGATGCGCTCGCGCCAGGCGATCTCGGCGCCGCTCGAGCCCAGCGCGCTGCGCAGCCTGTCGTTGAGCGCGTCCACGCCGCAGGCGCCGCGGTACATCGGCGCCAGCACCTGCACGTCGCTCGCCCACTCGAGCCCGAAGCGGCGCGGGATGCGCTCGGTCACGACCTCCAGCGTGCGCTCGGCGGTCTGCTCGTCGCTGTCGGCCGGGAAGAAGTAGAAGTCGCCGGCCGGGTCGTCGCGCGACAGGCTGCGCGGCAGCTCGCCCTGCAGGATGCGGTGCGCGTTCTCGACGATCAGGCTCTCGCTCTGCTGGCGGAAGACCTGGCTCAGGCGGAACACCGGCACGCGCTCCGAGGCCAAGAGATCGGCCAGCACGTTGCCGGCCGAGACCGAGGGCAGCTGGTCCGGATCGCCGACGAACACCAGCCGCGCGGGCGGCTGGATGGCCTTCAGCAGATGGTGCGCGAGGATCACGTCGAGCATCGAGATCTCGTCCACGATCACGAGCTCGGCGCCGAGCGGTTCGTGCGTCCCGTGCTGGAAGCGGTGCTGGAGCGGATCCCAGCCCAGCAGGCGGTGCACGGTGCTCGCCGGGCGACCGGTGGCTTCGCTCAGGCGCTTGGCGGCGCGGCCGGTGGGCGAGGCGAGCGCCACGGAGAGCTGCGCGCGCTCGGCCAGCTCGACGAGCAGGCTTACGATGGTCGTCTTGCCCACGCCGGGACCGCCGGTGAGCAGCACCAGCGGCGCGGAGAGGCAGCCGAGCACGGCCGCGCGCTGGGCGGGGTGCAACGAGATGTGCGCCGCGCGTTCGGCCGCGGCGAGGTCGCGCTCGTTCGCCAGCGCGCGCACCGGGCCGCTTTTCGCGAGCGCGGCGAGGTTCGCGGCGAGCCCGGCCTCCGAGTGCGCCAGCGGGGGTGCGTACACCAGCGCTGCGCCCGCGCGCAGGTCGCGCGCCAGCACGAGCTCGCGCGCCGCGGCCAGCGCTTCGACGTCGGCGCTGAGCACTTCGATCGCCAGCGCAGCGCCGAGCAGCTCGCTCACGCGCGCGCGCAGCTTCTCCAGCTCGACGCAGGTGTGGCCCTCGTTCGCGGCCAGCTCGAGCGCGAAGAAGATCCCCGCCACGCGGCGCTCGGGCGAGTCCTCGGCCAGGCCCAGCTTCTGCGCCGCGCGATCGGCGCTGGCGAAGCCGATGCCCTCGACGAAGCGCGCCAGGAGGTAGGGGTTGGCGCGGATCTTGGCCTCGGCGTCGGCGCCCAAGGTGCGCGTGGTCTGCTGCACCTGGGCGACGTTGAGCTCGAGCCCATGCAGGAAGGCCTGCAGCTCGCGCTCGTCGCGCAGCTCGCGCACGGCTGCTACCAGGCCCTCGCGCGCGGAGCGCTTGAGGCCCTTCACACGCCGCAGGCTCTCGGGCTCGGCGTCGATGCGCATCAGGGCCTCGGCGCCCAGGGTCGCGACAATGCGTTCGGCCAGCACGGGGCCGATGCCCTTGAAGTTCTTGGAGGCGAGGTAGCGCGCCACGCCCTCCTTGCCGAGCGGCGGCAGTGCCTGCAGGGTCTGGAACTGGAACTGTGGCCCGTGCTTGGGATGGTTCGTCCAGCGGCCTCCGAGCGCGACGCGCTCGCCGACCGCGAGTTCGCCGGCCTTGCCCACGGCCATCACCACGCGGTCCTTCGGTCCGCGGCGGCCGAAGAGCTCGTCGGGGGCCATGCTCTCGGGCTCCAGCGCCACGCGCAGAACGGTGTAGTGCGATTCCGGGTGCCGGTAGGTCACACCCTCGACCACGCCGCGCAGGCGGCTGTCGTCACCCGCCCCAGGCGGAATGTCTTTGGAGCGGGGGTCGTGGGCGGAGGCTCGGGTCACGGGAACGGTGGGGAGGAATCGGGAGTTGGCGCTTGCTCCGGGGCCTCGGGGACGGATACTAGCGCGCCCTTTTTCATCTGTCCGTCCCGCCGCATGACGATCAAGGTCGAAGTCCGATCCAACGAGTCGCTGGAAGCCGCCCTCAGGCGCTTCAAGCGCCAGTGCAACTACGGCGGTGTGTTCCGCCTGGCCAAGGCCAGCACCTGGCACGAGAAGCGTTCCGACAAGCGCCGACGCGAGAAGCGCGAGCGCATCCGGACCATCCTGAAGGCAGCGCGCCGGTCGCGCTGGTTGTTGAATCGCAGCTGAGAGCTCCAGCGGAGCGCCGCGCCAGAACGGCGCCGCGCTCGGCCTGGGGCTCGAAGTTGTCAGGGCGCGAGTCCCCGCGCGCCCCACCGAACGGCATGGAGGCACAATGTCGGACGCCCATGGGCCTCTTTCCGCGTGACCGCAACCTCGCCCGCACCCTCACAGAGGTCGAGCTCGAGGTCCGCGGCTGCGACTTCCAGCTGTCGCCGGCAGCGGTCCAGATCCGGCTCGATGCCTTCCTGACGCTGCGCCTGACCTGGCGCTCGCGCGCCTCGATCCAGCGCCTGATCGCCGACGGCTTCGTGCTCGTGGCCCCGGCCGGGCCGGGACTCGAGCCGAGCAGCGAGGTTCCCGTGATCGAGCGCCGCAGCGCGCGTCTGCTGCGCCACGGGGCCAAGGTGGTGGTCGTGATCCCGCCCGAGCTGCGCATGCCCGAGACGCTCAGCGACCCGGGCGCGCTCGTGATCCGCTTCGAGGACGCCGACGCCGTGGTGGTCGACAAGCCCGCCGGCCAGGCCGTGCACCCGAGTGGACGCCACCTCGCCGGGACGCTCATCCAGGACGTGCACGCGCGCTATTCCGAGGGCGCCGACCTGCCCGTGCCTATCCGCCTGTGCCATCGCATCGACAAGGAGACCAGCGGGATCGTGCTGCTCGCCAAGGGCGCGCGCGGTCACCGCCAGATCCGCAAGCAATTCGAGCGTCATACGGTCGAGAAGGAGTACCTGGCGATCGTGCACGGTCAGCCGGAGCACGAGGCGGGCGAGATCGACCTGCCGCTGGGCCCGGCGCACGCGAGTCAGGTGCGCATGAAGATGACCGTGAGCGCGGACGGGGTCGAGGCGCGCACGAGCTGGCGCGTGCTGGAGCGCCACGGCGAGTTCGCGCTGCTGCTGTGCCGCCTGCACACCGGGCGCCAGCACCAGATCCGCGTGCACCTCGCCGCGCTCGGGCACGCGCTCGTGGGCGACAAACTGTACGGCGGCGACGAGGAGCTGTTCCTGCGCCACGCGCGGCACGAGCTCGGAGCGGACGAGCTCGAACTCCCGCGCCAGGCGCTGCACAGCCACCGCTTGAGCTGGGACTCGCCCACCAGCGGCGCGCGCTGCACGGCCATCAGCCCGCTGCCCGACGAGCTGCGCGCGTTCCTGGATGGCGTGGGAGGTGAGGCATGACGCTGGTCGCACTCGAGGGCGTGCGCAAGAGCTACGACGGACGCACGCTGCTGGGGGGCATCGACTTCACGCTCGGTGATGGCGAGCGCGTCGGCCTGGTGGGACCCAACGGCAGCGGCAAATCGACCATCCTGCGCATCCTGGCCGGCAGCGAGACGCCCGACGCGGGCGCGCGCGTGCTGCGCCGCGATCTGCGCCTGGGGTATCTGGAGCAGGAGCCGGTGCTCGATCCCGAGCACAGCGGGCGCGCGGCAGTGCGCGCCGGGCTGGTGGGACGCGAGCGCGTGCTTTCTGACCTCGAACGCACGCACACCGCGCTCGAGACCAGCACGGGCGTGGACATGGAACGCCAGCTGGCGCGTCAGGCGCGCCTCGAGGAAGAGCTCGAGCGCCTCGGCGGGCACGACGTCGAGCACAAGATCGAGCTGTTCCTCCAGGCTCTCGGCCTCTCCGACTTCGAGGCAGGCTGCGGCTCGATGTCGGGCGGCGAGCGACGCCGCGTGGCCCTGGCGCGCCTGTTGATCTCGGCGCCCGAGCTCTTGCTGCTCGACGAACCCACCAACCACCTCGACGCCTTCGCCATCGACTGGCTCGAGGACTGGCTGCTGGAGACGCGCACGCCGATCCTGATCGTGACCCACGACCGCTACCTGCTCGACCGCGTGTGCGATCGCATTGTCGAGCTCGACCGCACGCAGCTCTACTCCTACCCCGGCAGCTACGGCGACTACCTGGAAACGCGCGCCGACCGCCTGGCGGCCGAGTCGAAGGCCGAGGGCGTGCGCGTGAACCTGCTGCGGCGCGAGACGGCCTGGATGCGCCGCGGGCCGCCCGCGCGCACGACCAAGGCCAAGGCGCGCATCCGCCGCTACGGCGAACTCGCCGGCGGCGCGCCGCTGCCCATGGCCGCCGACCTGGAGCTGCAGATCCCGCCCGGCCCGCGCCTGGGGACGCGCGTGGTGACGCTCAAGGGCATCAGCAAGCGTTTTGGCGAGCGCGTCGTCGTGCCGAAGCTCGACCTCGAGCTGCTCCCGGGCCAGCGCCTCGGCCTCGTCGGCCCGAACGGCGCCGGCAAGACCACGCTGCTGCGCATGATCCTGGGCGAACTCGCGCCGGATTCCGGCACGCGCGAGATCGGCGCCACGGTGCGCTTCGCGGGCATGGACCAGGAGCGTGGCGGGCTGGCGCTCGACCAGACCGCGACCGAGGCCATCGCGGGCAAGGGCGATGTGGTCGCCAGCGGCGGGCGCGTGGTGCGCGTCGAGGGCTACCTCGAGCGCTTCGGCCTGGGACCGGTGCAGCAGCGTTCGCGCGTGCGCGACCTCTCGGGCGGCGAGCGCGCGCGGCTGCAGCTCGCGCGTTTGTGCGCGCACGGCGGCAACGTGCTGGTGCTCGACGAGCCGACCAACGACCTCGACCTCAACACGCTGCGCGCGCTCGAGGAGGCGCTGCTCGCCTACGAAGGCGCGGTGCTGATCGTCAGCCACGACCGCTGGTTCCTCGACCGCGTCGCCACGCAAGTCCTGTACCTCGACGGCCAGGGCAGCTCGCGCATGCATCACGGCGACCTGAGCGCGCTCATGGCCGACCTCGCGCGCGAGCGCGCCGAGCGCCGTGCGGCCGAGGTCGCGGCGCGCGCGGCCCCGCCGTCGGGGCCCAAGGCCGCGCCCAAGAAGCGCATCAGCTCCTGGCAGCAGAAGGAACTCGCGCAGGTCGAGGCGCGCATCCCGCAGCTGGAGGCCGAGCTCGCCGCGCTGGACGAGCGCCTGGCCGATCCGACGCTGTACACCGGTTCGGCGCCGCGCCTGATCGAGCTGCGCACCAAGCGCATCGCGCTCGCCGCCGAGCTGGCCAAGACCTTCGCGCGCTGGGAAGAGCTCGAAGCGCTGAGAGCGTGAGCAAGAATCAACGCGCCGCTCCGGCGCGGGATTCTTGCTCACCCTCGAACCCCCTGGGCGCGAGTTCCTCGCGCCCCCAAAACCTCGCAGCTCGCCGTGGTTGGATTGTTGCTCACACTCTGAGCCGCTTGCCCGCCGCAGGCGGGCCTGGTCAGGAAAGGACAAGCACCGGCTCGTCAGGCCCGAGTCGGGCGAGCCTTTCCGAAGGGCTTGTTCTTTGGAAGAGCCTGAGCTGAGCAAGAACCCGAGAGGCGCGCGAGGGTCGCGCGCTGGCCAAGCCCTCGAGCCAGAGCAGAATGCCGCCAGCGGCAGCTCTGCTCAGCCTCTCAGTCGTAGCGCTTGGCGCGCGTCTCGATGGTGAACTCCGGCACGAGTTCCAGCTCGTCCGGCTCGAGGTGGTACTGCTCGCACACCAGGCTCAGGCGCGCGCCGGCGCTCTGCAACGGCTCGATCGAGTGCGTCAGATCGCCCTCGAACAGCACCAGCAGGTTGGCGGCCGGGCGGATGCGCGCCAGGTGCCGCTTGCCGCGCGCCAGGACCAGCTCGCCGCCCGCGAGCTCGGCGGGCACGCTCACATACAGCACGCTGACCGTGAGCGGCGGCAGCACTTCCTTGCAGTACGAGCGCAGGCTGCGGTCCACGTGCGGATCGACGCGCGAGCCGCGCTCGAGCAGCAGCGGGTTCAGGTAGAAGGCGTTGCAGTCCGCGCGCAGCGCGCGCGCCAGGTAGGGCGCGAAGAACGGGAAGGCGCGCTCGACCTCGGCCCGCGCCGCGCCGTGGAAGACGACCGAGAAGCCCTTGGTGCCGACGAAGTCGCGGTTGAGCGTGTTGGTCGTGAAGCAGGGCGAGGCGCGGATCCCGCGCTCGAGCTGGCGCAGGTAGCCCGGCGCGAAGGCGGCGGGGTGCTCGCTGTGGGCGGCCATCGGCGGCGCACAGTGTGGGGCGTGCCGCCGAACGCGGCAACCGAGTCGTGGCTCTCCCGCGGGCTCAGCGCGGGCCCTGCCCGCAACCCAACGAGACGAAACTGAGCCCGCGCTGAGTTGTTGTTGGCGGGGGAGGCGAACCCTCCCCACGTCGGCCGCGACACGCGGCCCCCCCCTCCTCGCCGCTGATGAGCGGCGCGGCGCCTGCGGCGCCGGAGCGACTACTCCCGAGAATCCGCGCGCGGCGCGCGGACTCTCGAACCTAGTAGCTCAGAGCGCGTCGATCTGGACGCGTAGCCCGTTGGTGAGCCGCACGCGCTCCGCCGACGTTGCGGCGCTGGCGTCGAGGAAGTAGCCCTGCGCGAAGAGCTGCGCATCGATCAGCGCCGCCGCATTCGGGATCGGAACGTCGAGCGTGGACGGGGAGCCGTTTCAGATGCCGAGCGGGAACAGCGCCACGCGATCGGCGGGCGAGAGCAGCAGCTCGCCGACCGTTGTGGGCAGGCCACAGCTCGAGGTAGGCCGCGCGGCGCGCGCGGAGAACGCCAGGAACGCTCGCGCGCCGGCCGCTGGGCCCGCGTCGAGCGCGAACTCGAGGTGCGCGCCCGCCCGCGCCTGGCCGGAGGCGAGCGTCAGCTTCCCCGCGTTGCCGGCGCAGCCGGGGAGCGGTACGACCAGCCCGAAGTCGATCCACGCCAGTGCGTCCCGTTCACCGAGGGTCACGCGCGCGATCCAGTAGCGACCGTCGGGGCTGACGACGAAGGAGCCATCCACGGAGGAGATCGCGGTCACGAGCTCGCCACCGATCCGCGTGACCCCGCGCCGCACGAGGACCTCGTGGTTGCGCAGCAGCCCCGTGTCGTTCTCCACGTCGATCTTGGTGAACCAGAAGACGTCGCCGCTGTTGGTGAGCAGGATCGGAGCGGGTGCCCTGTCGCCCACCGCGGCGGGCGCGAGGGCGGGCAACACGCCGCCCTTGCGCACGAAGACCGTGTCGTTCTTGACGATCACGTCGCGGTTGTCGGGGGTCTCGAGGGCGCCGGTGTACACATGGTCGCCGAAGTCGTTGAGCGCGCCCTGGAACGTGCCGAGGAACGCGCCGCTGGGCGCGAACAGCCGCGTGCCCGCGCGCAGCGTCACGAAGCCCGAGCGCAACAGCACTTCGTCGCTCGCGGTGTTGGGCAAGCTCGAGCGCGCGTGAGCGATCCACGTGCCCCCGAGCGTTCACGAGCACGTTCTCGAGCGACTCCTTCTGATCGAGGGAGTGCGAGCTCCCTCGCTGCCGTGGGAAGGTCCTGCAGCAGGAGTAGCAACCGCCGCCGCGCAGGTTTCAGGCCGCCGGACGCCTTTGCCTAGTGTTCCTTCCCCGCAGTAGCGCCAACAAGGCGCGGTGATGGATCGTCGCTGGCAAGGCGCGCCGACGACGCGTATTCGCTGCAATACTAGGGAGGAGGCGCAACGCCGCCAGCGGCGATTCAGTGCGGCGGATTGTTGGCGCTACTTCGGGGAAGGGACACTA
>SIAI01000038.1 GCA_009691855.1 Planctomycetota bacterium | reverse complement strand
CTGACTCACGCTACCCACTTCGCGCACGAGCTTGACAGCATCGGCCTTCTGCTCGGGAGAATAACTACGGCGCTTCCTGTTCGGCATCGGACACATCCTGGCGCATGGCGCGCCATCTGGGGTGTCCACTTTCCGGAGGGAAGGTCACAGAGTGCGATCGGCGGGGTGCGCTGCGCTGCTCTGTCCTTGCTGCGAGCTGCGCCTCACGAGTTCCGTTTCGAGCGCGCCGCGCACCGCGTTCTTGTCACGCGCCCAGCACGGCGCGAGCAACTCGTCCGCGGGCGCGTCGCCGGTGAGGCGGTGCAGCACCTGCTGCGCGTCGAGGCGCTCGACGAAATCGGCCAGCCACTCGACATAGGTCTCGAAGTCGAGCACGGACAGGCGTCCGGCGCGCCACTCGGCGGCGAACTGCGTCTTGCGCAGCACCAGCAGCTGGTGGACCTTCACGCCCTCGACTGCGGAGCGCGCCAGGACCTCCGCCGTGCGGCGCGCGCCCTCGCGTCCGTCGCCCGGCAGACCGAGGATCACGTGGGCCACGCACAGCAGACCCGCCGAGCGCACGCGCGAAGCCGCGTCCTCGAACTCGGCCGTCGTATGCAAGCGATTGATGGCCAGCAGCACGCGATCATCGGCGCACTCGAGGCCCAGCTCGACCCACACGGGCAGCGTGCGCGCCAGGCGCTCCAGGCGTTCCAGCGCCCAGTCGGGCAGCGTGTCGGGACGCGTGGCGACCGAAACGGCGACCAGCGGATCACCTGCACGCGCCTCGACCACCGCCAGGACCTCGTCCAGGCGCTGCGGCGAGACGTACGTGTTCGAGTAGGACTGGAAGTAGGCCACCACGCCGGCCCGCCCGTCGTCGCGTCGTGCCAAGCGTGCCAGGCCGAGCTCCAGCTGGCTTGCGAGATCGAGGCCGCTCTTCAGCGCGCCCGTTCCTGAGCCCTCGACGTCGCAGTAGGCGCAGCCGCCGCGGCCCTTGGTGCCGTCGCGATTCGGGCAACTCGAGCCGGCGTCCAGCGCCAGGCGATGCACGGGCCGCGCGAAGCGCTGTTCGAGCCATGGGCGCAGCGTGCGGAAGCGGGTCGGGAGGCTCAAGCACGAGAGGGTAGCATGGGCCCGCAGATGTCCATGGAGATCCAACCCATCGTCGTCGGCACCGCGGGCCACATCGACCACGGCAAGTCCACGCTGGTCAAGACGCTCACCGGCATCGACCCCGACCGGCTCAAAGAGGAGCAGGAGCGGGGCATGACGATCGACCTCGGCTTCGCGCGCTTCCAGCTGCCCGACGGGCGGCGCGTGGGCATGGTCGACGTGCCCGGGCACGAGCGCTTCATCAAGAACATGGTCGCCGGTGCGACGGGCATCGACCTCGTCGTGCTGGTCGTGGCGGCGGACGACGGCGTGATGCCGCAGACGCGCGAGCACCTGGCGATCATGCAGATCCTGGGCGTGCGCCGCGGGCTGATCGCGCTCACGAAGATCGACATGGTCGAGCCCGCGCTGGTCGAGCTCGCGACCGAGGACGTGCGCGCGGCCACGCGCGGCACGTTCCTGGAGAACGCTCCACTCCTGCCGCTGTCCTCGCACACCGGCGAGGGGCTGGACGAGTTCAAGCGCGCGCTCTTCCGCCTGGCCTCCGAGACGGTGCCGCGCTCCGACGCCGGGATCTTCCGCATGAGCGTGCAGCGCGTCTTCAGCGCCAAGGGCTTCGGCACGGTCGTGACCGGCATCCCCGTCTCGGGCGCCGTCGCACTGGGCGACGTGCTCGAGGTCCTGCCGAGCCAGAAACGCTGCAAGGTGCGCAGCATCCAGGCCTATCAGGAGAGCGCGACGCGCGCGCGCGCCGGGCACTCCTCGGCCATCAACCTCGCCGACCTCGGACTGGAGGAGGTCACGCGCGGCAACGTGGTCGCGACCCCGGGCTTCTTCCGCCCCGTGCGCATGGTCGCGGCCACGCTCGAGGCCCTGGCGGGCCTGGAGCGGCCGCTGGCCGACCGCCTGCGCGTACGGCTGCACACTGGCACGGCCGAGGTGGTCGGCGAGCTGGTGCTGCTGGACTGCGAGGAACTCGCGCCGGGGCAGAGCGCGCTGGTGCAGCTACGCCTCGACGAGCCGGTGGTGTGCGCGCCGGGCGATCGCTACGTGCTGCGGCTGGCCTCGCCGGCGTTGACGCTGGGCGGCGGTTCGATCCTGGAGGAGTCCAAGCACCGCCTCAAGCGCTTCAAGAAGTTCGTGCTCGAGGAGCTGGGGCGCGCGGCGGAAGGCCTGGGCTCGCCGCGCGAGCTGCTGGACGTCGCGCTCTCGCGCCGCAAGGACCTGGCCACGCTGGACGACCTGGCGGTCGAGATCAAGCGCTCGCGCGAGGACACCGAGCGCCTGCTCAGCGAGTTGCGCAGCGCGAGCCGCGTGCGCGCCCTCGGGCCGCGCTGGATCCACGCCGAGCGCCTGACCGAAGCGCGCGCGACGCTGGCCCAGGCTATGGCCGGCTGGTTCGCCGAGAACACGCACCGAGCGGTGATCGACGTGCGCGACCTGCGACGCCTGACCGGTTTCGCGGACGACTACCTGGATGCGCTGCTCGAGTTCGAGGCGCGCGAGAAGACGCTCGAGCTGCAGCCCGGAGGTCTGGTGAAGCCCCTCGGCCGCGCCGCCACGACCGACACGGAGACCGAGGAGGCCGCGCGCCTGCTGCACGCGGCGCTGGGCAAGGATCCGTTCCAGCCGCCGGCGCCGGCCGAGCTGCTCGCCGCCCTGAAGCTCTCCGAGAAGCGCCTGCGCGCGCTGTTCGAGCTCTTGGTCGACCGCGGCGTGGTGCATCGCGTGAACCCCGAGATCTGGATGACGCAGGCGGCCTTCGAGGACGCGCGAGCCGCGGTGGTGGCCAACTGCCAGAAGAACGGCTCGCTCGACATCCCGAGTCTGCGCGACGCGCTCAAGACCTCGCGCAAGTACCTGATCCCGCTGCTGGAACACCTGGACGCGAGCGGCGTGACGCTGCGTCAGGGCGCGAACCGCGTGCTGCGCAAGCGCTGAGCTCGTGCTCAGCGACCCGTCAGGGCGTCGAGTTCGAGCTCCTCCAGGGTCGCGACGATCTGCTCCGCGCCGTTCAGGAGCTCGGGCGAGGCGCTGGTGAAGAGCTCGGGCGGAAGGGCGACGATGCGCCGCGCGCGGATCGCCGCCAGTGCGGACAGGGCGGGTTCGGCCAGCAGGAACTCCGCGCTCGGCGGCGAACGCTCGGAGCGGTCCGGGCGACCGACCACGAACAGGTCCGGGGCCAGCGACAGCACGCGCTCCTGGTCCACGCCGACGTCGCCGACGAGTCCGGCCTCGGCGGCGGCGTTGTGCAGCCCGGCTAGCTCGAGCAGGATCTGTCCGGTGGTGGCCGCGCCGCTGGTCCAGCCGCCCGCGCCGAGGTTTGTGTAGCTGAGTGCGCGCAGGGCGGCGAAGGGCCGCGCCCGTTCGCGGAGCTGCACGCGCCGCGCCTCGAGCTGCGCCAGCAGGCTCTGCGCGCGTGCGGGCACGCCCAGGGCGATGCCGAGGAGCTCCAGGGTGGCGGTGATCTCGCCCCAGCTCTGGGGCACCGCCACGGAGAGCACCGGCACGCCCGCGCGACGTAGCCCCGCGACCGTCTCCGCGTTCTGCCACTCGTGCACCAGCACCAGGTCCGGCGCGAGCGCCAGGATGCTCTCGCCCTCGAAGCTGGTCAGCGCTTGCAGCGCGGACCAGCCGCCCGCCTCACGGCCGAGGCGGGAATAGCCGAAGGCTTCGGCGGGCAGGGCCACGACGCGCTCGGGCCCGACCAGCAGGCTCAGCGTGTCGACCCACGCCGCATTGGCGGGCAGCACGCGCGTCGGCGGCCGTGCGAGCGCGAGCTCCCACCCCTGTCCCTGGATGCGCACGGGGAACTCGGCCGACAACACCCGCGGTAGGCGCTGCCCTGCCGCGGTTCGCGGCGCGCAGCTCGCGAGCAGGATCCACAGGACGAGGCCAGCGGTGCGAAGGGAATTCACGGGCAGACACTCTCGACCGCAGTGCGCGACCTTGTCAAAGCCCGGGCGTGCGGCGTTGCCTTTTTTCTCGTCCGCGAGGCTCGGGTCTCTGGCGTGGGCAGCCGATAGGGGACGCGTCCCTACCCGAACGCGTCACTGAAGTCTGGTTCCATGGCCGCCGACGATTTCCTGAACACTCCCGCAGACCAAGGGTCTCCTACCGATCTCGCCGGGTCGCCGTACTCGGGCAACCGGCCCGCCAGCGGCTCACGCCGCGCGACGCCGGGCGAGGTCCTGAGCCAAGGCTTCCAGGGCGCCCAGAATGCGGGCGACTTCCTGGGCTTGGACGTGGAGTTCACGGCGAGCCAGGACCCGAACCAGGCTTACAGTGCCGGGCCGCTCGACCTCGTGGCGCCGCCGACGACCTACGACCCCGTGGCGGACACCGGCATGGACCCCGTGGTCGAGCCGGCACCGCTTCCGGACAACGATGCGGTGCAGGAGTTCGCCGAAGCGCCCTCGGCCTTCGAATTTGGCGAGGATCTCGGCAGCGAAGAGGGCTTCTCGCCTGCGGAGACGCCCGCGCGCAGCAAGACGCCGTTGCTCGTCGGCGCGCTGGCCTTCGCCGCTCTGGCCGGGGCCGGGGTGTACTTCTATCCGACGCTGAGCGAGCAGTTTCTCGGCTCGAAGACCGAGGTGGCGCGCGTCGACCCGAAGCCGACTCCTGCTGCTACGAAGCCGCCGACTCCCGAGCCCACGCGCGCGCCGACCTTCGAGGTCGCGACGAAGGGTGCGAGCTCCACGCCGGCGGGCGTGCCGGGCGCCTTGGTCACGCCGGACGCGAGTCCGAGCCCCGCGCACGACAGCGGACCCGTCGCGCAAGTGCCGACCACCGTTCCGACGCCCAGCAGTGGCGGCCAGACGTCGGGCGGCGATCTGCTCCAAGCGTTGCTCTCCAACCCAGTGAGCTCCTCGAGCGGGTCGGCGGCGACGGCGGCGACGGCGGCGGCCTTCCCGAACCTCGACAGTCCGGAGTATGCCTGGGCCGCCGAGGACCGCCTGCAGATGATCTGGCGTGGCAGCGAGGTGCCGCTCGGAGCGGTCAGCGGTCCGGCCAAGACGCTCATGCCGCACGTGGGTTCCGTGCGCGTGTTCATGACCACGGGTGACGTGTTCGAAGGTCGCCTGTATGCCGTAGGGCAGAACCACGTCTGGATCGATGCCGCCCCTGGGCGCATCGGCCTGGACGGCGAGCGCGTCGAGCGCATCGAAGTCCTCCCGCCGGCCCCGACTGGCCTCATCACCAAGGCTGGCGAATTCGATGTCGCCGGCGGCAAGCGCGTCCGCGTGCGCGTCCCGGGCGGCATGCTTTACGGCACGGTGCTCAAGGCCGAGGGCGACGAGGTCATCCTGGCCCGCGAGGGCGGTGGCCGCGTGCGCGTCCAGGCCAGCGACATCGAGGACCTCGGCACCGGCCGCACGATCGTCGTCGGACACTGAGAGCGCGAGCAATAGATCGCGCCGCTCCGGCGCGGGTGTTCTTGCTCGCCCTCTAACCCCCCGGGCGCGAGCCCTTAGCGCCCCAAGAACCTCGAAGCTCGCCGTGGTTGGATTGTTGCTCACACTCTGAGCCGCTTGCCCGCCGCAGGCGGGCCGGGTGAGAAAAGAACAGGCTGCACAGGTCCCCTGACCTTCTATTCGTCGGCCGCCTGCACGGTGAGCAAGACTCCTGGAGTGGAGGAAAGCGCACCGCGGAGAGCGCGGAGACTCGCGGAGAAGGAAAGAGCATGGGCCTCCGCGGTTCAACCTGCTGGAATCCGACGATCCGCAGGTCTTCCGCCCCGCTCCCCGTTCTTCCTCCGTGGCGCTCCGCGCTCTGCGCGTCTCCGCGCTGCGTTTGGGTTGCTGGCGGCGCACGCGCCTGAACGACTTGTTCTTTGGAAGCCCGTGATCCAGGATTCCGCGCCACGGCGGCGTGGACGTGGCCGCTCGCGCGCCGACCTTCTCGGCGCGAGCCCCTGTCGGCTCGCTCGAGTGCGTCTGTAGCTCTGGGGCAGCGAAGCGCTAGAGTAGCTCCGCCATGGGCCTGATCTCCTGGAAGCGGCTGGCTGCGTCCCTCCACATCCTTCTCGTGTTGTGCTTGAGCTGGACCGCGCTCGCGGCCCAGGCCGACGGTGACGAGGAGATCGTCACCGAGTTCAAGAAGTACTTCCGCAAGTACAAGGACACGCCCACGCGGATCGAGGCCGTGCTGTCGCTCGAGGGCAGCGAGCTGCCCGAGGTGGTCGACGTGCTCACGCCGCTGTACGAGACGGCCGAGCCCGAGGTCGGCATGTCCGCGACGCGCGTGCTGGCTAAGTTCAAGACGCGACCGCCGGTGGAGCGCCTGTTGGCCGCGCTCACGACCACGACCAGCCCGGAGATCAAGGTCGGCATCCTGCGCGCACTGGCCCAGGGGCACTATGCGGATTCCCAGGCCGGGATCCTGCCCTTGCTCGCTGACGGCTCGTGGGACGTCCGTCGGCGCGCGATCCAGGCCCTGTCGATCGTCGGCGACCTGAGCTCGGCGGAAGCGATCGCGGCGCACTGCGGCGAGACCGAACACGCCGTGCGCAGCGCGTCGCTGGAAGCCCTGGCCGACCTGAAGTCGGAGCTCGTCCTGGCGCCCGCGCGCACCGACCTGGGCCACGAGTCCTGGCAGGTGCGTGCCTCCGCCATCCACGCGCTGGCCAAGGTGCGGCACGTCGACTCGATCGGCCCGCTGATCACGCGCATGGCGCGCGAGGAGGGCCGCCTGGTCGAGGACATCGGCCTGGCCCTCGGCAAGATCACCGGCCGCGATCTCGGGCCGCGCCTGGATGCGTGGCAGAACTTCTGGAAGAGCTTCGAGGGCCGCTTCAAGATCCCGACGGAGGAGGAGCTGAAGAAGCTGCGTGAGATCCAGGCGCAGCGCAAGGCTGAGTATCAACCTCCGCCCGGCGCCGTCGCCTATCACGGCATCGACACACCGAGCAAGTCGATCATCTTCGTCATCGACGTGTCCGGCTCGATGGAGCAGGAGGTCGTGAACAAGGAGAAGTTCAAGGAGACCGACTACCCCTCCTGGAAGCGCATCGATGTCATCAAGACCGAGCTGATCAAGACCGTGCGCTCGCTCGAGCCGTACGTGCAGTTCAACATCATCTCCTTCGCCACCGAAGTGAAGCCGTGGAAGAAGGACCTCGTGCGCGCCAACCCGCTCAACAAGTCGAGCGCCGAGGCCTGGACGTCCCGGCTGGAGGCCATCGGCGGCAACTCCAAGGAGGACCTGGCGCGCGCGGGTCTGGTGGGGGCGGCCAATCTGGAGGGCGGCAAGACCAACACCTACGCAGCGCTGATGACCGCGCTCGGAGTGGAGGAAGGCAAGGAGACGCGCGACTACGAGACCGCGGTCGACACGATCTTTTTCCTGTCCGACGGTCGGCCCTCGCACGGCAAGTTCGTCGAGCCCGACGACGTGCTGCGCGAGATTCGCTCGGCCAACGAGCTGCGCAAGGTGGTGATCCACACCATCACGCTGGGCGAGTTCGAGAAGGACTTCATGCAGCGTCTGGCGGCCGAGAACGGCGGCACGTTCGTCGATCTGGGCCACTGACCGGGGTGAGGAGCCCGCGCCGCACGACGGAGGCACCGGCCTCGGGTCTCCGGCCTCCCCGCGCCATGCCGGCGGCTCCACGAAGGCTCCCCGCGCCTTGACGGGGCTCTGCGGTCCACCTAACCTGACCGCCCTTCAACGGGGTGTGGCTCAGCTTGGCTAGAGCGCTTGGTTCGGGACCAAGAGGTCGCTGGTTCAAATCCAGTCACCCCGACCACCATCCCCGACGGCCCCGGCTCGCCGGGCGCGGGGGTTCCCGAGAACTCTCCTGCGCAGGATGACTGCCACGCTCACCGAGACGCGCGCGTTCGTCGAGTTCCTGCTCGACACCGGGGTTCTCGCCTTCGGAGACTTCCAGACGAAGAGCGGGCGGCGCACGCCCTACTTCATGGACTTCGCGCGCTTCAGCCGCGGCAGCGAGGTGCAGCGCCTGGGCAGCTTCTACGCGCGCGCCATCCGCGCGCGCCTGGGCGAGGACTTCGACGTCCTCTTCGGCCCGGCCTACAAGGGCATCCCGCTGGTCGTGGCCACGGCCATGACGTTGTCGAGCGAGCACGGACGCGACGCGTCTTTCTGCTTCAATCGCAAGGAAGCCAAGGACCACGGTGAGGGCGGCCGGCTCGTGGGCCACAAGCTGAAGGACGGCGATCGCGTGGTGATCGTCGAGGACGTGACCACCGCCGGAACCTCGATCCGCGAGACCGTGCCCTTGTTGCGCGCCGCAGCCAAGGTACGGCTCGCCGGCCTGGTCGTGGCCGTGGATCGCCAGGAGCGCGGGACGGGCGAGAAGAGTGCGCTGCGCGAGCTGGAGGCCGAATTCGGCATGCCCTGCTTCGCGATCGCGAGCATCGACGAGATCGTCGCCGCGCTCGCCGTGCCCGTTGCCCAGGGCCGACCG
Organism: Planctomycetota bacterium; assembly: GCA_009691855.1. GTDB lineage: Bacteria > Planctomycetota > UBA1135 > UBA1135 > JABFRZ01. The sequence continues at coordinate 29,808 of SIAI01000038.1, read as the reverse complement.
GGCCTGGACGCGGAAGTCCTCGGACGGATCCGCGACTACCGCGCGCGCTACGGCGGAAGCTGATTTCCGCCCTGGGCCTAAGGGCCCAGGCGCCGCGGGCCGATGTTCAATGGAGACGAGCGGCCAGGAAAGGCGTTTTTTCCTGGTGCAGGATGGGCCCGCTTGGTGCATTCTCCATTCGAGAGGCCGGGCGCCTTTCCTTCCCCTCCGAGCGTCGCGCTCGGGGTGACGAGCGTGGCGCCTCCGACCCGCGGCGTGACGGCGAGAATAGCCGTTTCGGCCGTGGGATCCGGTGGGAGGCCTGGAGGCCGTAGGCCTCCGACCGCTTCCTGGCTTCGACGGGCCGCACCTCCGGCCTGAGCACGAGCTCCGATTCCCGGCCTCGCACCGAGCCCGGGAAAGAGAACGGACGACTGCCTCCGCATCCCGCAGAGGACCAAGACTTTGGCTTCCAAGAAGAACGCACCGCCCCGCTCCGACCCCCTTCCCTTCGGAGCCGGCACCTTCGATACACCGCCGGAGAAGCCCGCCGCCGCCGCGCGCGCGCCGAAGGCGAGTCAGCCGCAACCGGAAGCGCGCAGCGAGAGCCGCGCACCAGAGCCGCGCGTCGAGAGTCGTGCGCCGGAAGCTCGTCCCGAGCGCCGCGCGCCTGAAGCGCGCGCCGAGGGTGCCGAAGGCGAAGAGCGCGGTCGTCCTCGTCGTCGCCGCCGCGGTCGCGGACGAGGGCGGGGAGAGCGCACGGAGGACGCGGGCAAGGGCGCGAGCGCGACGGGTGCTCCGACGCAACGCGAGCCGAACACCGAGCGTGCCGCGACAGGGGAGCGAGAACCCGCCGAGCGCGAGCACGAGGACTTCGCGCGCGAAGAGCGCGAGTACGAACCGCGCCCGAACGGCGCGGCACCCGCTGTCGATGGGGACGATGGCGCGCAGGACTCCGAATCCGATGCGCCGCCCCAATCCGGCGAGCGCGGCTTCGAGCAGGGCCCGGTCGATCCCAGCGCGCCGCCGCGCCGCTCGGGCCGCGCCGAGCGGCGCCGCCGCTGGCAAGAGCGCCGCCGTCGCCGTCGTCTCGGCCTGCCGCTCGACGATCTCGCGCCCCAGGGCGAGGGTGGGGGCACGGCTGCGCCGCACGCCGCTCCGTCCGGGCCGGGCGCTCCGCATTCCGGGCAGCGCCACGCAGCCGCCCATCCGCCGCGCGAGCCGCGCCCGCCGCCGCTGCAGGAGGAGCGTGAGGTCGAGGGCATGCTAGTGGTCGATTTCGGCAACCACGGCGAGCTGCGCATGCGCGCGGCCGACTACCTACCCTCCAAGGACGACGTGCACGTCGCGCCCTGGCAACTGCAGAAGTTCAACCTGCGCGAGGGCGCGCTGGTCAAGGGCCACGTCCGCCGCGGGCAGGGCCGTAACAGGTGGGAGCTCACTGACGTGCTCAGCGTCGACGGCAAGGACCCGCGCGAGCTGCGCAACGTGCCGGTGTTCAAGAACCTGGTCACGATCGACCCGGACTTCCACTACGCCATGGGCGACGCCTCGGGCGAGGTCTCGCTCAAGGTCATCGACCTCCTGTGCCCGATCGGGCGCGGCCAGCGCGGCCTGATCGTCGCGCCGCCGCGCTCGGGCAAGACGATCCTCTTGCGCCAGATCGCCAAGGCGGTCGAGGCGACCTACCCGGACGTGCACCTGATGGTGCTGCTGGTGGACGAGCGTCCCGAGGAAGCGACGGAGTGGAAGCGCTCGGTCGCGAAGGGCGAGGTCTTCGTCAGCACCAACGACGAGCCGGCCAAGAAGCACGTCGAGCTGGCCGAGGTCGTGTGGCGCCGAGCGCGGCACCTGGTCGAGCTCGGCCAGGACGTGCTGCTCTTGATCGACTCGCTGACGCGCCTCGGCCGCGCGGCCAACAACGTGTGGGGCAACAGCGGCAAGACCATGTCGGGTGGCATCGACACGCGCGCGCTCGAGCGGCCCAAGGCCCTGTTCGGCTCGGCGCGCAACACCGAGGAGGCCGGCTCGCTGACCATCCTGGGCACGGCCCTGATCGAGACCGGCTCGAAGATGGACCAGTACATCTTCGAGGAGTTCAAGGGCACCGGCAACATGGAGCTCGTGCTCTCGCGAAAACTCTCCGACCGGCGCATCTTCCCGGCCATCGACCTGGAGCGCTCGGGCACGCGCAAGGACGAGAAGCTGCACTCCGCCAAGCGCCTGGCGCGCGTCAACACCCTGCGCCGCGTCTTGATGCGCATGCACTTCGCGGAGGCCATGGAGCTCTTGATCGGCAAGCTCGAGGACGTCGACAAGATCGACGACTTCCTCATGCGCTTCGACGTCGACCCCGACGCGGGCGAGGACAAGCAGACGGTCAGCCCGGTACGCATGCGCTGGTAGGCGCGACCTGGGACCGCCAGGCTCCAAGCCGGGCTCTTCATTCCCCGGTGAGGCGCACCTCGTAGGCGAACTCGCCGGCGGGCTTCACCAGCTTCTCCTCGTGGAGCTTGCCGTCGGCCGTGCCGACCACGAGGCGCAGCTCGCCCGGCGGCACGAGCACGCGGAACGCGTCGCCCTCGAGCTTCCCGTACCACACGCGCGGCTCCTCGCCGCCGCTGACGGCGAAGAGCTGGAAGCGCGCGAGCGCCTTCTCCCCGCGCGTCACCTTCACCAGCAACGGCTCGAGCCGCGGCCCGACCTCGACCAGTGCCGTGCCGGACTTGACGCCCACGAGCTTGCCCAGGAAGCGCTCCTCCTGGTCGATGCCGAGCGAGCCCAGTCGTAGCACGAAGGGTGGTGGACCGATCATGACGCCACCCCCGACCAAGGCGATCTCGCCTTCCTCGTCGCTCGGCATCCAGCCGTCCATGTGCGGCGCCGACCAGGCCATCTTGCGCCCCGCCACGGGCTTCTTGTCCGCGCCGATGAGGCGGATCTTCTGCGCGTCCACCAGCGGGTCGGGGCCGAGCAGAAACTCCTCGCCGACCTTGAGCACTGGCACCTTGGTCTTTTTGCCGGCGACGACCGTTGCGGACTTCCGCAGCGCGAGCCAGTTGCCGTAGCGCAGCTCGAGCTCGATCTCGCCGCTGGGCAGGTCCGACAAGGTCCACTCCTCGTCCGAGCCGAGCTCGAGGTTCCTGGTCTCGCCGCCGCGCGCCGCGCTCGCGCGCAGCGTGTAGCCGCGCAGGCTGCGCCGGCTCGAGAGTTTGCCGTCGAGCTCGCCCGTCGGCTGCAGGGTGAGCGCGAGTGGTGTGCCTGCGCCGTCCTCGGCAACGCTCTCGACCCAGCCGGCCAGGTTCCCCTGGCGCGCGAAGACCGTCAGGCGCGCCCCGGGCTCGACCGCGAAGTGCGCCGCCCCGCCCGCGTCACTCTCGGCTTCCAGCCGTTGCAGCGCGCTCCAGCGCTCGAAGTCCGCGCTCAGCGCGAAGCGCGCCAGGCCCACCTGACATGTGACCTTGGCCGCCGCCGCGGCCCGTCCATCGGGCCGGAGCACGCGGACCTCGGTCTGGCCGAACACGAGCACGCCGACGAGGGCGAGGGTGGTGAGCATGGTGAGCGCTGGGACGGCACGGCTTCCTGGCCCGATGCGCGAAAGCCGCGTCCTCGCACCGGCGGCAGAGATCGTACGCCAACCTGCGTTGGCTACCTTCTCCGGCCTGAGCGCTTCCGGCGAGTTCATCCCCGGCATCCGCCGCACCTTCCCCGTGCGCCGGCGGCGGTGCAGAAGGGCATCGGGGTGCTCGGCCTGCACGAGGGCGCGACGCTGATCCTGGGCCTCGCGCGCGCCGGCGCTCGAGCTCCTCGACGCGCACTACGTGCACCGCATGGACTGGTACTACCGGAAGAGCGAGTGGGTCGCGCGCGACACGGACTGGGTGTTCCTCGGGCTCTCGCATCCCGTCGACCTCGCCACCGGGTACCTCGGCCCGGTCGAGAGCGTGCACGCCTTCGGGAGCACGTCGGCGCTCGCGCGCGAGCACGGCCACGCCGGCTTCGACGTCTACTGCGCTAACCTGCGCGCCGCCGACGGGCGAGTGGCGCGCGTCATGGGTCACTACGGTCTGCACGAGCTCCCGAGCGCGCGCAACGCGATCGAGCTCCTTCTATGCGGCAGCGCCGGCACGAGCCTCGCCCAGTACCACGACATGCGCTACCTGCACACCGCCCCCGACGGCAGCGAGCTCACCGAGGACGCGCTCCATGTCCTGCGCCACCACTACCTTCAACAGCGAGGTGCACGGCATGCACTACGGCGAGTTCGCCAACTACGCCGAGCACTTCGCGGGCGCGCTGATCGACGGCACCCCGCACCAACCCGACCTCGAGCACGGCCTGCGCACGTTCTGCGTGATGGAGGCGCTGCGGCGCTCGGCGCGCGATGGGGGAGTGGTAGAGGTGGCGCCGCTCTACGCTGAGATCGGGTTGTGAGGCTCGTACTTCAAGCCGAGACCCAGCACTCGTACTAGGCGCTCAACGCTGGCCCTTGCCTCCGTCACTTCTTCATCTCTGGCAGACGGAGGCTCGTAGGGTTTGCCTTCTCGGCTGGCCGTCAAGACTCGAGCGAAATCGACGACCCACCTTATCGCCTCATCCGCCGCGTCGATGATCTCGGGATCGTGATCAGGTCCGGTGCCCGCTGCGACGTCAAAGTCCAGATGGGTGATCTTCTTGTTTCGCAACCACCAGATGCCTTCTGACTGATGCACGAGGTCATAGGCCTCCTTTTGAGATTGTTCCGCGTGCCCACGAAGCCGAAGTGCCTTGGAGAAATCCGTGAGCTTCAACATCCGGGCAAGAGTCAGGTTCTCCTGGTCGTTGCGATCGTTGAGTCGACAGAGGTCCAAGAGCGCGCCACGCAGCATCTGGTAGCGCGCATACTTGAAGAAGATCTCCGAAGCCCCACCCGTGACTCGGTAGGCCTCCGCGCCTGCTCGAACCACATCTTCTGGTGTGCCGGTTGCGATGTCACGGTTGAACAGGTGGCGGAACAAGACCCAGTTCAACCGAAGAGTGCGGACTTCCTCGGAGAAGGCACGGAATGAATCGTCGGCTTGATCTACTCCCACTCGATCGTCCCCGGCGGCTTGCTCGAGATGTCGAGCACGACCCGGTTGATCCCGCGCACCTCGTTGATGATGCGGTTCGAGATGCGCCCGAGCAGCTCCTTGGGCAGTTGCACCCAGTCGGCCGTCATGCCGTCCTCGCTCTGCACGACGCGCAGCGCGCAGGCTTCCTCATAGGTGCGCACGTCGCCCATCACGCCCACAGACTTCACCGGCAGCAGCACGGCGAAGTACTGCCACAGGCCCTTGTCGGCGCCGGCGGCTTCGATCTCGGTCGTGACGATGTGGTCGGCTTCGCGCAGGACGTTCAGGCGTTCGCGCGTCAAGTTGCCCAGGCAGCGCACGGCCAGGCCGGGGCCGGGGAAGGGTTGGCGCTCGACGATCTCGGGTGCGAGGCCCAGATGGCGGCCGATGGCGCGCACCTCGTCCTTGAAGAGCTCGCGCAGGGGCTCGACCAGCTGCATGTCGAGGTCCTCGGGCAGGCCGCCGACGTTGTGGTGGCTCTTGATCACGGCCGTGTTGCCGCCGTGCACGTTCACGGACTCGATCACGTCGGGGTAGAGCGTGCCCTGGCCGAGGAAGTGCGCCTTGTTGAAGCGCTTTGCCTCACGGCGGAAGACCTCGACGAACTCGCGCCCGATCGACTTGCGCTTGGCCTCGGGGTCGGTGATGCCCTTCAGCTGCCCGAGGAACTGGTCGGCGGCGTCCACCACAAGGAGATCCATGTGGAAGTGCTGGCCAAAGACGCGCTCGACGGCGGCGCGCTCGCCTTTGCGCAGCAGGCCGTTGTCCACGAAGATGCAGTGGAGCCGCGCGCCGATCGCCTCGTGCATGATCAGCGCGGCGACCGAGCTGTCCACGCCGCCCGAGAGCCCCAGCACGACCTCGCCGTCGCTGCCGACGAGCGCTCGGATCGCGGCCACCTCGCGCTCGACGATCGAGCCCGAGGTCCAGTCGCCGGGCAAGTTGCACACGCGCCACACGAAGTTCTCGAGCAGCTCGCGCCCGCGCACGGTGTGCGTGACCTCGGGGTGGAACTGCACGCCGTACAGGCCGCGCGCGGCGTCGCCCACGGCCGCGAACTCGCAGTCGGGCGAGCTCGCCAGCGTGCGGAAGCTCTCCGGGATGCGCGTGACCTTGTCGCCGTGGCTCATCCACACGACCGTGCGTCCGTCGATCGCCTCGAGCACGCCTTCCGGATGGTGGATCTCGATCGAGGTGCGTCCGAACTCTCGCTTCGAGCTCGCCTGCACGTCGCCGTCGAGCACCTGCATCATCCACTGCATGCCGTAGCAGATGCCGAGCACGGGCACGCCGAGCTCGAGCAGCTCGCGCGGCACCTTGGGCGCGTCGGGCGCGTACACCGAGGCGGGCCCGCCCGAGAGGATGATCCCGGCGAGGTTCATCCTTCGCGCGACCTCGAGCGCGCGCGCGGGCGGCGCGATCTCGGACCAGGCGTTGGCCTCGCGCACGCGGCGCGCGATCAGCTGCGCGTACTGCGCGCCGAGGTCGACGACCAGCACGCCGCGCGGCGCCGCGTTCTCTGAGGCGCGGGTCATTCCTGGAAGTAGTTCGGGGACTCCTTGGTGATCACCACGTCGTGCGGATGACTCTCGCGCTGGCCGGCCACGGTCACGCGCACGAAGCGCGCGTCGCGCCAGAGGTCCGGGATCGTGCGCGCGCCGCAGTAGCCCATGCCGGCGCGCACGCCACCCACCAGCTGGTAGACGAAGTCCGAGAGCTTGCCCTTGTACGGCACCATGCCCTCGATGCCCTCGGGCACCAGCTTGCCGACCTCCTTCACGTCGCCCTGGCGATAGCGTTCCTTGCCGCCATCGACCATGGCGCCGAGCGAGCCCATGCCGCGCACCGACTTGAAGGTGCGTCCGCGCGAGAGGATCGTCTCGCCCGGGCTTTCCTCGACGCCCGCGAAGAGGCTGCCGATCATGCAGCTCGAGGCGCCGGCGGCGAGCGCCTTGGTGACGTCGCCCGAGAAGCGGATGCCGCCGTCGCCGATCACCGGCACGTCCTGGCTCTTCGCCGCGGCCGCGACCCACTGGATGGCGCTGAACTGCGGCACGCCCACGCCGGCGATGATGCGCGTGGTGCAGATCGAGCCCGGCCCGATGCCCACTTTGATTCCATCGGCCCCAGCGCGCGCCAGCTCGCGCGCCGCGGCGGGAGTGGCGACGTTGCCTGCCACCACGTCCACGGCGTGCTTCTTCTTGAGCGCCTGGACGGTCTCGAGCACGTTGGCCGAGTGTCCATGAGCCGTGTCGACGACCAGCACGTCCACGCCCGCCGCCACCAGGCCCTCGGCGCGCTCGTAGTCGCGCACGCCGATCGCGGCGCCGACGCGCAGACGCCCGCGCTCGTCGTGGGCCGAGCTGGGAAAAGCCTCGAGCATGTCGAGGTCCTTCATCGTGATCAGCCCGCACAGGCGCATGTTCTTGTCGGCGATGATCAGCTTCTCGATCTTGTGCTTGTAGAGCAGCTCGCGCGCCTGCTCGAGCGAGGTCCCGGGCGGGGCCGTGACCAGACGGTCGCTGGTCATCACGCGCGCCACGGGGGTATCGTCGGAGGTCTGGAAGCGGCAGTCGCGGCGCGTGAGGATCCCGACCACCGTGTGGCCCTCGACGATCGGCAGGCCGGAGATGTTCTGGCGCGCCATGATCTCGCGCGCCTGGACCATGGTCGCGGTGGGCGGCAGCGTGACCGGATCGAGGATGATGCCGTTGGCCGAGCGCTTGACCTTGTCCACCTCGCGGATCTGGGCCTCGAGCGTGAGGTTGCGGTGGATGATGCCGATCCCGCCCTCGCGCGCCAGCGTCACCGCCAGGCGCCATTCGGTGACCGTGTCCATGGCCGCCGAGGAGAGCGGGATCTTGAGCGGCACGTGGCGCGAGAAGCGCGTCTGCACGTCGACCTCGCGTGGCAGGAGGTCGGAGTGGCGCGGGACGAGCAGAACGTCGTCGAAGGTCAGACCCTCCGGCATGCCCGCGTCGTCCAAGGGCTCGGGATCCGAATCCGACTGACCAGGAAGCTGGCCAGGAAGCTTGGTTGCCATCGGGCGATCATACCGATGAGCGCGCGCACCACCAAGGGCGCCGGCACGGCCGGACCCGAGCCACGAAAAGGGCCCGAGTCCCAACCCAGAAGGCGGGGAACCCGGGCCCAGAAGGAGGAGATGGAACCCCTTTCGGCCTCCTTCCGCGGGGGGCCTTAGCCTTTCTCGTGGCGCCAGCGGAAGTTGCCGGTGGGAGGGGACGGAGGCTCGGTCCTCGACCCGCGGCCGGCCGAAAGGCTCACTAGGAGCTCCCGTCCCGCTCAAGCTCCGCCCAGCCGCGCTCCCAGTCGGCCTCCCGTGCAGGAAACCCTCGTGCAAGCAGTCCAGTCGCCGTCCCTCCCGCGCGTGCTGCTGGCCGGTCGGCCGACGCGCGTCGCGCTGGTGGGGACGGGCTACATCGCCGACACGCACCTCGCCGCGCTGCGCGAGGTGCCGGAGGTCGAGGTCGTGGCGCTGTGCGACGTGGACCTCGAGCGCGCGCGCTCCGCGGCGCGCCGCCACGGTGTACCCGCGGCCGTGCAGGCCGTGGCCGAGCTCGTCGCGCAGCGCGTGGACGTGGTGCACCTGTGCGTGCCGCCCGACCTGCACGCGCATCTCGCGCGTGAGTGCCTGGAGCTGGGCTTCAGCGTGTTCGTCGAGAAGCCGCTGGCGCTGTCGAGCACCGAGGCCGACGAGCTGTTCGCGCTGGCGCGCGCGCGCGGCGTGGTGCTCGGCGCCAACCACAACTCGACCTACCATCCGGCCTTCCTGCGTTTGCTGGAGCGCCTGCACTCGGGCGCCATCGGGCGCATCGAGCACGTCGCCGTGCAGCTCGCCGTGCCGCTGCGCCAGCTCGACGTGCGCGACTACTCGCACTGGATGTTCCGCGCGCCGCAGAACATCGTCTTCGAGCAGGCCGTGCACCCCTTCGCGCAGGTGGTGCAGCTCGTCGGCCGGCCGCTGGAGGTGCAGCCACTGGTGCTGGCCACGCGCGAGCTGCGCGCGGGACAGCTGTTCCACGAGCGCTGGTCGGTGGCCGCGCGCGCCGAGCGCGGCTCGGTGCAGCTCTCCTTCGCTTTCGGGGCGACCTTCCAGCAGAGCACACTCGAGGTGCGCGGCTCGGACGGCATGCTGAGCGCGGACCTTGCACACAACCTCCTGTGCGAAGAGCGCAAGACGCCCTGGCTCGACTTCTTCGACGCCTATCTCGCCGGCGCACGGCGCGGCGCGGCGCTGATCCGCGACGCGCGCGCCGGCTTGTTCCAGTATCTACGCCAGACGCTGCGGCTGGCGCCGCGCGGCGACGCCTTCTACGCCGGCATGCGCGGCGCGATGCGCTCGTTCCATTTCCGCTTGAGGGCTGGCGAGGCGCCTACGGGTGACGCGCGCGAGGTCGCGGCCGTGTTGCAATGGTGCGAGGCCTGCACGCGCGTCCTGCCGCCGCACCGGCCCGCCCCGGCGCTCGCGCTCGAGCCGCGGCCGGCGCGCGCGGGCGAGGTGGTCGTGCTGGGCGGGAGCGGCTTCATCGGGCGCCACACGCTGCGCGCGCTGCTCGCGCGCGGCCTGCCCGTCACGGCCGCGGTGCGCAAACCGCAGGGCCTGAGCGAGCACCTGGAGCGCGCCGTGCGCGCTGGCACGCTGCAACTCGCGCGCGCCGAGCTCGGCCAGCCCGCGGCCCTCGCCGCGGCCGTGCGCGGCGCGCGCGTGGTGTTGCACCTCGCGACCGGCGGCGGCGCCACTTGGGATGAGATCGAGCGCGCGATGGTGCAGGGCACGCGCGCGCTGGCCGAGGCGTGCCTCGAGGCGCGCGTCGAGCGCTTCGTGTACGTGTCCTCGATCGCCGCGCTGTACCTGGGGCCCGACTGCGGCGCGGCCGTGATCGACGACGCCGATCGCGCCGACCCGAAGCCCGAGCTGCGCGCGCTCTACGCCCGCGGAAAGATCGCCGCCGAGCGCGAGCTCGTGCGCCTGGCCAAGGAACGTGGGCTGCCGCTCACCATCGTGCGGCCGGGGGTGGTGCTGGGCGCCGACGCGCCCTTCCAGCACTCTGGCCTGGGCCTGTGGGTGCGCGACAACCATTGCGTGGGTTGGGGCCGCGGCGAGCGGCCGTTGCCGTTGGTCCTGGTCGAGGACGTGGCCGAAGCCCTGGCGCGCGTGGCGGCCCACGGTGGGCGTGAGCTCGAGGGCAAGGCGTTGAACCTCGCCGCGCGCGTGCCGCTCTCGGCGCAGGAGCTCGTGGCGCACTTCGCGCGCCGTAGCGGACGCGACGTGCACTTCCATCCGCGCAGCCTGGCGCTCTCGCAGACGATGGAGATCGGCAAGTGGCTGGTGAAGAAGGCCGGCGGCCGGCGCGATGCCTTCCCGAGCTACCGCGACCTGAAGAGCCGCTCGCTGTGGCCCGCGCTGTCGTGCCGCACCGCGCGCGAGGTCCTGGGCTGGCAGCCGTGCGAGGAGCCGCGCGAGTTCCTGGCGCGCCTGTTCCCCGACGGAGGTGGGGACGGCGCCCCGTGAGTGTGCGCTGCCTGCACGTCTTCTCGACCTTCGCGCCGGGCGGGCCGCAGGTGCGCACGGCGCGGCTCCTGCCGGAGCTGCCGCGCGACTGGCGCCACACGGTCTTGGCGCTCGACGGCTGCACAGATGCGCGCTCGCTGCTCGCGCCGGAGCTCGGCGTGGAGCTCCTCCCCGCACCGCCGCGCGCCGGCACGCCGCGCACGACCCTGGCCCTGGCGCGGCTGCTGCGCCGCGAGCGACCGGACCTCCTGCTGACCTACAACTTCGGCGCGCTCGACGCGCTGCTCGCCGCGCGCCTCGTCGGTCTGCGCGCGGTCGTGCACCACGAGGACGGCTTTCGGCCCGACGAGGTCGCGTCCTTCAAGCGCCGGCGCGAGTGGGCGCGGCGGTTCGTGCTGAGCGGCACGCGGGCGGTGATCGTGCCCTCGTTCACCCTGGAGCGCATCGCGCGCGAGCGCTGGAAGCTCTCGGCCGAACGCCTGCAGCGCATCCCGAACGGCATCCGCGTCGAGGATTTTGCGCGCGCGGATGGCAACCCCGCGCGTCGAGCCGCGCTCGGGATCCCGCGCACGGCGTTCGTGTTCGGCTTCGTGGGCCACCTGCGGCCCGAGAAAAACCCGGTCCGCGCAGTGCTTGCCACGGCGCTGGTGGCCGAGCAAGCGGGCGCGCCGCGCCCGCACCTGCTGATGCTGGGCGACGGTCCCGAACGCAATGCGGTCGCGGAAGCGGTGCGCAACAAGGGTCTGACGGAACGTGTGCATCTGGTAGGGCACCGCAGCGATCCACGCGAGGACTACCGCGCCATGGACGCCTTCCTGATCTCCTCCGACACCGAGCAGATGCCGGTGGCGTTGCTCGAGGCCATGGCCTGCGGACTCCCGGTGGTCGCGACCGATGTGGGCGACGTGCGCTCGATCTTGGCCGAGGAAGGGGCTTCCTTCGTCGCCGGAGTCGAGGCCGACTCGTTGGCCGCGGCGATGCAGCGGATGGTGGCGCTGGCGCCGGCGGCGCGCGCCACGCTCGGGCAGCGGAACTTCGCGCGCGTCCAGGAGCAGTTCGGCTTCGGCGCGATGGTGCAGGCCTACCACGCGCTCTACGCGCGGGCCCTTCAGGGCGCGCCGAAGCAGTAGAGCTTCGAGGCCGTGCGCAGGTAGATGCGCCCGTCCTCGAGCGCGGGCGTGGCGTAGCAGCTCTCGCCGAACTGCGCGGCGTGCAGCTCGGTGAGGCCCTTGCGCGCGGCGATCACGCTCAGCATGCCGCTCTGGCTCAACAGATAGAGCTTGCCGTCGGCGCCCACGGGCGCGGCGTAGTACGCGTCGACGCCGTGGGCGAGGCGCTCCTTGCCGAAGATCGCGCCCGACTCGGGATCGAGCTCGGTGACGAGCCCGCCCTGGTCGTCCAGCATCCAGTACACGCCGCCGTACACGAGTGGCGAGGGCAGCTGCGGGGCGCCGCGGTGCTGGCGCCAGAGCACGTGGGTGGCGCTCACGTCGCCCTTGCCGCCGAGGCGGATGCACTGCGCGGAGTTCAGCGCCGAGAGCGATGCGCGCAGCCCTTCCCACTCGCCCGCGTCCAGCGTGCCGTCGGGCACCAGGTCGTAGTACTCGAAGTTGTTGCGCAGGCGCTCGTCGGGCAGCTCGGCGGCGCCGATGCGACCATCCTTGCTGGTGTCTAGCTTGGCCACGGCCTCCGCGAAGGGTGCCAGCTCAACCTGGTTGCCGAGCTCGTTCAGCGCCGAGTTGTAGCCGTGCACGTACACGCGCTCGCCCAGCACGACGGGCACCGACTTCATCTCCGCCGGGAGCCCGCTGACCCACCAGCGCCGCTCACCGCTGGTCGCCTCGTAGGCGTCCAGCAGGTACGAGCCGGGCAGCAGGATTTCCTCGCGGCCGTCGGCCGCGCGCCAGGTGACGGGCGTGCACGCGCCGCTCACGGCCTGCGGTCGCGGCGTGCGCCAGCGCTCCTTGCCGTCCTGCTTGCCGACGCCGAGCACGAACGAGTGCGTGGACTGGTCGCAGGCCAGCACGACCACGTCGCCCACCAGGATCGGCGAGGCGCCCAGGCCGTAGGCGTTGTCGAACGGACCGAGCGCGAGGCGCCAGCGTTCGTGCCCGTCGTGGTCGTAGGCCACGAGCCCGAACTCCTCGAAGAACACGACCACCGTGTCGCCGTCCACCGCTGGCGAGGGCGCGGCGGAGTGGTTGTCCGGGTGGAAGTACCCCTGCCGCGCGCGCGGCACGGCCTGCTTCCAGGCGAGCGCGCCGCTCTCGCGCTCCAGTGCCAGCGTGGTCAGGTTCTCGCCCTCCAGCGCGGTAACGAAGACGCGCTTCGCGCTGAGGATGGGGGAGGAGTGTCCGGGCGGCAGCGCTTGCGACCAGCGCACGCCCTGCGCGGGACCGATCTCGGCCGGATAGCTGCCGCTTGCGATCCCGCTGCCGTTGGGACCGCGGAAGCGATTCCAGGCCGCGGCGCCATCGCCGGAGAGGAGCGTCAGGAACAGCGCGGAGGCGAGCGGGGCCACGAGGCGCGCAGTGTAGCGCGCTCCGCCGTCACTTCTTGCGCCAGCCGCGCCCGCGCAGCATCCACAGCGCGGTGCGCACGAGGATGGCGCAGTCCAGGCCGAAGGAGAGCCGCTCGCGGTAGGCGCGGTTCAGCTCGAGCTTCTGCCGGTAGGCGTGCTCGTCACCGCCGTCGGTGTAGCCCTGGGTGATCTGTGCGTAACCGGTCAGGCCCGGCAGCAGTGCCAGGCGCTCGCTGAACTCCGGCAGATGGCGCGCGGCCCAGCGCTCGGTCGCGATCATCTCTGGGCGCGGCCCGATCAGGCACATGTCGCCGAGCAGCGCGTTCAGGAGCTGCGGCAGCTCGTCCAAGTGCGTGTTGCGCAGCAGGCGCCCGAAGGAGGTGACGCGCGCGTGGTCGTCACCCGCGTGGTCGCGCATCGTGCGGAACTTGTAGAGCACGAACAGGCGCCCGCGGTAGCCCACGCGCAGCTGCGTGAAGAAGATGCGTCGCGGATCGCCCTGCACGAAGAGGTTGACGAGCGCGATGACCAGCGCCGGCGCGAGAGCCAGGAAGAGCAGACAAGTCGCCACCAGCCACAGCAGCATGCTGCGCAAGCCGCGCGCGTACAGCCCGCGCGGGGCGAGCGCGGCCCAGTGCTCGGCGCTGCGCTGCCAGGAACGCGAACGGACGGACTCGGGGCGCGCCAGGCGCGCGGGCACGGTCAGGGAGGCGGATTCGAGCTCGAGGGTCAAGATCGCTGGGCCAGGGAGCGGCTCCGTCGGCAAGTCCTCCATCGGCGCCGACGGAGGGAAACTCTAGCTTGCTCGCCCGGCCGACGCACAGGTCTTCCCGCCAGCCGCACGCGCGCCTTCCCGGCCTCGTGCCGTGCCCTTCCCGGACCGATTCGCGTTTCCGCGCCGGGCGGACCTTTGCATCCGAGCGCGGCTCGGTTAGGAACGTGGGTTTCGCGCCCCGCCGCGAGCTCGATCCTGAGCCGCGGGCGGGACGGATCCCCGCATGACTCCCACGACTGTCGAGCCCACCACCGCCCCGCCCGCGCTCCTCGGACGCATCGCCGAGCGCGCCTTCGCCCAGATGGTGCACCTGATCTGGGAGGCGAACCACCGCGCCGACAAGCGTCCGGGCGACCCCAAGGTCGGCGGGCACCCGGCGGCCTGCGCGAGTTCCTTGCACATCCTCGGCGCGCTGCACCTCGCCGTGCGCAACGTCGAGGACTACGTGTGCTGCAAGCCCCACGCGTCGCCGGTGGACCACGCCTACCACCACCTCATGCAGGTCTTCGGGCGCGAGGACGGCACGTGGCTGACGGTGGAGGAGGCCAAGGCGCTCATGTCGCGCTTGCGCCAGTTCCCCGAGGCCGGCGCCAAGGACGTGTTCCAGAGCTACCACGCGCGCACCGACCCCGACTCGTTCCACTTCCTGCCCTCGGGCTCGGTCGGTATCCCGCCGGTCGCCTCGGTGTACCTGGCGCTGGCGCACCGCTACGCGGTCGACCACGGGCGCGAGGTGCCGAAGAGCGCGCACTTCTGGTCGCTGATCGGCGACTCGGAGTTCCGCGAGGGCTCGCTTCTCGAGGCCATGCCCGACGCGGCCGAACGCCTGCTCGGCAACGTGACCTGGATCATCGACTACAACCGCCAGAACCTCGACGGCACGCGCATGCCCAACGAGAAGGGCCTGCACGGGCGCGATTGCGATCGCATCCAGCGCACGGCGGAGGCGAACGGCTGGCGCGTGATCCAGCTGCGCCACGGCGCGTTCCGCGAGGAGCTGTTCGCGCGCAAGGGCGGCGAGGCGCTGCGTGAGCTGTTCGAGCTCGTGCTGACCGACTACGAATTCCAGCTGTCGCTGTTCAAGCGCGACGCGTTCCTGTGCCGCACGCTGCTGCGCCAGCACTCGGAGCGCGCCCATCGCTTCGTCAAGGACCTCTCCGACGACGAGGTCGTGCGCGCCTTCACCGACCTCGGCGGGCACGACATGAGCAAGGTGATCGAGGCCCTGCGTACGGCGAAGAGCAGCGCCACGCAACCGACGCTCATCGTCGCGCACACGATCAAGGGCTGGGGCCTGGATTGCTTTGCCGACCCCTCCAACCACTCGTCCTTGCCCAACGAGGACGAGGTCGAGGGCGTGCTCGCGCGTCATGGGTTGACGCGCGCGGACCCCTACGCGCTGTTCCCGGCCGAGAGTGCCGAGGGCCACTACCTCACCGCACGCGGCGAGAAGTTCCGCGAGGGCATCGCGCGCTCGCGCAAGCAGCGCCGTGAGAAGCGCGAGTCCGCGCGGCGCACGGTCGAGGCCGCGGGTGGGCTGCCCGCGACGCTCGCCATCGACCTCGCGCTGTTTCCCATGGCGCACACGCAATGGATGTGGGGCCAGATCGCGGCCAAGCTGGTGCGCGTCTCGACCCCGCCCTCGGCCGATGCGCGCGCGGGTGCGCCGGGCGGCGGCAAGCCGAAGCCGCTGACCGAGGACGAGAAGCGCTGGGCCAGCGTGGCCGGCTACGTGCTCACGCTCTCGCCCGACGTCGGTACCTCGACCAACATCGCGCCCGTACTGGACAAGCGCGTCTACGGCCCGAAGTCGGAGAGCGAGCACGAGCAGGCCGAGTTCAAGGCGCGCCACCCCGAGCTGATGACCTTCAGCGATCCGTGGACGCGCCACATTCGCTTCGAGATCGCCGAGGCCAACTGCATGTCCGCCGCGGGCGCGTTCGGGAAGATGGCCCACTACACGGGCAATCCCTCCTTCCCGATCATGACCGTGTACGACTTCTTCATCAAGCGCGCGCTCGACCAGCTGTACTACAACCTCTACTGGGGCGCGGAGTTCGTGATCATCGGCACGCCCAGCGGCGTGACGCTGTCCTTCGAGGGCGCGCAGCACTCGTGGAAGTCCGACATCCAGATCCCGAACCTGATCACCTGGGAGCCGTTCTTCGCGCTGGAGATGGAGTGGATCCTGGCCGACGCGATCCGCCGGCACATGTTGGACGAGAACGAGGGCCGGCGCGGCGTGCTGATCCGCGCCGTGACGCGCGCCGTGCCGCAGGTCTGGCTGCTGGAGAACCTGCGCCGCGCGGCGCGCTTCAAGGCCGAACTGCCGGCGGGCGCGGAGCTCGCGCCGGCGGGCGCGGACGCGAGCTGGGGCGCGGCGCTCGACGAGAGCACGCTGACGCCGCTCGCCGACGCCGCGATCCTCGCGAACGTGCGCGTCGACGTGCTACGCGGCGCGTACTACCTCGTCGATTGGCGCGGCTACGCCGGTTACGAAGCGGGCGACAACGTGGTGCAGCTGTTCGTGATGGGCTCGGTCGCGACCGAGGCGCTCGACGCGGCGCACAAGCTCCTCGCGCGCGGCGTGTTCGCCAACGTGATCGTGATCACCTCGCCCGAGCTGCTGCTGGGCATCCTCGGCCACCAGGACGACTACCGGCACCTGCGCGAGAATCTCGGCGTCAGCGGCGACCTGTTCGCCGTCGCGGGCGCGGCCGAGAGCGAGGCCGGGCTCGTGTCCCTGGCCGGGCGGCGCGTGCCGTGCGTCGCGGTGTGCGACGGCGAAGCGGGCCTGCTCGACAACATCGGCTCGATCGTGGGCGTGAAGCAGCTCACCCTGGCCGTGCGCAAATTCTCGAAGTGCGGCCGCCCCGATCAGGTCTACGCCTACCAGCACCTGGACGGCGACTCGATCGTGGAAGCCTGCGGCCAGGTGCTGGCCGAGACCGCGCTCGAGGACCTGCGCGTCTCGCCGCAGCTCCTGGCGCGCCTGGCGGGCCGCGGCGGCGCGCCGCGCCGCGCTTGGCGTGAGCTGTGGCCCGACGCGACCCACGGCGCATGAGCGAGCCGAGCGATCCGCCGCCCTTCGCGCCGTATCCGCTGGCGTCGAGCGCGCGCGTCTACGACTCCTACTGGTGTGGCCTGCGGCGCGACCAGATCGAGCTCGCCGACGGCAGGCTCCAGGAGTACCACGTGTTCGAGATCCACGACGCCGTGGCCGTCGTGCCGGTGCGTCGCGACGGTTCGATCGTGATGCTGTGGCAGTACCGTCACCCGCACGGGCGCACGCACTGGGAAGTGCCGGCGGGGCGGGTGGACGAGGGCGAGAGCGCGGCCCAGGCGGCCGAGCGCGAACTCCTGGAGGAGACCGGACACCGCGCCGGGCGCCTGATCGAGCTGGCCGGCTTCTACCCGACCAACGGCATCAGCCCGCACCACGCGCGCCTGTTCGTGGCCCTCGAGTGCGAGGAGGTGCGCGCGCCCGAGCCCGGGCCGTGCGAGAAGTTCAGCGTCCACCACCTGCCGGCCGACGAGGTGCGCGCGCGCCTGACGCGCGGCGACTTCGCCGACGGCTTCACGGCCCTGAGCCTGTTCTACTACTTCGCGCGCATCGCCGACGCGCGCTGAGCCGTGGAACGAGCGTGCCACGCCGTTCTGGCGCGGACAGTCTCGTTCCACAGCGAGCCTCCGCGGGCTCCATCCCAGCTGGCCACGGGAATTCCAGGAACGAAGCGGACAAAGATCCGCCCTGCTCCGGAGTCCTCGACACACCCACTCGCCATGCACACCCGAACCCTCGCGTTTGCGCTGCTCCTCGCCCCGACGTTCGGCTTCGCCCCGCAGGAACCGGCCCCGGCGGCCTTCCTGTGTCCGCCCTGTGGCGCCGAGTGCCACTTCGTGGTCTACGCCAAGGCCGGCGCCTGCGGTGGCTGCGGGATGGCGCTCGTCCCCGCCGCCAGCGTGCCGCAGGTGGGCGTGCTGCTGCACGAGGGCGTCGACCTCCTGTCGAGCACGCTGACCCTGGGCGTCTTCGCCGCCTCGAATTGCGTGCGCGCCTTCACCGTGGCCGACACGGCCGAGCCGCTGCGCGCGGCCGACGCGCTCGAGATGAAGCCGCAGTTCGCCTTCGCCGCGGCGCCCGCGCTGGACGTGCTCGTCGTGCCCGAGGGCTTCGGCTCGTGGGACGATCCGCTGATCGTGGACTACGTGCGCGGCGCGGCCGAGCACGCGCGCTTCGTGATCGCGGTGGGCACGGGCAGCGTGCTGCTGGCCAAGGCCGGCTTCCTGAAGGGCGCGCACGTCGCCCTGAACCCATACCTGGTGCGGCGTCTGCCTGAGCTCGCGCCCGAGCTGGTCTCCGATCCCACCGTGCGCCTGGCGCGCACGGGCAAGTTCTTTCTTGCGCGCGATGCGCTGGCCGCGGCCGACGCCGGGCTGGCCGTCCTGCGCGAGCTGGTCGGCGAGGAGCGCGCGCGCAAGACGGCCGAGGGTCTGGGCCTGACGCTCGGGCCGCCCGTGGCCGAGGCCGCCAAGTGAGCCTGCTCGCGTTGGCGCTGCTGCTGCCCCAGGACAATGCGGCGAGCTGGCCCTGCTGGCGCGGCGCGGACGGTACGAACGTCTCGCGCGAGAGCGGCTGGAGCTCGGCGGGCGCCGCCGAGCCGTTGTGGAAGGCGCAGGTGGGCCGCGGGCACTCCTCGGTCGCGATCCAGGGCGGCCTCTTGTTCACGCAGGGCTTCGACGAGGAACACGGCGTCGATCGCGTGTCGTGCCTGGACGCGCTCACCGGCGTCGAGCGCTGGCGCCACGAGTATCCGGCCGAACTGGACGCGAACAACCACGGCGGCGGCACGCACTGCACGCCGGCGCTGGGCGCGGGCGTCGTGTACAGCTTCGAGCGCCGCGGCGTGCTGCGCGCGCTGGACGCGGCCAGCGGCAAGCTGCTGTGGCAGCGCGACCTGGCCGAGGATTTCGGCGCGCGGCCCACCGACTACGGCTTCGGCAGCTCGCCGGTCCTGGCCGGCGAGCTCGTGCTCGTCAACGCGGCCAAGGTCTTCGCGCTCGAGCGCGGGAGCGGCGAGGTGGTCTGGGAGACGAGCGACCTGGGCGCGTACTACTCGACTCCGGCGCTGTGTCGCGTGGGCGGCAAGGAGGCCGTGGCCAGCTTCGCGCGTCCGGGATTGAACGTGCTGGAGCTGGAGAGCGGCGCCGTGCTGGCGCACTTTCCGTTCAAGAAGGGCGAGACCAGCGTCAGCGCCGCGACGCCGGTGGTGGTGGACGAACGGCGCCTGTTCATCTCCGCAGGCTACGGCCACGGCGCGGCGCTGGTGGACGTCTCCGGCGCGCAGCCGGTCGCGCAGTGGGAGACCAAGGCCATGCGCACGCAGCTCTCGGGCGTCGTGCTGGTCGATGGCTGCTTCTACGGCTTCGACGAGACGGTCCTGAAGTGCCTGGACCTGGAGGGCAAGGAGCGCTGGCGCACGCGCGGTCTGGGCATGGGCGCGCTGAGCGCAGCCGACGGGCGCCTCCTGGTGCTCTCGGGCAACGGCGAGCTAGTGGTCGTCGCTGCCAAGCCCGACACGTACACCGAGCTTGCCCGGGCGCGCGTGCTGAACGGCAGCAGCTTCTGGGCCTCGCCCGCGCTGTGCGCGGGGCGCGTCTACGTGAAGAGCGGCGAGGGCGAACTCCTATGTCTCGACCACCGCGCTCCGGGCGCCCGCTAGTGTTCCTTCCCCGCAGTAGCGCCAACAAGGCGCCGTGATGGATCGTCGCTGGCAAGGCGCGCCGCCGCCGCGTATTCGCTGCAATACTAGGGAGGAGGCGCAACGCCGCCAGCGGCGATTCAGTGCGGCGGAGTGTTGGCGATACTTCGGGGAAGGGACACTAGCTCACGTCTGGCGCGGCGCGCGGCGCTGCTCGAACCACGCGCTGCACACCAGATACAGCGCCAGCACGCCGATCACGCATGAGAACTTGAAGGCGAAGTAGTTCCCGAAGGTCGCCCCGCCGTGGAGCGCGCGCGCGGCGAGGCTGGTGGCGAAGATCAGCGCCAGGCCGAGCGCGCGCGTCGGCCGCGCGAGGTCCGCGGCGCAGTACAAGAGCGGCACGACCAGGAAGGCGTAGTAGTAGTAGGCCGGACTCGTCAGGCACCACACCAGCGCGAAGGCGAGCCCCAGCGCCTCGGTCAGCGAGCGGCGGCGCACCAGCCAGGCCAGGCCGGCGACGAACAGCGCCTGGCACGCCCACCACAGCGCCTGCCGCTCTTCGAAGTTGGCGCGCAGCTCCTGACCCTGGTCTTGGCGGAAGCCGATCGACCAGGTGAAGAGCTTCTTGAAGCCGATCGTGTCCGAGGCCGGGCGCTGGTCGTGCTCCACGATCTTGGCCCCGAACTCGCGCCAGGCCTCGAGCCCGCCGGCCCAGGCCAGCGAGGCGCCGCCGAGCAGCACGCCCGTGAAGGCGAAGCCGGCCGCGCAGCGCAGCGCCGCGCGCCGGCGCTCGTCCGCGCGCCGTAGCACGCTCCAGCCCAGCACGCACACAGGTCCGAGGGCGAAGGCGAACGGGAACACGCGCAGCAACACCGACCAGGCGAGCAGCGCCCCGCCGCGCAGGTTCTTGCCCTGGTGCAGACAGCACATCGAAGCGCTCAGCGCGAACAGCCAGTCCGTGCGCATGAACGCGGCGCGGAAGTGCGCGTGGCTGGTGCAGTAGTGCGTCAGGTACAGCGCGGCGGCGAACAGCATGGCGCGGAGACCGAAGGCCCAGCCGACCAGCGCGAAGCTCGCCAGCAACAGGAGCACGTCCAGGCTCACCAGCGCGAAGCGTCCACTCGCGCTCTGGATCGGGACGCGCTCGGCCAGCGCACCTCCGACCAGGGTCCACAGGGGAGTCGCGTTGTAGCCCTTGTCGTGCAGCAGCTGTTCCCACATGCTCGGCGCGAGCTGGTCGCGGAAGAACACCACGTCGGCGCGGAAGGCGGTCCAGCGCTCGGGCGTGAACGGCGCGCGGATCGCGGCCTCCTCGGCATACACGGCCGAGAGGCGCTTGTACTCCGGGCCGCCGTGGTGCGCCGAGAGGTTGGCCAGATCGCGCATCTGGTGCTCGAAGCCGGTCTCGCGGTCCACCAGCAGCGCCGCGTCGTACAGGCGCGTGTAGCCGAGCTCGGGCGCGTACTTCGCGCCGACGTAGTAGTGGAAGAACTCGTAGGGGTTGAAGTAGCGCTGGTTCTGCCAGTTCTGCGCCGTGTACAGACCGAAGCCGAGCAGCGCGAGCAGCGCGAGCGCGGCGGTGTGCGCGCGCTTCCACGCCTGCGTGCCGCGCCGCTCGAGGACCGGCACCAAGAGCGCCAGCACCAGCAGCGCGGCCGGCAGCGCGAGCTGCAGCGCGCTGCGCATGCGCTCGTCGAACCAGAGCGTCATCCGTTCTTCTTCAGCGCGCGCGTGATCAGCGGAGCGGCGATCCCGGCGGCCAGCCACACCACTCCCAGCATGAGCAGCACGCGCAACACGCCGCTCCAGCCGCGCGGCACGGCGCCGAGCACGAACACCGCGCCGACGCTGCCGAAGACCACCAGACACAGGGCCAGCATCCAGCCCTGGCCGAAGAACACGCGCAGGTCGCGGCGCGCGTGCAGGCCGTCGTCCTCGGGCACCCAGCCGCGCGGCAGCAGCGCGCGCAGCGCGCGCGGGCTCGGCGCGGCTCCCAGCGCGCGCAGGCGCTCGGCCTCGACCAGCTCGGTGATGGGCACGCGCGCCCTCACGCGCGCTCCTCGCGCAGCAGGCGCAGCAGCGCCTCGCGCACGGCCGCCGGGTTGGCGCGGCCGCCCGAGGCCTTCATCACCGGGCCGATCAGCGCGCCCAGGGCCTTGAGCTCGCCCGCGCGCGCGTCGGCCGCGGCGCGCGCGTTGGCGGCGATGGCGACGCGGCACCAGTCGTCGATCGCGGCCGTGTCGCGCACCTGCGCCAGACCCAGCTCGGCCACGAGTTCGGCCGGCGTCGCCGCGCGCGTGAACAGGGCCTTGAGCACGCTGCGGGCGCCGCCGATGTGCAGCGTCCCGTCGGCCACCAGCGCGATCAACTGCGCCAGCCGTGCGGGCGTCAGGTGTAGATCGGCGGGCGTGTCGAGCCGCGCCGCGGCCAGGGCCGCGGCCACGTCGTTGGCCAGCCAGTTGGCGGCCTCCTTGGGGCGCTGCGAGAGGCGCGCGCTCTCCTCGAAGAAGTCCGCCAGCGCGCGCGAGGCGCTCAGCACGCCCGCGTCGTACGGCGTCAGTCCGAAGTCGCGCTGCCAGCGCGCGCGGCGCGCGGCCGGCAGCTCGGGGAGCTCCGCGCGCACGCGCGCGATCGTCGCTGCGTCGAGCACCAGCGGCGGCAGATCCGGATCGGGGAAGTAGCGGTAGTCCTGCTCGTTCTCCTTGGAGCGCAACGTGCGTGTCTCGGCGCGCTCCGGATCCCACAGGCGCGTCTCCTGGCGCACACGCCGCCCGGCCTCGAGCTCGACGCGCTGGCGCGCGCGTTCGTGCTCGATGGCCGCGACCACGTTCTTGAACGAATTCAGGTTCTTGAGCTCGGCGCGCGTGCCCCAGGGCGTGCCCGGGCGGTGCAGCGAGACGTTCACGTCGCAGCGCAGGCTGCCGCGCTCCATGTCGCACTCCGACACGCCCGCGAACTGCAGCGTCTCCTTCAGGCGCGTGAGGTACTCGTGGGCCTCTTCTGCGCCGCTCAGATCGGCCTCGCTGACGATCTCGATCAGCGGCACGCCCGCGCGGTTCAGATCCACCAGCGTGTGCGCGCCGCGGTCGTGGATCGCCTTGCCGGCGTCCTCTTCCATGTGGATGCGCTGCAGGCGCACGAACTTGCCGCTGGCGAGCTCGAGCCCGCCGCCGCGGGCCAGCGGGCGCGCGAACTGCGAGATCTGGTAGCCCTTGGGCAGGTCGCAGTAGAAGTAGTGCTTGCGCTCGAAGCGGCTGGCGGGGTCGGGCGTGCAGCCCAGCGCCAGCGCGGCGCGCAGCGCGAGCGCGACCGCGCCTTGATTGAGCACGGGCAGGGCGCCGGGCGCGCCCAGGCACAGCGGGCACACGCGCGTGTTGGGCGGCGCGCCGAACTCGGCCGCGCAAGCGCAGAAGAGCTTGGTGCGCGTGGCCAGCTGGCAGTGCACCTCCAGGCCGATCACGGTGTTCCAACCGGTGGCGGCGCTCGCGCTGGGAGAGCTCATGAGGCGGCCAGCGCCGGGCGGCGTTGATGGTGACGGGTCGCGCCCTCGAACAGCCGTCCGGCGGCCAGCACCTCGGCGTCGGCGCCGAAGGGCCCGACGAGCTGCAGGCCGACGGCGAGTTCGCTCGCGCCGTCGCGCGCGAAACCGGCCGGGACGCTGAGCGCCGGCAGCCCCGCCAGGCTGGCCGGGACGGTGAGCGCGTCGGAGAGGTACATGGAGAGCGGGTCGGCGCTCTTCTCGCCCAGGCGGAACGCCAGCGTGGGCGCGGTGGGGCTGACGATCAGCTCGACCGCGGCGAACGCGGCCTCGAACTCGGCCCGCAGTCGGGCGCGCACGGCCAGGGCCTTGCCGTACCAGGCCTCGGCGTAGCCGTGCGAGAGCACGAAGGTCCCGAGCAGGATGCGGCGCTTCACCTCCGCGCCGAAGCCCGCGCCGCGCGTCGCCGCCTGCATGCCCTCGAGGCTGCCGTCGCCGTCCACGCGTGGGCCGTAGCGCACGCCGTCGAAGCGCGCCAGGTTGCTGGCGGCCTCGGCCGTCGCCAGCACGTAGTAGCAGGGGATGGCGAGCGCGGTGCTGGGCAGGCTGACCGGCACGCGCCGCGCGCCCAGCGCCTCGAGCTCGCCCAGCGCGGTCTCGATCGTCGCGCGCACGCGCGCGTCGAGCCCCGCGCCGAAGTACTCCTGCGGCACGCCCACGCGCAGGCCGGCGAGCGAAGTCCGCGCGCTGCGCGCCACGGGCGCTGCGCGCAGCGAGGTCGAATCGCGCTCGTCGAAGCCCGACAGCACCTCCAGCGCGAGTTCCACGTCGCGCACGCTGCGCGCCAGCGGCCCGACTTGATCCAGCGACGAACCGAAGGCCACCAGGCCGTGGCGCGACAGGCGCCCGTAGCTGGGCTTGAAGCCGGCGATGCCGCACAGCGCTGCGGGCTGGCGCACGGAGCCGCCTGTGTCCGAGCCCAGCGCCAGCGGCACCAAGCCCGCCGCCACCGCGGCCGCGGGGCCGCTGGAGGAACCGCCGGGCGTGCGCGCGAGGTCCCAGGGGTTGCGCGCGCGGCCGAAGGCCGAGTTCTCGCCCGAGGAGCCCATGGCGAACTCGTCCATGTGCGCGACCGCGACCGGTACGGCGCCCGCGGCCAGCAGGCGTTCGACGACCGTGGCGGTGTACGGCGGACGCCAACCGGCGAGCACGCGGCTGCCGCAGTTCGTCTCCACGCCCGTCTGGCACAGGTTGGCCTTGAGCACCACCGGCACGCCGAACAGCGCTCCGGGCTCGAAGCCGTTCGCGCGCGCGGCGTCCAGTTCGTCGGCGCGCGTTCGCGCGCTGTCTGCCAGCACCGCGCTGAGCGCTCCGAGCGTGGGCTCGATGCGCGCGATACGCGCCAGGGTGTCCTCGATCGTAAGGCGCACCGAGCGTTCGCCGCGCGCGTGCGCGCCGCGCATCGCGCTGGCATCCAGCTCCGCCGAGCTCAACGCGCGCTCCCGATGGTCTTGGGGACGACGAAGAAGCCCTCGTCGGCCTGCGGCGCGCCGGCCAGGAGCGCGTCGCGCCCCAGGGAAGGCAGGGGCTCGTCGGCGCGCGCGTGCGCGGGCAGCTCGGGCGCCTCCGCGGGCGTGCCCAGGTCGGCGCGGGCGAGCGTGCCGAAGGCCTCCAGGATGCGTTCGAACTCCGGTGCGAGGCGGCGCAGCTCGTCGTCCTCGAGGCGCACTCGTGCCAGGCTGGCCAGCTTGCGCAGGGCGTCGAGATCGATGGCGCTCATGAGCGGATTGTACGCAGCGCGCCGGGCGCATGAGCGTGGCCCGTGCGGCGGCGGAGCGCGGGGTCGCGTGCTTGCGTCGCTCCGTCGCCCGGCCTACCGTGGCCGGCATGGACGGGTTGCGCGCGGCGCTTCCGGGGCCCGAGGACGCCTTCGGGCTGGGCCTCGTCCTGGTGCTGATCGGGGGCTTCTTGCTGGCCAACTCGATCCTCTTGCGCCATCCCCGAGCGCTGGTGGCCGAGCACTTCGGCGGCGGGCGTGAGAAGCTGGTCTCGATCCGCGGCGTGCTCTTCCAGCGCCTGCAGATCCACCTCGGATTCCTGTTCCTGTTGGTGGGCTTCGCGCTGGAGATCTACGGCCACTACGGCGCCGGCGGCGCCGGAACTCCCGCTGCGCCGCGCACGTTTTCCAAGGTCTGGGTGGGGGCGATCGCGGTGGCGGTGGTGGCCCTGGAATTGGGCGGCTGGTGGCTGTCCCACGCGCTCTTCCTGCGCTACGTGCGCCAGCATTTTCGCGCCCACCCGCCGGCTCTGGAGAGCGATCTGGCCCTGGCGCGCGAGCTGGGTGAGCTGTTCGGCATCGACAGCGACGGCAACGACTCGGTGCAGTCCTACCTGCTGCGCATCCGCCAGCGTCTGGGGATCCAGGACAGCGCTCGCCCGGCGCCGGAGCGGGCGCGCGGGTTGCCAGCCGAGGCCGAGAGCGAAGCCGAAGAAGGTTTCGTGTAACCGCACGGGGTCCGGGCCGGTCATCCGGCATGGACTCGAACTCGATTCTCGTCGCGGCGCGCGCCGCCGGGAGCCTCGGCTTGGCCGAGCTGGCGCGGGCCCTCTTTCCGCCGCTCTGCTGGTTGTGCCGAACGCGCACGACCCGCGACGACTTCGGCTGCGAGGCGCACGCACTGCGCATCCAGGCGCTCGATCCGGCCGAGGCACGCTGCCTGGGCTGCGCCTGTCGCCTGCCGGCCGGTCTCGCGCGCGGCCTGTGCGCCGTCTGCCGCCGCGAAGCGCGCGGTTACCGACACCTGTGCTCGTTCGGCTCCTACCGCGCGGATGGCGTGCTGCGCGAATGGATCCTGGCCTTCAAGCACGGTGGTCGGCGCGAGCTCGCCGTCCCGCTGGCCGCGGTGCTGGCCGAGGCCTGGCGCGCCGAAGGCGGTCCGCCGCCCGGGGCGCTGCTGGTGCCCGTGCCGTTGCATCCGTTACGACGCCTGGAGCGCGGCTACGATCAGGCTCGCGAGCTCGCGGCGGAGCTCGCGGGCGAGCTCGGGCTCGAGCTCGTGGGCGCGCTGCGCCGGGCGCGCCGCACCGCTCCGCAGGGCGGGCCAGGAGCGAGTTCGCGGCGCGCCAACGTCGCCGGCGCCTTCGCCCTGCGTGCGCGTTCGGCCGCCCGCCTGGCCGGACGCGAGGTGTGGCTGGTCGACGACGTCGTCACCTCGGGCGCGACCGTCGGCGAATGCGCGCGCGTGCTGCGCCAGGCGCGCGTGGCGGAGGTATCCGTGCTCGCCCTGGCGCGCGCCGAGCGCGCCGCGGAGGACGAGCTGGCGCGCGGCGGGCCACCGGGCGACGACGCGCGCTAGCAGCCCGTCGGAGTAGTCCCTGCTGGCGCTTCGCGCTATGCGCCGCTGCAGGGACCTTTTTCAACGGGCTGCTAGGCAAGCCCTGCTCAGTGGCCAGGAAGGCCACCTCCGCTGTCTTTTCGTCGCGCTCCTTGCCTCGCCGCAGAACGCTTTGCCGCGCGACGGGACTACTCCGACAGGCTGCTAGACTCCGCCCCCCCCATGATCCTGTTCATCGAACCCAGCGGCGGCTTGGCGGGCGACATGTTCCTGGCCGCGCTGCTCGACCTCGAGGATCCGCGCTTCACGCTTCCCGACCTGGAGGTCCTCGCGCGCGCGCTCGTGCCCGAATCCTTGCGCCTGGTCTGCGCCACGGCCGAGCGCGGCGGCTTCCGCGTGCGCACCCTCGACGTGCGCACCGACGAGAGCGAAGACCCGCCGCACCGGCACCTGGCGGAGCTGCTGGAGCGCCTGGAAGCGAGCCCGCTCTCGGCCGCGGCGCGCGCTCGGGCCGGACGCATTCTGCGTCGCCTGGCCGAGGCCGAGGCGCGCGTGCACG
Source organism: Planctomycetota bacterium (assembly GCA_009691855.1). Lineage (GTDB taxonomy): Bacteria > Planctomycetota > UBA1135 > UBA1135 > JABFRZ01. Next base: position 2,830 of record SIAI01000038.1, on the reverse strand, counting down.
GGGTGGACGTGGAAGAGGTCCACTTCCACGAGGTCGGGGCGATCGACACGCTGATCGACGTGGGTGGAGCGGCGCTGGCCCTCGAGCGTCTGGGCATCGAGCGCGTGCTCGCGACCACGCCCTACGTCGGCGGCGGGACCGTGCGCTGTGCGCACGGTGAGCTGCCCGTCCCCGCCCCCGGCACGGCCGAGCTCCTGCGCGGGCTGCCGCAACGCCGTGGGCCGGGCGGAGAGCGCGTGACGCCCACCGGCGCCGCGCTGCTGGCCGAGCTCGTCGAGCGCTTCGAACCCGAAGAGGCGCTGATCGTGGAGCGCGCCGGCCTGGGCGGAGGCCAGCGCGATCCCGAGGAGGGCCCGGCGAACTTCGTGCGCGTGTCGCTGTGCACGGCTCCCCGTGGGGCGGAGGGCGCGCGCCGCGCGGTCGACCAGCTGGAGTGCAACCTGGATGACGCGAGCGGCGAGGAACTCGGCTTCCTGGTCGAGGAGCTGCGCGCGGCGGGGGCCCTGGACGCGTGGATCGTGGCGGTACAGATGAAGAAGGGGCGTCCGGGAAGCATGCTCCAGGCGCTCTGCCGTCCCGCGGGGCGCGCGGCGCTGGAAGGCGTGCTCTTCGCGCACTCGCCGACCCTGGGCCTGCGCTGGATTCGCTGCGAGCGGGTCGAGCTGGAACGCGAAGCGTTCGCGCTCGAGCTCCACGGCCAGAGCGTGCGCATGAAGTTGCGCCGTCGAGCGGGCGAGCCAATGTCCGATCTCGATCTCTCGGCCGAGCACGACGATCTCGCGCGCCTGGCGCGCGCGACGGGGCGGGATCTGCGCTCGCTGGAACGCGAGGCCTTGGCGGCCGCTCGCGCGCGGCTGCAGCCGGATTCCGCGCTCCGTTCCTGAGGCGTCTCCAGCCTCTCCTCCGGATAGGAGAAAAGGCCCGCGGCCTCTGGATCCTGGGCCGCGTGGCCTCTTCCGCGCCCCGTTTTCGCGGGCGCTCGAGTCGGTGGGGCTTCGTGCCGTCTCCGACCTTTGCCGCCCCCGTGTTTTCTCCGGAGGCGGACGAACCGTAGGGTACCGCCCCTCGGGCTTCCAGGTCGGAAGTGGCGCTCAAAGCACGAGATCGTGTGTGTGGATCCGCCCGCTGCCTATGGCTACGATGCGCGCTTCGGGTGTGGGAACGCGCTTTCCACGCCCCGTTCCGTGCCCGGCGCCCAAGGCCTCGGCCCGTTTCGCGATCACGACCGATGAACCTCCGCACTGTTCTGCACCTTTTCGTGCTTTCGTCCGGCATCCTGGCCGCCGTCCGCGGCCCTGTCCTCGCCGGGGAGCGCCTGCAGGCTCCCCAGGCCGGCCAGGCTCGTCCCCTGCGCTACGGCCGCGTCGCCGCCGAGGGCGTGGCGATTCTCAACCTGGCCGACGAGAAGGGCAAGGAGATCGCCCGCCCGAAAAAAGGGCAGCTCGTGGCGGTGTTCAAGGAGAACACGACTGGCTGGCTCGAGGTCGAGGTCCCCGGCGGGTACCCGGTGTGGGTCTTCGGCAAGTTCTTGCAGCCGAGCAGCGATGCCAAGGTCTTCGAGGTCACCGGCAACGCGGTGAACCTGCGCCCCGCGCCCTCGAACGACGTGACGAGCTTCCCGCTGCCGCAGCATCTGCAGAGCGGCGACAAGGTGCGCTTCATCGAGCAGTTCGAGCCCGAGAAGCCGCTGGCCGAAACGTGGGTGCGCGTGTGGTCGCCGCCGGGCGTACACGGCTGCGTGAAGAGCTCGGCCGTGGCCGGCCTGACGCAAGGCGAAGAGGGCGAGAGGCTGTGGAGCGCGGAGCTCGTCAACTTGCCCAGCGATCCGCCCGCGCGCACCAGCGCGCCGCGCCCGCGCGAGCCCAGCGAGGCCGAGCGGCGCGAGGTCGAGGCGCGCGCGGCGCTGGAAGAGGCGCGCGCCCTGATGGAGAAGGAACGCGCTCGCGAGACGCCCGATTTCGACGCTGTCGAATCGGCGCTGAATGCGGTCGTGGCACGCGGCGGCGCGGTGGCGATCGAGGCGCGCGCCGAGCTGCGCACGCTGTCCACCCTGCGCGAGGCCGCGGGGCTCAAGTCCGATCTCGAGCGCTTGCGCCAGCAGCGCGCGGAAGAGGTGCTTGGCAAGCAGGAAGAAGTGTGGGCCAGCAGCAAGCTGAAGGATCCGCTCGGCAGTGTCTTCGCCACGCGTGGGGTGCTCGAGCGGCGCACGGGCGCCGATGGCATCGCGCGCTTCTACCTGCGCTTCGGCGGCAACATCAGCGCCGAGCTCACCTGTTCGAGCGGCCGCTACGACTTGTCGGCCTTCGCCGGCACCGAGGTGGGCGTGCAGGGCGCCAGCTCGAGTTCGCGCACGGGCGAGGTCCCGACCTACGAGGTCGCGCGCCTCGAAGTCCTGGCCGTGCGCTAGCTCCGTGCGCGCCGGTCCCTGGCGCAAGCTCGTGAACTGGCTGCGCGGTCTCGTGCCGCCCACGCGCCCGTTGTGCGACACATGTCGCTACGACTACGGGATGGTGTGCAAGCGCCCGGAGCGTCCGAACGCGCTGCGCTGCCCGGACTATCGACGCCGCTAACCCGACCTATTCGTCAGACAGATAGCTGCTCGGTGTTGATCGCGTCGGGCAGCAAGAAGTGCGGCCGGAAAGCCGCTGCCCGGCCCGTTCCTCGGGCCGGGCAGGAGAGCGGCGACAGGGTGCATTGACGCACGCGCGCCCAACTTCGCCCGTTTCGCGGCGAGTTGAGACAGACTCCGAGCCCAGCAGGTTCCTCCGGACCCAATTGCTGCGCCGTGCCTTACGTGACCAGCGCGCCGAGCCCGTGGGCCGCCTCGTGC
>SIAI01000037.1 GCA_009691855.1 Planctomycetota bacterium | reverse complement strand
GCCCTCGCGAAGCTGCGGTAGCCTGAGGCCTTCTGCTGCGCGCGCTGCAAGCCGTCCGAGGCCTGGCTGACCGAGCGGGCGCTCAGGTCCGAGCAGGGGGACCCCAAGATGTTGGGGCAACTTGAGCGCAGGGGATATCCCCTTGCAGCGAATACGCGTCGTCGGCGCGAATGGCGGCGCGCGCAGACGACCTCCGGACAAAGGCCCCTCTGAGTGACTCACACCACTAGCGCACGCCGGACGTTAGCGCAGCAACGCGCTCAGCCCCTCGGCCAGGAACGTCGCCACCCGTCGTGCGCCTTCCTCGTTGAAGTGCACGTCGTCGTAGAAACAGGCCGGGTCGCCGTCGAGCGCGCGCGCGAGGTCGAGCAGCGCGAGTCCGTGCGCGCGCGCCACCGCTTCCAGCTCGGCGTTGAAGCACGCCAGGCCCTGAGCGAGCACGGCGGGGGAGTAGTACTCGGCCCCCGCCTGACGCTGGTAGTCGCCTGCTCCGCCCATCCACAGGAGCTCGGCGAGCTCGGGCGCCAGGTCGGCCTTCCACAGCGCCGGCTGGGTCACGAGGACCAGCCGCGTTCCGTGCTGAGTCGCAGAGAGCGCGAGCTTGTCCAGCGCGCCATGAAAGACCGCCAGGGCGGCGCCGGGGTCGGGCAGCTCCTCGCGGATGCGCGCCGCGGCGCGGCGGTGCGCGCGCCAGGTGGCGTAGATCGCCCCCTGCGGATCCTGGGCCAGGCCGTGCGCGTCGTGCGCCGCCAGGAAGCCGCGCAGCAGGCTGACGCACGCGCTGCGCTTCCACCACGGGCCCTCTATGCGTGCGCGCGGGACGACCTCGAAGGCGCGCGCGAGCTCGGCCGGCGCCGCGGGTACACCTGTCGCGAGCCAGGCGCACAGGTCGTTGACGCCCGTCAGGAGCAGCACGCAATCGAAGCGCGGCTCCTGCGCCAGGAGCCGTTCGAGCTGTAGCGCGTGGTCCTGGGTCGTGCGCCCGCTGCGCCCGGCGTTGGCCACCCACGCTCGGCGCGCGAGGCGCGCGCCGAGTTCGCCCTCGAGCGCTGCCGGCCAGGCTTCGCTCTGGTCCAGGTACAGGCACTCGGTCGTGCTGCCGCCCAGGGCGAGCAGCGAGAGCTCGACCTCGGACGGACGCTCGGCGGCGCGGAAGCCGAGCGAAGAGACGCGGAATTCGCTCGGTCCCTGGACGCCGGGCATGAGCTCCGCGCGCGGCGTGAAGCGTGTCGTGAGCCCCGGCTGGAAGACGCGGAAGGCCTGCCCGGGCCGGCACGCGCGCAAGCCGAACTCGGCGCCCGTCAGGGAGAGCAACAGCGCGGCGACGAGCGCGAGGCAACGGCGCAGGAGGCGCGGGATCAAGGGACTGTTCAGTTTCGACCCTACACGGGCCGAGATCGAGGGGTTGCTCCGCGCTTTCGAGCGGAACAGGCATGCACTCCACTTCCGGCTCGACCTTCCGCGCACCCACCTGGGACTTTGCCCAGCGCGGCTTGCGCGTCCAGGTCTTCGGCGCCAGCGGGGCCCGTGGGCGCGAGATCGTGCTGGCTTTGCTCGGCGCCGGGCATCCCGCGGGGCGGCTGGCGCTCTACGCGCGCTCGCCGCGTACCCTGGAGTGGCATGGCGAGAGGCTGTGCGTCGAGACCCTGCCCGCGCGCCTGCCGCCCGCCGAGCTGGCCTTCCTGTGCACTCCGCCCGAGGTGACTCTGCCGCTCGCCGCCCGGCTGGCTGCGGCCGGCACGCGCGTCGTCGATCTGAGCGGTGCGCTGGCGCTCCAGCCGCAGAGCGCGCTGGTCCTGGCCGGGGTGAACGATCTCGGCCTGGGAGCATTCACCGAGCAGGTGGCGCTGCCGCTGCCCACCACGGCCCTGATCGCGCCGCCGTTGGCGCTGTTGGAGCGGGAGGTCGGCCTGGCCGAGGTGGACCTGTTCCTCGTCGTCGCCGCCGCCCACCACGGGGCCCGTGGCATGCTCGCGCTGCGCGAGGAACGCGCACGCCGCATGAGCACGGGCGGCGCGTCCGAGCTCGAGGGGCCGCTGCGCGTCGGGAACCTGCGCACCTCGGAATCGCTGTCGGAGGGCTTCGAGTCGCGCCTGGGGATCGAAATCACGCGCCTGCTGGGGCGCTCGGACCTGCTGCTGGACGTGACCGCCTGGGCCGGGGACGTCGAACGCAGCGACGTGTTCGGGGTCAAGGCGCTGCTGCATGCTCCGCTGGATCCGGAGGCGGCCGCCGAGCTCTTCTCCTGCCGACCCGAGTTCTTGCTCGTCCCTACGGGCAAAACGCCCACGCCGAGCGCCTGCGAGGGCGATGCGCGTCTGCACGTGGGACGGATTCGGTCGGGATCCCGCGGGCCGCGCTCGCTATGCTTCTGCGCCGCCGGGGACCAGCTTCGCGCGGGCTCCTCGCACGCGGCCCTGGCGGTCGCGGCGAGGCTTGCCGTCGGGGTCTGAGCTCCGCGCATTTGCCGCCCGTCCCCTGGGGGCGCCCGCCGCCGGCGGAGCGCGCCTTCTCCCTCGCCCTTCCATGGATCTGATCGAACTCCGCAAGCTGGTCCAGCTGATGTTGCGCGCGGACCTGTCCGAGCTCGAGCTCGACGACAAGAACAGCGGTCTGCGCGTGCACCTCCGCCGGGAGCGGGTCCGCGCCCACGGCGAAGGCTCGCTGTCGAACCTGGTGCAGGTCATGCCCGCGGGCATGCAGGCCGCCGCGCAGGGCCACGCCGCACCCGTCCAGGCCGGTCCCGCCCCGGCGGCCGGGACCGAGATATTCAAGAGCCCGATCGTGGGCACCTTCTACCGTTCGTCCGCGCCCGACGCCGAGCCCTTCATGGTCGCCGGCACGCGCTTCAACGAGGCCACGGTGCTGTGCATCATCGAGGCCATGAAGGTGATGAACGAGATCCGCGCCGAGTTCGGCGGCGAGATCGTTGAAGTGCTGGCCGAGAACGGCGAGCCCGTGGAATTCGGCCAGCCCTTGTTCCTGATCAAGAAGGGTTAGGGGTGTTCCGCCGCGTTCTGATCGCCAACCGTGGCGAGATCGCGCAGCGCATCATCCGTGCTTGCCGCGAGCTCGGCATCGAAACCGTGGCCATCTATTCCGAGGCCGACGCCGACTGCCTGTACCTGCGCCAGGCGGACGAGACGATCTGCATCGGCCCGGCGGCCAGCGCCAAGTCCTACCTCAACATCCCGGCCATCATCTCGGCGGCCGAGATCGCCGACGTCGAGGCGATCGTGCCGGGCTACGGCTTCCTGGCCGAGAACGCGCACTTCGCCGAGGTGTGCCGCTCGTGCAACATCCAGTTCGTCGGACCCGACCCCGAGGCCATCCGCGCGCTGGGCGACAAGGCCAACGCCAAGCAAATGGCGATCAAGGCCGGTGTGCCGGTCGTGCCCGGCTCGGACGGGCCGCTGGCGGACGAGGACGAGGCCCTGCGCGTGGCGCGCAAGATCGGCTACCCGGTGATGATCAAGGCCACGGCCGGGGGGGGCGGGCGCGGCATGCGCGCCGCCTCCAACGACCCGTCGCTGGTCAACGCCTTCCACTCGGCGCGCGCCGAGGCCGAGGCGGCCTTCAAGAACGGCTCGGTGTACATCGAGAAGCTGATCGAGAACCCGCGCCACATCGAGATCCAGATCCTCGGCGACCGCTTCGGAACCATGCTGGCCCTGGGCGAGCGCGACTGCTCCGTGCAGCGCCGCCACCAGAAGTTGATCGAGGAGTCGCCCTCGCCCTCGCTCCCGCCCGAGACGCGCAAGGCGATGATGAAGGCGGCCGTGGACCTGGCGCGCTCGGCCAATTACCACAACGCCGGCACGGTCGAGTTCCTGCTCGACAAGAAGGGCAACTTCTTCTTCATCGAGGTCAACACGCGCATCCAGGTCGAGCACACGGTGACCGAGCTGGTCACCGGCCTGGACCTGATCCAGGAGCAGTTGCTCATCGCCGGCGGCGAGCGCCTGCGTTTCGGCCAGGAGGACGTGCGCTTCAGCGGTCACGCCATCCAGTGCCGGATCAACGCCGAGGACCCCGACAAGAACTTCCAGCCCTCGCCGGGCAAGATCGACCTTTTCGTGCCGCCGGGCGGACCGGGCGTGCGCGTGGATTCGCACTGCTTCTCGGGCTACACGATCCCGCCGAACTACGATTCCATGATCGGCAAGTTGCTGGTGCACCGGCCGGACCGGCGCCAGGCGCTCGCGACCATGCTGCGTGCGCTCGACGAGTTCGTGATCCAGGGTCCGAAGACCGTCATCCCGTTGCACCGCAAGATCCTGACGCACTCCGACTTCCGCGCCGGCGAGCATGACACCGGCTTCGTCGAGCGCTACTTTTCCAGCAACCCGCGCATCCCTTCGTGAGTACCTCCCGGGCCCTCGCCGCGCTCGTCTCGGTCTCGGCGGCGGCCGCGCTGTGCGCTTGTTTGTCGGGCAACGCGCAGCGTCTGCCCGGCCCGCTGCTCCTGCCCACCGAGCCGGCTGCGCTGAGCGCGGCGCCGAGCGGCGTTCCGGCCGTGACCGTGCAACGCGACTCGGATCCGGTGTGGGTGCGCCGACCGGGCGAGCGCGGCGACGTCGAGCTGCCCTTCTACAAGAAGCGCGAACGCCTGGCCTCGGGCACCTTGGTGCGCACCGGCGCCGGAGGGCGAGCCGAACTCCTGTGGTCGCCGGACGCGACCGCGCTGGTGCTGTTTGACGAGGGCCGCTTGACCCTCGGCGATGTCGAGCGCGGCGAACCGCTGGTGCGCTTCCACTCGCTGACCCACGCGCTGCTCACGCTCACGCCCGAGGACCGCATCGAACTGCTGGGTGGCGCGCGCCTGTCCGGCGATGCCTCCGAGCCCACCGGGCCGATCCTTCTGGAGTGCGTCCCGGGCGCGATCCTGCGCGTCACCAACCAATCGAAGCGCAGCGCGCAGATTGCCTTCCGCGACGCGCGCCTGGAGCTCGGCCCGGGCGAGTCGATCGATGTGCCCGTGCTGGCCTCGGGCGGCGCGCCGCTCGACAGCAGCGAGCCGCAGCGTCTCGAGGTCTTCGGGCAGCCGGTGCTGGTGCAGGGCCGGACCGAGCGCAGCGACGAGGCCGACGGCGTACGCCTGACCGCGCTGGAGCCCACGCGCGTGCACGGCTTCGGGATCGAGGCCGTCCTGGAGGCGCAGCAATCGCTGCGTTTTTCCGGACTGGCTCGAATCTCGCCGGCGAAAACTGCCGATCCGAGCCCACAACCCTAGCCCCGCTCCCTCCATGTCCAAGCCCCGCGTCCTGATCACCGGCGGCGCCGGCTTCCTCGGCAGCCACCTGTGCGATCGCTTCCTGGCCGACGGCTACGAAGTGATCTGCATGGACAACCTGATCACCGGCGACCTGCGCAACGTCGAGCACCTGTTCGCCGACGCCGACTTCCACTTCCACCACCAGGACGTCACCGAGTTCATCCACATCTCGGGGCGCCTGGACGTGGTCATGCACTTCGCCTCGCCGGCCAGTCCGATCGACTACCTCGAGCTGCCGATCCAGACGCTGAAGGTCGGTTCCTTGGGCACGCACAAGGCGCTCGGCCTCGCGCACGCCAAGGGCGCGCGCTTCTTCCTGGCCTCGACCAGCGAGTGCTACGGCGATCCGCTGGTGCACCCGCAGCGCGAGGACTACTGGGGCAACGTGAACCCGGTGGGTCCGCGCGGGGTGTACGACGAGGCCAAGCGCTTCGCCGAGGCCATGACCATGGCCTACCACCGCTACCACGGGGTGGACACGCGCATCGTGCGCATCTTCAACACCTACGGCCCGCGCATGCGCCTGAATGACGGGCGCGCGCTGCCGGCGTTCATGTCGCAGGCCCTGCGTGGTGATGACCTGACGGTCTTCGGCGACGGCTCGCAGACGCGCTCCTTCTGCTACGTCGACGACCTGGTCGAGGGCATCTGGCGTCTCTTGCATTCGGACGAGGTCATGCCCACCAACGTCGGCAACCCCAACGAGATGACCATCCTGCAGTTCGCCGAGAAGGTGCTCGCGCTGACCGGCTCGAAGTCCAAGATCGACTTCCGCCCGCTGCCCCAGGACGACCCCAAGGTGCGCCAGCCCGACATCACCAAGGCGCGCAAGCTCCTCGGCTGGGAGCCCAAGGTCCCGCTGGAGGAGGGCCTGCGGCGCACGCTGGAGTACTTTCGCGAGAGGATGGGAGCGGTAGCGGTCGCCCGCTAGGCTGCGGCGCGATGTGCGGGATAGTTGGCGCCTACCTGCGCGCGCAGCCCTGTCTGCGCTCGCTGGTGCGAGGACTGCGGGTGCTGGAGTACCGCGGCTACGACTCGGTCGGCGTGGGTGTGATCCAGGACGGCGCGATCGTCGTGCGCCGCAAGGCCGGGCGCATCGAGGAACTGGAGCGCGCGCTGGCCGACGGGGCCCTGGACGACGCCGCGATCGGCATTGGGCATTCACGCTGGGCGACGCACGGTCCGCCCACCGACCAGAACGCGCATCCGCACCGCGACTGGCTCGGGCGCATCGCGCTGGTGCACAACGGCATCATCGAGAACTACCAGGAGCTGCGCGTCGAGCTCGAGCGCCGAGCGATCCCGCTGCGTTCACAGACCGACACCGAGGTCCTGGCGCACTGGGTCGGGATCGAGCTGGAGTCGAGCGGCGGCGATCTGGCCGAGGCGGTACGCCGCGCGCTCTCACGCGTGCGCGGCTACTACGCGATCGCCGTGCTCTCCGGTGGAGAGCGTCCGCAACTGGTGGCCTCGCGCGAGGGCCCGCCGCTGTGCGTGGCCATTCTGCCCGACGCGGCCTGGCTGGCCTCGGACCCGCTGGCGCTGATCGAGCACACCCGCGACGTGGTCTTCCTGGAGGACGGCGATGTGGCCGAGCTCGCGCCGGGCAAGCTGGTCGTGCGCCGGCTCGACGGTTCGGTCGTCACGCGCGCGTCGCACCATCTCGACTACGACGCCGAGGCCGCCGACCGCGGCGGCTTCGCGCATTACATGCTCAAGGAGGTCCACGAGCAGCCCGACGTGGTCTCGCGCGCCCTGTTCGGACGCGTCGACGAGGAGCGCGGCGACGTGCGCTTCGAGGAGGAGTTGCTGTCCGACGCCACGCTGCGCGCCGTCACGCGCGTGCAGATCAACGCCTGCGGCACGGCCCTGCACGCGGGCATGGTCGCGCGCTACCTGATCGAGGGCTTGGCCGGGGTGCCGGTCGACGTGGACTACGCCTCCGAGTTCCGCTACCGCCGCCCGGTGGTCGTGCCGGGCACGCTGGCGCTCGGGATCTCGCAGTCGGGCGAGACGGCCGACACGCTGGCGGCGCTACGCCTGGCGCGCGAGCTCGGCTGCCGGCAACTCGCGCTGTGCAACGCCGTGGGCAGCACCATGGTGCGCGCGTCGGAGGCCACGATCCTGTTGCGGGCGGGGCCGGAGATCGGCGTGGCCAGCACCAAGGCCTTCGAGGCCATGCTGGTGGCCAGCGTGCTGTTCGCGGTGCGCCTGGCGCGGGCGCGCGGAAAGCTCTCGAGCGCCGAGGGTCGCGCGTTGCTGGGTGAGCTGTCGCAGCTGCGCATCGGGCTCGAGCACATGCTCACGCGCGAGGTCGTGGCCGGCATCCGCGCCCTGGCCGAGCGCTTCACGCAGGCGCGCGGCTTCCTGTACCTCGGCCGCGGGATCAACTTCCCGATCGCGCTGGAGGGCGCGCTCAAGCTCAAGGAGATCTCCTACAAGCACGCCGAGGGCTACCCGGCGGGGGAGATGAAGCACGGTCCGATCGCGATGATCGACCCCGACCTGACCACGGTCGTGATCGCCTCCAAGGACTCGGTGGCCAGCAAGGTGCGCTCGAACATCGAGCAGATCCGCGCCCGTGGCGGGCCGGTGATCTGCGTGGGCGACGATCCGGAGAGTCTGGAGGTGGCCGACGAGCGCATCGTCGTGCCCAGCGTCTCGCCCTGGCTCTCGCCGCTCCTGAACGTGGTGCCGCTGCAGCTCTTCGCCTACTACGTGGCCCTGGCGCGCGGCTGCGACATCGACAAGCCGCGCAACCTGGCCAAGAGCGTGACGGTGGAGTGATGGAGCTCTTGGCATGAGGGTGCTGGTGACGGGCGGCGCGGGGTTCATCGGTTCGCACCTCGCCGAGCGCCTGCTGGCGCGCGGCGACGAGCTGACGGTGCTGGACAACTTCAACGACTTCTACGACCCGGCCATCAAGCGCGCGAACGCCGCCCTGCTCACGGGCGCGCGCCCCTGCGCAGCACGGATCGTCGAGGGCGACATCCGCGACGCCACGCTGGTGGCGCGACTGTTCGCCGAGGGCCGTTTCGAGGGCGTGGTGCACCTGGCGGCCATGGCCGGCGTGCGGCCGTCGCTGCTCGACCCGCTGCTGTACACCGACGTCAACATCCGCGGCACGCAGGTCCTGCTGCGCGAGCTCGAGCGCCGGCCCGAGCTGCGCTTCGTGTTCGCCTCCTCCTCCAGCGTCTACGGCGCCAACGAGCGGGTGCCGTTCAAGGAAGACGACGACATCCACCAACCGATCTCGCCCTACGCCGCGACCAAGCGCGCGGGCGAGCTCTTGTGCTACACGCACCACCACCTGTACCGCACGCCGATCTCGTGCCTGCGCTTCTTCACCGTCTACGGCCCGCGCCAGCGGCCCGAGATGGCGATCCACTCGTTCGTGGCCAAGTGCCTGGCGCGCCAGCCGATCCCCTTCTTCGGCGACGGCTCCACGCGTCGCGACTACACCTACGTCGACGACATCGTCGATGGCGTGGTGCGCGCGCTGGACCGCGCGCGCGGGTACGCGATCTACAACCTGGGCGAGTCGCGCACGATCTCGCTGGCCGAGCTGGTCAGCGCCATCGGCAAGGTGTGCGGCGTGGAGCCGATCCTCGACCGGCGCGCGTTGCAGCCCGGGGACGTGCTCATCACCTACGCCGACGTCTCCAAGGCGCGCGCCGAGCTCGGCTACGAGCCGCGCACCGAACTCGCCGAAGGGCTCGCGCGCTTCCTGGAGTGGGTTCGCGCCCGCGCGGGGCGCCGCGATTGATGGCGTCGTCCGGGCCCGCTACCGTAGGCGCCCCTAACCTCCCCGTCCCCGCGCCGCGCCCAGCGGTCGTGGGGACGGAGCACACATGCCGGAGCAGACATGAAGGGCGTCATCCTCGCCGGTGGCCTCGGTACGCGGCTCTACCCGCTGACCAAGATCACCAACAAGCACCTCCTGCCGATCTTCGATCGGCCGATGATCTACTACCCCATCGAGGCGCTGATCCACGCCGGGATCAAGGACATCATGATCGTGACCGGCGGCAAGAAGTCGGGCGACTTCCTGTCGCTGCTCGGCAACGGCAGCGACTTCGGCCTCAAGCACCTCAACTACACCTACCAGAAGGGTGAGGGCGGCATCGCCGAAGCCCTGGGGCTGTGCGAGCACTGGGCCGCGGGCGAGCCGATCTGCGTGATCCTGGGCGACAATATCATCGAGAAGAACATCGCCCGCGCGGTGCACAACTTCGCTGAGCAGAAGTCCGGCGCCAAGATCATGCTCAAGGAAGTGCACGACCCCGAGCGCTTCGGTGTGGCCGAGCTCAAGGGCGAGCGCGTGCTGTCGATCGAGGAGAAGCCCAAGCGCCCGAAGTCGAACCTGGCCGTGATCGGCATCTACCTGTACGACGCGCGCGTGTTCGAGATCATCAAGCAGCTCGAGCCCTCCGACCGCGGCGAGCTGGAGATCACCGACGTCAACAACTGGTACATCCGCGATGGCTCGATGACCTACGAGGTGCTCGACGGCTGGTGGACGGACGCGGGCACGTTCGAGTCGCTGCTGCGCGCCGCCAACCTGGTGGCCGAGGGCGGCGCGAACCGCAAGGAATGACCGCGCCGCGTCTCGAAGGCCGCGTGCTCGTCACGGGTGCGGCCGGCATGCTGGGCAGCCAGCTCCTGCTCACCGCGCCGGCGGGCGTAGAGGCCGTGGGCACGGATCTCGTGGCCGCGTCGGCGGGCAACCCGGCGGTCGCGCGCGCGGGCCTCGATCTCTCCTCGCGTGAGGCGGTCGCGGCGCTGTTCGCCGAGCTGCGCCCGGTGGGCGTGATCCACGGCGCGGCCTACACCGCGGTCGACAAGGCCGAGGAAGAGGAGCCGCGCGCTGCCCTGGCCAACGCCGCGGTTCCGCGCGTGGTGGCCGAGGCCTGCGCGCGTGCACGCATCCCGCTGGTGCACGTGAGCACCGACTTCGTGTTCGACGGCGAGAAGCGCACGCCCTACACGGTCGACGATCGCCCGCGGCCGCTATCGGCCTACGGGCGCACCAAGCTGGCCGGCGAAGAGTCCGTGCGCGCCGCCCACAACGCGGCGGCGATCGTGCGCACGCAGTGGCTCTACGGACCGCGCGGGCGGCACTTCCCGGGCACGATCCTGGGCCTGGCCGCGAGCAAGCCCGAGCTCAAGGTCGTGCACGACCAGTTCGGTTCGCCTACCTCGACCCTAGAACTCGCGCCCGCGCTGTGGGACGTGCTGGCCGCGCGCGGCGGGGGCCTCTACCACGCGGCTTGCGAGGGCCAGGCGAGCTGGTTCGAGTTCGCGGCCGCGACGCTCGAACTGTGCCACAAGTCGACCCCGGTCAAGCCCTGCACCACGGCCGAGTTCCCGCGTCCCGCGCGGCGCCCGGCCTACAGCGTGCTCGACTGCGCGCGGCTCACGGCCCTGCGCGGCCGGACCCTCAAACCCTGGCGCGAAGCGCTGCGCGACTTCCTCGCTCACGAGCGACTCCTGACATGAAGCGTTCGATCCTGGTCAGCGGTGGGGCGGGCTTCATCGGCAGCAACTTCGTGCAGCTCCTGCTGCGCCAGCGCGCCGACTGGCAGGTGGTCAACCTCGACCAGCTCACCTATGCCGGCAACCTGGAGAACCTGAGCGCGATCGAGAAGGATCCGCGCTACGCCTTCGTGCAGGGCGACATCTGCGCGCAGGCCGACGTGGCGCGCGCCTTCGCCGCCTGCCGTGCGCCGGTGGCGGTGGTGCACTTCGCGGCCGAGAGCCACGTCGACCGCTCGATCCAGTCCGGGCTGCCCTTCGTGCGCACCAACGTGCTCGGCACGCAGGTGCTGCTCGACGAGTCGCGGGCGCGCAAGGTCGAGCGCTTCGTGCATGTCTCGACCGACGAGGTCTACGGCTCCCTCGGCGCGAGCGGCAAGTTCACCGAGGACACGCCGCTGGCGCCCAACTCGCCGTACTCCGCCAGCAAGGCGGCCAGCGACCTCCTGGTGCGCGCTGCCTTCCACACGCACGGCTTCCCGGGCCTGATCACGCGCTGCTCGAACAACTACGGGCCCTACCAGTTCCCCGAGAAGCTCATCCCGCTGATGATCGCCAACGCCAGCGACGACCAGCCGCTGCCGGTCTACGGCGACGGCATGAACGTGCGCGACTGGCTGTACGTCGAGGACCACTGCGAGGCGCTGCTGGCGGTGCTCGAGCGCGGTCAGCCCGGCGAGGTCTACAATATCGGCGGCAACAACGAGTACCCGAACCTGGCCATCGTGCGCCTGATCCTCGCCACGCTGAAGAAGCCCGAGACGCTCATCCGCTACGTCAAGGACCGCCCCGGCCACGACCGGCGCTATGCCATCGATGCCGGCAAGATCCATCGCGAACTCGGCTGGGAACCGCGCTTCCGCTTCGAGCAGGCGCTGCCGCGGACGATCCAGTGGTACCAGGCCAACTCCCTTTGGCTGCAACGGGTTAGGAGCGGAGCCTACCGTGACTACTACGCCCGGCAGTACGGGCGCTCCTGAGCGCCGGGACCCGGTGTGTCGCGCGCGGTTCAACCGCGCGCGCCGGTCCGTCGATAGTCCCAGGTCCCGCCTGGGCGGACCGCGCCCAGGGCTGGAAAGCCCTTCCCCGATGCCCCATTCCGTTGCTCGCGGCTCACGCGCTTTGGGCGTGCTGCTCTGTGCCTGCGTCTTCCTCGCGCTGGCGAGCTGCTCGGCCACCATCGAGGACAAGCGCATCCTCCAGTACCTGAACCAGGGCGGCTTCGGGAAGCGCTACGTCGGCAACGCCCAGGAGCAGAACTACGTGTCGATCGGCGATACGGTCCAGTTCATCGACACCTACAACCCGGACGAGGTCTCGGGCACCGAGGTGGTCGACATCGACGGCACGATCCTGGTGCCCGAGGTCGGCGCGGTGTGGGTTGCGGGTTACACGCGCACGGAGCTCGAGAGCTACCTGACGCAGAAGCTCGCGCCCTACTACGTGGACACCGACGTCAAGGTGAAGATCAAGACCGGCGGCAAGAAGGTCTTCTACGTGATGGGGCAGGTGCGCCGCGCCGGGCCCTTCCCCTACACCGGCGACATCACCCTGTTCGAGGCGGTGTTGCAGGCCGCGCCGGAAGAATTCGGCGCCAACCTCGGTCGCGTGCGCGTGATCCGCGCCGACCCGCGCGATCCGATCGTGATCATCGCCGACGCCACCGAGCTGTGGACCTCGGGCGATTCGACCTACAACATCCAGCTCCACGAGTACGACATCATCTACGTGCCGCCGACGTTGCTGCAGTCCGTGGCCGACCTGGTCTCGGGCTTGTTCGTGCCGGTGACCTCGGTGCTGCGCGACGTGCTGTACACGATCTTCGCCTTCGACGATCCGACGCTGCTGTTCCGCGGGCGCAGGAACGGCGGCTTCTAGCCTCAGCTCATGGCCGGCATCCAGGCTTCGAACCAGCTGCTCGACCTGCTGCGCGCGCTCAAGCGGCGCCGCTACCAGGTCCTGGTGCCGGCGCTGCTGGTGTCCACCGTGGGCATCGCCTTCGCCGTGATCGTGCCCAAGACCTACAGCGTCTCGACGCGCATCGAGATCACCGACCGCCTGCGCGCCGACTCCGACTCGCGCCTGAAGAACCCGCAGGATGTCTCCGTGCGCCGCGAGGCGACCTCGGCCTTCGACCACATCGTGCACTTCCAGCGCGTCAAGGAGGTCCTGGAGGGCAACTACGCGCTGTGGCCCGAGTACGTCGCGCTGCGCAGCGAGGGCGAGCGCCAGCAGTTCATCCGCGAACGCGTGCTGGCCAACCTGAACGCTTTCCCGACCATCAAGGACTCCAAGGGCGGCAGCGGCACGATCTTCGTCGACATCACCTACCGCGACGAGAACAAGGAGCGCGCCGCGCGCTTCTTGTCGGAGCTGTCCGAATCGTGGCTGCGCGAGATGCTGCAGTCCGACCGCACCACGTTGACCAACAACAGCGAGCAGCTGCAGGAGCTGGTCGACGCCCAGGGCAAGGACCTGGGCGAGCTGGACTTTCGCTACTTCCAGGTCATGCAGCTCCTGGGCCAGGACCCGAGCGCGCCCAGCGGCGAGGGGCGGCGCGACGACCATGGCGACTGGACCTTCAAGATGCTGGAGAAGGCGCGCACCGACGCGACCGAGGTCGAGTTCCAGCTAGAGACGGCGCAGTTCGACCTACAGCAGGCCCAGGCCAACCTGCTGAAGACGCCCGACAAGCTGCAGAAGCCCGTGCCCATCAAGGCGGGTGCCCCGGCCGTCGAGCTCAAGCAGAAGCAGGCGCTGCTGGAGGCCCTCGAAGAGAAGCTGGCCGGCCTGACCCCGCTCAACAGCAGCTACAAGAAGCTCAAGCCCAAGCTCGACGAGCTGGCGCAGGAGATCGAGGAGCTCGCGCGCATCGAGCCCGAGACCATCGAGCGCTGGGAGGAGGAGCCCAACCCGCTGTTCGCCGCGTACGAGGCGGCGGTTCGCACCCAGACCGACCTGGTGGGGCGCCTGAGCCAGCAGCGCGACGCGCTCGCTGCGGCCATCAAGGATCTCGAAGACGAGACCAAGATGCGCAACGAGCGCTACCAGCAGCTGGACGAGCTGCAGAACCAGGTCAGCGAGGCGCGCCAGCGCATGAACGAGACCACGCGCAAATGGCACGACAGCGAGGAAGCGCTGCAGATGCTGGATTCGGCGCCCCAGCCCTGGCGCATCGCCCAGCCGCCGGTGCCGTCTTCCGCCAAGACCACGCCCAACCCGCTGCTGCTGGGGGGCGTTTCGGTCGTGCTGGGCCTGGCCCTGGGCATGGGCCTGGCGCTCCTGTCCGAGCTGGCCAAGAGCTCCTACCGCAGCGTCTCCGACCTGGCTTCGGTGATGAGCGTGCCCGTGTTGGGCGCGATCGAGACGATCGTCACGCGCCGCGAGCGCCGACGCCTGCAAGCCTCGCGCGCCTTCGCGGCGCTGTCCACGGCCGTGATCGTCGGCTCGATCGGCTGGGTCACGTGGCTGTGGGCTTCCGCGCCCGAACGCCTGCCGCTCGAGCTCCAGGACGCGATCGAGCGCGTGCGCTCGGCGCTGAAGTAGGCCCGGAGGCGACAAGCGCATGCGTGACCTGGTCCTCACGCTGGTGCTGTTCGCGTTGTTGCCGGCGTGCTACCGCAAGCCCTTCGTCGGCTTGGCGGTGTTCTCCTGGCTGGCCTACATGCGCGTGCAGGATCTGACCTGGGGCTTCGCGCGTAACATGCGCTGGTCCTACTACGTGGCCATCATCACCTTCGCCGGCTTCCTGGTGTCGAAGGAGCGCCTGCGTTGGTTTCAGCGCGAGTGGCGTTGCTACGTGATGATGCTGTTGGCGCTCCTGATCGGCATCGGCATCCTGGTCTCTCGGGAGCCGAACCTGCGCCAGTTCGAGCGCTACCTCGAGTACGACAAGATCATCGCCGTGGGCCTGTTCACGACCGCCATCGTGACCACGCGCGAGCGCCTGCGCGTCCTGTGCTGGATCATCGCCCTCAGCTTCGGCTTCTTCGGCGTCAAGGCGGGCATCTGGGGCATCATGACCCTGGGACGCACGGCCATCATCCGCGGCCCGGGCGGCATGCTGGCCGACAACAACGACTTCTCGCTGGCGCTGTCGATGGCCGTGCCGATGCTGTTCCACCTGGGCTGGACCGAGCGCAAGCCCGAGATCCGCAAGGTGTTCTGGTTCTCCTTGCCGCTGACGATCATCACCATCGGCCTGACGCGCTCGCGCGGCGGCTTCCTGGCGCTGAGCAGCGCGATCGCCGTGCTGGTATGGCGCTCGAAGAATCGCGTGCAAGGCCTGGTCGTGGCCGGGCTGGTGGCCGTGGTCGCGCTGCTGGCCGCGCCGCAGGCCTACAAGGAGCGCCTGCTGACGATCCTCGAGCCCAGCAAGGAGGGCTCGGCCTCCAGCCGCCTGCGCGCCTGGGGCATCGCCACGCGCATGGCCATGGACAACCCCGTGTTCGGCGTGGGGATGAACAAGTTCCAGCAGCACTACCAGCAGTACAACCCGGACTACCAGCGCGGCGAGGAGATCATCGTGGCGCACTCCTCGTACTTCCAGATCTGGGCCGAGTGCGGGACGCCCGCGCTGCTGCTGTACTTCACCCTGATCGGCGGCTCGTTCTGGACCTGCTGGCGCGTGCGCGCCGAGGCCAGGCGCCGCTACCACACGAGCTGGATCATCAACTACGCCAACATGTTCGAGGCCTCGCTGGCGGCCTTCATGGTCGGCTCGGCGTTCTTGAACCGCGCGCACTTCGACCTCTTCTATCACTTCGTGTGCGTCATCATCGCCTTCGCCACCATCGCACGAAGAGAGATGGCGGAGGAGCTCGCGAATCCGCTGCGCTCGCAGGGCGGCCGCGGCGAGATCGTGGCCGTCGAGCGCGCCGGCTTCGGCCGCCGTACCCGCGCCAGCGCCTACTCCGCGGCCGTGCCGCGCGGAGCCTGAGCCATGTGCGGCATCGCCGGCCTGTTCCTGCGCGAGCGCGCGCGCGTCGACGAGCGCGTGCTCGCCGCCATGACCGACGCCATCGCGCACCGCGGGCCCGACGACCGCACGCTGCACGTCGCCGGGCGGGTGGGCCTGGGCTACCGGCGCCTGTCCGTCATCGACCCCGCCGGCGGGCGCCAGCCGCTGTTCAACGAGGCGCGCGACGTGACCGTGATCTTCAACGGCGAGCTCTACAACTTCCGCGAGCTGCGCGCGGAGCTGCAGCAGGCCGGGCACGCGTTCCGCACCGGCTCCGACGCCGAGGTGCTGGTGCACCTGTACGAGGAGCACGGCGACCACCTGCTCGAGCGCCTCGTGGGCATGTTCGCCTTCGCGCTGCTCGATGCGCGCGGGGGTCGCGAGCGCCTGTTGCTCGCGCGCGATCCGCTGGGCGTCAAGCCGCTGTACTACGCGGAGAGCGAGAGGGGCCTGTTCTTCGGCAGCGAGGCCAAGGCCGTGCTGGCCAGCGGCGAGCTGGCGCGCGAGCTGCGCCCGCAGGCGCTGCTCGACTATCTCGTGCAGGGCTACGTGGGCGGCACCGAGGCGGCCTGGAGCGGCATGCAGCGTCTGCGTCCGGGGCACCTGCTGGTGGCCGAGGACGGACGCGTGCAGAGCGTGCGGCGCTACTGGGACATGCCGCGTCAGCTGCGCGGCCCCAGCCAGCCCGACGAGATCCTGGAGTGGCTCGACCGCTGCGTGAAGGACCAGCTCGTGAGCGACGTGCCACTCGGCGCGTTCCTCTCCGGCGGCATCGACAGCACGGCCGTGGCGACCAGCATGCGGCGCGCCGACGCGGGCCCGCTGGTCCTGTGCTCGGTCGGCTTCCGCGAGCGCTCGCACGACGAACTGCCCATCGCGCAGCGCACGGCCGCACGCCTGGGCGCGGTGCACCACACGCGCGTGCTCGAGCCCGATCCGGCGCTGGCGCTCGACACCCTGCCGTGGTTCTTCGACGAGCCCCTGGCCGATCCCTCGACCGTGCCGACGTACCTGGTCTCCAAGGTGGCGCGCGAGCACGTCACCGTGGCGCTCTCGGGCGACGGCGGCGACGAGACTTTTGGCGGCTACCGCCGCTACGTGCACGACGTGGCCGAAAACCGCGTGCGCAGCGCGCTCGGCTCCCCGGGCCGCGCCGCCGCGCGCACGCTGGGGCGCGTCTATCCGCGCCTGGATTGGGCCCCGCGCGCCCTGCGCGGACGTACCTTCCTGACCAACGTGGGCGACGAGCCGGCGCGCGCCTACTGGCGCAGCGTGACGCGCATCGAACGCGCCGAGGCCGTGGCGCTCTTGCACCCGGATCTCGCCGCGCGTCTCGCCGAGCACGACCCGTTCGCCGAGTTCGCCCGCCATTACCGCGTGCCCGAGGTCGACGATCCGCTCTATCGCGCGCAGTACGCCGACTTCCACACCTACCTGCCCGACCAGATCCTCGCCAAGGCCGACCGCGCCTCGATGGCCGTGTCGCTGGAGGTGCGCGTGCCGCTGCTCGACCACCGCTTCGTGGAGCGCTTCGCGAACCTCCCGGCGAACGAGAAGGTGCGCAACGGACGCGGCAAGCACGCGCTGCGCGAGGCCCTGCGTTCGCGCCTGCCGGCCGAGGTGCTCGACGGCGCCAAGCGCGGCTTCGACACGCCGCTCGGCGAATGGATCCGCGGACCGCTGCGCGAACCCGTGCGCGCCGCGCTGGAGGAGCTGCCCGGCGACTGGTTCGTGCGCTCCACGCTGCACAACCTCCTGGCCGAGCACCTGGGCGGCGCCCGCAACCACGATCGCCTGCTGTGGAGCCTGCTGGTGCTGGAGCGCTGGCGCGAGCGTCACGCGGTCACGGGGCTCTCGGCATGAGGATCGAGGTCCTGACCTCGCTCTATCCGTCGGCCTCGCGTCCGGTCGAGGGCCTGTTCGCCGAGCGCCGCTGGCTGCACATGCGCGCCCGCGGACACGCCGTGCGCGTCACGCAGCCGCTGCCCTTCGCCAGCCGCTGGCTGCCGCTCGCGCGCTGGCGCGCGCTGGCCGAGATCCCGGCGCACGAGACGCGCGCGGGGATCGAGATCGAGCGCCCGCGCTATCTGCACTGGCCTGGGCGCGTGCGCGCCAACGCGGGCGCCTTCGCGCGCGCGGGCCTGAACCCGATCCTGGCGCGCGCGCGTCCCGACGTGGTCGTGCTCGATTACGCCTGGCCCGCCGCGGCGGCGGTGACGAAGCTGCGCGAGCGGCGCATCCCCTGCGTCGTCAGCGGGCGCGGCAGCGACGTGCTGGAGGTGGCGGGCGAGGCCGGGCTGGCCGACGAGCTGGCCTTCTTCCTGCGCTCGGCGGGACATTGGTGCGCGGTCTCGCGCGATCTCCTGCGCGTGATGGATCGCCTGGGCAACGCCGAAGGCCGCGGCGTGCTGGTCGCGAACGGCGTGGACGCCGAGCTGTTCCGGCCGCAGGCGCAGAACGAGGCGCGGCGCGCGCTGGGGCTCGCGCTGGCGCCGACCGAGCGGCTGGTGCTCGTGTGCGGGCACCTGATCGAGCGCAAGGATCCGCTGCTCGCGCTGGAGGTCTTTGCGCGCACGAGCGAGGCGCAGCGGCTCGTGTTCCTCGGCCGTGGCCCGCTCGAACGCAAACTCGCCGACGCCATCCGCGCGCGCGGGCTCGAAGCGCGCGTCGAGCTGCGCGGCGAGGTCGAGCCGCCCGTCCTGGCGCGCTGGTACGCCGCCGCGGACCTCCTGCTCCTGACCAGCCGGCGCGAAGGGCGGCCGAACGTGGTGCTCGAGGCGCTGTCCAGCGGCCGGCCGGTACTGGCGACCGACGCGGGCGGCACGGCCGAGGTGCTGGGCGAGCTCGCCGAGCGCATGCTGTCGCGCACGCGCGAGCCCGCGGCCCTGGCTGCGCAGCTCGGACGCCTGTTGACGAGCGCGTTCGAACCCGCGGCCTTGCGCGCCGCGGTCGCGCACCTCACCTGGGAGTCCAGCCTGCAGGCCCTGGAGCGCTGCCTGCAGGCCGCCATGGACGAGGGCGCATGAGGATCCTGTACCACCATCGCACCCAGGCCGAGGACGGCCAGGCCGTGCACATTCGCGCCCTGATCGCCGCCTTCCGCGCGCTGGGGCACGAGGTGCGGGAGTTCTCGCTCGTAGCGCGCGCCGCGGCGCCCGCGGCGGCGACGACTGCGGGCCGCGGCTCGCGCTACGGCTGGATCACGCGCGCGCCGCGCTTCGCGCGCGAGCTGGCCGAGTACGCCTACGGACCGGCGACGCGCGCGCGTCTCTTGGGCGCGGCGCGCGACTTCCGCCCCGACTTCGTCTACGAGCGCTACGCCTTCGCCAACACGGCTGGGGTGTACGCCGCCCGGCGTCTGGCGAAGCCGCTGGTGCTGGAGGTCAACTCGCCGATGGTGTTGGAGCTCGAGCGCACGCGCGGGCTCTCCTTCCCGCGCCTGGCGCGGCGCATCGAACAGCACGTCTTCCGCTCGGCCGACCTGGTGTGCGCCGTGACGGGCGTGCTGCGCGACATGCTGGTCGAGCAGGGCGTGCGCCACGAGCGCGTGCTGGTGACACCCAACGGCGTCGATCCTGAGCGCTACGTCTATTCCGTCGACGCGCGCGCGCTGGCGCGCGCCGCGCTGGACCTCGGCGCGTTGGCCGCGGACGAGCTCGTGCTGGGCTTCGTCGGCTTCTACCGCGACTGGCACCGCCTGGACCTCGTGCTGACGGCGCTGGCGCGGCCCGCGCTGGCGCGCACGCACCTCGTGCTGGTGGGCGAGGGCCCGGCGCGCGCGGAGCTGGAACGGCAAGCGCGTGCGCTCCAACTCGGCGCGCGCGTGCACTTCGCCGGTGCGCGACCGCACGCGGCGATCCCCGCGCTCTTGCCGGCCTTCGACGTGGCGCTGGTGCCGGCGATCAATCCCTACGCCTCGCCGCTCAAGCTGTTCGAGTACCTGGCCGCGGGCCTGGCGGTGCTCGCGCCGGATCAGCCGAACCTGCGCGAGGTGCTTGCCGACGGCGTGGATGCGCTCCTGGTACCGAGCGGGGTGGAGGAGCCGCTGGCGAACGCGCTCGTGCGGCTGTGCTCCGACGCCGCTCTCCGCGCGCGCCTCGGCGCGGCGGCGCGCGCCAAGGTGGCCGCGCTCGATCTCACCTGGCAGGGCAACGCGCGTCGCGTGCTGGCGGCGGTGACGGAGCTCGAGCGATGAAGCATGCGCTGTCCTTCGACGTCGAGGAGTTCTTCCAGGTCGCCAACCTGCGCGACAACTTCCCGCCGCAGCAGTGGGACGCGGTGCCCTCGCGCCTCGACGTGGGCATGGAGGCGGTGCTCGCGTGCCTGGCGCGTCACGGCGCGCGCGCCACGTTCTTCTTCCTCGGCTGGGTGGCCGAGCGCCGGCCCGACCTCGTGCACAAGTGCCTGGCCGGCGGACACGAGATCGCCAGCCACGGCTACGCGCACAAGTTCCTGGACGAGCTCGGGCCCGGCGGCCTGGATCAGGATCTCGAGCGCACGGAGCGCGCGCTGGTCGCCGCCGGCGCCACGCGCCCGCTCGGCTTCCGCGCCTCGACCTTCACGCTCACGCGCCAGACCTGGTGGGCCTTCGAGATCCTCGCGCGGCGCGGCTACCTCTACGACTCCTCGATCCATCCGGTGCACCATCCGACCTACGGCGTGCCCGACTTCGAACCCGGCATCAGCGTGGTCGCGAGTCCGGCGGGTTCGATCGTCGAGTTCCCGGTCGCCACCGTGCGCTGCCTCGGCCGCAACCTGCCGGTGGGCGGGGGCGGCTACTTTCGGCTCCTGCCGCTGGCCGTGACGCGCGCCGCGATCGCGTCCCTGGAGCGGCGCGGGCGTCCGGCAGCGCTGTACCTGCACCCGTGGGAGTTCGATCCCGGGCAGCCACGCCAGGCGACCTCCGCCTTCAAGCGCTTTCGGCACTACCTCAACCTGGAGCGCACCCTGCCGCGCCTCGAAGCGCTGGTGCAGCGCTTCCGCTTCGCCGGGCTGCACGAGGTGCTGCGCGAGCAGGGGCGCCTGCCCTGAGCGGCTTGCTACGCTCAGCGACAGCGTGTGCACCGCCAGCTGGCTGATCCATCCCGAAGGCTTCGAGCTCTTCTTCAACCGCGACGAGTCCGTGCGCCGCGGGTCGGCGCGTGCGCCGGAGACGCTCGAGCTCGAGGGCGTGCGCGCGCTGGCGCCCCGCGACGCGGACGCGGGCGGCACGTGGCTGGGCGTGAACGAGCACGGCCTCGCGCTGGGCCTCTTGAACGCCTGGGACGCGCGCGGGCTGCCGGCCGAGCCGCGCAGCCGCGGCCTGTTGGTGCGTGAGCTCCTGTCGGCGCGCGCGGGTGACGAGGTGCTCGAGCGCCTCGAGCGTGTCGAGCTCGAGCGCTACCGCGGCTTCACGCTGGCCTGCTTCGAGCCCGGACGCGCGCCGCGCGTGCGTGCCTGGGACGGGCGTGAATTGACGCAGCCGGACGTGCGCGCGCCGCTGTGCAGCTCGTCGCTGGAACGCGGCCGCGCGCAGCTCGAGCGCGAGCGTGTGTTCGTGCAACTGGTAGGCGCGCGCGTCGAGCGCGAGGCCTTCGAACGCTTCCACGCCAGCCACGCGCCCGAGCGCGGCCCCTGGTCGCCGTGCATGCACCGCGCCGACGCGAGCACGGTCAGCGCCAGCCAGGTGCGCGTGGACGCGCGTGCGGTGGCGCTGCGTTACGCCGGCGGGCCGCCGTGCACGACGAGCTTCGGTCCGTGGCTGGAGCTCGCGCGTGCGTGAGGAACGGGTGACTCCGGGGCCAAACTGGCGCCCCGCGCCGACGGCGGACGGCTCGTGGACCCTGACGCACGCGGACCTCGGCGAGGGCTGCCACAGCAGCTCGGGTGCCTGGCAGCAGGCGACGGAGCGCTATGCCCTCGCCTGCCGTCTCGCCGAGCGCGCGCAGAGTGGCGAGCTCGGCGTGCTGCGCCTGCTCGACGTGGGCACGGGCCTGGGACTCAACCTGTCCGCAGCGCTGGCCGCGCTCGAAGGCACGCGCGTGCCGCTGCAGGCCCTCTCGCTCGAGCTCGAGCCCGAGGTGATCGTGCGCGGGCTGGAGCTGTACGAGCGCCCCGAACTCGCCGACGGCCCCTGGGCGCGCTGGCACGCGCGCGTGCGAGCCGCGTTGCGCGCGGCGCTGGTCCAGCCCGGGCGCGGAGTGGCTCTGGACGAGCGTGGCAGCACGCTCGAGCTACGCCTCGGGGACGCCCGTGTCACCCTGCTCGCGGGTGAACGGCGCGAGTTCGACGCCGTGTTCCTGGATCCGTTCTCGCCGCGCCGCGCGCCCGAACTGTGGCAGGCGCCCTTCCTGACCGAGATCGCGCGGCGCATGCGCGCGGGTGCCTGGCTCTCGACCTACAGTGCGTCCTTCGGCGTGCGGCTCGCGCTCGCGTGCGCAGGCCTCGCCGTCGGCCGCGGAGCGCGCGTGGGCGCGAAGGGCGAGGGCACTTTGGCGCGACCCGACGGCGTCCTGCCCCCGCTGCCCGAGCGGGTTGGGCGACGTCTGGCGCGGCGGGTGGCAGCGCTGGCGCCTGCGCCCTGATTCGGCGCAGAATCCGTTTCCCGGTGCAGCGCTGCCGGATGGGCGCTTGCAGGCGCCGGACGCTTGCACGCTGGGTGGCGCCGCGCCGTTTTTGCGCTTTCGCTTGCGCGCCCCGTGAGCAGGGATCGACTAGAATCTCGAAGGTGGGGTTCTCTCCCCATGCCCCGGGGTCTCGCGTAGACCATCCGGCGGGGCGGCCGGACTGGACCTAACCACATGACTCATCTGGCGCTGATAGGCACCACCGAGTGGGTGATCATCCTCGCGGTGGTGATCCTGCTCTTCGGCGGCCGCAAGCTCCCCGAACTGGCGCGGGCCATGGGCAAGAGCATCACCGAGTTCAAGAGTGGCCTCAAGGGCGACGACGAGCTCGGCGAGGGTCTCAAGAAGGAAGACAAGGACAAGGATCCGAAGTGAGCCGCCCGGCGCGCGACACCTTGACCCGCCCGCCGCCGTCTCGTCCAACGCCGGGGCCCGGCCTCGCGCTCGACGCCTGGGGCGCGGTCTTTTGCGGCGGCGCGAGCCGGCGCATGGGGCGCGACAAGGCCCTGCTGGAGCTTGACGGCGAGCCCCTGGTCCGGCGCGCCGCGCGCGTGCTGGGCGCGGTCGTCCCGCGCGTGCTGCTGGCCAGCGGCTGCGAGTCGCGTTACCCGGAGCTCGGGCTCGAGTGCGTCCTGGACTGCGAACCCGGAGCCGGTCCCCTGGCGGGATTGGCCGCGGTCCTGGCGCGTCTGGAGCGCGCGCCGGTGGCCTACGCCTGCGTGCTCGCCTGTGACCTGCCCTACGCCGATGGGGACGTCTTTCGCCTGCTGCTCGAGTGCGCGCGGGAGAGCGGCGCCGAGCTCGTCCTGCCGGAGAGCGAGAAGGGCCTCGAGCCGCTGTGTGCCGTGGTGCACCGCGCGGCGCTGCCGGCGGTGCGCGCGGCGCTGGATGCCGGCGCACGGCGCATGGACTCGTTCCACGAGTGCGTGCGCATGGTGCGCGTGCGCGCCGAGGCCTTCCAACCCGGTCCAAACCTGAACACGCGCGAGGACTTCCTCGCCGCGGGAGGACGCTGGGCGTGAAGGGCTCCAAGGAGCTGCTGTCCGAGCTCTTGGCACCAGTCGCGCCGGGCATGGAGCGCATGCGCGCGATCCTGGCGGCGCAGGTGGACGAGCGCTCGGCCGCCGTGCGTGACATGACGCACCACGTGGCGCGTTTCCAGGGCAAGCAACTGCGCGGCGCGCTGGTGCTGCTGACCGGCGAGGCGACCGGCAACACCACCGACGAGCATGCCGCGGTCGCAGCGATCGTCGAGATGATCCACCTGGCCACGCTGGTGCACGACGACATCCTCGACGGGGCCGAGGTGCGCCGGCGCGTGGCCTGCGTCAACCAGCGCTGGGACAATCAAATCGCGGTGCTGCTGGGCGACTTCCTGTACGCGCGCGCCTTCGCGCTCTCGACGCAGCTCTCGTCGCGTCTGTGCAGCCGCTTGCTGGCCGAGACCACGCGCACGTTGTGCGTCGGCGAGATCGAGCAGTCCACGCGGCGCTACGACTTCGAGATGAGCCGCGCGGACTACGAGTCGATCGCCGCGGCCAAGACCGCCAGCCTGTACGCCGCGGCCTGCGAGCTCGGCGCGCGCTATCCGGGCGGCAACCAGGAGCTGGGCGCGCGCATGGCCGAGGCCGGGCGCAACCTCGGGCTCGCCTTCCAGATCATCGACGACTGTCTCGACCTGACCGCGCGCGAGGAAGAGCTCGGCAAGTCGGTGGGCACGGACGTCGAGGACGGCAAGGTGACCCTGCCGGTGCTGCTCACCTACCAGGCCGCCGACGAGGGCGTGCGCGCGGCCATGCGCGACGTGTACACGCGCCCCGAGCTGCTCGACCGGCGCGCGGCGCTGCTGGCGGTCTGCGACGTCGGCCGCGGCGTGGCCCAGGCCCAGGCGCGCGCGCAGGAGCTGGTGCTCAGCGCGCAGCGCAGCGTGACCGACCTGCCGCCCTCCGAAGCGCGGCGCTCGCTCGAATCCGTGTTCGCCTTCGTCCTGTCGAGGAGCCAATGACGAGCCACGCACGCTGCTGGATGACGGGTCTGTTGCTGCTCGCCGGAACCGCGTGCTCGCATGCCGGCTCCAGCGCCGAGATCGTGGCCACGCGTCGCGCCAGCCAGGCTTCGAGCCCGGTGCTGAAGGGCGCCACGGCCGCGCGGCGCTTCGGCACGGCGCAGATGGGCGCGCCCGAGAGCGGTTCGGACAACCTGATCGACTACGACCTGCCGCCGGGCTGGCAAGCGCTGCCGCTGACCGGCGAACGCCTGATCGACCTGCGTCCGGGCGGCGATCCGGAGGCGTCTTGCTACCTGAGCTTTCTCGGCGGGCCCGGGGGGGGGCTGGCCGAGAACGTCAACCGCTGGCGCAAGCAGCTCGGCGCCGAACCCCTGGCGGAGAACGCGATCCTTGCGCTGCCCACCCATCCGGTGCTGACGCGCGAGGCGACGCTGGTGGAGGTCGAGGGCACGTTCGTGGGCATGGGCGAGACGCCGCGCCCGGGCCACAAGCTGTTGGGCCTGATCGTCTCGGATCCAACCGGGAGCCTGTTCCTCAAGTTCACCGCGCCAGCCGCGCGCGTGGATGCGGAGCGCGAGCGCTTCCTCACCTTCGCCAGCTCGCTGCGCACGGGTGCGGAGCACGCGCACGGCGCGGCCGCGCAGCCGGAGGTGGCGATGGCGCCGCCCGGCGCCATGACCTGGAAGGCGCCCGCCGGCTGGGCCCAGCAGCCGCCGAGGATGATGCGCGAGGTCAGCTTCGCCATCGGCAACGGGGGCGAGTGCTACATCTCGCGCCTGGGAGCCGGCGCCGGCGGTCTGCGCACGAACCTCGATCGCTGGCGCGATCAGTTCGGCCTCGCGCCGATGAGCGACACCGAGCTCGCCGCGCTGCAACCCGTGCCGATCCTCGGCCTGCGCGCGCCGCTGGTCGAGCTCGACGGCAGCTACGCCGGCATGAGCGGTAAGCCCGTGCCCGCTCAAGCGCTGCTGGGCGTGGCGCTGTTCCGCGCGCAGGACAGCCTGTTCGTGAAGTTCACCGGACCGGCCGAGGTCGTGCACGCCGAGCGCGCGAACTTCCTGGCCTTCCTGGCCTCGCTCGCGGAGGACTCGTGAAGCTGGTGCGCGGTGTGATCGAGGTGCTCGGCTCCTTCGGGCTGGCGTGCGCGCTGCTCCTGAACCTGTTCCTGCTGACCTTGTTCGGCACGCTGTACCAGGTCGAGGGCGGGCTGTTCGAGGCGCAGAAGCGTTACTTCGAGTCGTGGTACGTGGTGCAGAGCACGCCCGTGCCGCTGATCCTGCCCGGTGGGGTCACGTGCATGGGCCTGCTGGCGATCAACTTGTTCCTGGGCGGTTTCGTGCGCATCCGCAAGAGCGCGGCCACGGTGGGCGTGATCGTCGTGCACGTCGGCATCGCGCTGATGCTCGCGGCCGGCTTCGTGAAGCAGTTCCACTCCGAGGACGGACACCTGACGTTGGCCGAGGGGCAATCGTCGGACGAGTTCACCAGCTACTTCCTGTGGGAGGTGGCGGTGTGGGACGCCAGCCAGACGGCGAACGTCGAGGAGTACCTGATCCCGAACGAGCACATCGTCGATCTCCACGGGAACGGCAAGCGCACCTTCAGCAACCCGGCGCTGCCCTTCGACCTCGAACTCTCGGGCTTCCTGCGCAACTGCGACGCTCTGCCCAAGGGCCCGATGTGGCAGGCCGACAGCCCCGTGGTGGACGGCTACGCGCTCAAGGCCTTGGACGACGAACTCGAGGCCGAGCAGAACCGCGCCGGGCTCACGCTCACCTTCCGCGACCGCGCCAGCGGCGCCACGCGCACGGACCTCTTGTGGTTGTTCGAGCAGCACCCCGCGACCTTCGAGGCGGGCGGTAAGACCTGGGCGGCCTCGCTGCGCCACGTGCGCTACTCGATGCCCTTCGCCGTGCGGCTCGAGGACGTGCGCAAGGAAGACTATCCCGGCATCTCAACGGTGCGCTCGTACGAGAGCGACATCACCCAGGTCGAAGGCGGCGCCGAGAAGCGCGTGCGCATCCAGATGAACGAGCCGTTGCGTGCCGGTGGACTGGCCCTGTTCCAGTCCGGCTACCAGGCCTTCCGCGGCACGGAGGTCTCGACCTTCTCGGTCGTGCGCAACCCGAGCGACCACTGGCCGCTGTACTCGTGCATCGTGATCGGCTGCGGCCTGCTGCTGATCTTCCTGCCGCGCCTCTATCGCTTCGTGCGCGCCCAGAACAAGAAGCACGCCGCCGCGGCCGTGACCTGATCCACAACCTGGAGTGCTCCACATGAAACCCACGACAACCTTCTGGCTCCGCCTGCTGAGCGCGCTGACGCTGCTGGCCGGCTTCGCCGCGGCCCAGGCACAGACGCGCGCGCCGTGGACCGAGCGCACGCTGGAGCTGTTCGCCGCCCTGCCGGTGCAGGAGGGCGGGCGCATCAAGCCGCTCGATACCTTTGCGCAGTTCCGGCTGCTGCGCTTCAACGGCAAGCGCAGCTTCGAGACGCCGGCCGGCGAGAAGCTCGGACCCACGGCTTTCCTGCTCGACTGCTTCTTCTTTCCCGAGCTCGCGCGCGACTACCGCGTCTTCCTGGTGCGCGACTCGGCGCTGCTGGAGGCCGTCGGCGTGCGCGTGGCCGAGCGCAAGAAGAGCGACCGCTACAGCTACGACGAGCTCGCGCCCGGGCGCGACAAGCTGATGGGCGAGGGCGAGCGCGTGCGCCTGATCGACGAGAAGAAACGCAGCACCTTCGACACGCAGCTGTTCGCGCTGGCGACCAACGTGCACGACTTCGAGGGCCTGGCCATGGCGCTCGAGTTCGCGCGCGCCGAGCTGCCGACCGGCGACAGCCAGCTGCTCAAGGACGTGCTGGGGAGCGAGCCGGCCACCGCGGCGCTGGTCGTGGGACGCCTGCCGGAACTGATCCAGAGGCTCGACGCGCTCGAGCCGGCCGAGCGCGCGCGCGCGGCCGCGGCGGTGCAGAGCCTGCACCAGGACCTGCAGGGCGTCGCGCGGGACTCCAGCGCGCTCGCCGTCTTTCCGCCCGAGGATCCGGGCATCGAGGAGTGGCGCTACGTGGACGGCGCCATCGACGACGCCTTCGCCGGCGGCGCCCTGCCCGCCGAGCTGCTGGCCGGCTGGGAGGCGCTGGAGCACGCGCGCACGGATCCGGCCGCCTTCGAAACCGCGCTCGGGAAGCTCTCCGCGCGCACCGTCGCGCAGGCCGAGCGCCGCGGCGAGTACGCCAAGATCCCGCTCGAGGTGCGCTTCTACCAGGGCGACTACTTCACGCGCGCGCTGGTGTTCTTCCTGCTCGGCTTTCTCGTGCTGTGCGGTTCCTGGCTGGCGCCGCAGTCGCGCTGGCTGGTGCGCGGGGTGTGGGGTGCGAGCGCGCTCGGCACGCTCTTCGTCGTGGTGGGCGTCACGCTGCGCTGCATCATCCGCGCGCGCCCGCCGGTCTCGACGCTGTACGAGACGATCCTGTTCATCACCGCCGTGTGCGCGATCGTGCTGCTGGTGATCGAGTGGATCCAGCGCCAGGGCATCGCGCTCTCGCTGGTGCCCGTGCTGGGTGCGGCGGGCATGTTCCTGGCGATGAAGTACGAGCTCAAGGAGGCCACCCTGGCGGGCGACACGATGCCCTCGCTGGTCGCCGTGCTGGACACGAACTTCTGGCTGGCCACGCACGTCACCACCGTGACCATGGGCTACGCCGCGGGCTTGCTGGCGGCGGTGCTCGGCAACCTGTGGCTGATCGGCAAGATGGTCGGGCTCAAGAAGGGCGACAAGGAGTTCTACCGAACCGTCTCGCGCATGACCTACGGCGTGGTGTGCTTCGGCCTGTTGCTCTCGGTGGTCGGCACGATCCTGGGCGGCATCTGGGCCAACTACTCCTGGGGCCGCTTCTGGGGCTGGGATCCGAAGGAGAACGGGGCGCTGCTGATCTGCTTGGCGGAGCTGTTCATCCTGCACGCGCGCATGGGCGGCTACGTGCGCGAGCACGGCCTCGCCGTGCTGGCGGCCATGAACGGTCTGGCGGTCGCGTTCTCGTGGTGGCACGTGAACAACCTCGGCGTCGGGCTGCACTCCTACGGCAAGACCGAGGGTGTGATCATGGCGCTGTACACGTACTACGGCATCGGCCTCTTGGTCGTCGTCGGTTCGTTGCTGTGGCGCCTCGGCGCACAGAGCAAGGAGGCCCCGAGTGCCGATGTCGCGCGCCTCCGTCGATCCGAGCCAAGCGCCTAGAGCGGCCGCAGCCGCGTCCGAACCATGGAGATGACCGTGAGTCGCATCCTCGACGGCAAGGCCATCGCTAAGACCGTGCGCGCCGAGGTGAGCGCGCGCGTTCGCGCCCTGCGCGCGCGCGGCATCACTCCGGGTCTGACGGTCGTGCTGGTGGGCGACGATCCGGCCAGTCAGGTGTACGTGCGCAACAAGGACAAGGCCGCGGCCGAGGCGGGCTTTGCCGCGCGCACGTTGCGCCTGCCGGCGACGACCCGCCAGGCCGAGTTGCTGGATCTGATCGATGCGTTGAACCGCGATCCAGGCGTGCACGGCGTGCTGCTGCAGCTGCCGCTGCCCAAGGGGCTCGACGCCGAGGCCGTGCTCGAGCGTCTGGATCCGGCCAAGGACGTGGACGGTCTGACGCCGCGCAACGTGGCCGCGTTGTGGCGCGGCGAGGACGCGCTCGTGCCCTGCACGCCGGCCGGTTGCATCGAGCTCCTGGACCGCCACGGCATCGCCATCGAGGGCAAGCGCGCGGTGGTCATCGGCCGCTCGCAGCTGGTGGGCAAACCCCTGGCCGCGCTGCTCTTGGCGCGCAACGCCACGGTCACGATCGCGCACTCGCGCTCGCGCGACCTGGCGGGCGTGGCGCGCGAGGCCGAGATCCTGGTGGCCGCGGTGGGGCGCGCAAAGCTGGTCAAGGCTTCCTGGGTGCGCCCGGGGGCGGTGGTGCTCGACGTGGGCATCAACCGTCAGGAGGACGGCCGCCTGTGCGGCGACGTGGATTTCCACGACGTGCTGCCGGTCGTCGGCGCGATCACTCCGGTTCCGGGGGGCGTCGGGCCGATGACGATCGCCATGCTGCTCGCCAACACCGTGCGCGCCGCCGCGCGCTCCGCGGGAATCGATCCGTCCGCCCTCGGGTCGGCGTAGCCAATCATGTCGGCCTGGGAAGATCCGCCCGAGACGCGCGGCGCGAGCTTCGGCTTGCCGCGCCTCTCCAGCGTGGTGAAGGCGCTGTTGATCGCGAACATCGCGGTGTTCGTGGTGCAGTACGTGGTCCTGTACTCGTGGTTCGACGGCGCGTTCCTGTTCGTGCGCGAGGCCTTCGCGCTGAACCCGCTGCAGTGGCAGGAGGGTTTCCCGCTGGTGCCGCTGTGGCAGCTGGTCAGCTACGGCTTCCTGCACGGCGGACCGGAGCACCTGCTGACCAACATGCTGTTCCTGTTCTTCCTGGGAACGATGCTGGAGCAGGAGGTCGGTGGCCGGCGCTTCCTGATCTTCTACCTGCTCGCGGTGGCCGTGGCCGGGGCCTGTCAGCTCGGCCTCGGGCTCGCGCTGGGGCAGACGGCGCCGATCCTGGGCGCCTCGGGCGGCGTGCTGGCGATCGTGTGCGCGATGGCCACGCTGCGCCCGACGATGCGCCTGATCTTCATCATCGTGCCCGTCACGCTGCGCACGCTGGCGCTGATCTACCTGGCGCTTGAGGTCTTCCGCGCGATCATGCAGCTCAAGGGTGAGGACAGCGGCGTGGCCAGCTTCGCGCACCTCTCGGGCGCGCTGTTCGGCTACCTGGCCGTGCGCCAGAACTGGATCTGGAAGGATCCGCTGGCCGAGGTCGAGGTGTGGCGCGAGAAGCGCGAGGAAGCGCGCGCGAAGGACGACGACGAGCGCCTGGACGAGCTCCTGGCGCGCATCAACCGCGATGGGATCCACACCCTGTCCGAGCGCGAACGGGCCTTCCTGAAGCGCGTCTCGCAGCGTCACTAGGGTTCCTTCCCCGCAGTAGCGCCAACAAGGCGCCGTGATGGATCGTCGCCGGCAAGGCGCGCCGACGACGCGTATTCGCTGCAATACTAGGGAGGAGGCGCAACGCCGCCAGCGGCGATTCAGTGCGGCGGATTGTTGGCGCTACTTCGGGGAAGGGACACTAGCGCGCGCGGGTGCGCGCGTGGCCCCGGGGCGGGGCCGCCGCTACACTGCCGTTCTCCGGCCGGGTTTGACCGCGCCGGAACCCTCCATGAGCCCGTCCCATCTCCGCCGCGTCTTCCCGCTCTTCCTCGCCCTGGTCCTGTGCGCGTCGGCGCCGCGCGCGCAGCAGAACAGTCCTTTCATGGACGAGTTCCGCAAGCTGATGCTGATCAAGGCGGACGAGGAGATGGCCGTCCTCATGCGCAAGAACGAGGCGACGGCCGTCGTCGCCATCGTCGAGATCTGCGAGGTGATCGGCAACGGCTCCAGCGACCAGCTCGAGGCCGAGATCGACGCTTTGGGCAAGGTCTGGAAGAAGGTCTACGGCTCGAAGTTCGTCGAGATCCAGTACAACTTCTTCTCGGTCGACCTGCGTCCGGAGTTCAAGAAGCACCGCCGCGAGTTGATCGATCGCTACATCGGCTTGCGCAAGGAGTTCGACGGCGCCGAGAAGGCCAAGGACCCGTCCAAGCTCGCGCCGCTGGGCGACACTTTCAACTCGATGGGCGACGAGCTGGGCGAGGTCAACGACGCCTACATGGCCGCGCAGTGCTACCGCACCTACGCGGTGTGCTACGAGGACACGCTCAATGGCGATCGCGCCGACCTGCGCAAGGCCTGCGAGGGCTGGGGTCTGTTCCTGCAGGCGCGCGAGAGTGTCGATCTCAAGGACTCGGCCTACAACGCGGCCAAGGTGCGCTTCGAGACGCTGGTGGCCGGCGGCTACAGCACACCTGAGGTCGAGGGCGAGGCGGGAGGTGAGGCGGGGGGCGTCGCGCCTGCCGCGGGCGCGGCGGCCACGCCCTTCGCGGGCGTGTTCCAGCTGGTGAGCGACATCGAGGCCATCCAGCGGCCCTCGTACACCGCGGACACGAACTTCCAGATCTGGCCCACGGTCGAGCTGGGCAAGATCGACTCGAGCGGAAAATTCGCCGGCGAGGACTTGCCGCTGCTCGTGCGCACGGGCGCCAACAAGGCGGCCGTGGACGTCGACGGCGACGGCAAGGGCGACGTGGACATCCCCCTGAGCGGCAAGATCACGCCGGTGCAGGTCAAGCTCGGTAAAGGCGGCAATCAGCGCGACTGGGCCTTCCTGGCATGCATCGGCCAGCAGCAGGACACCTACCAGGGCTTCAAGTTCAACCTGGCTCCGGATGAGAACCGCATGCCGATCTATGTCGCGCCGGCCGGCAGCCTGGTGGGCACGATCAACGGCGTGCGTGTGCAGGTGATCGATGACAACCTGGACGGCTACTACGGCAGCGAGGCCAAGGGCTGGGCCTACTCCGGCTGCCGCGACGGCTTCTTCCAGCAGGACGTGGACTCGGTGGTGGTCGGCGAGAGCAAGGTCGCGCAGCCCTGGAGTCGCCTGCAGAAGATCGGCGAGGCCTGGTTCGAGCTCGTGCCCAACGAGGCCGGCACCGACATCCTGGTGACGCCGGCGGCGGTGCAGAGCGGCACGCTGCAGCTCGACATGAAGGGCCTGAACGCGCCCTGGGTGCTGGTGCGCGGCGTGGGCGAGGAGAAGAAGGACCTGGTCTTCGACCTGGTCAACGGCGGCACGAACAAGGTCGAGGTGCCGGCCGGCACCTACGAGCTATTCGCGGGCCTCGTGTCCAGCGGCAAGAAGGCGCAGATGATGAAGTCGCTGATCCTGCCGGCCAAGAACGCGCGCACCTACAAGGTGGCCGCGGGCGCGACGACGAAGATCGAGCTGGGCACGCCGTTCGCGATCGACTTCGCCTTCGGGCAGGACGACAACGCGGTGACCATCGATGGCCCGAGTCTGGCCGTCGTCGGCCGCGGCGGCGAGACCTACCAGCGCATGTGGAACTGCGTGCTCGCGCCGGAGGTCAACCTGCGCAAGGCCGGTCAGTCCAAGGGACGCAAGGAGAAGCGCCTGGTGCCGGTCGGCAGCCAGGAAGATCTCGAAGTGCACAAGTACGACTTCAAGACGGCCTGGTTCCCGATCGGCGAGCCGATCGACAAGCCGATGCCCGGCGAGAAGTTCGAGGCCCAGCTGTTCGAGAAGAAGAACAAGCTGTTCGGCAAGATCGAGTCGGACTGGAAAGCCAACTGATGCTCGACCTCAAGTTCATCCGCGCCAACGCGGAGCGGGTCAAGGAGGGCGCGCGGCTGAAGCGCGTCGAGTGCGACGTGGACGGTCTGCTGCGACTGGACGAGGAGCGCCGCGCGCTCGCGCCCAGGGTCGACGAGCTGCGCAACCGCCAGAAGAGCGGCGGCAAGGAGATGGCCAAGGCCAACCCCGAGCAACGCGTGCGGATCCTGGAGGAGCAGAAGAAGCTCAAAGACGAGCTCGGCGGCCTGGAGACGCGCCTCTCCGAACTCGACAAGGCCATGACCGCGCTGCAGCTCCTGGTGCCCAACGTGCCCGCGCCCGAGGTGCCGCCGGGCAAGAGCGACGCCGACAACGTCGAGATCGAGCGCGTGGGCACGCCGCCCGTGTTCGACTTCACGCCGCGCGACCACATCGACCTCGGCACCGAGCAGGGCTGGCTCGACGTCGAGGCCGGCGCGCGCCTGGCGGGCTCGCGCAACTACGTGCTCAAGGGCGACCTGGCGCTGCTGGAGGACGCGGTCCTGCGCCTGGCGATGGAGCACATGCTCGCGAAGGGCTTCGTGCCGCTGTCGGTGCCGACCCTGGTGCGCTACGAGCCGCTGCTCGGCACGGGCTACTTCCCGGGCGGCGAGGAGCAGACCTACAAGACCGACGCGCGCGACGAGCTCTATCTGGTGGGCACGGCCGAGGTGCCCGTCACCGCGTTGCACGCGGACGAGATCCTGGCGCACACCGAGCTGCCCAAGCTGTACGTCGCGCGCAGCGCCTGCTACCGGCGCGAGGCCGGCACCTACGGCAAGGACACGCGCGGCATCTATCGCGTGCACCAGTTCCAGAAGGTCGAGCAGGTGGTGATCGACGTCGCCGACGAGGCGAAGAGCATTGCCCACCACCGCTCGATCCTGAACAACTCGAAGGAGGTGCTCGACCTGTGCGAGCTCTCCTACCGCGTGGTCAACGTGTGCGGCGGGGACCTGGGCGTGGCGCACGTGCAGAAGTTCGACATCGAGACCTGGATGCCCTCGCGCAACGGCTTCGGCGAGACGCACTCGGCCTCGCGCTTCTACGACTACCAGGCGCGGCGCTTGAACCTGCGCTACCGCGACGTCGAGGGCAAGGTGCGCGTGTGCCACACGCTGAACAACACCGTGGCGGCCAGCACGCGCATGCTGATCGCGCTGCTCGAGAACCACCAGCAGGCGGACGGCACGATCCGCTTGCCCGAGGCGCTGCGCAGATTCATGGGCGGGCGCGCGACGATCGGCCGCGCGCTGGCGCGCAAGGGCTAGAGCTTCCCGCCGCCACCGCCGGCGCCCCCGGAGGTGAAGATCTCTTCGCCACCGCCGGCGCTGCCGCTGCCGCCGCCGCCCGAGCCTCCGCCGTCACCGCCGCGGCCTCCGCCTCCGCCCCCTCCGCCGGCACCCCCCGCACCACCGCCCGGATTCGTGCTCGCCGCCGGCTTCTTGATGCGCGGCACGAGCGGTACGAGCGCGACCTCCTGGGCCTTGGCCAGTCCCGCGGGGAAGCGGAACACGCGCCGGTAGGTGATGGTCTTGCGCGAGACGACCAGCTGCTCGTTCACCAGGCGCGGGGCGAGCTCCAGCGTCAGCTCGACCTCGATGCGCGCGGGGATGCCCACGAACTCGTCCGAGTCGGAGGCGCCCCAGCTGTCCTCGGGCTCGGCGTCCACGCCGTCCTCGCGGTACACGCGGATCTCGAAGCCCTTGACGCGGTCGTGCAGGAAGGCGAACTGCCCGCCCTCGAAGGGCTTGTCGTCCACGCCGAAGCCCTCGCGCCGGTATATCTCGAGGAAGTCGTCCGAGTCCGGGTTGGCGCGCAGGTGGTAGCCGACCTCGTTCACGTCCGCGCGCCGGTAGGCCTCGTTGGCACGCACCTTGTGCGGCATGAGCCCGTCGGTGGTGGTCACGAAGTCGATCGAGTCCGCCTCGTAGCCGGCGATGACGCGGTTCTCGATGCGCAGCGCGTAGCGCGGATCGCGGTCGTAGATCGTCAGCGCGCGCAGGTCGCTCTCCAGCTGCGCCAGGATCGCCGGGCCGGCCAGCTGCTGCTCCTGCACGTTGTGGATCGTGTCGCGGTCGCGGCGCGCGTCGTTCAGGATCTGGGTGATGAACAGCAGGATCATGGCCATGATCCCCAGCGTCAGCAGCACCTCGATCAGCGTGAAGCCCGCGCGGGCGTGGGCGTTTTTCATTTTTGCTGCTCCTCGCCGGTCCCGGCCTGCGCTTTCGTGTCGCCGTCCTTGCTGCCGTAGACCTGCTCCCAGGGGATCCAGCGCTCGAGCACGAAGCTGTTCTCGCGCTCGCCGAAGCGCGGGTAGCGGACCTTGATGCGCACCTTCTCGAACGGTTCCTCGACCTGGTCCTCGTCGTCCTTGTCCTTGTCCTCGGCGCGCTGCTTGCGCTCGCGCTCGTACCCCCAGGAGTCGTGGTAGGCGCTGTTCTTGTCGTCGTAGCTCTTCTGGTCTTCGCTGAACTGCTCGCCGCCGAGCACGATCTCGTAGGAGACGTCTTCGTGGCCCTCCTCGGCGTAGGTGCCGCTCAGCGTGTCGCCGTTCGAGCCGCCGCCGTCGAGCTCTTCCCAGAACAGGCCCGACTCGAGCTGGCCGAGCGTGAACAGCGCCAGCTCGCGCGAGAGCTTGCGATAGTGCGTGTTGGCCGCCTGCAGCTTGGCGTTCATCAGCCCCTGCACGACCAGCGTCAGGCCGATGCCGACGATCAAGAGCGTCACCGCCACCTCGGCCAGGGTGAAGCCGGCGCGCGCGCCGCGCGACGTCCTCAGCGGAGACGCGGTGCTCATCGGAAGTCCCCCTCGTCGACCGGGTCGCGCGTGAACCCGCCGTCGTGCATGCGGATCTCGCCCGTCAGCGGCAGGACCTCGAGCGTGAAGGACTGTTTCATCGCCTCGTCGCGCAGCAGGATCGTGTGGTACGTGGACGCGCCGACCGGGGTGAAGTAGATCTCCCAGGCGCCATCGGTATGCGGCTGGTCGTCGATGACGATCTCCTGCAGGTCGATGCCGGCCTTCTTGAGGTCGGTTTCGTGCATCCACAGTCGCTCCGGGTCGTCGTCGCTGGTGGCGAAGCCACCGCCCTCCTTGAAGGGCGTGCGCACGCGATAGGTGTCCGCGTCGAGGTCGTACTGGATGCGGAACTCGCGGTTGCGCGCGATGGCCTCCGAGCGCGTGCCGTACAGCACCTCGGACAGGTTGCGGATGGCGCTGTGGAACTGCTGCTTGGGCAACATCGAGGACCAGGTGACCACGGCTACGCCGCCGATCAGGCCCACGACCACGATCACGACCATCAGCTCGACCAGCGTGAAGGCGCGGGTCGAGCTGCGCGCGGCTCGTGCTCGTGTGCGCCCAACCATCGCTAGATCTCGCCGTTCCTGATCATCACGTTGTCGATGTCCGCGTCGTCGCCGTCGCCGCCCGGCGCGCCGTCGCGGCCCAGCGAGAGGACGCGGAACTTGCTCTGGCCCGAGGTCGGGGGCTCGTACTGGTAGGGGTTGCCCCAGGGGTCCTTGGGCTCCTTCTCCTGGTCGATGTAGGCGTGACCGCTCTGGTCGGGCTGGATGAGCTGGTCGATCGTCTCGGGGTACTTGCCACCGTTGTCGATGGCGTATTCCGTGACGGCGCCGGAGATGGTGACGATGTCGGCCTTGGCCTTGACCAAGTTGGCCTTGCCGAGCTTGGCCACGACGTTGGGCACGACCAGGGTGGCCAGCAGGCCGATGATCACGATCACGACCATCAGTTCGGCCAGCGTGAAGCCGGCGCGGCGGGTCTTCGTTCGGGTTCTCATGGGTTCGATCTCTCTAGACGTTGCCGACCTGCAGGATGGGCAGGACGATGGACCAGACGATGAAGCCGACGACCACGGCGAGCAAGATGATCATGATCGGCTCGAGCACCGTGGTGATGCGCTGGGTCACGACTTCGATCTCTTCGTCGTAGGCATCGGCGATGCGGTCGAGCATCTCTTCGAGCTGTCCGGACTGCTCGCCGACCGCCACCATGTAGCCCACCACCGAGGGGAAGGCACCGGTGGCTTTGAGCGGCGTGGCGATGTCGGTGCCCTCCATGATGCGCACGCGCACGTGGCGGGTGGCGTCGGCGATGATGCGGTTGCCCACCACCGTCTCGGTGATCTCCAGGCTGCGCACGGCCGGCACGCCCGAGGACAGCAGCGTGGAGAGCGTGCGCGTGAAACGCGCCACGGCCGACTTGCGCAGGAGCTCGCCCACCACCGGGATGCGCAGCTTGATGCGGTCGATCGCCAGCTGCCCTCTGCTGGTGCGATAGATGCGACTGTAGCTCACCGACATCACGGCGATGCCGGCCGGGATCGCGATCCAGTAGTCCTTGAAGCCCTGGCTTATGGCGATCAGCACGCGCGTCGGCAGGGGCATGACCTGGCCCGTGTCGGTGAGCATCTCGGTGATCTTCGGCACCACGAAGGTCATCAGGATGCTGACCACCAGGAGGCCGATCGAGATCATCAGCACCGGGTAGGTCAGGGCCGAGACGACCTTGCGCTGCAGCGCGCGCTGGCGCTGCAGGAAGTCGGCCAGGCGCCGTAGCACGATGTCGACCTGGCCCGTGGCCTCGCCGGCCTTGACCATGTTCACGTACAGCTCGGTGAAGTATTGCGGGTACTCGGCCAGCGCATCGCCGAAGGACACACCCTGGGTGATGCGCTCGCGGATCGTGCGGAACATCGTCTCCTGGGCGCGATTCTCGGACTGGTCGATCACGGCCGAGAGCATCTCCGCCATGGGGATGCCGGCGCCGAGCATGGTGCCCATCTGGCGCGTGACCGCGGCGACGAGCTCGAGGTCGCGGCCGCTGGGGCCGGAGGGCGACTCGCGCAGCTTCTTGAGCTTGTCCAGCAGCACCGTCGTGCGTCGCGGGGCGGTCGTGCCGTGGGCCAACCCGTGGGATTGCTTGCGTGTGCCCGAGCGCAGCTCGCGCAGCTCGCTGACCAGGATGTTGTCGCGGCGCAGGCGCTGGCGCGCCTCGCGCGGCGTGTCGGCGTCCACCACGCCGGTCTTGGTGGCGCCCCCCGAGGCGTAGGCTTTGTACTCGTAGATGGGCATGGTGTTGGGCTAGCCCATGTCCATCTGCGTGACGCGCAGGACCTCGTCGGGCGTCGTCTGGCGGTTCAGGATCTTGCCCTGGCCGTCCATGCGCAGCGTGATCATGCCGCGCTCGATCGCGCTGCGCTTGATCTGCGAGGCGGTCGTGCCCTCCATGATCTGCGTGCGCAGGACCTCGTCGACGGGCATGAACTCGTAGATTGCAGTGCGCCCCGAGTAGCCCGAGTGGAAGCACTCGTCGCAGCCCAGGCCGTAGGAGATCTGGCCGTCGAGCTGCTCGGGCTTGATGTCGATCTTCTTGAGCTTGGCCAGCCACTCGTCGTTGATCGGGCCGATGGTCTTGCAGTGCGGGCAGATCGTGCGCACCAGGCGTTGGGCGATGACCAGGATCAACGAGCTCGCCACGAGGTACGGCTCGACACCCTGGTCGACCATGCGCGTGATCGTGCTGGGCGCGTCGTTGGTGTGCACGGTCGAGAACACCAGGTGGCCGGTGAGCGCGGCGCGGATGGCCACCTCGGCCGTCTCCAGGTCGCGGATCTCGCCCACCATCATCACATCCGGGTCCTGGCGCAGGAACGAGCGCAGCCCGCCGGCGAAGGTCAGGCCCTTCTTGACGTTGACCTGCA
This sequence comes from Planctomycetota bacterium, assembly GCA_009691855.1. Classification (GTDB taxonomy): domain Bacteria; phylum Planctomycetota; class UBA1135; order UBA1135; genus JABFRZ01. The sequence continues at coordinate 1,330 of SIAI01000037.1, read as the reverse complement.
CCTGGCTGATGCCCGACAGCGAGTACTCGACCGGGTCCTCGATCGTCAGCACGTTGAGCTTCGTGGTGTCGATCTCGGCCATCGCGCCGTAGAGCGTGGTGGTCTTGCCCGAGCCGGTCGGGCCCGTGACCAGGATGATGCCGTGGTTCCAGGTCACGTAGTCGCGCATCATCGCCAGGTTCTTGGGCGCGAGGCCGATCTCCTCGAGCGTGTAGATCTTGGCCGTCTTGTCCAGCAAGCGCATGACGATGCGCTCGCCGTTGGTGGTCGGCACCGAGCTGATGCGCACGTCGACCTCGCCGTCGCCGATCTTGATCGAGGCGCGGCCGTCCTGCGGCAGGCGCCGCTCGGCGATGTCCATCTTGCCCATGACCTTGACGCGGCTGACGATGGCCTCGTGCGCCTTGCGCGGCACGGAGTCCATGTCGTACAGGATGCCGTCGATGCGCAGGCGCACCTGAGTGCGCTCCGGGTAGGGGTGGAAGTGCACGTCCGAGGCACGCAGCTTCAGGCCCTGGAACAGGATCGTGTTGACGAGCTTGATGATCGGGGCCTTGTTGGAGACGTCCAGGACGTCCTCGGCATCGTCGATCGCGCTCGCCAGGCCCTGGATGTCGCCGTCCTCGGCCACGTCGGCCAGGGCTTCGTCCACGCCGTCGGCCTTGTGGCGATACGCACGCGCGATCAGCGTGGTGATCTCGTTGCGCGGCGCGAGCACCGGCTCGATCTCCTGCCCCAGCATGGCCGACAGGTCGTCCATCGGCTGGGGGTCGAGCGGCGAGCAGGTGGCCACGCGCATCAGGCCCGCGTCGTTCATGGCCAGCGCGACCAGGTTGTAGTTGCGCGTGAACTGCACCGGGATGCGGTTCACGAACTGGGCCGGCACCTGGTAGCCGTCCAGGCGTCCCAGGTACTCGTAGCCCAGGTGGGTGGCGTAGGCCTGCAGCAGCTTCGCCTCCTCCAGGTACTCCTTGGAAAGGATGACCTTGTCCAGGGAATCGCCGGTGCTGCCCGAGATGCGGCGGCATTCCTCGAGCCGCTCGCGGCTGAGGCCTGCCGTGACCAAGAGATCAGAGAGTCCGACCATGCTGGCTCCAGTCTATCGACGCGGGAGGAGCGGGGCTCCTTCCGGGGGATTGGCTTCATCTTGCGCCTGGCGCAGGAGTTGTTCGCGGCGCAGCGGATCGAGGCCTAGCTCCTCGGGCGCGACCTCGCCGTGCTCGAGCGGGCGGTAGAGCGGGACCTGGAAGCTGCCGAAGTCGATCTGGCTCTCTGCGGACCCGAAGTCCGGGTCGATCATGCGCACGCGGTCCTTGCCCATGATCTCCGC
>SIAI01000036.1 GCA_009691855.1 Planctomycetota bacterium | reverse complement strand
GGGTTCGATTCCCGCCGCCTCCACCACTTCGCCCCGGGGCGGAACTCCTTGGTCCTGGCGAGTCGCGCCGGATCGACTTCGAAGGGACTGTAAGCCAGGGCGCGCGTCGCCACGGGTAGGATGCCGGGACCGCGCTGCATGAAGCCCCTTTCGCCAGCTCGTCGAGGCGGATGAGCCTCGCCTGGATGTGAGCGCGTGAGCGAATCGCTGAACGCCGCTGACCTCCTTGTTCCGCCCGCAGGGCGTGGGCGTGGGCTGGCCGTATCGATCGCGACGGTCATCGTCCTGTCGGGGGCGGCGCCCGGCATCGCGCGCGCTCAGGACGACGCGTCGGTGGGCGCCGCCGTGAGCGCCTTCGAGGAGCAGGTCGCGCCGACGCTCGCCCAGGAATGCGTACGCTGCCACGGGCCAGCGAAGCAGCGCAGCAAGCTGCGCGTCGACACACGCGCGGCGTTGCTGGTAGGAGGCAAGCGCGGCGCCGCTCTGGTCGCCGGCGACCCGGAAGCGAGCGTCCTGATCCACGCGCTGCGACGCACCGACGCCGAGCTAGAGATGCCGCCGTCCCACGCGCTCGCGGACGACGTCACCGCGGCGTTCGAGCGCTGGATCCGCGGCGGCGCGCCGTGGCCCGACGGCCGCGCGCTGCCGGATGCCGAGGTCGGCGGCGCTGACGCGCAGCGCGGCGGCGCGAACGGGGATGCCGCCGAGCTCCCCGAGACGTGGGCCTTCGAGCCGCCGCAACCGCACGCGACCCCGCCGCTGCCGGAAGCGCCCGCATTCGCGCACTTCGTCCGCGATCCACTCGACGCCTTCGTCGCGGCGCAGCTGCTGGCGGCGGGGCTCGCGCCGTCGCCCGACGCCGACGCGCGCACCCTGATCCGCCGCGCGACGCTCGACGTCACCGGCCTGCCGCCGACGCCCGAGGAGGTGGCGGCGTTCGTCGAGGAGTCGCGTGGCGACGACTCCGCCGGCGAGCGCGCCTATGTGCGCCTGATCGAGCGGCTGCTCGCCTCGCCGCACTTCGGCGAGCGCTCCGCCGCCGACTGGCTCGACCTCGTCCGCTTCGCCGAGACGAACGGCTTCGAGATGAACCAGCCGCGCGCCGACGCGTGGCCCTATCGCGACTGGGTGATCGACGCGTTCAACCGCGACCTGCCGTTCGCCGACTTCGTGCGCGCGCAGCTCGCGGGCGACCAGCTCGGCGAGGACGCGGCGACCGGCTTCCTCGTCGCTGGCGCGTGGGACGAGGTGAAGAGCCCCGATCCCGAACTCACCGCGGTCCAGCGCGACGACGAGCTGCACGGGATCGTCGCCACGACCAGCGCCGCGTTGCTGGGTCTCACGGTCGGCTGTGCGAAGTGCCACGACCACAAGTTCGATCCGCTCGACCAGCACGACTACTACGCGTTACGCGCCTGCTTCGCTGGTGTCCAGATTGCGAGCCGGCCGTGGCGGCGCGCCCTCGTGCAGGAAGCACTACCCGGTCGCGAGCCGGTCGAAGCCGCGCGTAACCTCGAGCGCTTTGCGCCGGTCGTGGCGCAGCGCGTGCGCTTCGTCGTCAGCGCGACGAGCGATGCGGAGCCGTGCCTCGACGAACTCGAGATCTTCTCGAGCAGCGCTAAGGCGGGCGCTACCGGCGCGGCGCCGCGCAATGTCGCGCTGGCCTCGGAGGGCGCCGTCGCGCGCGCCTCGAGCGTCTACGCCGGCAATCCGCGGCACACCCTCGAGCACGTGAACGACGGCCGCTACGGCAACGACTGGAGCTGGATCCCCGCGGAGCGCGCGGGCTGGGTCGAGATCGAGCTTTCCCGGCCGACGGCGATCGACACGGTGGTGTGGGGACGCGACCGGACCGGCGAGTTCCGCGACCGCGTCGCGACGGGCTATCGCATCGAGGTGCTCGTCGACGCCGGCGTCTGGAGCATCGTCGCCAGTTCCGGCGATCGCCGCCCGCCGCCCGCTCCCGAGCCGACCCTCTTCGCGGGCCGCTTCGACGCCGCGCCGCCGGTGACGCGGCGCCTCGAGCGCGGCAACCCGCTGGAGCCGCGCGAGGAGGTCGCGCCGGGTGGTGTCGCGCGCCTGCATGTCCCCTTCGCGCTCGGCGCTGCGAACGACGAGCCGGCGCGGCGACGCGCGCTGGCCGAGTGGATGGTCGCGCCTGAGAACACGCTCTGGGCGCGCGTGATCGTCAATCGCATCTGGCAGCAGCACTTCGGGCGCGGCCTGGTCGGGACGCCCAGCGATTTCGGCGCGATGGGGATGCGGCCGAGCCATCCCGAGCTGCTGGACACGCTCGCCTGCGACTTCGTGCGCGCGGGCGGGAGCATGAAGGCGCTGCATCGGCGGCTGCTGCTCTCGGCGACCTGGCGTCAGTCGAGCCGGCCGCGCGCCGATGCGCTCGCGCTCGATGCGAGCAATCGGCTGCTGTGGCGCTTCGCGCCGCGCCGCCTGCCGGCCGAAGCGATCCGCGACTCGATGCTCGCCGTGGCGGGCGTGCTCGATCTCACGCTGGGCGGACCGAGCGTCTCGCCCTTCGCGCCGAACGACAACTACGTGCGCGTGTACGAGCCGAAGCTCGCCTTCGGACCGGCCGACTTCCGCCGCTCGATCTACCTCTTGCGCGTGCGCATGCATCCCGAGCCCACCTTCGCCGCCTTCGACCTGCCCGACGGTGGCCAACCCTGTCCGCGCCGTGGCAGCGCGATCACGCCCTTGCAGGCGCTGGCGCTGACGCACGCGCCGTTCGTCCTCGAAGCCGCGCGCCGCTTCGCCGAGCGGCTCGCGAGCGAGCGGCCGGGCGATCTCGAGGCGCAGCTGCGGTGTGCGTTCGAGCTCGCCTTCGCTCGCGCGCCGGACGAGGCCGAGCTCGGCCCCGCGCGGGCCGTCGCGCGCGAACATGGCCTGGCGATCTGCTGCCGCGCGCTGCTCGATGCGAGCGAGTTCCTGTGGCTCGAATGAAGCCCTCCATGGACCGACGCCACTTCCTGGCCTTCGGCGGCAACGGCCTCGCGCAGATCGCACTCGCGGCGCTGCTGGCCGAGAAGGCACAGGGCGCGGGAGCGGGGGCGCGTGACGACGACGTCCTTCCGATCCGGCCCGTGATCGATCCGACGGCACCGCTGCGTGCGCGGCCGCCGCACTTCACGCCGCGCGCGAAACGGGTGCTGGTGATCTTCTGCTCGGGCGCGCTCAGCCAGCTCGACACCTTCGACTGGAAGCCGGAACTCGCCAAGCGCGACGGCATGCCGTTGCCGGGCGGCGCGGGTCTGGTCACATTCCAGGGCGAGCAGGGCAACCTCACGCGCAGCCCCTGGAACTTCGCGCCGCGCGGAGAGTGCGGCAAGTGGGCGTCCGACCTGCTGCCCGAACTCGCGCGGCGTGTCGACCGGATGTGCTTCCTGCACGGCATGGTCGCGAAGAGCAACACCCACGGGCCGGGCGAGAACCAGATGAGCACGGGTTTCACGCTCGAGGGCTTTCCCGGCATGGGCGCGTGGGTGAGCTATGCGCTCGGCAGCGAGTGCGCGGACCTGCCGGCGTTCGTTGCCATCCCCGATCCGCGCGGCCTGCCGCAGTCGATGGGCAACCACTGGGGCGCCGGCTTCCTGCCGGCCGTCTTCCAGGGCACGCCGTTCGGCGCGAACCGGCCGATCGAGCACCTGGCGCCGCCCGCCGGCCTGGACGACGCGAGCGACCGCGCCGCCCGCGAGCTGACGCGCGCGCTCGACCTGCAGCGCCTCACGCGCTTTCCAGGCGATAGCGAGCTGGCGGCGAGGATCGCGAGCTTCGAGCTCGCCGCGCGCATGCAGCTGAAGGCCGCGGCCATCGGTGACCTCGCGAGCGAGAGCCCCGCGACCCGCGCCGCCTACGGCTGCGACGACATGAATCCCCTCAAGGCCGGCTTCGCACGGAACTGCGTGCTGGCGCGCCGTCTGCTCGAAGCGGGAGTGCGCTTCGTGCAGCTCTTCAACGGCTCGTATGCGATGGGCGAGGGCGTCGGCAACTGGGATGGTCACAAGTACCTCGCGCAGCAGTACGCCATCCACGCGCCGATCCTCGACCAGCCCGCCGCGGCGCTCTTGGACGACCTCGCCCAGCGCGGCCTGCTCGACGACACGCTCGTGCTCTTCACCACCGAGTTCGGGCGCATGCCGACCTTCCAGAAGGACGCCAGCGGCCGCGATCACAACCCGAAGGGCTTCACGGTCTGGTTCGCCGGCGCCGGCGTGAAGGCGCCCTTCAGCTACGGCGCGACCGACGAGTTCGGCTGGAAGGCGGTCGACGGCGCGACGACCGTCTACGATCTCCACGCCACGCTGCTGCACCTGCTCGGCCTCGATCACAAGCGGCTCTCCTGGTACCACAACGGGATCGAGCGGCGCCTGACCGATGTGCACGGCGAAGTGATCCGCGCGATCCTCGCGTGACGGGAGCCCGCGCCGAAGGGGGACGCCAATCTCGATCTCAGCCGCCCGGCTGGATGCAGAAGAGATGCGTCCAGCTGCGCAGGAAGAGATCGCCCGCAGCGGCGGCCGGAGAGGCGACGAAGACTTGGTCGCTGAGCGTGTTCGTGGCCGCGACCTCGAACTCCGGGCCGAGCTTGACGAGGTGGACCTCGCCGGCCTCGGTGGGGAGGTAGAGGAACCCGCCCGCAGCGATGGGCGAGGACTTGAGCGCGCTGCCGCGCGGCAGGCGCTCTTCCAGGTAGTGCGCTTCACCCGTCTGGGCGTCGAAGCACGAGAGCAGGCCGCGATCGGAAACGGTGTAGTAGAGGCCGTCGTCGAGCACGGGCGACGCGGTGTAGGCGCAGCCCTGGGTCGAGCTCCACGCGATGGCCTCGTCCGGGAGCGCGCCGCGACCACCGAGCTTCAGGGCCAGGATGCGCGGGTCGCGGTAGCCGCTCATGCACAGCACGAGGTCGCCGGCGCGCAGCACGGCGGGGATCGCGTTCAGGCCGAGGCCGCCGCGCTCCCACAGGAGCTCGCCCGTCTTCGGCGCATAACTGCGCACGCGCGTGGTGCCGGCGGTCACGACCTGCGTTACGCCAGCGAACTCGGTGACGAGCGGCGTGGCCCAGGTCGAGGGCTCGTCGCGCGGGACGCGCCACAGTTCCTTGCCCGTGCGCTTGTCGAGCGCGAAGGCGAAGGAGTCGTGCTCCTGATCGCAGACCTGCACCAGGACCTCGCCGGCGAGCACCGGCGCGAGGCCCTCGCCGAAACCGTTGCGCATGGCGAGCTTCACGCGCGGGTCGAAGCTCCAGGCGAGCTTGCCCGCGAGGTCGATGGCGTACAGCCCCTGCGAGCCGAAGGACACGTACACGCGCTCGCCGTCGGTCACGGGCGCGGCCGAGGCGAAGCTGCCGTAGCTCTTGTGGTAGCCCTCGTGCGGCGTGGCCACGCGGGCCACCGACTTCCAGCGCGTCGCGCCCGTGCGGCGGTCGAGGGCGTGGAGTTCGAAGCTCTGCTCCTCGGGCGCGCCGCTCGCGCTGCTGTTCGAGTCCGCGCGCTCGAGCGCGCGACCGGTCGGAACGGCGGTGGTGAAGAACACCTGCTCGCCCCAGATCACCGGCGTCGAGGCGCCGCGACCGGGAGTCGGCACGACCCAGCGCACGTTCTGCGTGTCGCTCCAGTGGTGCGCGAGAGCCGTGGGCGTGACACCGTTGGCGCTGGGACCGCGCCAGTGCGGCCAGTACGCCTCTCCTTGAACGAGTGGGGCGGAGAGCAGGGCGAGGAGCGAGAGAGACACGTGCATCGAGACCTCTGTCGCAGAGGATAGCCCTCGCCCCGCCGGCCGCGACTCGTCTACTCGATGCGGATCGGCAAGCGCGCGCTGTAAGTCAAGCCGAGCCCGAAGTTGCTGGGCGGGCGCTCGGGGCCGCTGAACTGCACCTCCGCGACCAGGTGGTAGGGCCCTGCCGGCAAGGCTTGTCCCTGCGCGCCCAAGTTCGCGGAGTTCTGGTACACGAGCGGGACGCTGGCCGTGCCCTGCAGCGCCGACTTGCCGGGCAGGACGCGCGGGCGCATGCCGAAGGTGCAGCCCGGCGGCGTGAACACGCCGCCGCTCCACGAACCCGGCTCCCACACGACCTGGCCGGCCGGATCTTCCAGCGTGAAGCGGAACGCGCAGCCGTTGCTGCCCCTGGTCGAGCTCCAGCCGGCGGCGTCGAGCTGGCTGCTGTTGGCCAGCACATGGCGTGCGTGCAGCGTGGCGCCGACGTCGAGGAACGGACGCTCGCAGTCGCGCACCAGTCCCCAGCGCACGGGGAGGCCCTCGGGCAGGGCCACGGCCTGTTGTGCGCCCTGGAAGAGCGGCGCGGCCGCGAGGGTGCAGGGGAGTTGGAACGAGAGCGCGAACAGTGAGCGCGAGACGCGCATGAGGCTGTTGCCTTTCGAGGTTGCGTTGACGAGGGGCGACGCGCCGAGCAAGCCGCAGCCACTAGACTACGCAGTGTAGTGACGCAGATCTGCGTCGATCACACGGCCGGCTGGCGCGCTGCGGCGCGGAGGCCCGCGTTCCGACCGCGCGCCCGGCGTGCATGTGCGCGGACGAGCTGGAGGAAAGTTCTTCTCGGCGTTTCGCCAGAATCGCCCGGTGTTTTCGGGGTCTTGCACTCTGGCGCTCTCGGCGCGATCGCATACGCTGGAACTGCACGCGGCGCAACGGACGGCGCCTCCTCCCGCACCTCGAATGTTTTCTCGTCGACTCCTCGACGCCTCGCTGGCGCTGGCGCTCGCCCTGCCCTTCGCGGCCCAGGTGCCGACCGAGCTCCAGGCCGTGCACCGCGCGGGGCAGACCTTCTTGACCTGGCGCGAGATGCCCACGGCCAACAAGCGCTACCGCATCTATCGCTCGACGAGCGCGCTGCACACGACGGTGGACCTGAAGTCCGCCGATCTCCTGGGCGAGGTCGACGAGCGCAGCTCGCGCAACCAGGGGCGCTCCTTGGCCAGCGGCGTCGAGCACATGTGGATCATCGAAGACGCTGGCGCCGAGCTCGCTGTCGACCAGGGCCTGTTCGTGTACACGGCGGAGGCGGCGGCGAACAGAGCCTTCTACGCCGTGACCAGCGTGCAAGCCGGCGGTGAGAACCGCACCCTGATGCCGGGCCTGAACGCGACCCAGACCGGGCTGCGCGAGACGCCGGCCGCCCCCGAACCGGTGCGCCAGTCGGTGGGCAGCGAGGGTGAGGTGTGGGGCCACTGGGTCGGCAATCGCGACACGCCCTTGCAGCCCGCGCTCAACCTGTTCCCGAGCCGCGGCTACGACTTCCAGGTGCAGCCCGGCGACGCTCCGGGGCCGCACGGATTGGTGCTGCGGCTGCACGCCGCCGGCCAGACGTACCTCCAGGCCTGGCCGCAGCGCTTCGAGACGCCCCAGGACGTGGACATCCTGTCCTTCAGCGATCTGATGCCGTACACGAGCTGGAGCTTCTGGTTCGGCTCGCACGAGAGCCTGCCGGCGGCACCCACGGCCGATACGACCGTCTCGAACTACACCCAGCGACGCATCGCCTGGACGATGGACTGGCTCACCGCGCGCCTCGGCGCGGCGCACGATCCGGAGCGCGTGTACGTGATCGGCGGCTCGATGGGCGCGATCGGCGGGATGTACCTCTTGAACGAATACCCGGAGCGCTTCGCCGCGGCCCTGCTGCGCAACGGGCTCTACGACCTCCTGGCGACCGACTACCGCAACCCCGACACTTTCGAGAACCTGTTCGGAGCCTTCGACCTCGGCCTGCGCACGCGCGACGGACTGTTGATGACGCAGCGCACGAACGCGGTCTTCATGGCCGGGCGCGACCTCGCGCAGGCCTGGCCCATCGTGCGCACGCTCAGCGGTCGCAACGACGAGACCGTCGGCTGGATGAGCGCGATGGGGCTGTTCCACGGGCTGGCCGAGCTCGGCCGCCCGGCGGTGCACTACTTCGACGAGCGCGATCACAACCCGCGCGGCTACTGGCACGAGCTCGAGCACTCGCTGCTCACGCGCACCTTCAACACGCGTCGCGACCGGCCGACGCTGCGCTTCACGGGCTGCACCCTGGACGACGACGCGGGCGACGGCACGCGCACCATCGGCGACGCCGTAGGCACGATCAACGGCTACGTGGATTTCGATCCGAAGACCGCGAGCACGAGCCTCGACGCGCTCGCCTTCGAGATCTATCTGCGCGCTCAGGGCGTGCTCGACGACGCCCCCGAACCCACGGCCTGGGCCGCCTTGACGCCCTGGCGCACGGGCGCGTTCCAGCCGCAGCCGGGCGAGGCCGTGCACTACACCCTGCGCGAGCAGGGCACGCTGGTGGACGAGCACTTGTTGTTCCCCGACACGTATGGGCACGTGCGCACGCCGCCGGTGCCGCTCTCACGCACGCGGCGGGATTGCCGCTTCGAGCGCGACACCCCGGCCACCCACCAGGAGTTGTTCCTGGGCGGCGCGCCGATCCCCGGCGACGGCTTCCAGGCCGTGCTGCGCGGGACGCCCGGCACGTCCTGGACCCTGTTCCTCGCCCTCGGCAACGCGCGCGGCCCGAACGGTCAGCTCCTGGGCGGGAGTTCCAGCCTGCTGAACGGCAGCTTCGGGTCTAGCGGAGTGGCCGACCTGCATCTGCCCCTGCCACGCTCCCTGCCGCTCGGCTCCCATCTCTGGGCACGCGCGCGCATCGATCAGCATCTCAGCGCGCCCCGCAACGTGTCCATCCAGCCCTGGCCCGGCCAGGATCCGCCGCGGTTCCGCTGATCGACCCCGTCGTGAGCCAAGCCCTAGGACGGGCCGCGGTTCTTTCCGACCCTCGAGCCCGCTACACTCCGCTCGAATGGGCCTCACCCGTTCGAGTGGACCGAGCCGCGCCTGGAGCGCGCTCGCGCCCCTGTGCCTCGCCGCGACGCTGGTGAGCGCATGCCACCTCGCCCCGGCCAAGGTCTGGAACCTCGAGCAGCTGCACACCGAGGACGGCAGCCCCAAGCACCGTGGCCGCGTGCAGGGCGACCTCACCTACCTCCTGACGCAGACCTTCCGGCGCACGAACTTCGGTGGGCCTGAGTTCCAGGCCGAGCAGACCAAGGAAAAGCGCATCAAGGATCCGCTCGGGACGTGCCTCGAGAACGTGGTCGAGCTCGAACGGTGCGAGAGCGACGAGCGCGTGGCCGGACTGCAGGCCGCCGCCTTCGCCTGGCTGGCGGTCGACTGCACCTACCTCCTGTCGCGCGAGCGCTGCGTTCTAGCGCTGGGCGAGCTGGCGCCGAAGCTCGAACTCGAGAAGGCAATAGTTCCCGCGGCGGGCGACGCGCCCACGTCCGCGGCGGTGAAGGCGTTGTTCGACGAGCTCGTCACCGCCGTGCGCGCGCTGGCCGAGTCGCCGAGCCTGGGCACGCCGGCCCTGGTCGCGGCCTGCGAGCGCATCCGCGCGCTGCCGCTGGATCGCGCGGGCACGCTGCGCCTGTTGCGCGCGGCCAACGCGATGCTGTCGGCCGACGAGGGCGGCGACGAGCGCGCCGCGTTGCGAGCGCTGCGGCTCGAGCTCGCCCGCCGCGCCACGACGCTGGCGCTGGTCGCCGCGCGGGCCGACTCCCAGGGCCGCGTGCGCGCCGCAGCGCTGGAGGCCAGCGTGCGCGCCTTCCCCGCACAACGGGCGGAACTCCTACGCTGGGCCCTCGAGGACCCGATGGAGGGTGTGCTGGAGCCAGAAGAGATCTCGCTGCGCGCGCTCGCACTCCTCGAACGCTACGGCTTGCCGCCCACGCCCGAGGGCGTCGCCCCGGCCGAGTTTGCGCGCGCGTGGGAGGAACGCCTGGTCACGCTCCTGCGCCTGCAGATCAGCGGCCCGCACTCGACCGCCGCCTGCCGCGCGCTGGCCAAGATCACGGGCGAGCCGACCACCCTGCGCCCCGAGATCTGGCTCGCCCGCTGGCGCGCGCAGAACTCCGCGCCGAAGGCCGCGGCCGACGCTCCGCAATGACCGGCGATCGAAGCGGAGCGCAGCCATGACGCAAGCGGCCGCGCCGCGCTCGCGCCCCGTGCTCACCATCGTGCGCGTGCTGCTGGCGCTCCTGATCCTGGGCTGGGTGGGCAAGAACCTGCCCTGGTCGGATGAGCTCAGCTTCCACACCGCCACCGGCGAGGATCTGCTGCTCTCCGGACGCATCCAGGGCCCCTGGAACGGCGACGCGGTGAGCTTCGTGCCCACCGATCCGGCTGCGCTAGACGAGCGCTGGGAACTCGGCGCGCGCGAGCGCGTGCGCCACGGCCAGGCGATCGTGGCCAAGCGCCGCGCCGAGGGCGAGCCCAGCGGCTTCGACTGGCACCCGGGCATGCCGCGCGCGTTCCGCGAGATGGATCTCGGCGGCCTGGCCCTGGCGCAGCTCCTGTTCCTGCTGGCGGTGCTTACGATCGTCACGCGCTGGTGGCGCCTGCTGGCGCTGGCCGGCTGCCCGACGAGCTGGCGGAACGCGCTGCGCCTGACCTTCCTCGGCCTCTTCTTCAACAACGTCCTGCCCGGCGCGACCGGGGGCGACCTGGTGAAGGGCGTGATGGTCGCCAAGGAGAACAAGGGCCGCGGCGCGGAAGCGCTGGTGACCGTGCTGGTGGACCGCGTCTTCGGGATGATCGCGCTGGCGTTGCTGGCGCTGGTGGTGATCCTGCTGGCGCCGGGCGAGGAGTTCGACGCCCTGCGCGCGAGCCTGCTGTGGGGCCTGGGCCTGTGCGCGCTCGGCACCGGGCTCTACGCCAGCAAGACCTTCCGGCGCAAGGTCGGCCTGAGCGCGCTGGTCAACCGCCTGCCGGTGGCCGAGAAGCTGCGCTCGCTGGATCGCGCCGCGCTCCAGTACCTGAAGCAGCCTGGGGCCGTGGCGATCGCGTTCCTGTTCTCGTTCGTCAACCATGCGCTGGTCACGCTGGGCGTGTACGTGCTCGGCGGAGCGCTGGGCGTGGGCGGGGTCTCGCTGGCGCAGTACTTCGTGCTCGTGCCCGTGGCCAACCTGATCAGCGCGGTGCCACTCGCGCCCGGCGGCTGGGGCGTGGGCGAACTCGCCTTCCGCGGCCTGTTCCTGATGATCCACGCCAGCCCGGCGATGGGCGTCGCGGTGAGCGTCACCTTCCGCCTGAGCCAGCTGGCCCTGGGACTGCTCGGCGGACTGTTTCTGTTGTTCCCCGGCAGCCGCAACGAGCTGCGCGACGCGCGGAAGTCGTGAGCCTCGTCCCGGTTATCATCCCGCGATGAGCCTCCTCGCCGTCGGCACCCTGGCCTTCGATTCGATCGAGACGCCCTTCGAAAAGCGCACCGACGTCCTGGGCGGCTCGGCCACGCACTTCGCCTACGCCGCACGCCTGTTCGGACCGGTCGAGCTGGTGGGGGTGATCGGCACGGACTTCCCCGAGGAGACGCTGAAGGCCATGAGCCGCGCGGGCATCGGCGTGCGCGGCGTGGAGACGGCGCCGGGCAAGACCTTCCGCTGGGCCGGGCGCTACGAGGCCGACTGGAACACGCGCCACACGCTGGACACGCAACTCAACGTGTTCGAGCACTTCGATCCCAAGGTGCCGACGGCGCAGAGAGGCGCGCGCTTCGTGTTCCTGGCCAACGCGCAGCCCGAGGTGCAGATGCGCGCCCTGGCGCAGATGCGCGCGCCCGAGCTGGTCGTCTGCGACACGATGAACCTGTGGATCGACATCAAGCTGGGCGCGCTCGAAGAGCTGCTGCGCAAGGTGCACGGCCTGGTCGTGAACGAGGAGGAGGCGCGCATGCTCAGCGGCCGCCGCAACCTGTTCCAGGCCGCCAAGGTCCTACTCGCCAAGGGTCCGCGCTTCGTGATCCTGAAGAAGGGCGAGCACGGCGCCTTCCTGCTCGGCCGCGACGTGCGCTTCGCGCTGCCCTCGTACCCGGTCGAGGACGTCGTCGACCCGACCGGCGCGGGCGATTCCTTCGCCGGCGGTTTCATGGGGCATCTTGCCGCGGTGGGGGAGGTGACGCCCGCCGCCCTGCGCCGCGCGATGCTGTGCGGCACGGCCACGGCCTCCTTCTGCGTCGAGGGTTTCAGCACCGAGGGCCTGGAGCGCACGGATCGAAAAGGCCTCGACGCGCGCGTGGCCGAGCTCGCATCGCTGGTCACGCCTTGAACGCGACGGGCCGCGCGCGCGCGTTCCTCGCGTTGCCGCTCGGAGCCGAGTTGGGTGCGCGCGTGGCGGGCGAAGTGCGCGAGGCCCTGGGGGGCGCGGCCGATCGGGATTGGAAGCTGCCGCAGCCCACGGGGTTGCACCTGACGCTCTTCTTCCTGGGGCCATGTCCACGCCAATGGCTGGAGGAGCTCGGCGCCGCGCTCGGCCCCGCGCTGGCGACCTGTGCGCCGCCGGAGCTTGCCCTGGGTGGGGTGGGGGGCTTCCCCAACCTGGACCGGCCGCGGGTCCTGTGGGTGGGGGTCGAAGAACGCGCGGTGCCGGGACGCCTGGCCGGGGTGCGATCGACGCTGCTCGCGGCCCTGGAGCAGGCCGGCGTGGACACGCGCGTCGAGGAGGGTCCGTTCCGCGCGCACGTGACGGTCGCCCGCCCGCGGGCAGACCGCGTGCGGGTCCCGGAGGCCTTCCTGCGCCTGCGCTGGAGCGAGCCCTTCGCGAGCGACGCGGCGCTCCTGTTCGAATCCGTGCCGGCCGCGGGCGGCAACCGCTACGAGCCCCTGGCGCGACTCCCTTTTCTGCGTCCGGCCTGAAACCCTCCAACGCGCGGCGCGTCCTTGGCTTGCCCCGCGCGATTTGCCAAGCTCCGCATGGGGGGTCCATCCATTCGCTCGACCGAGCGCAGCGCGCGCTCGCATCCAACCCCGTTCGACCACCATGAGCCTTCCTCGCACCAAGCAAGAAACCTCCGCGTCCCCGCTCTCGAAGCTCCCCGACCGTCACACCGATCGACACACGGATTCGAAGCCCTCGGAGGCCAAGCTCGAGGCCGCCAAGCAGGAGAAGGCGCGCTCGCTGGGCGCAGCTCTGGCGGAGATCGAGAAGAGCTACGGCAAGGGCTCGATCATGCGCCTCGGCGACGACAGCCTGATCAAGGAGATCAAGGGCATCTCCACCGGCTCGCCCTCGCTCGACCTCGCGTTGGGCGGCAAGGGCCTGCCGCGCGGGCGCGTGGTCGAGATCTTCGGCCCGGAAAGCTCGGGCAAGACCACGCTGTCGCTGCACGTCATCGCCAACGCGCAGATGGAGGGCGGGATCTGCGCCTTCGTGGATGCGGAACACGCCATGGATCCGGCCTATGCGCGCAAGCTGGGCGTCAAGCTCGACGACCTGCTGGTGAGTCAGCCGGACACCGGCGAGCAGGCGCTCGAGATCGTCGATGCGCTGGTGCGCTCGGACGCGATCGACGTGATCGTGATCGACTCGGTGGCCGCGCTCGTGCCGCGGGCCGAGATCGAGGGCGAGATGGGCGACAGCTTCGTCGGCCTGCACGCGCGCCTGATGAGCCAGGCGCTGCGCAAGCTGACGGGCTCGATCGCGCGCTCGAACACGCTGGTGATCTTCATCAACCAGATCCGCGAGAAGATCGGGGTCATGTTCGGCAGCCCGGAGACGACCACGGGCGGGCGCGCGCTCAAGTTTTACGCCTCGGTGCGCCTCGACATCCGCCGCATCGGGCAGCTCAAGGAGGCCGAGGAGGTGGTCGGCGCGCGCACCAAGGTCACGGTGGTCAAGAACAAGATCGCGCCGCCCTTCCGCAAGGTCGAGTTCGACATCCTGTTCGACCACGGCATCAGCCGCGAGGGCGACCTGATCGACCTGGGCTCGACCAACGGCGCGATCCTGAAGTCGGGCACGTGGCTGTCGTTCAAGCACCCGACCGAGGGCGAGATCCGCCTCGGCCAGGGCCGTGAGCGCGCGCGCGCGTTCCTGCTCGACAACCCCGAGCTCACGCTGGAGATCACCAAGGCGGTCATGGCCAAAGCCAGGCCCCTGGCCCTCGTCCCCGAGACTCCCGCGCCGACGCCAATCGCCGGCGCGAGCCCGTTGGCAAGCGACAGGCCCGTGAACGCGCCGGTGGTGAAGCCGGCCGCGAAGCCGGTGCCGCCGACACCGGCGCCCGCGCCGACGAAGTAGCGGCCCGCGGGGTTGGGACGGCTCGCCCGCGTCCCTATCATGCTGCGCTCGTTCCCGGCCGGGTGGCCCGTTCGCCGCCCGGCCGCGAGCCCGCCCCATGAGCCAGTCGCAGAACCACTCGAAGAGCGCTGCCCAGATCCGCCGCGACTTCCTGGACTTCTTCGTCCAGCGCGGCCACCGCGAGGTGCCCAGTTCGCCGGTCTTCCCCCAGGACGACCCGACGCTGCTGTTCACCAACGCGGGCATGAACCAGTTCAAGGACGTGTTCCTGGGCACGGGCAAGCGCGACTACCGGCGCGCGGTGGACACGCAGAAGTGCATCCGCGTGTCGGGCAAGCACAACGATCTGGAGGAGGTGGGTCACGACACGTACCACCACACCTTCTTCGAGATGCTGGGCAACTGGTCCTTCGGCGACTACTTCAAGGAGGACGCGATCACCTGGTCGTGGGAGCTCCTGACGAAGACCTGGAAGCTGCCGAAGGAGCGCCTGTGGGCGACGGTCTTCGGCGGCGACGAGAAGGACGGCCTGCCGCGCGACGAGGACAGCGCGCGCATCTGGCGCGAGCGCACCGACATCGATCCGAGTCACATCCTCTTCTTCGGGCGCAAGGCGAACTTCTGGGAGATGGGGGACACGGGCCCCTGCGGGCCGTGCACCGAGATCCACATCGACCGCGGCGGTCCGGGCTCGGATCCTCGCGATGGCGCTGACGTGAAGAGCGGCGTCAACGCTGGCAACGAGCGCTTCATGGAGCTCTGGAACAACGTGTTCATGGAGTTCAACCGGCTCGACGATGGCTCGCTGGTGAAGCTCCCGGCCCAGCACGTCGACACCGGCATGGGCTTCGAGCGCATCGTCGCCACCGTTCAGGGCAAGCGCTCGAACTACGACACGGACGTGTTCGCGCCGATCTTCGCGCGCATCGGCAAGCTCGCGGGCAAGAAGTACGGCAGCGGCGACGAGAAGGCTGACATCGCCATGCGCGTCATCGCCGACCACGTGCGCGCGTGCACCGCGGCATTCGCCGATGGCGCGCTGCCCTCCAACGTCGGGCGCGGCTACGTGCTACGCCGCTTGATCCGGCGCGCCTCGCGCTATGGGCGCCAGGCACTCGGCTTCGAGGATCCGTTCCTGTGCGAGGTCGCGCCCGCGGTGGCCGAGACTCTGGGCGAGGTCTTCCCCGAGATCCCGCGGCGCATGGAGCACGTGCAGCTCTTGCTGCGGGCGGAGGAGGAGTCGTTCAACAAGACGCTCGGGCGCGGACTGGTGCGCTTCGGCGAGCTGGCGACGCGCATGGAGAAGGCCGGCGCAAAGGCGCTCGACGGCGCCGAGGCCTACGAGCTGTACGCGACCTATGGGTTCCCGCGCGACCTGGTCGAGCTCATGGCGCGCGAGCGCAAGCTCGAGGTCGATGACAAGGGCTGGGACAAGGCCGAAGAAGCGCATCGTACGAAGAGCAAGAGCGAGGGCAAGTTCAAGCAGCTGCTCTCGGCCGAGGAACTCGGCGGGCTCACGAGCACGCGCTCGACCTACCACGAGAGCAGTGCGAGCGCGACCGAAGCCCAGGCCAAGCTCGTGAAGCTCGTGCAGCGCGACGAGCCAGGGCGCGACGTGCTCGTGCTCGACCAGAGTCCGTTCTATCCCGAAGGAGGGGGCCAGGTCGGGGACGGTGGCGAGATCGAGGCCACCGACAAGAGCTTCCGCTTCCGCGTGGAGGACACGCTGCGCGTAGGTCCGGTGGTCGCGCACATCGGCACGGCCGAGGGCCGCGCGAGCGCGGGCGCGACGCTGGTGGCGCGCGTGGATGCCGAGCGTCGCGCACGCACGCGCCGCAACCACACGGCCACGCACCTGCTGCACAAGGCGCTCAAGCTCGTGCTCGGCGAGCACGTCGCGCAGCAGGGCAGCTACGTCGGCCCCGACCGTCTGCGCTTCGACTTCTCGCAGCCGAAGGGCGTCACGCCCGAGGAGCTCGAGAAGATCGAGCGCATCGTCAACGAGCGCGTGTTCGACAACGCCAAGGTCACGACCACGATCGAGAAGCTCGACGCCGCCAAGGCGCGCGGCGTCACCGCGATGTTCGGCGAGAAGTACGGCGAGACGGTGCGCGTGCTCGACGTCGGCGGCTGGTCGCTCGAGCTGTGCGGCGGCACGCACGTCTCCGCCGCGGGCGACATCGGTCCGTTCGTGATCACCAGCGAGGCCGCGATCCAGGCCGGCGTGCGGCGCATCGAGGCGCTGACCGGCGCGGCGGCGGTCGAGTACATCCAGCACCAGAAGAAGCTCTTGCGCGAGGTCGCGCGCGAGCTGAAGGCGCCGGTCGATGAGATCCCCGCGCGCATCGAGCAGCTGCAGAAGCAGCTCAAAGACGCGAAGAAGAAGGAGAAGGAGAGCGCCAAGGGCGACGTCTCCGGCGCGCTGGAAGACGTGCGCAAGGCGCTCGCGCCGCTGGAGGAGGTGCAGGTCGGCATCGCCGCGCTCGAGCTCGACCTGGATTCGCTGCGCGAGCTGGCCGGCCGCGCCAAGACGCTCGCGCCCGACCTGGCGCTGATCCTGCTGGGCCAGGACGGCGACAAGGCGCCCTGGATCGCGCTCAGCCAGGGCGCGGCGCTCGCGAAGGGCTGGGACGCGCGCCATGCGCCGGCGTTCCTCGCGCCGCACCTCGGCGGCGGCGGGGGCGGCAAGCCCGAACTCACCCAGGGGCAGGGACAGCACGCTGCCGGGCGCGGGGCGGCGATGGACGCCTTCCGCAAGGCGCCCAAGGCGGCGTTCACGAAGGCCTGAGGAGCGCTGCGCGGCTTCGGGCCGTTCCGGACCGAAGCCGCGTTGACACCTCGCGGGCCCCTGCGTAGCATCCCGCGCTTCACAATCGGCCGCGAAGCTCCCTCCGGAGCCCAGCCCCGAGCCCCTGCGAGTCTCCCATGCCCAATCCCAAGCGCCGCACATCCAGGGCCCGTCAGGGCGAACGCCGTTCGCACCTGGCCCTCAAGCCCTACCGGCCCAACCACTGCAGCCGTTGCAGCGCGCCGGTGAAGTCGCACCGCGTGTGCGACAACTGCGGCTACTACGGCTTCGAGAAGGGTGCCGACAAGAAGGGCACGGAAGTCCTCAAGAAGGAAGACTTCTAGCCACCCGGCGCGGAGTGACGAGCCCATGGTAGGCCGCCTGATCGCCCTCGACGTGATGGGGGGCGACGACGCTCCCGAAGCGACCCTCAAGGGCGCGCTGCTCGCTTGCTCGCCGAAGAGCGCGAGCCGCGTCGCGCCCGAGCGCCTGTTGCTGGTAGGCGACAAGCCGCGCATGGAGGCGCAGCTGAAGGAGCTCGGCGGCGATCCAGGCTTCCAGCTCGAGCACGCCTCGCAGGTGATCGAGATGGGCGACTCGCCGGCCCAGGCGCTGCGCGGCAAGCCCGACAGCTCGATCATGCGCTGCGTGAAGGCCGTGAAGGAAGGCCGCGCCAGCGCGGTGATCGGGATGGGCAACACCGGCGCCTGCGTGGGCGCCGCGACCCTGGCCCTGGGCACGATCCCGGGTGTGCGCCGAGCGGGCATCGCCGTCACTCTCAACCTCACCGGGCAGCCGATCACGATCCTCGACATGGGCGCGAACATCGCGCCCAAGGCTGACCACCTGCTGCAGTACGCCGCGATGGGCAGCGTCTACGCGCAGAGCTGTCTCGCGCAGGCCAAACCGCGCATCGGCCTGCTGAACGTCGGCGAAGAGAAGGGCAAAGGCACCGAGCTGCTCAAAGAAGCCTACGAGCTGCTGGAACAGAGCGGCCTCGAGTTCGTCGGCAACGTCGAGGGCGGCGACATCTTCCGCGGCGTGTGCGACGTGGTCGTGACCGACGGCTTCACCGGCAACGTGATCCTCAAGCTGCTGGAGCAGTTCGCGGCCTTCTTCATGGGCAAGATCGTGGGCGAGCTGAAGAAGAGCGGCGCGGCGGCCGGCGACGAAGCGCTCGGCAAGCTCAAGTCCGCCATCGACTACAAGAGCTACGGCGGCGCGCTGCTGCTGGGCGTGAACGGCGTGGTGATCATCGGCCACGGGCGTTCGGACGAGAAGGCCGTGGCCAACGCGATCGCCCTGGGCGTGCGCGTCGCGGACTCGGGCGTGATCGAGAACATCGGTCGCGGACTCGCGGCTCCGAGCCGCTCCTGAGCGCGTGCGCGGCGGCGCCGCGCGAGGTCCAGCGAGCTGGGGCGCGCGTGGCGCCCTGGGCCCGCCCGGTGAGGCGGTTGCGCGCGCGAAACCGCTCACACCTTCCCGGGCCTCTGCAGCGGAGGGGGGATTCGCGCGCGGATCGTTGCGAAATCCGACCGGACCCGTAGGCTTCCTGCTCCGCGCACGCAACACGCGCGGCTCTCCTCCCCAGCATGGCCTCCAGGATATCCGTCGGCATCGCCGGGACCGGCTCGTACGTCCCCGAGCGCGTCGTCCCCAACTCCTGGTTCGAGAAGCGCATCGACACCTCGGACGAGTGGATCGTCCAGCGCACCGGCATCCAGGAGCGGCGCTTCGCGGCCGACGATCAGGCCACCTCCGACCTGGCGGTCGAGGCCGGCAAGCGCGCGCTCGAGGCGGCCGGGGTCAAGCCCGAGGAACTCGACCTGATCATCCTCGGCACGCTCACCCCCGACTACCTGCTGCCCGCGACCGCGTGCCTGGTGCAGGATCGCCTGGGCGCGGTCAACGCCGGCGCCTTCGACTGCAACGCGGCCTGTACCGGCTTCCTGACTGCGCTGCACACCGGCGAGGCCTTCGTGGCCGCCGGCCGCGCGCGGCGCGTGCTGGTGATCGGAGCCGAGAAGCTCACCAGCTTCGTGGACTTCACCGACCGCAGCTCGTGCATCATCTTCGGCGACGCGGCCGGCGCGGCCGTGCTCACACCGCACGACGAGTGCGGGCAGGGCGAGATCCTGCGCACCACGCTCGGCGCAGACGGCAAGGGCTACGACTTCATCCACATGAAGGCCGGCGGGTCTCGCAAGCCGCCCACCAAGGAGACGCTCGAGGCGGGCGAGCACTACATCCGCATGCGCGGCCGCGACGTGTTTCGCTTCGCGGTCACGTACATGGGCGAGATGGTGCGCAAGATGATGGAGGGCTACTCGCCTGACGACATCGCGGTGGTCGTGCCGCACCAGGTGAACAAGCGCATCATCGAGGCCGCGCTGGAGCGCATCGAGATCCCGCCCGAGAAGGTCGTGGTCAACATCGAGAAGTACGGCAACAGCTCGGCCGCGACCGTGCCCCTGGCCCTGGACGAAGCCCTGCGCGCGGGCCGCATCGAGAAGGGCAAGCTGGTGGTGCTGGTGGCCTTCGGCGCCGGCCTGACCTGGGGCGGAACACTCATCCGCTGGTAGCGGAGGAGACACGGCGATGGGCGAGGCGGTTCTGTTTCCCGGGCAAGGCGCACAATTTCCGGGCATGGGCAAGGACTGGGTCGAGGCCTTCCCCAGCGCCGCGCGTCTGTTCGAGCGTGCCGAGCGCGTGCTCGGCTTCCCGCTGCGCGCGGCGTGCTGGGAGCGCGGCGACGAGGTGCACCGCACCGACATCGCTCAGCCGGGCATCCTCACCACCAGCGCGGCGATCCTGGGCGTGCTGGCGGAGCGCGGCCACGCCCCGTCCAAGACCGCGCTCACCGCCGGACTCTCGCTGGGCGAGTACACCGCGCTGTGGTACGCGGGCGCGCTCGATTTCGACGACGCTGTGCGCCTGGTGCGCTTGCGCGGCGAGGCGATGCAGGAGGCCAGCGAGCGCGTCAAGAGCTCGATGACCAGTCTCATGGGCGCGACCCCCGAACAGGCCGAGGCCCTGGCCGCGGTCGGGCGCACGCGCGGCATCTGCGCCGTAGCCAACCTCAATGCGCCGGGGCAGATCGTGCTCTCGGGCGAGCTCGCTGCCCTGGACGCGCTCGAAGCCGTGGCCGCGCAGCACGGCGTGAAGCGCGCGGTGCGCCTGAGCGTGGCCGGCGGTTTCCACTCGGAATGCATGCGCTCGGCGGCCCAGCGCCTGGAACGAGCCCTGGCCGAGGTCGAGGTCAAGGCTCCGCGCATCCCCTTCCTGAGCAACGTCACGGGCGCGCCGCTCTCGGATCCGGACGAGATCAAGGCTGCCCTGGCACGCCAGGTGTGTTCGAGCGTGTTGTGGGAGCGCTCGATGCGCCACGCGCTCGCTTCCGGCATCGATGCGGTGCTCGAACCCGGGCCCGGAAGCGTCCTGTGCGGCCTGATGCGCCGCATCGCCAAGGACTCCGCAAGCGTGCCGCGCCTGCGCAGCGTCGAGAAGCCGGCCGATCTGGAGCTCAGCCCTGGAGCCTCGCCGTGAGAGCGGCTCGGTTGCAGCCCCCCCGGGGCATGGCTATAGTCCGCCCGGGATGAGCACCCCTGCTCCTGTTCCCGCAGCGGCGGGCGAGCGCTTCCTCGACGGCAAGGTGGCGATCGTGACCGGCGCCTCGCGCGGCATCGGCAAGGCCATAGCCGAGCGCTTGGCGTTGCGCGGAGCCAAGCTGGCGTGTGTCGCCACCGAGGCCAAGAACTGCGCCGAGACCGTGGCGCGCTGCCAGGCCGCCGGCGCGACGGCCGTGGCCATGGGTGTGGATGTCTCCAACACGAAGGCCGTGGGGGAGCTCGTCGAGAAGATCCACAAGGAGCTGGGCGAACCCTACGTGCTGGTCAACAATGCCGGCCTGACGCGCGACCAGCTCTTGCTGCGCATGAGCGAAGAGGACTTCGACCGCGTGATCGCGGTCAACCTCAAGGGCGCCTGGAACTTCTCGCGCGCCGCAGCGCGCTCGCTGATGAAGTCGCGCGGGCGCATCGTCAACATCTCCTCGGTGGTGGGCCTGATGGGCAACGCCGGGCAGTCGAACTACGCCGCCAGCAAGGCCGGGTTGCTCGGCCTGACACGCTCGGTCGCCAAGGAACTCGCCTCGCGCGGCGTGTGCGTGAACGCCATCGCGCCGGGCTTCATCCAAACCGACATGACCGCACAGATGGGGGAGACTGCCGCCCAGGAGTTGGCTTCCTCCATCCCGTTGAAGAGAATCGGAACCCCCGAAGAGATCGCGCTCGCGGTCGACTACCTGGTGGGGCCCGGTGGCGCCTACGTCACGGGCCAGACCCTGGTGGTCGACGGCGGACTCTCTCTCTAAGGACTAAGGAGCCGGAGCACAGCTCCACCCCCCCAGATGGAACCCAACACGAAGACAATGACGAACCCTTCGATCGAGGAGCGCGTCAAGCGCATCGTCTGCAATCAGATGGGCACGTCCCCGGACAAGATCACCAACGAGACCTCGTTCGTGAACGACCTGGGCGCGGACTCGCTGGACACCGTCGAGCTGGTGATGGAATTCGAAGACGAGTTCGAGATCTCCATCCCCGACGAGGACGCCGAGAAGATCCAGACCGTCGGCGCGGCGGTCGAGTACATCAAGTCGAAGTCCTGAGGGTCGTCTGGGCGTCCGCGCTGCGGCGCCCTGCTCCCGCGCCAACCGAGCGAAGCCACCATGCGTCGAGTCGTCATCACGGGCTTGGGGACGGTCAACGCCCTGGGCCCGGACGTTCGTACCTCGTGGCCGCGCATGCTGGCCGGCGAGAACGGGGTCAGGCTGATCAAGAACTTCCCCACCGAGGACCTGCCCGTGCGCTTCGCGGCCAGCGTGGACTGGAACCCGGAGGAGTTCTTCGCCGGACCCGAGTTCCGCAAGCTCGACCCGTTCACGATGTTCGCGCTCAAGGCCACGGCGGAGGCCCTGCTGGATGCGGGACTCGACCCGGCCAAGGAGAGCGAGGAAGCTCGTGAGGCCTACGGCGCGATCGTGGGTACTGGCATCGGCGGGATCACCGGCATCGTCGAGCAGCACACCGAGATGCTCGAACGCGGCTCGCGGCGCGTCTCGCCGCACTTCATCCCGAAGATCATGGCCAACGCCGTCAGCGGCCAGGTCGCGATCCGCCACGGTCTGCTGGGTACGGCCTTCACGACCTCCAGCGCCTGCGCTTCCTCGGGCCACGCCATGGCCATGGCCTTCCAGGCCATCCGCACGGGCGAGATCGACGTGGCAGTGACGGGCGGCGCCGAATCGGCCACCACGCGCCTTTCGGTCTCGGGCTTCGCCAACATGCGCGCGCTCTCGACGCGCAACGATGCGCCCGAACTGGCCTGCCGTCCGTTCGACAAGAACCGCGACGGCTTCGTCATGGGCGAAGGCGCCGGGATCCTGATCTTCGAGGAGTACGAGCGCGCCAAGAAGCGCGGCGCACGCTTCTACGCCGAGGTGAAAGGCTACGGTTCGACCGACGACGCCTACCACATCACCGCGCCCAAGGAAGACGGCGCGGGCCCCGCACGCGCCTTCCGCCTGGCGATCAAAATGGCCGGCATCGATCCGGAGACGGTGCACTACGTGAACGCGCACGGCACCTCGACGCCGTACAACGACGCGATCGAGACCCGGGCGCTGAAGCGGTTCTTCGGCGAGCACGCGCGCAAGCTCGCGGTCTCCTCGACCAAGTCGATGATCGGGCACCTCCTGGGCGCCTCCTCGGCGGTCGAGCTGGTGGCCACGGCGTTGTCCGTGCACCAAGGCCGCGTTCACCCGACCCGCAACCTGGAGGTGCCCGACCCGGAGTGCGATCTCGACTACGTGCCAGGCGCCGCGCGCGAGCTTTCGATCCAAAACGCGCTCTCCAACTCGCTCGGCTTTGGCGGCCACAACATCTCGATCTGCATCGGGCGCCCGGGCTAGCCGCCCCCGAGTCTCCCGCGCCCGCCCCCCGGAAGGGCCACGCGGCCCCCTGTGCCCCAACGCGGCGCGGGTTAGAATTGGCGAATCCCGGCCCCGAACCCCGACAACCAGGAGCCCGCTGTTGCAAACTCAGATCAAGGAACTGCTGCACGACTACAAGCGCGACGTCTTCCAGATCGCGCATCGCAAGAAGGACGCGGAGAGCATCACGCGTGAGTGCATGCACATCACGGAGGACGTGCTCCAGCAGCACTACACCTTCCACTTCAACAAGCTCCCGGACGCCAATCGAGCCGAGATCATCAGCATGATCTCGAGCTACGTGCGCGAGGCCATCCTGCCGCCGGTGGTGAAGAAGATCGTCGAGCACCACGTGCTGCTCGAGCGGCGCGTCGAAGCGCTAGAGAAGCTCTTGGCCGCGAGCCTCGAGGCCCTATCGCAGTCGCAGCCCCAGGACAAGCCGCACAACCTCGACAAGCCGCAAAAGTAGGCGTTCTGCGCGCACGCGCACGGAATCCGCGGCATGTCCGACCTGCGCCGAAAACTCATCGAAGCGGATCAGGCCCATGCCTGGGAGCGGCTGCAGCGGCTGGACCCGGGCAAGCGCGCGCGGCTGGAGGGCGAGCTACTGCGCATCGACTTCGCGCTCGTGCAACGGCTCGGGCGCTTGCTGCACGAGCCCGCCGTGTCCAGTACCGCACGTCGTTTCGAGCCGCCGGAGCTGTTCCCCTTGCGCCGCGACGACGCCCAGCTCGCGCGCGCTCGAGAAGCGCGCGGAGTCGGGCGCGAACTGCTGCGTGCCAGTCAGGTCGGCTTCGTGCTCGTGGCCGGTGGCCAGGCGTCGCGGCTGGGCTTCGAGGCGCCCAAGGGCGCCTATCCCATCGGGCCCGTCAGCGCGACCCCGCTGTTTGCGTTCCACGCGCATCGCCTGGCCGCCGCAGCGCTGCGCTACGGCGTGCGCATTCCGTGGTACGTGATGACCAGCCCGGCGAACGACGCGGCCACGCGCGCGTTCTTCACGCAGCACGACCACTTCGGGCTCGTTCACGACGACGTGTTCTTCTTCGCCCAGGACGTGCTCCCCGCCCTCGACGAGGACGGCCGCATGCTGTTCTCGGCGCCCGACGCGCTGTTCCTGGCACCGAACGGACACGGCGGATGCCTGCTGGGCCTGACCAGTTCGGGCGCCCTGGACGACATGCGTCGGCGGGGGCTCCGCCAGCTGTCGTACTTCCAGGTCGACAACCCGCTGGTGCGCCCTGCGGACGAGCTCTTCCTGGGGCTGCACGCTGCTAGCGGCGCGGGCATGTCCTCCAAGGTCGTGGTCAAGCGCAACGCGAACGAGAAGGTCGGCGTCCTGGGCCGGGTGGACGGCGAGCTGGCCTGCATCGAGTACTCCGACCTCCCGGCCGAGCTGCGCGACGCGCGCGAGCCCGGCGGTGAGCTGCGCTTCCGCGCCGGGAACATCGCCGTGCACGCGCTGGAGGTGAACTTCCTCGAGCGTCTGACCCGCGGTGGCCTGCAGCTGCCCTGGCACCTGGCGCGCAAGAAAATGAAGGTCGTCGATCCCGACGGGCGCACGGTCGAGCGCCCCGGAGTGAAGTTCGAGACCTTCGTGTTCGACGCGCTGGCGCGCAGCGAGGCCTCGGTGGTGCTGGAGGTCGAGCGCAGCGAGGAGTTCAGCCCGGTCAAGAACGCGAGCGGAGAGGACTCGCCGGCTTCCTGTCGCGCAGACCTGTGCCGCCTGTTCGCAAACTGGGTGCGGGCAGCCGGCTTGCCACTGCCGCCCGCGGACGAGTGCGGAATCCATCCCGTCGAGGTGGATCCGCTGTGCGCGGAATCGCAGGATGAGTTCCTCGCCCGCCGAGGAATCCGCCCCGATGTCCGCGACTCCGGCCACCTCTATTCCTGAGTTCGTCACCGCCCAAACGCTGGGTCTGGAGCAGGCGACCGTGGCCGTGCTCATGGGCGGGCGCTCGAGCGAGCGCGACGTGTCGCTGTCCTCCGGCCGCATGGTACTCGGCGCGCTTTGCGCTCCGACTTCCGCTGAGGATCAGCGTGGGCCCTTGCGCGTGATCGGCGTCGAGATCCAGGCCGACGGACGGTGGCGCGTAGGCAAGCGCCTGCTGCTGCCGGGCGAAGCGGTAGTGGCGCTTGCCGACGTGGACGTGTTCTTCTCCGCGCTGCACGGCGGCGAGGGTGAGAACGGCTCGCTGCAGGGCTTCCTGACGTGCTCGGACATGCCCTTCACTGGCAGTGGCGTGATCGCCTCGGCCGTGTCCATGGACAAGGTCTTCGCGCGCGAGCTGGTGCGCGCCAGCGGGGTGTGCGTGGCGCCGGCCGTGGCACTGTCGCGGGCCGCCTGGCCGGATGCAGCGCTGCGCGCCGAGCTCGAGCCGCTGCTCGCGCGCGGCTGCGTGGTGAAGCCGCGCCGCGGCGGTTCCTCGGTGGGCTGCTCGCTGGTGCGCGGTGCCCCGCAGTTCGAGCAGGCCCTCGAGCGCGCGTTCCAGGAAGGGCCGGACGTGTTGGTGGAGGCCTTCGTGCGCGGCATCGAGACCACCGGCGGCGTGCTGCAGGCGCCCGGCGGCGAGCTGCTGGCCTTGCCGCCGGTCGAGATCCGGCCCCACGGCGCCTTCTTCGACTACCATGAGAAGTACGCCGAAGACGGCGCGCTCGAGCTGTGTCCGCCGCGCGGCATCGACGCCTCGGCCTGCGAACGCATCCGCGTCCAGGCGCTGGCCGCACACCACGCCCTCGGCTGCGAGGGCTACTCGCGCACGGACTTCATCGTGCCGGCCGAAGGCGGCGAGCCGGTTTTCCTCGAGACCAACACGCTGCCGGGGCTCACGCCGCGCTCGCTGCTGCCCAAGGCGGCCGCCGCCGCGGGCATCGACTACCGCACCCTGTGCCTGTGGATCGCCGCCAACGGCATCGCCCGCAACGACGAGCGTCGCAACGGATGAACCCCGCGCGCGTGGCCGTGATCGGCGCCCGTGGCCGCCTGGGCCGCTTCGCGTGCGAGCTCCTGGCCGACTCGGCGGAGTTCGAGGTCGTGGCCCAGCTCGGACGGGAGCACGACCTCTGCAGCGTGCTACGCGAGTGCGGAGCCGCGCTCGCGCTGGACTTGACGGTTGCTGGCCAGGGCGCGGTCCACGGGCGTCTGGCGCTGGCCAGCGGGCTGCGCGTCGTCGTCGGAACGAGCGGTGTCTCACGGGCAGAGGCTGCCGAGCTCGATACGCTGGCACGCGCGCGCGCCCTGGGCGGAATCGTCGTGCCCAACTTCAGCCTGGGCATGGCCTGGCTGAATCGCGCGGCCGAGACACTGGCCAGCGCTTTCCCGAGCGTGACCATCGTCGAGCGCCACCACGAGCGCAAGCGCGACGCACCCTCGGGCTCTGCGCGCGACACCGCCGAACGCCTCAGCCAGCGCCGCGGCGGGATCCCCGTGCCGATCCATTCGGTGCGTTCGCCCGGCCTCTACGCGCATCAGGAAGTGCTCTTCGGAGGGCCCGGCGAGACGCTCACCCTGAGCCACGACATGCTCGGTCCCGAGGCCTTCGGACCAGGACTGCTGGCAGCGCTACGCTTCGCCGCGCGCGTGGAGGGCGTGGCCTTCGGGCTCGAAGCGGCGCTCCCAGCGAAGTGATCCGACGAGCGCGGGGTTGCCAAGGCGGCGCACGAACGCGCAGACTGGTGGCACAACGAGCCAGAGTGGCGGAACCGGCAGACGCGATGGATTCAAAATCCATTTCCCGCAAGGGAGTAGGGGTTCGACTCCCCTCTCTGGCACTCGCTTCCTCGCGCGCGCGCGTGGTCCCTGGGCTCGGGCGCGAGCTGGCCGAGCTGCTCGTGCCGCACCTGCGCAGCGAACTGGCCAGCGCGACGGCCACGCTGCACAGCGCGAGCGGCTCTCCGGCGAGAGCCCTGAGCGACGAGCGCGTCTTTGCGCGCCTCGAGCGCGTGCATGCTCGAGCTCATCAGGCCGGCTGGTGCCTCGGCTTGCTGGCGGCCGTGCAGGGCATCGATCTCCTCGGCGAGCGCCATGAAGCCCGCGGGCTCGCCTGGCTCATCGGGTTCGTGCTAGAGGCCGTGCGCGCTCCCCAGGCTTCCGGCGCATGGCCCGTGCTCGCTTCGGCCACACTGTCGCGGAGCGATGTCGTGCGCGTCGCCTGGTGCGTCCAGCGCGCACACACGGCGCTCGTCCATCCGTTGCGCGCGCGCCTGAGTCCCGCGGACGCGGAACAATGGCTGGAGCTCGAGCTCACTACCTTGGATCACGAGCTCGAGCCCGAACGCCTGTCTCATCCGCAGCTGGACGCCACCCGCGTGCGCTTGCACGGCGGGTGGCTCGGCTTTCGGATCGCAGGCTCGTAGCTTTGCGAGATCTAGAGGAAGCCGGCCGAGGAGGTCCCGGCAACGTGCCCCTGGGCATCGAGCACCAGGAACTGCAACGCGAACAGTCCTTGGTATGTGCCCGGGTTCAGGTAGCCCTGGGCGAGATTCCCCAGCGCGTCCAGCCGCAGGAGTCCGGGCACCCCGCTCGTCGTGGGCAGGTCGAGCCCGAAGAAGAGCGGTAGGCCACGGAACAGGAGCGCGCTCTCGAGCGAGTGGTAGCGCGCGCTGGGGCCCACGTAGAGACGTGCGGAGCCGCCCGGGGGACCCTGCGCGAGGGCGACGTCGAACGGGCCGGGGCCGCTCGTTCCGGGACCGGACACGCTCGCGCTGGGGCGCAGCGGCGTGAGCACGATGCGCTCGGCCAGGACCGCGAAGTCGGTGGTGGTGTAGAACAGCGATCCGCCGCTGGCAGGTTGGTAGGCGGCGAAGAGCGCGGGATCGGAGTTCGAGCGCAAGGTCAGGTTGGCGAGCGAGAGTCCATTGCGGCCCTCGAGCACGACCGGCGACTGCAGCGCCGAACCGAGCACGCGGCGGATGCGATTCGCCCCGCTCGTGAAGTTGTTCTCGGCGAGGAACAGCGCGCCGCCCTCGGCATCGAAGGCCAGGCGCGCCGCACCGGCGAAGCCATCGCCCACAAGCTGCGCATCGGCCTGGGTCAGCACGCCTGTTGCGGCGAGCTGGCTGGCTGTCCAGTGGAGGACCGCCGACGCATCGGGGGGGGTCGGAAAGACGTCGCTGACCGTGCCGTAGTACAGGCCGCCAGAAGCATCGAAGGCGAGCGGACCGGATGCGCCACCGACGGTAGCCTCGAGCGTCGTCTGCAGGCTGCCGAGGTCCACGCTCCAGATCTCGTTGCCGCACCCGAAGCCGCAGGTGGCCGCGCTCACGAACAAGGCGCTGCCAACGATCATGGCGGCGTCGTAGTTGAAGGGCAGCGCAACCACGAAGTCGGGCGACGAGTTGAGCCCCAGAAACAGGCGGTAGATCGCGCCCGTGCTGCTCTCACCGAAGAAGACCTGCTGCTCGCTGGGATCGGCGAGCACGAAGCTGGGGAACGCGAAAGCTGGCAACGCGCCGAGGTCGTGCAGGAACCCGCCGCCGGAGTCATACTGGCGCACGTGCATGCCGTCGAAGACGACGAGGTCGCCGTTGGCGAGCGTGGTGGTCGCAGCGAGCGACGAAGCTCCGGGGAACGGCGCGCTACCGAGCGAGAATCCCGCCGCAGGCACGTCCTGGGCGAGCACGGAAGGGGAGAGGACCGCCAGCACGGCGGCGCAGAGAGAGGAACGCAATGAGAATCCTTGGGGTTCGAGGCCACGTCGAAGTGCCGGGCCCGAAGCAAGAGGAGTTCTCGTGCGTCGACGAGCTCTCGTCGGGAGCCCAGCGTCCAGGGCGAACGCGTCGGGTCTCCTGACTCATCTCCGTGGGGCGCCTCCCCGAGCCTTCCCGGACCCTTGTCCAGTGGCTGGAGGTTGTTCCCGCCGCTCCCCGAAGGGCCGGCGAAGGAAGCGCCTGGCGAATCACAGTGGCGGGACCGTGC
The DNA here is from genome assembly GCA_009691855.1 of Planctomycetota bacterium. Taxonomy (GTDB): domain Bacteria; phylum Planctomycetota; class UBA1135; order UBA1135; genus JABFRZ01. The sequence continues at coordinate 11,146 of SIAI01000036.1, read as the reverse complement.
AGGATTCACACCTGTCTTCCCCGCTCGCGCTCGCGAACCGAATTTTCAGCCCGCAGCCTAACAGCCCGGTGCGCGAGCCCCTAGCGCACGTCCCCGCGGGGAGTGTGCACGTGCTTGGGTGATTGCTCGAGGACCTGGTCGACCTCGTGCGCCGCATCCGCCGCCATGACCACCGGCCAGCGCAGGCCGAGCGCTGCATAGACGCGCTCCGAGTACGTGCCGGCCACGTAGCGTCCGAGGAGCGGCGCCGGCGCGAGCTGAACGACCAGCACGATCAGGACGACGTGCGCGCAGAAGCCCGTGGCCGCCCCTGCGCAGGCGCCGGCGAGGCGGTTGGCAAGGTCCAGCTTCATGGCCTCGAGCATCCGCTGCCCGAGCAGCCCTAGCAGCGCGCAGGCGAGTAGGCTCGTCAGGAACAGCGTGGCCCAGGCGATGCCGTTGGCCGTGCGCGGAGTCACGTCCGGCAAGAGCACCGCCACGCGCTCGGCCAAGCGCGTGCCCAGCGTACGGGCGACGACCACGGAAATCGTGATGCCCAGCAGGCGGATGACCTGCCACCACAAGCCGCGATAGAGCCCCAGACCCAGCAGGATCACGACCAGCGCCAGACCGACCACATCCAGGGGTGCAAACCAAGGGGGAGTGAGCGCCATGGAGTTCCAGCAGAGCGAATCGCCCACAGACATCCAAGGGGCGATGCGGATTTGGCGCCGCGCGCACGGGCCGGTTAGCCTCTGTTCGTGATCGACTGGGAACACATCGAACGGGGCCTCGAACGGGGCCTCGAACTGCTGCGCCGCAACCGGCAGGTGGGGGAGGAGTTCGCGGGCAGCCGCAGCGAGTTTTTCATCGGGCCAGTAGGGGTGCGGACTTCGGGAGCCGAACGGCGGCACTTGGAGTGGTTTCTCCTGGAGCGTCCGAGCGCAGCCCTGGGTGGGGTACCGGCCCACATCTGGAGAGCCGAACTGGCCGACGGGACGCCCGATCTAGGGGCCGCTTTCCTGCAGTCTCTACCGGGCGCGTTCGAGGTCACGTCCCTCATCCCCGGCGAGGGTTTGTGGGTGCGCGACCTGTTCACGCAGGGCGAGCATCCAGTGGCCGAGAACCAGGCCAGCGCTGCGCTCCAGGTAGGGGACCTGCTCGTCGGACGTCTGTATCCGGCGGGTGGCGGGACCTTCCTGCTCTCTCCTGCGGTGTCGCTCTTCCGCAGGTCCGAGCTGCTCTCCGCCGTGCGCGCGGACCTGGAGCAGATGCGGGCCGCGCGGCGGGGCGTGCTGCGCATCCAGCAACTCGAACTCGAACGTCTGTTCCACTCTCCGCAGCAGCTGGCGGCCCATGGAACACATCTCGAGAGCGAACGCGTCGGGACGCGCGCGGCCCTGGTGGAACTCGGGCTGGATGCAACTCAGGCCGCGCAAGTTCTCGACCGTGTGCACCAGGCCGCGCTTGCACGCGACGGAACGGCCTTCACCGAGATCCTGAATCAGCTGGCGTTCGATACCGGGATCGATCTGACGGCGGCACGCCTGGTCTTGACGAACCTGTGGCACACAGAGAAGGCGCGTGTGCCAGCAGTCCCGGAGTCTGCCGAAAACGCCGACACGCACGCCCAGCGAACGGCTCTGGGAGCCTTCGATCGCGGACGCGCCGAAGGCAAGGACCTCGAGCTCCTGTTCCGCGAGCTCGAGCGCAGTCTTGGCGTGGCCGATGAAGGAGAAGAGGAGGGCGTCCCCGGCGAGGATGCAGGCGCGCCCGACTTCCCGGGGGTCGTCAGTGCGATGGTCGAAGAGTTCCTGTGGGACAGCGCACGCGAGGACGGCGAGCAACGAGCTCTCGAACTGAGGTCACTACGTCTGCTCGGAAACTACGCCAGCGAGATCGGCGTCTTCGAGGAGCTCGGGTCGCAGCGCTTGCTCGATTTCTCCGCCCGCTGGCTCCTCGACGAGAGCGGGTTGAGGGAAGCTCAAGAACTGACCTGCGTCCTCGACGCGCTCGCCCATTTTTGCAAGTGGTGCGAGGAGCGTCACGAGGTCGCTCTCTGGACGCAGTTTGGTGAGACTCTGATCGCGGTTCAGCGTTCACTCCCGCGTCATGCGCGACTGCGTGCCCGACTGAGCAAGGGCCAGGGGAAGGGCGTCCACCGGATCGTCTCACTGAAGAACGACGCGGTCCGATTGAAGGCGAAGAACGGACACGAGACGAGCCTGGTAGTCTCGTCAGCGGATCTTGCTGACCTGCGCGACGGCGACCTCGTGCGCCTTGCCGGCAGCAAGGGCGATCCCGTGCTGGGCGCAACCTATCCGGCCGAGCTTGCGGGCCTGCTCAGTTAGCGACCAGGCCTCCGACACCCCACGGGATCTGCACCTCGGTCTCGAGCTGGTCGTAGCCGACGACATCGGCCGGATTCACGAGGTAGACCTCGCGGATCGGACCGCTGGACTGCCAGCCCAGCTCCCGGAGGTACACGAAGAGTGCCTGATAGCTGCGGGAAACCTCGGTGTAGGCTCCGGCGACACGGGCGTACACGACCATCGCTCGCGGGAGGATCTCGAATCTCAGGCCTTCGAGATGGTCGGGCGACTGCTTCACCGGCAGACAGGCGCGCGCGCGGAGACGCTCCAGGGGCACATGCCCCGGATCGTCGAAGAACAAGGCGAACGGCGCCCCCGAGCGCTCGACGCCGGATTCCTGCGCGAGCGTCAGCAGCGTCCGCATCGCGTCACCTAGCTTGCGGTAGTCGCCCGTGTGCTCGACGAAGACGTAGGGCTGGGCCATGCGCTCCTTCCAGTTGGCGTCGACCTGCAGCGCTGGAGTCGAATGGCTGCTCGCAGGAATCGCCGTGGCGGGCCAGTCGAGATCGAAGGCCGGCTGCCGCACGGCACACGCGGTTGCGCAGAAGAGAAGACCGCAGGCTAGATGAGGCTTCATGGCAGGCCTAGATCGCCAGAAGGCTTCGTTTCATGAGGTCTGATAATGTATGTTATGTAACTATTACAAGAGGAGCCAGCGCCCGGGCCTCCCAAGCGCAGGCTGCCACCGGGCCGCTGAAAGCAGTACGCTCCCTGTTCCAAGCACCGGAGACCCAAAGGTTGTCCAAGAAGAAGTTCTGCTTCCTGAACAAGGAACGGCCCTGCGACCTGACCTGCAAGGCAGCCTTCGAAGTCGATGATCCGGTCGACAACATCGACTGCTACTTCATCTGGCTCTCGCATCACTTCGGTGAAGGGCTGTTCGAAGTCAGGCGGATCCTGGAAACCATGTCCGGCTCCAACCTCGGCGGCCCTGGCCAAGGGGGCTCGAGCGGAGGCCCACCGCGGCCGCCCAAGGGTCATCCTGAAAATTGATTGGGAGTCAGGTCGAGGCCGAAGCCCTCAAGCTCCAAGACGGGCTCCTGGCCGTCGAAACGAATGCAAAGCTGGGCGATATCTCCGGTCCGAACGTCCAACCGAGGAGCGAGGTCGAGCGACGCGCCCAGGGCATGACAGACCAGAACACGCACGACCCAGCCGTGGGTGACGACTGCTATGTTCATTCCTTCGTGAATCCGAGCCCAGTACCAGATCCGCGGTAGTACCCGGCGCAAGAGGTCTTCCAAGTTCTCTCCGCCCAGAGGCCGCACGCGCGACGGCGCTCGAAACCATGCTTGCCAAGCATCTGGTTCCCGCCGCTCGAGTTCCCCTACTTCGACACCTGCCCAGGCTCCGCGCTCCAACTCTCGCAGCTCTGGGTCCTCGATCCTCTGCAACTCGCGGCTGGCCCGCAGGCGCTCGGCCCCATGCTCAGCACGCGACAGGCCCGAGGAAATCACAGCGCGCAGATCGACCTCGCTCAAAGTCCGTGCGGCGCGCTCCGCTTCCCGCACTCCCCCTTGCGACAGCGGAACGTCAAGGGCGCCGTACACCCGATCACGCCAAGCCTCGTCTACCTCACCGTGCCGCAAGAGATAGACCTTCGTCGGCCGCACGGATCGGAGCATACGGAGTGGGGGCCCGTAGAGCAAACTTGCCCCCCCCCACCGATTGCTCCCCGATCCGACCTGCGCTACGTTCCTAGCCCTACCTATTCATGAGCCCCCGGCTGCAACGTCGCGACTGGCTGCATCTGCAGCGCTTCGCTCCCTGCTTGTCCTCAACGACCTGCAGAGAGGTCGTCTCCAGGCTCTCGCTCGCTCATCGCTGCATCTGCAGCCATTCGCGACGATTTGCTCGAGGCCTCATGAATAGGTCGGGCTAGGATGACTCGGCCGCGCTCCATCCTTCGCGCCCCTGCTCTCCAGAATGAAGTGGTCCCCCACGCATGAGTCGGTTCGGTAAGGCCCTCGCCTCTTCCGTCGGGAAGAAGATCGTCATGGGGCTCAGCGGGCTCATGCTCCTCGGCTTCCTCGTGGAGCACTTGCACGGGAACCTCAAGCTCATTGAGGATCCGAGCGGGGCCGCCTTCGATGACTATGTGGGATTCCTGAAGAGTTTCGGGCCATTGCTGGTCTTGGCGGAGATCGGGCTCGGGCTGCTGTTCTCGGCACATGTGTACCTCGCCTTCCGGTTGACCCTCGAGAACATCCAAGCGCGCAAGCAGCGCTACGTGGTGCGCAACAACCGCGGGGCGAGCACGGTGGGCTCGGTCTCGATGTTCTACACCGGGGCGATCATCCTCGGGTACTTGCTCAAGCACCTGATCGACTTTCGCTTGGATCCGAGGTTCTTCGACGCCCCACATGCGGCGGTCCAGGCGAAGCTGAGCCAGCCCGGCCATGCGGCGGTCTATCTGTTGGCCGCAATCGTGCTAGGCATCCACCTCAGCCACGGATTTCGCAGCGCGTTCCAGTCACTCGGCCTGAGCCACCCGCGCTGGAATCCCTTGCTCGAGAGACTCGGCAAGTTCGTGGCCTTTTTGTTCGCCGTGGGCTTCGCTGCCTTCCCCATGTACTACCTGTTCATCCGGGAGCGATAGCCGCCGATGAGCCCGACTCCTCCGCAGCTAGACTCCAAGTGCCCCAGCGGACCGATCTCTGAGCGCTGGGACAAGCACCGCTTCGAACTGAAGCTCATCAACCCGGCGAACAGGCGGAAGTTCCATGTGCTCGTCGTCGGAACCGGCCTCGCCGGGGCATCTGCAGCCGCCTCGCTCGCCGACCTGGGCTACAGGGTCAGCGTTTTCTGCATCCAGGACAGTCCACGACGAGCCCACTCCATCGCAGCTCAAGGCGGGATCAATGCCGCCAAGAACTACCCCAACGACGGCGACAGCGTACAGCGCCTATTTTACGACACGGTAAAAGGTGGGGACTTTCGAGCGCGGGAGTCCAATGTCTATCGCCTCGCGCAGATATCGAACCAGATCATCGATCAATGTGTGGCTCTCGGTGTTCCCTTCGCTCGAGAGTACGGCGGCGGGCTCGCCAACCGGTCCTTCGGCGGGGCCCAGGTCAGCCGAACGTTCTACGCGCGGGGCCAGACCGGGCAGCAGTTGCTGCTCGGCGCCTACAGCGCGATGATGCGACAGGTCGGCTCAGGCCGAATCGCACTGTACGCACGCAGAGAGATGCTGGACGTCGTCGTGATCGACGGCGTGGCACGCGGAATCGTCTGCCGAAATCTCGTGACTGGGGCGTACGAGCGCTCCGCCGGCGATGCCGTCCTGCTTTGCACCGGGGGATACGGCAACGTCTTCTATCTCTCGACGAATGCCAAGGCCTGCAATGTCACTGCGGTCTGGCGGGCTCACAAGCGAGGCGCGTACTTCGCGAACCCTTGCTTCACGCAGATCCATCCGACCTGCATTCCCGTCTCCGGAAGCTACCAGAGCAAGCTGACTCTGATGAGCGAGAGCTTGCGCAACGATGCACGTGTATGGGTTCCCAAGCAGAAGGGAGAACCGCGGCCTCCACACAACATTCCTGACGAGGACCGCGATTACTTCCTCGAGCGCCGCTACCCAAGCTTCGGGAACCTCGTGCCGCGTGACGTTGCCTCACGAGCCGCGAAGGAACGCTGCGATGCGGGCTTCGGGGTCGGCACAACCGGACTCGCCGTGTACATGGACTTCCGCGATGCGATCCGCCGCGACGGCGAGGGAGCGATCCGTCAGAAGTACGGCAACCTGTTCCAGATGTACGCAAAGATCACGGCCGACGACCCCTATCACGTGCCGATGCGGATCTACCCCGCCGTCCACTACACGATGGGGGGGTTGTGGGTGGATTACAACCTTGAATCGACCGTGCCCGGCCTGTTCGTCCTGGGCGAGGCCAACTTCTCGGACCACGGAGCAAACCGCCTCGGGGCGAGCGCCCTCATGCAGGGGCTCGCCGATGGGTTCTTTATCGTGCCCTACACCATCGGTGGCCACCTCGCGGGCAGGAAGCTGCCCGCAGTCTCCCCCACCGACAAGGCCTTCGAAGATAGCGAGCGCAGTGTGCGCGAGCGGATCGACAGGATCCTGTCAATCGGGGGCAAGCGGACCGTGGACAGCTTCCACCGCGAGCTCGGAAAAATCATGTGGGATCACTGCGGCATGGCTCGGACCGGCAGCGGCCTCGCCTTTGCCAAGCAGGGCATCCAAGCGTTGCGCTCCGAGTTCTGGGAGAACTCACGCGTCCCGACGAGTAGCGCAGGGCTTAACCAGAACTTGGAACACGCGGGCAGGGTCGCAGACTTCTTGGAGTTCGCCGAGCTGATGATCGACGACGCCAGCCAGCGGAGCGAATCCTGTGGCGGGCACTTCAGGGAGGAGAGCCAGACCGATGAGGGCGAAGCAAAGCGCGACGACGAGCGCTTCAGCTATGTAGCAGCCTGGCAGCACGAGGGTGTAGGCAAGGAGTCCACTCTGCACCGAGAGCCCCTTGCTTTTGAATACGTCAGGCCGAGCCAGAGGAGCTACAAATGAGCGCGCCGTCTCACGACGCCGGATCCGGGCGGATGCGAATCACGCTCAAGATCTGGCGTCAGGAGGGTCCGAACCGCCCCGGCAAGGTGGAAACGCATTTCCTGCCGGATGTGTCTCCCCACATGTCTTTCTTGGAGATGCTCGATGTCCTAAACGAGCGCTTGATAGCCTCCGGTTTGGACACTGTCGCCTTCGACCACGACTGCCGTGAAGGAATCTGCGGCGCTTGTTCGCTCGTGATCGACGGCCGAGCGCATGGCCCCGAGGCGCTCACCACCGCGTGCCAGCTCCACATGCGGCACTACTCAGACGGCGATACGATCCATGTCGAGCCATTCAGGGCCAACGCATTCCCTGTGCTCAAGGACCTGATGGTCGACCGCAGCGCCTTCGACCGGATCATCTCCGCCGGAGGTTTTGTCTCTAGCCCTACTGGTTCGGCTCCGGATGGGAACGCCATCTTGGTTCCGAAGCCCGACGCGGATCGCGCGATGGATGCAGCGGCCTGCATAGGCTGTGGCGCTTGTGCGGCCGCCTGCCCGAATGCCTCTGCCATGCTCTTCGTTGCAGCAAAGGTCGCACACCTAGCCCTCCTCCCTCAAGGGCAACCGGAGAGAGAGCGTCGCGCGCTAGCCATGGTGCATGCGATGGACGAGGAAGGATTCGGAAGCTGCACCAATCACTTCGAGTGCATGGCGGCGTGCCCCAAGGGCATCTCCGTGGAGAGCATCGCGAGGATGAATCGCGATTTTGCACTTTCCTTCCTGAAAGAGGCTCCCGACCTGCCAACCGGAAGTTCAGTCGGATGACGCCGACCTTCTCAGAGGGGGAAGCCCGCGCTACGGGTCCGAAACAGGACCAAGCCGCCGAGAGGCGATGGCTCTGCTTGCCCAAAGAACACACCCTCTTCACACAAGTGATCCCCAGGGCTGGCCCAACAATAGAGCTCGCAGCTGCTACCCTGGAACACCCCTTGCTGTACGCATCATCCAGGACACTGACCCTCCCTTCCAATCAACCACGACGAAATACGACTGAAGTGATCATGAGAAAACTCCTCTTTGCCGCTGCTCTCGCAGCGGGCACCCTGCTTGCCTTGCATGGTCCTGCACACGCTCACGGCGGGCAGTATCGAGGCCCCGGCGACACGGTCCCCCCGGGGGGTGGAGGGGCTGGCGGGGGTGGTGGTGCTGGGCCGGCCACGGGCCCTGCTGGCCCGACGACTCCGGGTGGCGCAGGCCCCGCGACGCCCGGAGCGGGCGCGCCAGGTGCCCCGGGCGGCGCCGCGGGTGGTCGGCCGACGACAGGAGGCGGCGGCGACGGCGGTACGGACCTAACCTTGTGGAGCTTCTGGTGGGAGTTCAACAAAGAGCCGTATCTCAATCTCAAGTCGAAGATCCAAAATGGAGGCATTGAAACCGGCGGCGAAGGCTTCTTCCTCAGCGAGGACAAAAAAGGAAAGACTAAGGATAGCCTCAAGCCCACCGAAGAACAGATCCGTCAGAAGGTCGTTCCTGCCCTGCTTGCTTCACTCCAAAAGGAAGGCAATAACGACATCGTTACCGGCTGCATGATTGCCATTGCAAAGATCGGCGATGCAGCCTCCGAAACCGGCGAATCCCCCTTCGAGAAAGTAATCTCAAAATTCTTGGCTGACAAAAACCAGGAGATCAGCGAAACTGCCGCGGTGGCTTTGGGAATCTTGGCAAACCCCAAGTCCATCCATACGCTCGAACTCCTCCTTACGGACACCCCTGAAGGTCGCAAACTCGTGGGCCAGCCGGAAGTCAACTACCGCACTCGGGCCTTTGCCGCATATGGGCTCGGCCTGATCGGCGCTCGAACGAGCAGCGAAGACGACCGGAAAAAAATCGTCGAGGTCCTTCGAAAAACTGTCGAAACGGACAGCACTAAAACTCGCGACCTGCGCGTGAGCTGTGTTATTGCGTTGGGAATGGTCCCTCTTGAGACGATCGAGTCCGGAGCGCCGGCGCCCAAGAAGGGTGAGCTTATCCCCCCCGAGACCTCGCGCACTGCGCAGATGGACTACCTCCTTGGTTTCCTGCAGAACGAGGAGCAGCACCACTATCTCGTCCGCGCTCACTGCCCAGGCGCTCTTGCGCGTATGCTGCCCGGCCTACCCCCCGAGCTACATAAGGCGTATCGCGACCGAATCGCGGCGGACCTCATCGAGCGTATCAATGCCAAGAAAAAGGAGAAAGACGAGATTGTCCAAAGTGCAGTCCTGGCCCTTGGCCTGATCGGAACCAACGATACTTCTGATCCGCTCGACAAGCGGATCCGCGAGGCACTCGCTGCGGTTCCGAAGGATATTTCCGACCTGCAGGCTCGAAACTTTGCAATGATCGCTCTCGCTAAGATGGGTGGGACAACTCCTGCCAATGCCAAGGATTCGGAAGGTGGCATCGAGGAGATTGCCAAGGTCATTCTTGCGCAGCTTTCGGAGGGGAAGAGTGTTGTAAAGCCTTGGGCCGGACTGGCATGTGGTGTCATGGCTCGCAAGCTGAACGACACAAACGTCAACTCCTCAAAGATTCCGACCCTCCAACAGGCGGTTCGTACGGCATTCGAAGATGAGAAGGATCCCTCCAAACTGGGCGCGCTCGCGATCTCTTCGGGGATCATGGGAGACGTCGAGGCGAAGCAGGGCCTGCTCAAGCGCCTTGAGTCCGAGAAGGACGACACGGCTCGGGGTTACATGGCAATCGGGCTTGGCCTGATGAACGCTCGAGAAGCTGTCGAGAAGATCCAGAAGATCATCGATGACTCCAAGTACCGCCCGGAGCTTCTCAAGCAGGCCGCGATCGCGCTAGGGCTCCTAGGCGACAAGGACCTTGTTCCAAAACTCGTGGTTCTGCTGCAGGAGTCGAAGGGGCTTGCGACCCAAGCCTCCATTTCCTCGGCCCTCGGTTTCATCGGTGACCAGCGGTCTATCGAGCCGCTCGTCCAGATGCTCCAGAACGAGAGCCTGACGGAACGAGCGCGTGGCTTCGCAGCCGTTGCCCTTGGCATCGTCGCGGACAAGGAGCTTCTGCCCTGGAATTCCAAGATCGGTCTCGACTTGAACTATCGGGCATCGACTCAAACGCTAACGGATCAGTCTGCGGGGACGGGAATCCTCGACATCCTGTAAGGATCTCCACGGCCACACGCGAGCCGGTCCCCTCTGATGAAGGGGGCCGGTTCGTTTCGTTTTTTGGGGCTTCAGGAAAGTCGTGTGGGTAGCTGATGCCGGCCTGGGGTAGAGATCGAGTCCGCCGAGGTGGAAGTAGATCGCGTTCCTGAAGCGCTCGCGGTTGCGGAAACCGCAGGCACGGCTCTTTGAGCTTCGTAGGCGTCCGGGCCCGGCCTGCAGCGGGCGGTTGACGGCTTGACGCCCTCTCCCGCGGCGCCCGTTCAGCGCTTCGCTTGCGCGCCGAAGAGCTCTTTCCAGTTCGCGGGCGCGAGCTCGTGGACTCGGCCGCCGGGTGCGTGCAGACGCGCACCAGGACGTCGCGGAGATAGAGGAAAGGATCGACCCCCACCCGTTTGCAGCTCTCGATCAGGGAATAGATCGTGGCCGCGGCATGCCCGCCGCGCTCGCTGCCGGCGAAGAGCCAGTTCTTGCGGCCGACGGCGATGGGGCGGATCGCGTTCTCGCAGGAGTTGTTGTGGATCGGCACGCGCCCGTCCTCGAGGAAGCGCAGCAGGGTCGGCCACTGGTTCTCGAGGTAGGTGAGCGCCTTCGCCAGCGGGCCCTGGTCGCTGGTCGCGAGACTACGGAGCACATGGGCCTCGGCCTCGATCTCGACCAGCACGGGCTGACTCTAATCAGCTCGCAACGCGCGCACGGCCTCTGGCTCGAGCTTCTTCTCGACGGCCTCGCGCTCGACATCGAAGAGCTTCGCGATCCGCCGCACCATCCGCAGCGCCTCGACCGGCGACTCCTTCATTGCGTCGCGAAATTTTCGCAGGACGTGCGCCCAGCAACCGGCTTCGGTCAGCGCGGGGTACTTCTGCACGCTCACGCCGAAGCCCGCGTAGCCGTCGCCGACGAGGCAGCCCTCGATCTTCTCGCCGAGAAAGGCGGCGACGTGCTCGTGGCCCCAATCGAGGGCGAAATCGAAGACCACGCCGCGCGACAGCGGGCTCGTGTAGGTCCACAAGTGAGCCTTGAAGTTCTCCGCGCCCTTCCCGGCCTGGCACTGGATCGGTGTGTCGTCGAGCTGCAGCACGCCGCAGCCTAGGATCTCCCTCTTCA
>SIAI01000090.1 GCA_009691855.1 Planctomycetota bacterium | reverse complement strand
GGGATTTTCCGACAGCCTCTGAGCCGCTTGCCCGCCGCAGGCGGGCCTGGTCAGGAAAGAACAGGCTGCCCAGGTCCGCTGAGCTTCTATTCGTCGGCCGCCTGCACGGCGAGCAAGACTCCTGGAGTGGCGGAAAGCGCAGCGCGGAGACGCAGAGAGCGCGGAGACTCGCGGAGAAGGAAGGAGCATGGCCTCCGCGCTTCAGCCCTGCTGGAATCCGACGCTCCGCAGGTCCTCCGCCCCGCTCCCCGTTCTTCCTCCGTGGCGCTCCGCGCTGCGTTTGGGTTGCTGGCGGCGCACGCGCTGAACGACTTGTTCTTTGGAAGTCGCGGAGAAAAAAAGAGGCGGGCCCGCATCACCCCTGCGCGGGCCCGCCTACCTAGATCAGGGTTGAAGGTTCAGCCCTGACCTGCCGGGGTCGTCGGAGTTTTGGGCGGGGCTGCTCCCGCCCGCCAATCGCCCCCGTGCTCGTCCCACCAGCGCTGCCAGGCGACGGTCGTGTCGCCCGGATTGGCGCCGGTCAGCTTGGCCAGCGCCCGGCGCACGCTCGCGCGCTCGCCGGCCAGCTGGTATTCGGTCGCGCCGATCACCGCCACGTCGAGGACCGAGCCCTCTTGCAGGATGTTGATGATCGGATCGGCGATCGCCTGGCCCTGCGCGACCTCGACGTCGAAGTCCTGCACGTAGGCGACCTGTTTGCCGTTGTAGATGTGCGTGTGCGGCGCGCCACCACCGCCGCCGCCCTGCAAGGACACCAGGTGGTGGAAGAGCGGCTCGACCGCTTCGCGATACTCCATGCGCGTCAAGGCTTCGACCGCGTTGACGCGCACCTCGGGTTGCTTCGAGCCGATCGCGCGTAGCGCGGGCACGATCACCGCCGGGTCATCGAAGGCCTTCAGCGCCAGCGCCGCGCCAGTGCGCACCTCGCGCGAGGAGTCCAGGATCGCGCGCGACAGCAGCCCCTGCGCCTCGGAGCCCGCGAACAGGCGGCGCAGCGCCAGCGTCGCGAACGCGCGCCGCGCGCTCGTGCGCTGCACCAGCTCCTGGCCCAGCGCCGTGCGCAGGCCGGCGATCTCGTCCGCCCGGGCGAGCGCGTTCACGGCCAGCTCCTGGCCCGCGCCGGTGAGGCGTGCGGCGCCGGCGAAGTACGCGTCGAGGCCGCGGCCGTCCGCGCCCGGCACCGGCGGCAGTCCGAGCGAGAGCGGCGCGCGCTGCAGCAGCGCCAGCGCGTCGGCCTGGTCGGGATCCTCGCCCAGCACGCGGTCGAGCTCCTTCAGCGCTTCGATCCGCAGGCCGGCGTTCACCAGCCAGTCGGCGTAGGCCACGCGGCGCACGAGGTCGCCCTTCGGCAGGCCGCGCTCGAGCGCCTTCGCCTCGGACAAGAGCTCGTACTCGGCGCGCGCGTGCAGCACGCTGCCGGCCGGCAACTCCTGCCATTCGCCGCGCACGAGGACCTGCCACTGGCCGCTGCCCGCCGCGTTCTCGCGCGCCTGGGCGCGCAACACCGCGCCGTTGGCGAGGTGCAACACCGTGGCACGCGCCTTCGGTGGGCTGCCGGGCTCGTCTTGCGCGGGCGAGGCGAGAAGCAGGCAGGCGAGCAGGGGCAGGGCGGGAAGCATGGGGCGGCCTTCCGGGGACAGTGGGTAGGGGAGGAGCGAGCTCGGGGTACCGAAAAAACTTGCTTCGTACGTCGTGGCGAGCGCTCGAGAGCAGCACTCAGCCGCTGTTCAGGGCAACTGTTCAGGGCAACCCCAGTGCCAGCGGGCCGTCGCGTCCGGTCCAGCGCCAAGGAATCCCCCGGCGCTCGAGCTCGTCGGCGATCGCCGGTCGTTCTGCGGTGCTGACCCAGACCTCGTCCGGCGGACAGCGTTCGAGCAGCGCTCCGAGCCCCCGCGCCTCCGAGCCGTGGTGCGGCGCGAGCAGCAAGCGCACGGGCCCCGACGCGAGTTCGAGCCCGTCCAGGCCCTCCTGCTCCGCGTCCCCGAGCAGGAGTACGCGCTGGCCCCGCCAGCGGAGCTCCAGCGCGACCGAGCTCTCGTTGCCCTTTCCGTCCGCGCTGCGCAGCAGGCGCAGCGCCGGCCCACCGCCCTCTCCCTGGCCGTCCAGCCGCCCGTGGGCGAGCTCCCAGTGCTCCCCGCCGTGCGCTCCGCGCACAAGGGTCTGTGCGGGTGCGGCACCCAGCCAGGGGCGTAGGAGGTAACGCTCGGCCAAGGCCGGCACGGCCGAGGTGTGATCCAGATCGGCGTGCGACAGCACGCACAGAACCGTGCCGACTTCCCAGCGCGCCAGCAGCGGTAGCAGCGCCTGGCTCGCCACTGCGCGGCGATCGCGCGAGCCCGCGTCGTACACCAGCGCCGGCAGGCCGGGCGCGCGCGCCACCAGGGCCGAACCATGGCCGACGTCGAGCGCGACGAGCTCGAGCCCGCTCGGCGCCGCGCTCCAGGGCAAGAGCAGCAGGGCCCACAGGCCGGCGGCCGCGCGCAGCCAGGGACCGCGCTCGCGGCGCAAGCCGACGAACACGAGCACCGTTGCAAGCCACAACAGGGCGAGCGGCCGCGGCGGCAAGACGAGCGGCGTTCCCGGCCAGGTGTCGCCCCATTCGAGCAGCGCGTACAGCGCGCGCGCGGCGAGCTCGCCCGGTCCGGCCAGCGCCGGTACAGGCGCCAGCGCGCCGAGCCACGCCACCAGGCTGGCCACGGTGAACGGCGGCAACACCAGCACGGTCAGCAGCATGCCCGCCGGGGCGAACTCGCCGAACGTCGCCCAGGTGAGCGGCAAGGTCGCGAGCACCGCCGCCGCCGAGGCCGCCAGCGCCGCCCCGCAGGCGCGGCCCGCGCGCCGCACGAGCGTGCGCGCGAGGCTCGCGGGGCGGATGTCGTCCCAGCGCTCGCGCGGCGCGCGCAGCCGCGCCGCGAGCGCGCCCGTGCCGAGGATCAGGCCCAGCGTAGCCACGTACGAGAGCGACAGCGACAGCCCGCGCACACCCTGCGGATCGAACAGGCACTCCAGCGAGAAGGCCGCGGCCAGGAACGAGAGTCCGTCCGGACGCCGCGGCGGCGCGCCGCGCGCGCGCAATCCGGCGAGCTCGAACATGATCACGGCCAGCGCCGCGCGCAGCACCGGCTTTTCTGCGCCCGCGATCGCGGCGTACACCACCACACACGCGCCGCGCAGCAGCAGCGCGCGCCGACTGCGCCGCGTGCGCGGCGTGGCGCGCGACAGTGGCAGCACGACCAGTGCGGCAAACAACCCCACGTGCCAACCCGAGATGGCCAGCAGGTGGCTGGTGCCGGTGCGCGCGAAGAGTTCAGCGCGCTCGCGCGCGAGTTCCGTGCGCTCACCGGTCAGGAGCGCTCGCAAGAGCCCGAGCGAGGCTCCGCGTTCCAGGGGCGCGACGCGCGCGCCGAGCCAGGCGCGCAGGCCGGCGAGAGCGTCGAGCAGCGGATCCCACACCGCGCGCGGCGCCGGCCCGAGACGCACGAGTTCGTCCGGCAGCAGCGGCGCGAGCGCCCGGAAGCGTCGTGCACGCTCGTCCGGCGCGGGCGTTGGCCCACGGGCCCAGGGCAAGACCTCGCCGCCTGGCAGCACGCACAGCGGCGTCTCGCTCGCGGGGCGGGGCCCGAGGGGTTCGAACAGCAACCCGTGGCCGGGCAAGCGCGGTGCTCCCGCAAAGGGCTCGATCCAGCCCGTGCGCCCGTCGCGCTCGGCGTGCCACCAGCCCGCCAGCGGCTCGGCGCGGAGTTCGCGCGCCGCCAGCGCGGTGTCGGCCGGCACCGGGGGTGCGACGTCGAGGGCGCTGGCACGCGCGAAGGCGAGCAGCAGCACCCACGGAGTCCATGCCGGGCCCAGGCCGCGCCGGACAGCGAGCGCGCTCGCACCCGCCAGTCCGGCGAGCGTCGTCAGCGCGACGACGGCGGAGCCTTCGGCCGCCTGCAGTCCGAGCAGGGTTCCGGCGCCGAGCGCGAGCGCGAGCCCGACCAGGGGCCGCGCAGGGGGAGAAGAGGTTGCGGGTTCCAGAGCCGCATAGACCGGCGCACGCGCCTCGGGGTTGCAGCCGGGAGCGGATTCACAGCGCGCGCGCCCGCGGCGCGCTTGCCGTCCGCTGGCGCTCAGGCCAAACTCGTTCGCGCCGCGATGACGAGCTCCCTCCGCCGCCTGCGCCTCGTCCGCGGACTCGCCCTGGCCGTGCTGGCGGCGCTGCCCTGCGCGGCCGAGGGCGCCGAGCGCCGGCCCAACGTCGTGCTGGTCGTGCTCGACGACGTGGGCGTGGACAGGCTGGGCTTCTACCGCGTGCCCGGTGCGCCGAGCGCGGCCTGCACGCCGACCCTGGACCACCTGGCGGCCGAGGGCGTGGTCTTCGCCAACGCGTGGACGGATCCGGTGTGCTCGCCCTCGCGCGCGCAGCTCCTGACCGGCCGGCACGGCTTCCGCAACGGCATCGGGCGCGGCATCGAAGCCGAGCATGACCTCGGCCTGCGCGTGGATCTCGAAGAGCTGCTGCCGCGTGTGCTCGGTGGCTACGACAGCTCGGCGGTCGGCAAGTGGCATCTCTTGTGCTTCGACAACGGCACCGAGAACCATCCGCTCGACGCCGGCTTCGGATACTACGCGGGTTCCTTGTTCAACCTGGCCACGCGCAACGCGCGCAGCGAGCCGTGCCGGACGCGCGCGCGCGGCGTGCTGGGCTACACGAACTGGCTCAAGACCTACGACACGACCGGCAGCGGTACGCTGCGCTCCGCGTGCACGCAAACCTATGCCACCAGCGACACGGCCGACGAGGGCCTGCTGCGCGCGCGCTGCATGCGCGCGCCCTGGTTCCTGTACGTGGCCTTCAACGCGCCGCACTGGCCGGTGCGCGAGCCGCCGCGCGCGCTGTGTCCCGACGCTGCGAGCTGCGTGCAGCGCGCCTGCGGTGGGCCGCGCACCAAGGACCCCGGCGTGCTCCAGAGCGCGATGCTGGAGGCGCTCGACACCGAGCTCGGACGCATGCTGCTCGACATCCGCGCGCGCGACCCGGACACCTACGTGTTCGTGATCGGCGACAATGGCAGCGAGGACGCGCCCGAGGTCGAGCCCGACGAGAAGCACGGCAAGGGCACGCTGTTCGAGGGCGGCCTGCACGTGCCGCTGCTGGCGGTCGGGCCGGGCGTGGTGCGCGGCGAGTGCGCGGCGCTGGTCAGCTCGACCGACCTGTTCGCGACGATCTGCGAGCTGGCGGGCGTGGACGCGCCGAGCGAGGACTCGATCTCGCTCGTGCCCTACCTGCGCGGCGCGCGCGAGCCGCTGCGCAAATCAGTCTACGCCGAGCTGTTCGACCCCAACCAGCCCAGCGCGCGCGAGGGCCGGCCCTTCGCGCCCGAGCGCTACGCGCGCGCCCTGCGCGACGCGCGCTTCAAGCTGGTGCTCACGCACGCGTTCGAGAACACCACCGAGCAGCTGTTCGATCTGCAGGCCGACCCGCGCGAACAGCGCGATCTGCTGGCCGGCAACGCGCCGGGCGCCGAACCCGCGCTCCCGCCCGAGGCCGGCGCAAGCTACCACGCGCTGCGCGCCGAGCTGCAGGCGCTCGGGCTCTACTGAACGCGACGCGCCCCTCGACCCCGTACAATCCCGCCGCTTGGCCGCCACCCACGTCCTCTTTCCCGGTACCTTCGATCCGCCGACTCTCGGGCACCTGGACCTGATCCAGCGCGCCGGCGCGCTGTTCGGACGCGTCACCGTGGCGCTGGCCGACAACGCCGGCAAGCAGACGTTGTTCGCCGTGGAGGAGCGCCTGGAGCTCCTGCGCGCGTGCTGCGCGGGCCTGGCGAACGTGTCCGTGGCGCGCGTCGACGGCCTGCTGGTCGCGGCGTGTCTGGAGCTGAAGGCCGAGGCGCTCCTGCGCGGCCTGCGCAGCGGCTCCGACACCGACTACGAGGCGCAGATGGCGCGCACGAACCGCCAGCTCGCGCCGCGCATCGACACGCTGTTCCTGGTCAGCTCGCCCGCCGTGGCGCACCTCAGCTCGACCCTCGTGCGCCAGATCGCGCGCCTGGGCGGCGACTGCGCGCCCTTCGTGCCGCCGCCCGTTGCCGCGGCGCTGGCGCGCCGTTTCCGGGCGCGCTGAGCGCGTGAGCAAGAGACCTCGCCGGTCGCCGTGGTCGCATGGTTGCTCACACTCGGAGCGCGCGCGAATCCGACTCGGCCCGCTGCGCCGTCGGAACTGGCCGCAACGCCGGAGGGCGTCGCGCTTCCGCTGGCTGGCGGGCAAGAAGGAAGACGCGCGCTCGAGCTCGAGCCGACGGGCGCGGCGGTCCAGGCCACGGCGGAGTGGCTGGCCAAGGCGAAGTAGAGCGCTGGCCGCGCCTTTTTCTGCAAGGCAACTGGCGCTCGGCGAGGGCTCCAGTACCGTCGGAGCAGGGAGGGCGGGGACGTTCGCCCCGCCGCGAGGGAGTCGTCCGAAGTAGACAGAGGGAAGCATGCCGTTCTATTCGTCGTTGAAGTCGGAACGAGAACAGGATCTGCGCACCGTCGAGGGCCTGCTGCGCCTGCGCAAGGCGCTGGACAAGGCGATTCCACAGCGCACGCTCGACCAGACGCTGCTGCTGGCCAGCTGGAACCTGCGCGAGTTCGGCAACACCAAGTCCGGCGGACGGGAGCGCGAACCGCTCTTCTACATCGCCGAGATCCTGTCGCGCTTCGATCTGATCGCCGTGCAGGAGGTGCGTGACAACCTGGGTGCGCTCGACGGGCTCATGCAGATCCTCGGCGGCTGGTGGAAGTATCTGGTCTCGGACGTGACCCTCGGCCGCCAGGGCAACAGCGAGCGCCACGCCTTCATCTACGACTCGCGCAAGCTCAGCTTCGGAGGCCTGGCGGGCGAGCTCACGCCACCGCTGCGCAAGACCGAGGAGGGCACGCTGGTGAGCGACTTCGCCTTCGCGCGCTCGCCCTATCTGGTCGGCTTCCGCGCGGGCTGGTTCAGGTTCACGATCTGCACCGACCACCTCTTCTACGGCGAGTCGAAGCCCGACGATCCGCAACGCAAGGAGGAGGCGCGGGTCCTGGTGCAGCTGCTCAAGGAGCGCATGCAGCAGCGCGACCGCTGGGCCAGGAACGCGATCTTGCTCGGCGACTTCAACGTCTTCAGCACCAAGGACAGGACCTTCCTGGCGCTGAAGGAGGGGAACTTCAGGATCCCCAGGGGCCTCGAGGGGATCTACACGAACGCCAAGCTGGACAAGCCCTTCGACCAGATGGCCTTCATCGCCCCGGACCTGCGCGACCAGCTCGAGATCGCCAAGGCCGGAACGTTCCCGTTCTTCGCGCACGTCTACCGCGACGAGGACGAGGCCGTCTACGGCGCCAAGGACTACCAGCAGTGGCGCACGTACAAGATGTCCGACCACCTTCCGATCTGGGCCGAACTCGGGGTGGACTTTGCGCAGGGCTACCTCGAGCAGAAGCGCGGCGCGGGAGCGGGGAACGCGCTCGTCGCGCCCAATCGCAAGCGCCCGGCACCCGCTCAGGGGCGCGCGCGCAAGAAGGCCTGACGGGCCGTCAGCCTTCCTCGGGCTTGCGCAGGAATACCCACACGCGGCCGTGCTCGATCAACGCCGGGTTGAGGCGGCGCTGGAGCGCGGCTTGTTCCTGCTGGCGCGCGGCGATCTCGATGGCCTCGTCGGTCTGCAGCCATTCGGCCAGGAACACGTCGTAGTGCTGGGAGGCTTCGTCGAGCGGGATGTGCTTTCCCTCCAGCCAGCGCGTCAGCGCGGCGCGTTCCAGCTCGCCGCGGCGCAGACCGAGCTCGAGGCCGATCTCTAGCGAGGCCTGCAGCGCCTGCTGCTGCTGCTGGTCGAGCTTCGGCGCCGCGCCGTCCTCGCCGCTGTGCTCGCCCAGCACGAGGTCGAGCCGGCCGTCCTCGTTCCAGTCGGCGACGCACGGCCGCGCACGCGGCCCGGGGCGGGCCAGGCGCAATTCGGCGCGGCCCTCGGGACTCGCCGCCACCAGCTCCAGCGACGCGGCGAGCACGGGCTCGCCGCTCGCCGTGGTGTTGCGGTACAGGCGCACGCTGCCGTCGCCGAGGCCGAGCACCAGGTCGAGCGCGCCGTCGCCGTCCCAGTCGGCCACGCACGGCGAGGCGTTGGTCTGGGTGAGCTCGAGCGGCGCGCCGGCCACGCGCAGCGGCTCGGGCGCGCGCAGCGCGAGCGACTTGTCGCCGCTCGCGTTGCGCGCCAGGAACACCTTGCCGTACATGTTGCCGAGCACGAGATCGAGGTCGCCGTCGCGGTCCCAGTCGCAGGCGA
>SIAI01000089.1 GCA_009691855.1 Planctomycetota bacterium | reverse complement strand
CGCCTCGCCCTCGTCGTGTCGTTCCAGCGCGTCGCCGATCGAGCGCACCATCGCCGCGGTTTCGCTCAGCGTGCGCGGCATCGAGTCGTGTACGCGCACCCCCGCCGCGCGCAGCGCCTCGGCGTCCTCGACGCGATTCTCCTCGCGGTTCATCAGCACGAGATCGGGCGCCAGCGCGACGATGCGCGCCACGTCCGGATCCTTCGTGCCCCCGAGCTTCTCGAGCGCGCGCACGCCCTCGGCCGGGTGCGCGCAGAAGCGCGTCACGCCGACCAGCTCGGACCCGCGCTCGAGCGCGAAGACGAGCTCGGTCAGGGAGGGGCAGAGGGAGACGAGTTTCATGCTCGAACGAAGCCTGATTCTAGGCGCGGCTCGAACACGTAGCGCTCGCCGACCGCGCGCACGCGGCCGAAGGCGTGCTCGCGGTCGTGGTAGAAGAGCCCGAGCCAGCCCTCGGCGGCCGCGCGCGTGAGCCACTTCGAGCGCGAGGCGAAGGAGCGCGGCACGTCGAGGTCGTAGGCCATGATGTAGCTCGGCTGGATGTGGTGCGAGGTCGGCACGACGTCGGCCCAGAAGATCGCGGTCTCGCCGGGGCCGGACTCGTTCACGGTGAGCACGCTCACGCCGTCCGAGTGGCCGGCGGCCTCGTGCGCGAGGAGGCCGGGCAGGAGCTCCTGGTCGCCCGTGTAGGCACGCAGCAGACCCGCGCGCTCGATCACCAGCACGTCCTCGGCGCGGTAGCCGCCCTTGCGCACGGGATCGTGCGCCTTCGCGGCCGCGATCTCGCTGCGCGGCGCCCAGTGCTCGGCGCGCGGGAAGAGCGGCGCGAGCTCGCCACGGGCAGCGCGCGTGATCCAGCCGCCGATGTGATCGAAGTGGCAGTGCGAGGCGACGACGTGCGTGATGTCGGCCGGCGCGAGTCCGAGCGCGCGCAGCGACGACTCGAGCGTCGTCGCGCGGTCGAGCGCGTAGATCTCCGTCCACTTCGCGTCGAGATGCCCGCCGATGCCGGGCTCGAGCACCACCTTGAGGCCCTCGCGCTCCAGCAAGAAGGGTCGCAGCGCGAGCTCGATCGTGTTGTCCTCGGCCGCCGGCGTCAGGCGCTGCCACAGCGCCTTGGGCACCACGCCCCACATGCCGCCGCCGTCGAGGCGCATGCGGCCGTCGAGCAGCGCGCTGATGCGCCACGGGCCGACCTGAACCGCGAGCGGTTTGCCGTTCACGGGCGCGAGTGTAGCCGGCGGACGGAGCGCGGCGCGCCATGCGCTCTCCGACGCAGACAGGTGGCTATCCTGGCGCGAGGCGCAACAATGAAACAATCCATGCGGAGCGCGCAGACATCGACCATGCCCGGGATGGCCGCGGCGCTGCTGGTCGTCGGCTCGCTGGTGAGCGCCGCGCAGGAAAAGGCCGCGGCCCGACCCTTCCCCGCGGGCGAGGCGCTGTTCCACCGCGATCCGCGCTGGCTCGGCGCCGATGCGGCCCTCAGCGTGCCGCTCGACGGCGAGAAGACGCTGTGGCTCTTCGGCGACACGTTCGTGGCCACCTCGGAGGCGCACCGGCGGAGCGAGTCACGCATGGTGCGCAACACGCTCGCGCTGCAGACGGGCCTCGACCCGGGCAGCGCGACGATGGAGTTCCGCTGGGGCCGCGCGGAGGACGGCGCGCCGGCGTCGTTCTTCCCGGAGCGCGCGGAAGCGTGGTACTGGCCCGGGCACGGCGTGCGCGTCGAGAAGGCGCTGGTCGTGTTCCTGTTCACCCTCGTGGCCACGCCGGGTGAGGGCCTCGGCTTCGACGGCGCGGGCTACGCGCTCGCACGCATCGAGGACGTGAGCGCGCCGCTCGCCTCGTGGAAGCCGGTGATCCTCGACGCGCCGCCGCTGCCGTTCGACGCGTTGCCGGCGACGGCGGTAGTGCGCGAGGGCGAGCACGTCGTCGCGCTCGCCATCCGCCAGCACGGCGTCCACGCGGGCGCGCTCGTGCGCTGGCCCGCCGTCACGCTCGCCACGGGCTCGCTCGCGGGCGCCGAGTGGTGGGACGGCGAGCGCTGGACTCCCGAGGCCGAGCTCGGCCCGCGCGGCCCGGCCTTCGTGCTCGACGACGCGGGCGCGGAGTGCTCGCTGCACCGCGACGCCAGCGGTCGCTACGTGCATGTCGCCAGCTACGGCTTCGGCGCGAGCACGATCGGCCTGCGCAGCGCGCCCGCGCTCACCGGGCCGTGGAGCGTGCCGACGACGATCTACCGCCCACCCGAGTCCGACGCGCCGCGCCCGTTCGTCTACGCGGCCAAGGCGCACCCCGAGCTCAGTGGCCCGCAGGGCGAACTCCTCGTCACCTACGCGACCAACAGCTTCGAGTTCGCCGACCTGTTCACGCCCGCGGGCGAGCGCGGGCTCTACTGGCCGCGCGTCGTGGCGGTGCCGCTCGAGCTCGTGCCTGCTATTGCGTCAGGATCGCGCGCGAGATGATCAGGCGCTGCACCTCGCTGGTGCCCTCGCCGATCGTGCACAGCTTGGCGTCGCGCCACATGCGCTCGACCGGATACTCGCGTGAGTAGCCATAGCCGCCGTAGATCTGGATCGCGTCGTAGCTGACGCGCATGGCGACCTCGGAGGAGTAGAGCTTGGCGATCGAGGCGGCGGTGCCGAAGGCCGCTCCGGCGTCCTTCAGGCGCGCGGCGTGGTAGATCAGGTGACGCGCGGCCTCGATCTCGACGGCCATGTTGGCGAGCTTGAAGGCCACGGCCTGCTGCTTCGCCAGCGGCTTGCCGAAGGCCTCGCGCTCGCTGGCGTACTTCAGCGCGCAGTCGTAGGCGCCCTGGGCGATGCCGAGGCCGAGCGCGCCGATCGAGATGCGCCCGCCCTCGAGCGTCTTCATGAAGGTCTTGAAGCCCTCGCCCTCGGGCCCGAGCAGGTGGTCGCGCGGGATCTTCGCGTCCTCGAACACGAGCGAGGCCCAGTCCGAGCCGCGCATGCCGAGCTTCTTCTCGCCCTTCTCGATGTGGAAGCCGGCCACCCCGCGCGGGACCACGAAGGCGCTGATGCCCTTCGGCCCTGCGCTGCGGTCGGTGACGGCGGTCACGATGAACGTGCCGGCGTAGTTGGCGTTCGTGCAGAAGCACTTGCGGCCGTTGAGCACGTACTCGTTGCCCTTCAGCACCGCGCTCGTCTGCGTGCCGCCGGAGTCCGAGCCGGCGTTCGGCTCGGTCAGGCCGTAGGCGCCCATGTACTCGCCGGCCACGAGCTTGGGCACGTAGGCGCTCTTCAGCTTCTCGCCGCCCCAGGCGTAGATCGGATAGGTGCCGAGGCTGACGTGCGCGGCCAGCGTCAGGCCGGTCGAACCGCACACGCGGCTGAGCTCTTCGACCGCCAGGCAGTAGGCCAGCGTGCCGCCGTTCGAGCCGCCCAGCTCCTCGGGGAAGGGGATGCCCGGCAGGCCGAGCTCGACGATCTCCTTCCACGTCTCGGTCGGGAAGCGATGGTTCTCGTCGATCTCGGCCGCGCGCGGGGCGACCTTCTCGAGCGCGAAGTCGCGCACCATCGCGCGCACCATGCGCTGCTCCTCCGTCAGGTCGAAGGCGTGCTTGATGTCGGGCAGGTCGTAGTGCGTCTGGGTTGTCGTGGCCATGTGAGGAGGGGTGTCGTCGCTCAGTCGTTCTTCACACGCCAGCCCGAGGTGCGCCGCGCACCGGGAGGTTCGCTGGGCGCGAGCGGCCGGCCGTTGGCTTGCGGCTCGATCTCGCGCGGCTCGCGGTAGAAATCGTCGCTGCGGCCGGCGCCGATCCAGTCGATCAGCGCCTGGCGCGAGAACTTCCATTCGCGGCCGATCTTGCGGCCGGGAAGGCTCTCGGAGTGCAGCACCTTGTTGAAGGTCTTGACGCTGACGCCGAGCAGCTCGGCAGCCTGGTCGATGTTGAGTACGTCGCGTTGCATCTCGGGGGTGTCGCTCATCGTTGCACGCCTTCGTTCGCCCAGCGCTTCTTCATCTCGGCCACGATCCAGGTGGCGATCTCCTCGGTCGGCGTGCCGGGTCCGAAGAGTCGCGCGAAGCCCTGCTCGTGCAGGGTCTGCATGTCTTCCTTGGAGATGATCCCGCCGCCGGTGAGGAGCACGTGGCCCATGCCGCGCTTCTCCAACTCTTTTTTGATGCGCGGGAAGAGCGTCATGTGCGCGCCCGACAGGATCGAGAGCCCGACCACGTCCACGTCCTCCTGCAGCGCAGTCTCGGCGATCATGTCGGGCGTCTGGTGCAGCCCGGTGTAGATCACCTCCATGCCGTGGTCGCGCAGCACGGCGGCGATCGTCTTCGCGCCGCGGTCGTGACCGTCGAGGCCGGGCTTGCCGACCAGGACGCGGATCTTGCGCTCAGTCATGCTTGGGAGCTCCGCTCCGGGCTTGTTCGAGGTTCAGCTGCGCGCGCGCGCGGATCTTGGCCGAGACCTCGCGCTCGTCCATGCCGCCCAGGCCGCCGACGCGGAAGCCCATGCCCACCGCGCCGGCGAGGCCGATGACGAGCAGCAAGAGGGGCGTGGTCTCGAACTCGCCGTTCTTCAGCAGCATGACCGCGCCGGTGAAGGCGATGGTCAGCGAGAGGATGAAGGCGAGCGGCAGGATCTGGCGCATCGCTCACTTGTCCTTCCGCAGGCTGCGCGACACGGTGACGCTCACCACGCCGACCACCGCACCCACGATGGCGCTGCGGACCGTGCTGTCCTCGCCGCTCCACGGGCCGCTGACGTTCTTCATCACGAGCACCATCACGATGGCGGTCACGGCGGCCACGGCGGCGACGATCAGGAGTCTCATGACGCGCTCCCGTGGCTGACCACCACATCGGCGAGCGCCCACGCTCCGAAGTAGAGGCTCCAGGCGAACGCCCCCACCAGGACCTGGCCCCAGAGGGGCTCGCCAGGCATCTCGCGGACAACCAGTGGCGTGGCGACAACGACGAACAGAAGGGCGCTCTGGGATCTCCGCGCTCTCCGAAACCACGCCGGCGTGTTCACAGGATCTTCGGCTCCTCGTACTCGCCGAACTCCGCGCGCAGGACGTCGGCGATCTCGCCCAGCGTGCAGTAGGCGTGCGCGGCGGAGACGAAGCGCTCCAGCAGGTTCTCGTTCGTGCGGCAGGCGGCGCGGATCGCGTCGAGCTCGCTCTGGGCCTTCTTGGCGTCGCGCGACTTGCGCAGCTTGGCCAGGCGCGCGTGCTGGTCGCGCTCGACCTCCGGATCGATGCGCAGGATCTCGATCTCGGGCCCGTCGCCCTCCTCGACGTAGGTGTTGACGCCCACGACCTTCTTCTCGCCGCGCTCGACGGCCAGCTGATAGGCCAGGGCCGAGCGGTGGATCTCGCGCTGGATGTAGCCCGACTCGGTCGCCGCCACGACGCCGCCGCGCTTCTCGATCTCGGCGAAGTAGCGCTCGGCCTCCTGCTCCAGGCGGTTCGTCTGCGCCTCGACGAAGTACGAGCCGGCTAGCGGATCGATCACGTGCGCGACCTCGGTCTCCTCGGCGATGATCTGCTGCGTGCGCAGCGCGATCTTCACGGCTTTCTCGGTCGGCAGCGCCAGCGTCTCGTCCATCGAGTTCGTGTGCAGCGACTGCGTCCCGCCGAGCACGGCCGAGAAGGCCTCGAGCGCGGTGCGCACGATGTTGTTCTCGGGCTGCTGCGCGGTCAGCGACACGCCCGCGGTCTGCGTGTGGAAGCGCAGCATCCACGACTTGGGATCCTTGGCCCCGAACACGTCGCGCATCTTGCGCGCCCAGATGCGCCGCGCGGCGCGGAACTTGGCCACCTCCTCGAAGAAGTCGAGGTGCGCGTCGAAGAAGAAGCTCAGGCGCGGCGCGAACTGGTCGATGTCGAGCCCGGCGGCGATGCCGCGGCGCACGTATTCCATGCCGTTCGCCAGCGTGAAGGCCAGCTCCTGCGCCGCGGTCGAGCCCGCCTCGCGGATGTGGTAGCCGGAGATCGAGACCGTGTTCCACTGCGGCACCTTGCGCGCGCAGTAGCCGAACACGTCGGTGATCATGCGCAGCGCGGGCTCGGCCGGCACGATCCAGGCGTGCTGGGCCTGGTACTCCTTCAGGATGTCGTTCTGTACCGTGCCGCGCAGCTGCTTCGCGTCGACGCCCTGGTTCTCGCCGGCCGCGATGTAGAAGGCCAAGAGGATCGGCGCCGGCCCGTTGATGGTCATCGAGGTCGAGACCTCGCCCATGGGGATGCCGTCGAAGAGCGTCTCCATGTCGGCCAGGCTCGAAATCGCCACGCCGACCTGCCCGACCTCGCCCTCGCTGCGCTCGTGGTCCGAGTCGTAGCCCATCAGGGTGGGGAAGTCGAAGGCGGTCGAGAGCCCGGTCTGGCCGTGGGCCAGCAGGAACTTGAAGCGCTCGTTGGTCTGCTGCGCGCTGCCGAAGCCCGCGAACTGGCGCATCGTCCACAGGCGCCCGCGGTACATCGTCGGGTGCACGCCGCGCGTGAACGGGAACTGGCCGGGGTAGCCGAGGTCGCGCTCGGGGTCGAGCGCGGCGTCCGCCGGCCCGTACAGCGGCGCGAGCGGCGCGCCCGACAGCGTGGTGAAGCTCGACTCGCGCGTCTCGGCGCCGGCGCAGGCGCTCTCCCACACGGCGCGCGGATCGAGGGCGCGCACGTTGCTCTTGATTCGGGTGTCGCTCATGGCTTCGTCCGTGGCTCGGCGAGCGCCAGGGAGGATCCCAGGAGCGCGCCACGTACATCGTAAGGTGTGCGGGACTTCCTCAGGATCTCGGGGAGGATTCGGGGGACGGTTCGCGTGCGCAGCGGCCACTCGGTGAGCGGCCGGCGAGCCGTGTGGGGCGCCGGTGCCATGCAGGGGGCGAGGAGTGTAGCGGCTGGCCGCGCGGGAGCCAGCCGCTGACCGCATGGAGGGCGACGGACGCCCTACGCTCCTCCACGACCGCTCTGCGGGTTAGGCTCGCGCGCGGAGACTCATGCCATGAACATCCGTGCCCTCGCGCTCGTCACGCTTCTCGCACTCCTCGGCCTAGCCACCCCTGCGTTCGCGCAGGAGCCGGCGAAGCACGCGCCCGTCTACGACGAGCAAGCCGACGCCGCGGCCGAACTCGCCGCGGCCAAGATGCGCGCCGCGGCCGAGAACCGGCGCGTGCTGGTGGTGTGGGGCGCGAACTGGTGCCACTGGTGCGTGAAGCTGCACGGTCTGTGTGAGTCGGACGCGGGCGTCGCCAAGAAGCTGCTGTACGAGTACGACGTCGTGCGCGTCGATGTCGGGCGGTTCGACAAGAACATGGAGCTCGCGCAGTCGCTGGGCGCGGACTTCACGCAGACCGGCATCCCCTACCTGACCATCCTCGACGGCGCCGGCAAGGTGCTGGCGAACCAGGAGACGGGCGCGCTCGAGCTCGGCGAGGCGCACGACCCGGCGAAGGTGATCGCGTTCCTCGCGCAGCACCAGGCGCCCTACGAGAAGGCGGCCGAGGTGCGCGATCGCGTGCTGAAGAGCGCCGCGGCGGCCGGCAAGAAGCTGCTCGTGACCTTCGACGCGCCCTGGTGCATCTGGTGCAAGCGCTTCGAGGCCTGGCTGGCGAAGCCCGAGGTCGCGGCGCTGATGGCCAAGCACTTCGTGATCCAGAAGATCGACGTCGAGCGCACGCTCGGCGGGCAGGAGCTGTGCGACGGTTACGGCGGCAAGCAGCTCGGCATCCCCTGGTTCGCGTTCCTCGACGGCGCGGGCAAGACACTCGGCACCAGCACGATCGGCGGCAAGAACCTCGGCTGCCCGTACGAGGTCGAAGAGATCGCGGCCTTCGGGACGCTCCTGCGTCAGGTCGCGCCGCAACTCACGGCCGAGGACTGGAGCGCGCTCGAGCGCTCCCTGACCGCGAACCGCGCGGCGCTCGAGCAGCAGAAGCACCGCTAGCGCGGCGCTATCCTGCGCCGATGCACTCTCCGATCAACGCCGCGCTGGGCATCGAGACCGAGGACCTCCCCGACGGTCGCGTGCGCCTGTCGCTCGCCACCAGCCCTGAGCACCACAGCGAGAGCGGCCGCGTCCACGGCGGTGTGGCCGCGCTGCTGCTCGACGGCGCGATGGGCCGGAGCTGCGGCCGCACGCTCACGCCCGGGCAGAACTGCGCCACGGTCCAGCTCTCTGTGCAGTACGTCGCTGCCGCCGAGGGCCGCATCTCGGCCATCGGCCACGTCGTCCACCGCGGGCGCTCGGTCGCCTTCCTGGAGGGCGAGTGCACGCGCGCCGACGGCACGTTGGTGGCGCGCGCCCACGGGACGTGGGTCATCCGCTGAGCGCGTGCCCGCGCCCCACGACTGAACACTCCGCATCCCTGAGCTGATCGCCTCACGCGCACCGCCGCCCATTCGAGCTCCGCGCACGACGGCGTATCCGCCGGTCAAACCCCTCGTCCGAATCCCATGCGCACGCTCCACCTCTCCATGCTCTTCCTGGCTCCGCTCGTCGCCGCTCCGGCCGCGGCGGACATCCGGCGGCTGACCGAGCTGAACACCACTCAGGTGCGCGCCCTCGAGCGCGCCAAGACGGTCGTGCTGCTGCCGGGCGGGATCCTGGAGGAGCACGGGCCCTACCTCCCCGCCTACACCGACGGTGTGCTCAGCGAACGCCTGACCGACGAGCTCGCGCGCGCCATCGCGGCGCAGAAGCCGGACTGGACCGTGCTCGTCTTCCCGCAGGTCGCGCT
>SIAI01000035.1 GCA_009691855.1 Planctomycetota bacterium | reverse complement strand
CGGGGCATCGCCGGCACCGCAACCGCTTCGCTGAGTCAAGGGCGGCCCCCGAGTCGCCTTGGGATCCACCGAGCTCCAAGCATGCGCCTCAAAGGCGGAGTCGGAGGGAACCACACTCCGCTCGCGATCCGTGGCGCAGACTCCTAGCTCGCTCCAGTGCGCGCCGTCGTCCGCGGAGTGTCGGCTTCGGCAGCCTGGGCGCGGCGGTGCTGTTCCCGTCGGGCTTCAAGGCGAAGGGCGGCATCACCGGCGGGGACTTCGATCGCGACGGCGACGTAGACCTGGCGCTCGCGAGCCAGGACACCGACACCGCCCGGCTGCTCGACAACCAGGGCGCGGGTACCTTCGTGTTGCTGGCCAGCGCCCCTGCCGGCGGGAATCCCCTGGCGATCACGAGCGCCGACTTCGACCGCGATGGCCGCGCCGACCTGGCGCTCCTGCTGGAGCGCGCCAGCACGTTCGACAACCATGCGAACGTCGGAGTGCTCCTCAACCAGGGCAGCGGTTCGTTCGGCCCGAGCACGCTGTATCCGGTCGGGTACGAGCCGCTCGGCTTCCTGAGCGCGGACCTCGACCGCGACGCGAACCCCGACCTGGTCGTGGTCGCGAACCAGACGCGCGCGCTCTCCTTGCTCGTGAACCACGGCGACGGAACCTTTGGGAGCCGTCTGCAGGTCTCGACGGGCAGCTGGCCCGTGGGCGTGACCTGCGGCGACCTGGACGGCGACGGCGACCTGGATCTGGCGTCCACCCACCAGGTCTCCGAGACCGTCGAGATCCACTTCAACCGCTGCCGCTAGGGACCGGCCGGCGGCGCTCCGCCCGCCGCTCGTGCCTGTTCCGCGTCCACAGATGGGCAGCCAAGGGGATGGAGAGGGAAATGGGAGTCTTGGCGTCCGGATTGCGCGGTTCGATCGCCGTAGCTATCGCCATAGCCGAGGGGGTGTAGACAGACCCCGGCACCACCGGCCTCACCTGGGGCTGGTTACGTCCCTGTCTTCGCAGGAGCAAACTTCATGTCCCGCAGTCTCCGTTCATACCTTCACCCCACATCTCACGCATCCTGCATGGGCAGTTTCGCTCGGCTCCTCGGAACCGTGGGCCTGGCCGCCCTTGCCGCGGGCGCGTCTGCTTCCGCCCAGGCGGTCCTGGTCAGCGACCAAGCGGACTACCAGCCGGGCACCACCGCGACCCTGAGCGGGGCGGGCTTCGCGGCCGACGAAAGCGTGCGGATGCTGGTCGTGCACGCGGACGGCAGCCCCTCAACGGGCGCCGACCACGATCCCTGGGACGTGACGGCGGACTCGACCGGCGCCTTCACGACGACCTGGCACGTGTGCGAGGACGACTGCGTGGGTGAGACGCTGGTCGCTACGGCGGACGGTCAGTCCTCGGGGCTCCACGCCGAGATCACGTTCACGGACGCGGTGGGTACGGGCTACATCACCGTGACGTCAAGCACGAGCTGCGTGGACAGCACGGATCCCGCGGGAGCCGGTCCCGGCAACTGGGAGGTCGTGCAGGGCGGCAGCTACACCATGACGATCGCCGGGGTGACCGAGTGTACGGGGAGCACGATCACGGTGTTCGTGCAGAGCTCGGACACCGGCAACTTCTGCTTCAACGCCTCGGGCGGCTCCGGCACGTACGTCGGCACGTTCACGATGCCGACCCCGGCCTGCAACACGTACCCGGTCAGCTACAAGTGCGGCGCCAACGCCCCCTGCAACAACGCCGCCACCTTCGCCGCGCGGTACTTCTCCGACCTCCGCACCAACGTCGCGCACCTGCGGGCGTCGAACTTCGACGGAAGCTGCAACAAGACGAGCAACGACACGGACTGCACCAGCGGCTGCAGCCCTTGCAGGCTCGTTTGCCCGCCCAGCGTGAGCATCGACTGCACGGCCTCCACGGATCCCTCCAACACGGGTACGCCGACGGGCTGCACGGGCGCCACGTTCTCGGACACCGTGACGGCCGGCAACTGCGCCGGCAACTTCGCCATCACGCGTCACTGGTCCGCTCCGGACGGATGCGGAGGCACCTCGACCTGCGATCAGACGATCACCGTGACCGACACCACGGGCCCGAGCATCTCCTGCCCGGGAAACGTCAGCATCGACTGCTCCGCTTCGACCGATCCCAGCAGCACGGGCTCGGCCTCGGCCACGGACGACTGCAGCGGCGTCGCCGACATCCACTACAGCGACTCGAACGCGCCGGGCAACTGCGCCGGCAACCTCGTCATCACGCGCACCTGGACGGCCACCGACGCCTGCGGCAACTCCTCGAGTTGCGCGCAGACGATCACCGTGACCGACACCACGGGCCCGAGCATCTCCTGCCCGGGGAACGTCAGCATCGACTGTTCCGCTTCGACCGATCCCAGCAGCACAGGCTCGGCCTCGGCCACGGATGACTGCAGCGGCGTCGCCAACGTCTCCTACAGCGACTCGGTCAACCAGCCGAACGCGAGCTGCGCGAGCCGGGTGATCACGCGGACATGGACGGCCACGGATGGCTGCGGCAACTCCTCGAGCTGCGCGCAGACGATCACGGTGACCGACACCACAGCGCCGACGATCTCCTGCCCGGCGAACGTCACCGCGAACGGCCGTGGTGCCTGCTGCATTCCCGTGAACATCGGAACGGCAAGCGCGACCGATGACTGTAGCGGGGCGACCGTCACGAGCAACGCTCCGGCGCAGTTCTGTGTCGGGACCACGACCGTAACCTGGACGGCCACGGATGGCTGCGGCAACGCGAGTACGTGCACGCAGACCGTGACCGTGTACGGTCAGATCTGCGCGACCAAGTTCTACGACACCAACGCCGATGGCGTTCGGAACTTCGGCGAGGTCGGCGTGGCCAACTGGCCGATCGCAGTCAACCCGGGCAACCTCGCGGGCACCACCGACGCCAACGGCACGGTTTGCTTCGCCGTTCCGGCTGGCAACTACACCGTCAGCGAGGGCACGTCGGCGGGGAACTGGGTCCACACGACGGCTACCTCGTACCCTGTGGTTGTCGGCGACTCGCCCAACTGCAACCCATCGGTTGCGTTCGGCAACTACTGCTACAGCCCGCCGTCGAACGGGCTCACGCTGGGCTTCTGGAGCAACTCGAACGGTCAGAGGATACTGACGGGGTCATCAGGAAAACTGCTGTCGAACACACTGCTGCTACCGAGCGTTGTGACCCTGCTCAACAACCCCTGTGGCACTGGAGCGGTCCTGCGCGATGCCAGTGGGAGCATCCACACTTTCACCAATAGCTACTCCAGCTTCAGGACGTGGCTCTTGAGCGCCAACGCCTCGAACATGGCCAACATGCTCTCGGCGCAGCTGGCGGCGAACGTGCTGGACGAGGCCTTCAACGGGCTGAACGGCTCCACAGGTGTCGTCGTCCCCGGTAAGGTCACGACACTGGCCAGCGTCTGCATCGTGCCGTTCCTGAGCGTGACTCAGCCGATCACGTGCGGGAGTTCGGCGCTGGTGTCGCTGACCAGCGTGCCCAGCACGGGCGCGTGCAACTGCACCTCCAACAACGGCCTGGTCACGATCGATGACCTGCAGAACAGGGCCTGCTGCCTGCTGGCTGCGTACGGGAACACGACGCCGGCGAGCACGCAGCGCACGTACCAGGAGTGCGTCAAGGACATCCTTGACATGATCAACAACAACGGCAACCCGACCGGCTCGAGCGCGTACCCGTGCGGGGGAGTGAGCCAGTACATCAATCCGCCGGGCACGTGCACGTTCTAGTAGCGGTCACCCTTGTCGGCCTGCGTCAGGCAGCCGTCACGGAGTAGACAGCGAAGCAAGAGGCTCCGGGGCGACCCGGGGCCTCTTGTCGCTTCACTCGCCTTCAGCCTTCGCCGGTCGGTGCACCGCTACAGCGCACGCCTCTCCGATCCAACCAGCACATGCCCCTGTTCGCCGGCGTCTGGCGCTAACCTGTCGAGTGCGCTTGGTCATGCAAGCAAGGACCCTGATACTCACGTCGACGGGGCTGACGGCCGCCCTGGTCCTCTTCGTGTTGTTGCGGCTGGAGCGCGAGCCAGCGCGCGGAGAGCCGAAGACCGACCACGCGCTCACGGCCGGCGCTCGATTGCAACCTGCGACGCAGACTTCCGCAGAGGAGCGACCGGCGATCCAGGCACGAACCGGGCGTTCCGAGCCCTCCGTCGCCGACGCGCAGGCGGCCGCGCCCGAGGGCGAGCTGGTCGCGCTCGAGGTCGTCCAGGCCGACACGGGCGCACCCGTTCCAGAGGCAACGGTCTGGTGGTGGCCGAATCCGCCGGCCTCCGGGCAGCAGGCAGGTCTGCGGGCCTGGCTCCGTAGTAGCGAGGTGGAGGAGCACACACAGGATGCGCGCGAGCACCATGCTGACCGGCTCGGTCGCGTGCAGGTGCCCGCAGCGGAGCGGGGGTTCTCCGTGGTGGCAGCCTCAGGGAGCCTGTGGGGCTGCGCATCCTTCCCCACGGAACATACGGGTCCAGCGGCTGTGACGCTCGCCCCGGACTCGGACCTCCGTGTGCAGGTCGTCGATCCGGTCGGCACTCCCGTCGCCCGCGCGCTCGTCGTGCTGCGGCAGAGCCGGGGTCCGACCAGCTTCGATCTGCTCACGGCCCAGAGCCAGGCACCGGATGGGATCGCGCTCCTGCGCCATGCGGCGCACTTCATGCGGAGCGCTCCGGACGAGAGCTTCGTGGTCGCTCTGCAGGGGCTCCTCGATGCGCCCGCGGAGCTCTCCGTCGACCGCGAGCTACTGTCGGGCGAGGTCGGAAGGCTCGTGCTCGGGCCGAATGGCTCGTGTGAGATCGTGGTCGTCGACGAGAGCGGCCAGCGCGTGCCCGGGCCGCTCGAGGCGACCCTGAGCTTCGTGGAAGCGGGCGATGGCGCCATTCCAGGCTCGGCCGGGCGGCGCGGCGAGACGCTCGTCTCGAGGACCGGCGAGGGGGTCCTGTTCGAGCACGTGGCGCTCGGGCGCACGCTCGCCGCCCGAGTGACGCGCGAGGGCTCGGCCCAGCCGCTCGAGGCCTGGGGACCGGGTCCGCGCGAACCAGGCGAGCGTGTGCTGCTCGCGGTGCACACGGGCGCGGAAGTCGCGGTCATCTGCGGCCGCCTGGTCGACTCGGCCGGTGCGCCGGCCGGAGAGCGTGCGGTGCGCGTGCGTCTGGAGGCCATGGGCGCGGGGCTCGTGATGGATGGGGCCTGGTCGCGCAGGACCTCGGCCGACGGACGCTTCACGATCGACACCGCACCCTTCGCGGAAGTCCCCGCGGGAGCGGCCGTCGCGGTGACCCTGCTGTCCGAGCAGGGCACCCAACTCGCCGTTGCGCGCCGTTCCCTGCCAGGCGAGCTTCGCGCCACGTCGCAGTTCCTGGGCGACTTCAAGCTGGTCGAGCTGCCCGTGGCGGCCTCGGGCGTGGTAGTCGACTCCGGCGGCAATGCGATCGTCGGAGCCACGATCACCGCCTCGATCCCACCCATCGCGGTCGAGGACGGGTACGCGAAGGTCCCCAGGGATTCCGAGCTCGATCCCGGCCAGAGCGACGCCGAGGGTCGATTCGAGATCCTCGGCGAAGGCTCCTCTGCGACGATCTCCCTCACGGCGAGCAAGGCGAACTGGGTCGGAGATCCGCTGCTCGTCCCGCGCGGCGACCGCGGCGCGCGTCTGGTGCTCGGCACCGGGGGAACGCTCGCGGGCCAGGTGCTGCTCGATCCATCGCTGATCCCCACCCTCGTGCTGGTGCAGGGCATACGCCACGAGGCGGCGAGCGAAATGGAGCAAGTGGAGAAGCACGGTGTCCTCGCGGCGGACGGGCGCTTCACGCTCGGGAACCTGCGGCCGGGAGGCTATGCGCTCCGCGTGGTCTACGCGCCCACGGGCAGCGTGCTCGGAAGCGTCGACGACTTGCTCGTCCACCCGAGCGGGACAACCCACGACCCTCGGATCGACCCGCTGGACCTGCGCACGGCGTTTCGGCTGCTCGAGCTCGAGCTGGTCGACGAGCTCGAGCAACCGGTCTCGAGCGCTCGCGCCTTCAGCCGCCCCAGTCTGGACCCCGATGCGAAGTGGGCTTACTGCCGAGCGGAGGGCGGGCGTCTGCGGCTCCTTTGCGACGGCCAGCCGATCGAAGTCGCGATCTCGGCCCCCGGGTTCTCCAGCACGAAGCTCGACGGCGTGAGTGCGAGTCGGCGTATCACGCTGCAATCCGCCGCGAGGCTGTACTTCTATCTGGCGGGCGGACTTCGCGCTCCGGATCCGCCGCTGTACCTGGGGCTGCAGCTGACCCCGCTCGAGATCGAGGGCTTACCCGGCTTCCCCGACTCGGGCGTGAGCTGGTTCGAAGCGGGTGGGGTGCTCTCCTGCCGCACGGGATTCTCGGGTCGGATTCGCGTGGAACTCGTGCTCCAGGCTCGAAACGGGCGATCCGGGCCGTTGGTCTATCTCGAAGAGGCGGCTGCGCGCGTTCTCGCTGTCGCCAATCATCCCAACGAGCAGCCCTTCGAGATCGGCTTCGACCCGCAGCGGCTGGAAGCGGCGATCGAGCGCCTGCGCGAAGAGCAGTGAGGCCAAAGGGCCAGGGGACGACCGGCGGCGCTCCGCCCGCCGCCCGTGCGCCGCGCCCCTCGCTCGCTCGCGTGGAAACGTGGCGCGGGCCAGCACACTATCCCCGCACCGGACCGACCCCCGACCGCCGGGCTCTGCGCGCGCGCGGGCCGGGACTCGGTGGCGCCTTCATGGTGATGGCGGCTCTGCGTGGGGCTCATGATCTCGAGGTTCATGCGGGGCTCCTCCTGAGTTGGTCACATAGGCGGGCCGTGGCCCGTCAGTCAACTCCGTCAGTCCACTGACGAAGGGACGCAGTCCGTTGAGACGGTCCCTGCTCGCGCAGGAACCGAGAGCCACCATCGCCGGGAGCGTAGCGCCCGCGGGCCCGCCTGGGCGCTCGATTCGGCAACGCTTCAAGGGCGCGGCGCATAGGATCGCCCCATGCTCCCGATCCTCGCCCTCGCCTCGCTGACGGCGCTCGTCCCGGTGCAGGAGCTCTCGCTCCACGTGCCCACGAAGGACGGAACGCGACTGGCCGTGGACGTGTACCTGCCGCCCGCGCGGGCGGACGACGCGCGCGGGCCGGCGCTGCTGGAGCTCACGCGCTACGGCCGCGCACGCGAGGAGGCCCAGACGGGCAAGCCGATTCCCGCGCTCGAGGGTCTCGATCGCGCTCTGCTGGCGGGCGGCTACGCGCTGATCAAGGTGGACGTGCGCGGCACGGGAGCGTCCTTCGGCACGCGCGTGAGCGAGTACGGCCAACAAGAAGTGCGCGACGGCTACGACGTCGTCGAGTGGGTCGTGCAACAGCCCTGGTGCGACGGCAAGGTCGGCGCCTACGGCACGTCGTACTCGGGCACCACGGCCGAGCTGCTCACGGCCGCGGGTCACCCCGCGGTGCGGGCGGTGGTCGTCGGCTGGTCCGACTTCGACGACTACCGCAGCCCCTCGCGGCCCTACGGCTTGTTCGCCGAGCAGCTGATCGAGGAATGGGGCGCGCTGGTCGGCGTCCTCGACCGCAACGACGTCGCCACGCTCGGCTCCAGCGTGCGGCGCGTGCAGGCCGACTCGGACGGCGCCCTGCTGCGTGCTGCCGTGGCCGAGCACGCGCACAACCCCGCCGTGGCCGCGGCCGTGCGCCAGGCCGAGTTCCGCGACCAGCGGGTAGGCGGCGACACCTGGGCCGAGACCACGGCCGTGCACTGGAAGAAATCCATCGAGGCCTCGGGCGCGGCCATGCTGGTGTTCGCAAGCTGGTTCGACTCGGGCACGGCCGAAGGCGCGCTGAAGCGCTTCCAGCACTTCTCCAATCCGCAGAAGCTCGTGATCCTGGCCTCGGACCACGGCGGCGCGACGCACGCCAGCCCCTACGTCGTCGCGCGCAACCTCCTGCCCGCGCGGCCCGACGCGCGCGAGCAGGTCGAGCTGCGGCGCGCGTTCTTCGACCACCACCTGAAGGGCGCGGCCAACGGCGTCGCCGACTGGCCCGCGATCCGCTACTTCAACCTGGGCGCGGAGACGATGCTGGAGAGCTCGGTGTGGCCGCCCGTCGGCGTCGAGCGCCGCCGTCTGTTCCTGGCCGCCGAAGGGTTCTTGGCGGAGGACTGTCCGAGCACGCGTGGTACCGACGCGTACGCGGTCGACTTCGGCGTCAGCACCGGCACGGCCAACCGCTGGGCGACGCAGATGGGCCGGCCGGTGCTCGGCCTCGACGACCGCGAAGACATGGACGAGCGCATGCTCGTCTACACCGGCGCGCCGCTCGAGCACGATCTGCAGCTGGCCGGCACGCCCACGCTGCGGCTGTACCTTCGTGCGGACCGAGCGGACTGCGCCGTGCTCGCCTACCTCGAAGATGTCGCGCCGAACGGCCGCAGCCGCTACCTGACCGAGGGCGGCCTGCGCGCGCTGCACCGCAAGCTGGACACGCACGCGGAGCTCGACGACGGTTTGCCCGAGCACACCTTCGCCGCCGCCGACGCCTTGGCGCTCGTGCCCGGCGCAACGGCCGAGCTGGACTTCCGCATGCACCCGCTCGCCGTGCTCGTGCGCGCGGGCCACTCCCTGCGCCTGGCCCTTGCCGGCGCCGACGCCGACACCTTCGCGCGTCTGCCGGAGGCGGGCGCGGTGAGCCTGAGCGTGTTACGCGGCGGCGCCGAGGCCTCGGTGCTCGAGCTCCCGATCGTACGCGCCGCCGCGGCGGAACCCGCGAAGGCGCGCTGAGCGCCCCGGAGGCCGTGGCGTACGGAAGGCGCTTCGGAGCCATCCGCGCCGGGCGCGAGCAGGTATCGTCGGGCGCGTGACGGTCCTGGCCCGAGCGCCGAGAGTACGGGCATCTGTGGGGCTGCGGCGTGTTCTGCGGGCTCTGGCTGGGCAAGACGCTGGGAGTCCTGGTCGCGCTCAAGACCGGGCTCGGATTCCCCGGGATGCACGGCGCGAAGTACGAGCCCGAGCTGGGCTGGATCTTGGCCGTGTCCACGCTGTCCGCGGTGCTCGTCGAAGAGGTCTTCTTTCGCGCGTACCTGTGGAGCCGCCTGACGGAACTCTCGCGGCGGCCGACCCTCTCGCTCGCGGTCGCGGGCCTCGCGTGGACGTCCGTCCACTTCTACACCTTGCCCAGTGGCGTGGGGTTGCTGCTCGGCGGCTGGCTGCTGGGGTGGCTGTTCATGGAGCGACGGAGCCTGTGGGCGCTCGTGCTCGGCCACTGGGCCTTCAACCTCTCGCTCTACTACCACTGGTTCGGGTGACACGCCTCGAACTCGCGCGCGCGTCCACGCCGCGCGTGCGGTGCCTAGCATGGCGCGCATGACGCTCCTCGCCTGTCTGCTGCTGTTCGCCGGCGCGCAGAGCTCGGCCAACGAGACCTGGAACCGCTTCCGCGGACCGGATGGCGCCGGCTACGCGCGCGACGTGCGCTTGCCGGATGCGCTCGACCTCGAGAAGAACCTGTTGTGGAGCGCGGTTCTCCCGCCGGGGCATTCCTCGCCGTGCCTGACGGACGAGCGCGCGTTCGTCACCGGCTGCGCGGAGGGCGCGCTGACCACCCTGTGCCTCGAGCGCAAGTCCGGCAAGGCGCTGTGGACGCGCAGCGTGAAGGCGCCGACGCTGGAACGCACGCAGGAAGTCAACGGCCCGGCCTCGCCCACGCCCGCCAGCGACGGCCAGCGCGTCGTCGCGTACTTCGGCTCCTTCGGTCTCCTCGCCTACGACCTCGACGGCCGGGAGCTGTGGCAGCGCGCGCTGGCCGTGCCCAAGA
Source organism: Planctomycetota bacterium (assembly GCA_009691855.1). GTDB lineage: Bacteria > Planctomycetota > UBA1135 > UBA1135 > JABFRZ01. Next base: position 33,335 of record SIAI01000035.1, on the reverse strand, counting down.
ACACCTTCGGCACCGCGGCCTCGCCGGTGATGGTGAGCGGCAAGCTGATCTTCGTCTCCGACAACGAGGAGGGCTCGTTCCTCGAGGCGCTCGATCCGGCCACGGGCCAGACGCTGTGGAAGAGGCAGCGCGACGGCTACAAGTCGGGCTGGTCGACGCCCGGCGTGTGGACGCGCGACGGCAAGCAGGAGCTGCTCGTGCTCGGCGTCGGCTGGCTCAACGCCTACGGCCTCGATGACGGCAGCGAGCGCTGGTCCTACCCGGGCCTGACCGACGAGCCGATCACCACGCCGATCGCGGGCGCGGGCCTGGTGTTCGCGACCTCGTACAACCTGAAGACGAACGCGGACGCGATGTCGCTGTGGAGCTACGAGAAGGTGCTCAGCGAGCACGACCTCGACGGCGACGGCGCGATCTCGGTCGCCGAGGCGAAAGCCAACAAGAGCCTGCTCTCGCGCCCCGACGCCGACGGCGAGGGCGACCACCCGCTCGCGCTGTTCCAGCGCTTCCTCGACGTCGACAAGGACGGCCAGATCAGCGCCAAGGAGTACGAGAAGCTCGAGGGCTGGGTGAACTCGTGGGAGCACCTGAACGGCATCGTCGCGCTGCGCCCGGGCACGAAAGAGCACGGCACCGAGCTCGCCTGGCACTACCCGCGCGGCGTGCCCGAGTGTCCCTCGCCGCTCGTCGCGAACGGGCGCGTGTACATGGTCATGAACGGCGGCACGGTCACGTGCCTCGACGCCCAGAGCGGCGCGCTCGTGTTCCAGGAGCGCCTCGCCGCGCGCGGCCCGTACTACGCCTCGCTGGTCGGCGGTGACGAGAAGCTCATCGCCGCCTCGGCGCGCGGCGAGGTCACGGTCTTCGCGGCCAGCGGCAAGCTGCAGGTGCTCTCGACGCTCGACCTCGGCGAACGCTTGATGGCCACGCCCGCGCTCGCGGACGGCGTCGTCTACGTGCGCACCGAGACGAAACTGCGCGCCTTCGGCGCCGGCGACTGACTCGACGCGCGAGCAACGGGTACGATGGCGCGCGTCCCAGCCATCGATTCCCATGAAGCTCAACACCCTCTGGATCGCGGCCCTGCTCGGCGCGAGCTGTCGCTCGACGCAGCCGTCCGCGCCCCCCGCGCCTCCGCCCCTTCCTGCCGGTGCCGTGACGGTCGCCGCGCTCCCTCCGCCGCCTCCGGCTCCGGCGCACGCCAGCGGCCGGCCCGAGATCCGTTACTACGAGATCAGCGACGCCTGACCCTTCTGCCAGAAAGTCGCAGCCGCCGTGAGCGAGCTGCGCGAGGTCTACGGCGAGGCGGTCGACTTCGTGATCGTGCCCGCGGAGCAGACGAAGGCGCGCGGCGACGAGATCGAGCGCTACAACCTCTCCGCGCGCAAGCACGGCCTGGTGGCCTTCGAGGCGAGCGGCGCGGCGGTGTTCACGCTCGCGGGCCACAACTTCGGCAAGGCCGAGATCGAGCTGGCCGTGGCGCAGATCGTCAAGCCGTAGCAACTCACAGCTCTGTCGCCCGCGCGCCTAGAATGGCGGCGTGGACACGCGTGCTGCGGCGGGCCTCTTCCTCCTTCCCTGGGCCGGGGGCAGCCTCCTGGCCCTGCTCGGCGCCGGTTGTGGGAAGGCCGAGTACCAGCCCCGGGCGGTTGCAGGCGCCTACTTCGACTTCGCCAGCGAGCTGCACTGCGCGGATCGCTGGAGCGAGGTCGACATGCTGCGCGTCTCGGAGTACTCCGCGCGCGCGCACCTCGCGCACGGCTGGTCCCTCCCGGAGAATTCGGCGACCAGTCCCTATCCGGGCCTGTGGGCCGAGTCTGCGCGGCCGAGCCTGCGCTTCTGGATCGTGGAGCCGGGCCCGCGCACGGTCGCGTTCCGGGCGCTCGGCGGCCGACTCGCGGAGCCACGGCCGCCCACTCCCGCGCACTTCACGCTGAATGGGGCGCCGGCCGGCGAGTTCTCGATCTCCGAGAGCATCACGGCGATCGAGCTCACGCTCCCGGTGGAGCTGCAACACGCGGGGCTCAACGAGCTCGCCTTCGAGATCCAGGGCGGGATCCGGCCGAGCGTCGAGCTCGAGGGCAACGCCGACGCCCGCTTCCTGAGCGGGTACTTCTCCGACCTGACGGTGAACGTCCTCGACCCCGAGCAGCGGCGGCGCTGCGAGCAGCGCGCGGCGCTAGTGCCCGGCGGCAGTCGCGTCGCAGCCGACGGCGCGACGCTGGAGCAAGCCTCCGGGAGCGTGATCCGCTACGCCTTGGCGCTGCCGCCCGGCGCCGTCTTCGAGAGCGAGCTCGCCTGCGCATCCGGCTCGGAGGACGCGCTCTTCCGCGTGCGCCTGCGCGACGACGAAGGCACCGACGAGCTGCTCGTCGACGAGGCCGTCGAGGGTGGGGATCGCCCGCACCTGGTGCACGCGGACCTGGGACGGTACGCGGGGCGCGACGTCGAGCTGGAGTTCTCGCTGGAGGCGCTCGAGGAGCCCCGCGCCGCCCTCGCCGGCCGGTGGCTGCGCCCCGTGCTCCTGGCCGAGGCTCCGGCTCCCGTGGCCACGGCTCCGGACGTCGCGCTCGCGCTCGGACGAGCGCGCGAACGGCTCGCACGGGCCCCGGTGATCGTCCTGCTCATGGACGCGTTCAACCCCGACTTCATGAGCGCCTACGGCGGGCGCGCAGGCCTCACGCCGAACCTCGACCGCCTGGCCCTCGAGGGCAAGCGCTTCGAACATGCCTTCACCTCGGCCTCCTACACGATCGCGGCCGTGGGCTCGGTCCTGACCTCGGCTCCGGCCTGGCAGCACGGCGCCTGGAACCAGTCGCTGCGGCTGCTGGACTCGGTCGAGACCTGGGGCGAGCGCTTCCAGCGCGCCGGCTATCGCACCGGCGCCATCGTCTGCAGCGGCAATGGCTCGGCAAGCTTCGGCTACCAGCGCGGGTTCGAGCAGTTCCTGGAGGTCTTCCGCGGTCTGCCCTTCGGGCGCCCGATCGCGGCGGCGAAAGAGGTGCTGGCCGGCGTCGAGGAGCTGCTGGCTGCGGACGACGGTCGCCCGCTGATGCTCTGGTTCCACCTGCTCGAACCGCACGAGCCCTACGGTGCGCGCGAGCCCTGGGGCCAGCCGCTCGATCCGAACTACGAAGGCTCCATCCGCGGCGACACCGAGACCCTCGTCGCCATACGCGAGCGGAAGCTCGAGCCGAGCGCGCGCGACCTGCAGCACCTCCAGGCGCTGTATGAAGAGGGCGTCGCCTACGTCGATCACCTCGTCGGACGCATCCGCGAGCGCCTCGAACAGCAGGGCCTGTGGCAGGACGCCGTCGTGGTCCTGCTCTCCGACCACGGCGAGGCCTTCCTCGCTCACCACACGGACGAGTACGTCGGGATCAGTCACGGGCTGAGCACGTTCAGCGACATGACGCACATCCCGCTCGTCGTGCGCCTGCCCGAGGGCAGCGGGCTGGATACCACGCCCACCCGAGCGCTCGTCGCCAACATCGACGTCTTCGCCACGGTGGCCGATCTGGTAGGCGTCCCCCTGCCCCCCATCGCGCGCGGGATGAGCTTCGCTCCGACGCTGTTCGGCGCCGCGAACGGGGGCCGGCGGCGTCTGGTCATGCACTCCTACCCGCGCGACCAGAAGAACTTCCTGCCCGAGCTCGCGCTGATCCGTGAGCCGTACAAGTACGTCGTCGACTCCGGTGTACGGGAGGCGCTATACGACCTCTCGAGAGGCCTGTTCGAGTCCGACGACCTCCTGCAGCAGAAGCCCGTGCTGGCCGCCGTCCTGCGCCAAGCGCTGCGCCGCACGGTGGACTTCGACCCGCTGACCGGCAAGCAGCCGGCCGACGCCGTCCAGTCCACGCAGCTCGACGACGAGGTCCAGCGGCAGCTCGAGGCGCTGGGCTACGGGCGCTGAGCAACGAGCAGCCCGTTGAAAAGTCCCGGCGCGAGGTACAGCGCCTTTCGTCAGGGCTAGGAACGCGACAGAGAGGCGGCGGAAGCGGCCTTCCTGGCCGCTGAGCACGGCCTGGATTGATACCGCACGTCGAGCGTGACGACGCCATGGCGAAAGGCGCGAAGCCGCAGCAGGGACCTTTTTCAACGGGCTGCTAGGTTCGAGAGTCCGCGCGCCGCGCGCGGACTCTCGGGAGTTCCGGGCGCTCGAGGGCGGTCACGAGTTCCAGGATGCGCCGCAGGCGCGACAGGAAGTCGGCGTGCTGCGCCAGCAGCTCCGCGGCCTGGCGCCGGATGCTGAAGTCGCGCTCCATATAGACCTCGAAGAGGCCGCCCTTCTCTTCCAGGCCGGCTCGAGGCCCGCTGAGCGGCCCGACGCGCGGCGACCCGCCACCCACGCCCTCGCCAGCGGCTAGGCTGCGCGCTCGTGATCTGGTTGCTGCCAGGGATGGACGCCACCGGTCTCCTCTGGGGGCCGCTGCTCGAGGCGCTCGGCGAGCGCAAGGTGCGCGCCTTCGCGTACCCCGCCGACGTCGTCACCTATGCGCGCGTGCTCGAGCACGTCGGACCGCCGGACGACGGGACGGTCCTCGTCTCGGAGTCCTTCTCGACCCCCGCCGCGGTCGCGATCGCCCGCGCCCATCCGGAGCGCGTGCGCGCGCTCGTGATCGTGGCGGGGTTCCTGCGCGGCCCGTGGGTCCCGCCGGCCGCGGTGCTCCGGCCTCTGCTCGGCATCCGGCCGCCCGCGCTCGCGCTCCGCGCGCTGATGGTCGGGTGGGAGGCGCCCGACGAGCTCGTGGCCCTCGTGCAGAGGGCCGTCGGGAGCGTGCCGGCCTGGACGCTCGCGGCGCGTCTGCGCGAGGCCGCGCGCACCGACGCGCGTGCGGCGTTCTCCGCGCTGCGCATGCCCGTCCTCTGGGTGCGCGCAACCCGCGACCGGCTGATCACCGCGCGCGCGACGCGCGAAGCGCGCGCGAGTCTCGCCGCGCTCGACGTCCGTGTCGTGGACGGTCCCCACCTCCTGGCCCAGGCGCGGCCGCGAGAGCTCGCGGAGCTGATCACGCAGGCGGAGCGAGCGCCACGGCCGTGAGCGCGAAGGTCTCGGGCGGAGCGAGCCCGCCGGGCGACTTCGTGCGCGCCCCGTGAGCTACACCGCGCGCCGCAGCCGCAGCGCGTTCGAGATCACCGACACCGACGACAGGCTCATCGCCGCGCCCGCGAACATCGGCGAGAGCACCAGGCCGAACACGGGGTAGAGCGCGCCCGCCGCGAGCGGCACGCCGAGCGCGTTGTAGAGGAACGCGAAGGCGAGGTTCTGGCGGATGTTCGCCATCGTCGCGCGCGACAGGCGTCGCGCGCGCAAGATGCCGGAGAGGTCGCCGCGCACGAGCGCGATGGCGGCGCTCTCGAGGGCCACGTCGCTGCCGTTGCCCATGGCGATGCCGACCGCGGCGCGCGCGAGCGCGGGCGCGTCGTTCACGCCGTCGCCGGCCATGGCGACGCGGCGGCCGGCGGCGGTGAGGCGCGCGACGAGCGCTTCCTTGTCGGCGGGTTGCTGCTCGGCGTGGACCTCGTCGAGTCCTAGCTCGCGCCCCACGGCCTCGGCGGTCGCGCGCGCGTCACCGCTGGCCATGATCACGCGCACGCCCTCGGCGCGCAGCGCGGCGAGCGCTGGACGCGTCGAGCTCTTGATGGGATCGGCGACGCCGAGGAGACCCGCCAGGCGCTTGTCGAGCGCCACGAACACGACCGTCTGGCCGGCGCGGCGCAGCTCCTCGGCGCGCGGCGCGAGCGCGGCGACGTCGATGCCGAGCTCGGCGAAGAGCCGCGCGTTGCCGAGCGCGAGGGCTTGCCCGGGGAGCCCGATGCTCCCGGGCGCGTGGCGCCCCGTGAGGCCCTTGCCCGTGTGCGCGTGGAAGTCCGTGGCCGCCGCGACCTCGAGTCCGCGCTCGCGCAGACCCGCGAGCACGGCGGCGGCGAGCGGATGCTCGCTGGCGCGCTCCAGCGCTCCCGCGGCGACGAGCAGCGTCTTCTCGTCGATCTTGGGCGCCGTCACGACCGTCGTCAGGCGCGGCTTGCCCTCGGTCAGCGTGCCGGTCTTGTCAACGACCAGGGTGTCGATCTTCTCGAGTCGCTCCAGCGCCTCCGCGTCGCGGATGAGCACGCCGAGCTGTGCGCCGCGCCCGATGCCGACCATCACCGACATCGGCGTGGCCAGGCCGAGTGCGCACGGGCAGGCGATGATCAACACCGCCACGGCGTTCACCAGCGCATGCGCGAGGCGCGGCTCGGGCCCGGCGAAGCCCCACACGAGCGCGGTCACCAGCGCCACCAGCACAACAACCGGTACGAACCAGGCCGAGATGCGGTCGGCGAGCTTCTGCACCGGCGCGCGGCTGCGCTGCGCCTCGGCGACCTGCGCCACGATGCGCGCGAGCAGCGTCTCGGCGCCCACGCGCTCGGCGCGCAGCACGAACGAGCCCGAACCGTTGAGCGTGCCGCCGGTGACGCGCTCGCCGAGCTGCTTCTCGACGGGGATCGGCTCGCCGGTGAGCATCGACTCGTCCACCGCACTCGCGCCCTCGACCAGCACGCCATCGACCGGCACGCGCTCGCCCGGGCGCACGCGCAAACGCTCGCCGGCGCGCAGGTGCTCGAGCGGCACGTCTTCGTCGCTGCCGTCCGCGTTCACGCGGCGCGCGCTCCTCGGACTGAGGCCCAGCAGCGCGCGGATCGCGCCCGAGGTCGCCGCGCGCGCGCGCAGCTCGAGCACCTGACCGAGCAGCACCAGCGTGACGATGACCGCCGCGCTCTCGAAGTAGAGCGGCGGCATGCCGCCGTGCTGCCCAGCGTTCGGAACGGCGTCCGGAAACAGCAACGCGAACAGGCTGAACAGATACGCCGCGCCCGTGCCGAGCGCGATCAGCGTGAACATGTTCGCGTGGCGCTTGCGCAGCGAGGCAGCGGCGCGCGCGAAGAACGGCGCGCCGCCCCAGGCGACGACCGGCGTCGCCAGGGCGAGCTGCAACCAGGCGGAGAGCGCGCTCGGCACGAAGCTGAGCCCCGGGATCATCTCCGCCATCGCCAGCACGAGCGTCGGCAGCGCGAGCGCCAGGCTCACCCAGAAGCGCCGCGTCATGTCGCGCCGCTCGCTGCCGTCGGCCGGCTCCGCGCTCGCGAACTTCGGCTCGAGCGCCATACCGCACAACGGACAGTCACCGGGGCCCACCTGCTCGACCTCGGGGTGCATCGGGCAGGTGTAGAGCGCGCCCGCGTGCGGAGCGACCACGGGTTGCGCGCGCGCACCCGGCTGCGGCCCGCCGCAGCACGAACCCGGAGCCGCGCTCGGCGCAGCCTGCGCCACGTGATAGCGCGCCGGATTCGCGTCGAACGACGTGCGGCAAGGGGTGCAGCAGAAAGCGTACTCCACGCCCTCGTGAAGCAGCCTTCCACCGCGCGCGGTGCCGGGATCGACGCGCATTCCGCACACCGGATCGAGCGTGAGAGGGCCTTGGACGTGCGCTGCAGACATGAGGGAGGCGCGGGCTCGCGCAGTTCCTGATGCTACCCGTGTGCGCGGACCGTGCGTGAACGCCGGCAGCGCCAGCCCTCCAGCGGCGCGCTCGCAAGTAGCCCGGTCTCGGGGGAGGAAGCCTGTGCCGAAGACCAAGCTTCTTGTTCGCCACGCCCGCACCTGCGAAGGTAGCCACATGTCGCGGGCGTTCTCCTGGTTGCTGCGCCTCGTGCTCGTGCTCGCGCTGGGGCTCGGGCCGCTCGGCGCCCAGGGCCTCGCACAACTGCTGCACGCGCCGCTGTGCGCGTGCTGCGCGCCCGCCCAGGCCGAGCGCGACTGCTGCGCCAGCACGCCGACGAACGCGGAACGGCCCGTGGGTCCCGAGCTGAGTGCGCCGCGCAAGCCGTGTGCCTGCGCGCTGGCGCTGCCGAACGCGCCCAGCACGCCGAGTATCGCGCCGGCCACGAGTGAAACGCGCATCGAGCTGCGCGCCCAGCTGGAACTCGCGCAGCGCGTGCAGCTCTACGCGTGCCTGCAGCGCTCGCCCGGACACCTCTACGGTGCGCGACCGCCGGGCACGATCGAGGCGGGACCGCCGGGCCACGCGCGCGCCCACGGGGCCGAGCGCGCCGCGGCCCTGGGCGTCCTGCGGCTGTAGCGCCCGCGCCAGACCGCGCGCCGCATCCTGCGGTGTGCGGTCGGCGTTCCCGAGTCGGGTGCGCACGGCCCAGCGCTTCCGATCCCAGGTCCGGGCTCCCGCGGCACTGCCGCCAAGGCTCCCATGAATCCGCTCCGTTCGTCGCTGTCCGTCCTCCTCCTCGTGCTCGTCGGCGCCTGCCGCACACCGCCCGAGCGCGGCTCCACGCCCTCGCCCGAGTGCCACCCGGCCTGTCCGGGCGCCGCACAGGGGGCGCTGAGCGATGCGGGCTCCGTGTTGCGCGGCGAGACGCAGGCGACTCCCGCACCGGCGGACGAGCACGCGCCGAGCACGGCCGCCTACCTGTGTCCAATGCACCCTTGGATCGGCGCCGCTCAGCCCGGGCGCTGCTCGCTGTGCAACATGCAGCTCGTCGAGCGTGCCAAGGTCCTGGAGCACGACCATGCGCACTGAATTCCGCCTGGCGCTGCTCGCAACGCTGCTCGGCGCCTGCGCCAGCGTGCCGCGCGACGCGGGCTTCGCCGAGGCGGCGGACCTGGCGCACGAGCGCGGTGGGCTCGAGCTCGTCTGGCGCCGCGGCGGGCCCGAGGAAGCGGAGCTCGACGCGCGCGTGCACGCGCTGCTGGCCGTGCCGCTGGACGCCGACGGCGCGGTGGCGATCGCGCTGCTGCAGAACCGGCGCCTGCAGGCGTTGTACAGCGAGCTCGGCTTCGCCCAGGCGGAGGTGTTGCAGGCGGCGCGCATCCCCAACCCGCTGCTGCACCTCGAGGCGCGGCTGCCGAGCGGCGGCGGACTCAGCGCGCTCGACCTGGGCCTGGAGCAGGACTTCCTGAGCTTGTTGCTCATGCCGCAGAAGAAGCGCCTGGCGGCGGAAACCTTCGAGGTCGCCAAGCTGCGCGTCAGCGCCGGCGCGCTCGAGCTCGCGGCCGAGACGCGCGTCGCCTTCCTGCGCCTGCAGGGCGGAGAGCAGCGCCTGGCGCTCGCGCACACGGCGCTGGAGGCGGCCGAGGCCTCCTTCGAGCTGGCCCAGCGCCTGAGCGAGGCCGGCAACCTGCGCGAGCTCGACCTGGCGCTCGAGCAAGCCCAGCGCGAGGAAGCGCGCGTGGCCGTGGCCGACGCCGAGCTCGCGACGATCGAGGCGCGCGAGGCGCTGGTCGCGCACCTCGGACTGTACGGGACCGAGGCGCGGCTGGACACGCTCGCGCCGCTCGCCGACCTGCCCGCGGACGACGGCCTGGGTGTCGACCTCGAGGCGCGCGCTATCGCGGCGAGCCTCACGCTGGCCATGCGCCGCCACGAGATCGAGCGCGCCGGGCGCGTGCTGGGTCTGGAGGAGACGACGCGCTTCTTGCCCGAGCTCGACCTCGCGCTGGCGGCCGAACGCGAGACGGACGGCAGCTGGCAGCTCGGCCCGGGCCTCGGCCTCGAGCTGCCGCTCTTCTCGCAGGGCCAACCCGAGCTGCGCCGCGCGGCGGCCGAGCTCGAACGCCTGCGCGCGACGTACGTGGCCGACGCGGTCGAGCTGCGCAGCCGCGTGCGCGCGGCCGCGGCGCGCGTGCGCGCGCTGCACGCGCGCGCGAGCTTCCTGCGCGACGGCGTGCTACCGCTGCGCGCGCGCATCCTCGAGGAGCTGCAGCGCGAGTACAACGCGATGCAGGTCAGCGCCTTCCGCCTGCTGCTGGCGAAGCGCGAGGAACTCGGCGCAGAGATGAGCTACGCCGCGACGCTGGCCGACTACTGGGTCGCGCGCGGCGGGCTCGATTCCCTGCTGGCCGGCGTCTCGCCCGCACCTGCCTCGGCACGGAGCGCGCTCTCCCCGTCCATGGGCCTGGCCCTGAACTCCGACTCCCACTGAACGACTCCCACCGACCATGGCTCCCCTTTCGCGACGCAACCTGCTCTCCTCCGGCGCCGGACTCGTCACCGGCCATGCGCTGCTCGCGCACGCGAACGCCGCGCGCCCGACGCTCGCGGCCGACGCCGCGCCGCTCCCGCCGGGCCTGCCCGGCGTCGACTATCGTCCGGTGGTGACGCCCGACGGCGCGGCGCTCGAGTGGCAGCTCGTCGAGGGCGTGAAGGTCTTCCACCTGGTGGCCGAGCCGGTGACGCACGAGTTCGTGCCCGGCTTCGCGGCCGAGTGCTGGGGCTACAACGGTCGCGTGCACGGGCCGACGATCGAGGCCGTCGAGGGCGAGCGCGTGCGCATCTACGTGACCAACAAGCTCGGCGCGCCGACCACGGTGCACTGGCACGGCGTGCTGCTGCCGAACGGCATGGACGGCGTCGGCGGCTTGACGCAGCGCGCGATCCGGCCGGGCGAGACGTTCCGCTACGAGTTCACGCTGCGCCAGCACGGCACGTTCATGTACCACTCGCACCACGACGAGATGACGCAGATGGCGCTGGGCTTGATGGGCATGATCGTCGTCCATCCGCGCACGCCGGAGAGCGCGCCGCCGGAGCGCGACTACGTGTACATGCTCTCGGAGTGGAAGGTCGTGCCGGGCACGCGCCGGCCGGATCCGAACGAGATGACGGACTTCAACGTGCTCACCCTGAACGCGCGCTCGTTCCCGGGCACCGAGGCGCTGGTGGCACAGCGCGGCGAGCGTGTGCGCATCCGCATCGGCAACCTGAGCGCGATGGACCATCACCCGATCCACCTGCACGGCTACAACTTCGTCGAGACCGCGACCGACGGCGGCGTGATCCCCGCGAGCGCGCGGCGGCCGGAGACGACGGTCCTCGTGCCCGTCGGGACGACGCGCACGATCGAGTTCACCGCCGACGCCCTCGGCGACTGGGCCCTGCACTGCCACATGACGCATCACGTGATGAACCAGATGGGCCATGGCATCCCCAACACGGTCGGCGTGGAGGTCGGCGACCTCGACGAGCGCGTGCGGAAGCTCCTGCCCGGATACATGACCATGGGTCAGCAGGGCATGGGCGAGATGGCCGAGATGGGCATGGCGAACCCGAAGAACTCGATCCCGATGCTGGGCGGCCGCGGCCCGTTCGACGGCATCACGATGGGCGGCATGTTCACGATCCTGAAGGTGCGCGAGCGGCTGGAGCGCGCGGGCGATCCGGGCTGGTACGAGCATCCCGCGGGCGAGGTGGCGACAAACGCCAGTGCGGAGGAGCTCACGCGCGACGGGATCACGGTCGAAGGGACGCGCCCGACGACAGGAGGGGGCGGACACGCGCACGGAGGCTGAAACCCCCAGGCTCCTCCACGAGTAGCATGCCCCCATGCAGCGTCTGAGCCTGCTTCTGCTCGTCTGCCTCGGCTTGGCCCCACGCTCCTTCGCCCAGGCGCCGGCCGCCACCGACCTCGGCGAGCGCATCGAAGAGATCCGCAAGGAAGCCGGCATCCCGGCGCTCGGCGGCGCGCTGGTGACGCTCGACGGGCTGCAGGGCGTGTGGGTCACCGGCACACGGCGCGCGGGCGGCGAGGACCGCGTCACGACCGACGACCTGTGGCACCTCGGTTCGTGCACGAAGTCGATGACGGCGACGCTGATCGCGCTGCTCGTGGCGCGCGGCGACCTCGCCTGGGAGACCGCGCTCGGCGAGCTCATGCCGGACATCGCCAGCGAGATGGACGTGGACTATGCCGACCTCACGCTGGTCGAGCTCCTGTGCCATCGCGCGGGGCTGCCGGCGAACTCGGCCGAGGCGGACTTCCGGGAGAGCGAGGGCCGCAGCGTGGTCGAGCAGCGCGAGCACCTGATGCGCGCCGTCTTTGGCCGGCCGCCCGATCACCCGCCGCGCGGCGCGCTCCTGTACTCGAACACCGGCTTCATGATCGCCGGGCACATCGCCGAGCGCGTCACAGGGAAACCCTGGGAAACGCTGATGCAGGAGCTTCTGTTCACGCCGCTCGGCATGACCAGCGCGGGCTTCGGGCCGCCGGGCAGCGCGGCCGTTTGCGATCAGCCGCGCGGACACACGGAGCACGGCGAGCCGCTCGAGCCGGGGCCCGAGGCCGACAACCCGCCCGTCATCGGCCCGGCGGGGACGGTGCACTGCTCGCTCGCCGACTGGGCGAAGTACGTCCGGCTGCACCTCGCCGGCGCGCGCGGCGACGTGAAGATCGGCGAGCTCACGCTCACGCGCGACGCCTTCGCGCGCTTGCACACGCCCTACGATGGTCCGAAGGAAAAGTACGGCTTCGGCTGGGTGTTCGAGAAGCGCCCGTGGGCGGGCGGCGACGGAACGGCGTTCTGGCACAACGGCAGCAACACACTGTGGTACTGCGTCACGTGGCTCGGGCCCGCGAATGGCGTGGCGGTGCTGGTCACGACCAACAGCGCCAGCGCGAAGGCCAAGGGCGCGACGGACCAGGTGGCAGCGCTGCTGCTCGCGGAGTACGCGCGGCGCACGCACAGCGCCGAGACGCGTTGAGCGGGTGACGGCGTGCTCCGCGCCAATGCGAGCGGAGTCGCAGCCTCGTGCGCACACCTCGAACACGCGCGCGCGAGCCTGCTCCGCAACCTCTGAGCCGGCTCGCCTATCATCGGGCCCATGAACCTCGCCCGCGTCCTGCTCCTCGCCGTGGCCAGTTCCTTCTGCGCTCCCGCGGCGCAGGAGCCGCCCGCCTCCGACCTCACCGCGCGCATCGAGGCCATCCGCGCGAAGGCCGGCGTGCCGGCGCTCGGCGGAGCGCTGGTGAGCGTGGACGGCCTGCAGGGCGTGTGGGCCACCGGCACGCGCCGCGCCGGCGGCACGGAGAAGGTCACCCCCGACGACCTGTGGCACCTCGGCTCGTGCACGAAGGCGATGACGGCGACGCTGATCGCGCTGCTCGTCGCGCGCGGCGACCTGGCCTGGGACACGCAGCTGGGCGAGCTCTTGCCCGACCTCGCAACCGAGATGCACGTGGACTTCCTCGACCTCACGCTGGTCGAGCTCATGAGCCACCGCGCCGGCCTGCCGGCCAATCCGTTCGACGACAGCTTCGAGGCGCTGGCAGGCAAGGACCTGGTCACGCAGCGCGCCGCGGTGACGCGCACGGTGCTGAAGGCCGGCCCGGTGCACGCACCGCGCGCGGAATTTTTGTACTCGAACATGGGCTTCCTGATCGCCGGGCACATCGCCGAGGTGGTCACGAAGAAACCGTGGGAGACGCTGATGCAGGAGCTCCTGTTCACCCCGCTCGGCATGACCAGCGCGGGCTTCGGGCCGCCCGGCACCAGCGCGAGCTGCGATCAGCCGCGCGGACACACCGCCGAGGGCGTGCCGGTCGAGCCGGGCGAAGAGGCCGACAACCCGCCGGCGATCGGCCCCGCCGGAACGGTGCACGCCACGCTCGCGGACTGGGCCAAGTTCATCCAGCTGCACCTGCGCGGCGCGCGCGAGGACGTGAAGGTGGGCGCGCTCACGCTCACCAAGGACACCTTCACGCGCCTGCACACGCCCTATCCGGGCGAGGGCATGCAGTACGGCTACGGCTGGGTCTTCGCGCAGCGCCCGTGGGCCGGCGGCGACGGCCTGACGCTGTGGCACAACGGCAGCAACACCATGTGGTACTGCGTCACCTGGCTCGGGCTCGCGAACGGCTTCGCGGGCCTGGCGACGACCACGGTCTTCACGCCGAGGTCGCAGGGCGCGGCCGACGAGGTGATCCAGCTCATGATCCAGGAAGCCCAGGCCAAGGCAGCGAAGCGCTAGCCTAGAGTTTCGCCCCGCTGCATGGACGCGCGCCTATTTCGTCACGGCCGGATCGATTCGACCAACGAGCGCGCGCTCGCCGCCATCGCGAACGGCACGGCGCGCCCCCTCGACGCGCACGTGGCCGAGGAGCAGAGCGCCGGCCGCGGACGCCTGGGGCGCGCCTGGGCCAGCGCGCGCGGCGAGGGGTTGTACCTCACGCTCGTGCTGCTGCCCGACGCGCCGCCGAACCCGGCCGCGCTGACGATGGGCGCGGGCCTGGCGGTGCTCGAGGGCGTGCATGCGCTCGGCGCGCCGTCGGCGCAACTGAAGTGGCCCAACGACGTGCTGGTCGCAGGCGCGAAGCTCGCCGGCATCCTGGTCGAGGCGCGCGGGCTCGACCCGGCCCACCCGCACGCGGTGGTGGGCGTCGGGTTGAACGTCAGGCAGCGCGCGTTTCCGCCCGAACTCCTGGCCGAGCGCGCGGTGACGAGCCTGGCGTTGCTCGGCCTCGAGTGCGCGCTCGAGGACGCGCTCACCGAGCTGCTCGAGCGCCTGCGCGCGCGCATGGACGAGGCCTGCGCGACGCCGGAGCGCACGCTGCGCGACTACGCAGCGGCCACGGGCTTCGTGGGGCGGACGGTGCGCCTCGTAGTGGGCAAGAGCGAGTTCCGCGGACGCCTGACGGCGCTCGCGCTCGGCGGACTCGTGCTCGAGCCGGAGCACGGGCCGTGCACGCGCCACCTGCTCGAGCACGTGCAGGCGCTCGAGCTCGCCTGAGCCTGGCCGAGCGCGCACGCTACGGCCAGCGCGCGTCGAGCCCGCGCATCACGCCCGCGAAGGTCAGCACGCCGTCCCACAGATTCTGCAGCCGAAGGTTCTCGTCGGCGGCGTGCTGGCTGTTGTCGTGGTTGACGATCGGCAGACCGAGCACGGGCACGCCGAGCTCGCGCTGAAACACGAACATCGGCACGCTGCCGCCGAGCGAGGGCAGGCGCACGAGCGGCTCGCCGCGCGCGTCCTCGACGGCGGCGACCAGCGCGCGAGCGAAGGGCGAAGCGAGCGGCGTGCGCCCGGCCGGATAGCCCGGGCCCCACTCGAGCAGCGCCACGCGCGCGTGGGCTCGGCGCACGTCGAGATCGGGCGCGGCGTGCACGATGGAGTAGCCCTGCGCACGCACGTGGGCCTCGACCAGCGCGCGCACGTGCTCGGCCGTCTGCGGCGGCACCAGGCGGAAGTCGATCGAGGCGCGCGCCTCGGTAGGGATCGCGTTGGCCGCCTGCGCGCCGACCGCGCCGCCCGCCAGGCCGCGCAGGTTCAGGGCGGGTAGCAGGATGCGCTCGGCCAGCGGCTCGCCGTCGCCCTCGGGCCGCGCCAGGGCAAGCGAGCGCAGGAGCTCCGCGTCCAGGTCGGGCGCCTCGGCGATGGCGCGCCGCTCCTCGGGCGTGATGGGCTCGAGCCCGTCGTAGAAGCCGGCGATCTTCACGCGGCCGTCGGCGCCGCGCATGCTGCTGACGAGCTCGGCGAGGAGCGCCAGCGGGTTGGGCGCCCAGTTGCCGTAGTGACCGCTGTGCAGCGCGCGCGCCGGGCCAAAGACCGTCAGCTCGAGGTCGAGCGCGCCGCGCACGCCGAAGTACACCTGCATGCGCCGGCTGGCGTGCACGGGGCCGTCGCAGAACAGCCATGCGTCGGCGCTCAGCGTCGCGGCGTTCGCGCGCACCAGCTCGGCGAGGTGCGGCGAACCGGCCTCCTCCTCGCCCTCGAAGAAGAACTGCAGGCCCACCGTCGGCGCGAGGCCCATGGCGCGCAGCGCGTCGAGCGCGGTGAGCATGGCCACGATCGGCGCCTTGTCGTCGCTGGCCGAGCGCGCGTAGAGCCGGCGCTCGTCGGGCCGCGTCGGGTCGTGCGGCGCGTAGGGCGGCGTGAGCTCGCGCGCGCCGGCCTCGAGCGTCCCGTCGCGCAGCACGGGCCGCCACGGCTCCGAGTGCCAGGCCTGAGCGGCGACCGGCTGGCCGTCGTAATGCGCGTACAACGCGACGGTGCGGCGCGCGCCGGGCGGCACGAGCTCGCCGAAGACGACCGGCGGGCTGCCGGGGAGCTCCAGCAGCCGCGCGCGGATCCCGCGCTCCTCGAGCAGCGTCACGAGCTCGCGCGCGTTGCGTCCGATCTCGACCTCGTCCGACGCCAGGTTGGGCAGCGCGAGGAGCGCTTCGAGTTGCGCCAGCACCTCGCCCTCGTGCGCGACGCAGTAGGCCCGGACCGCGTCGCGCAGCTCGGCCGCGGCGGGCGTCGCGGCGGGCGCGGAAGCCGGCGGTGCCGAGGCGAGATCCGTGCAGGCCGTGCAAGCGGCCAGCAGGCCGACGACCAGCGCGCTCTGGACGCTCGTCCGACCTCGTAGCGGCTCGGCCTCGAACGAATGCGGCCCGTCGCGCTCCATTGGGCGCATGATATCGACTCCGATCCGCGTTGCACGGCCGCGCGCGCGGCCGGCGAGGCTATGATCGCGGCCCACTTTTTCCGAGCGAACCATGCCCCGCAAAGACGGCCGAACCCCTGGCGACCTGCGTCCGATCCGCTTCGAGCGGCGCTTCCTGAAGAGCGCGCCCGGCGCCGTGCTGTGCTCGTTTGGCGACACGCGCGTGCTGTGCACGGCCACGTGGGTGGATGGCGTGCCGCCCTTCCTGCAGGGCAAGGGGCAGGGCTGGCTGACGGCTGAGTACGGCATGCTCCCGGCCTCGACCGCCGGGCGCAAGCCGCGCGACCGCAACGGAAAACTCGACGGACGCTCGGTCGAGATCCAGCGCCTGATCGGGCGCGCGCTGCGTGCGGTGGTCGATCTTTCGAAGATGACCGAGCGCACGCTGTGGGTCGACTGCGACGTGCTGCAGGCCGACGGCGGCACGCGCACGGCCTCGATCACCGGCGCCTACGTGGCCCTGGTCGACTGCCTGAAAGCGATGGAGAAGTCGCGCCTCCTGCGCGGCTGGCCGCTGCGAGCGCAGCTCGGCGCGGTCTCGGTAGGCCTCCTGAACGGCGAGGCGCTGTGCGACCTCGACTACTCCGAGGACAGCAAGGCCGACGCCGACGTGAATCTGGTCATGACCGGCGCAGGCGAGTTCGTCGAGGTGCAGGGCGCGGCCGAGGGCGCGCCTTTCAAGAAGGAACAGCTGGCGGCCATGCTCGAGCTCGGCGAGGCCGGCATCCGCCGAATCTTCGAGCTGCAACGCGCGGCGCTGGAAACGGGCTGAGCAGGCGAGCCCGGCGACCTGCCGCGCAGGGCGTACACGCAGAACGAGTCGCCCTGCGCGCCCGCGGTCCAGGCATCACGGCGCCGAAACCTGTCCGGAATCCGGGCGCTCTTCCCCTCAGCTCGAACGCGAACGACCTCCAACCCCTGGGATCCATGCGGCGGGGAAGGGCGAAGCGTGCAAAGCCGCAGTTGGGACTTTTTCAACGGACTGCTAGGATCGAGTTCCCGATGCAACTGCTGATCGCCACGAAGAATCAGAAGAAGCGTCGCGAGCTCACGCTCCTGCTCGCGCCGCACGACATCCAGGTCCTCTCGCCGGCCGAGGTCGGCCCGCTGCCGGAGGTCGTCGAGGATCAGCCCACCTTCGCGCTCAACGCGGCCAAGAAGGCGACTAGCGCGGCCAAGGCCAGCGGCCTGTGGGCGCTGGCCGACGATTCCGGCCTGGAGGTCGATGCCCTGGAGGGCGGACCGGGCGTGCTCTCCGCGCGCTACGCCGGCGAACCGCCCGACGATGCGCGCAACAACGCCAAGCTGCTCGAGGCCCTGGCCGGCCTGCCGCGCGATCGCCGCGCCGCGCGCTTCGTGTGCGCCCTCGCCCTGGCGCGCCCCGACGGCACGCTGGCCTTCGAGTGCGAGGGCGTCGCCAGCGGCCGCATCCTGCCCGCCCCGCGCGGCACCGGCGACTTCGGCTACGACCCGCTGTTCCTGTTCACCGAGCCCGGCTTCCAGCAGAACAACCGCGGCTTCGCCGAGCTCAGCGCCTCCGAGAAGGCCGCCGTCAGCCATCGCGGTCGCGCACTGCGCTTGCTGGTGGCGAAGCTGCCCAAGCTGATGCCCGCGCCGGCGCCGAAGGAGTAGGCGGACGAAGCGCTCGCCCGACGCCCGAGGCATCGCGACTCGCGACCCCGACGCGGTGACCTGAGGCGTGCTGCTCGCGCTCGTCCTCGTCTCGGGCTTCCTGCACGCGGGCTGGAACGCGCTCGTCAAGCGCACGCGCGATCCGGTCTGGGGCGTGCACCTCGCGGTCGCGTTCTCGGGGCTGCTCGCAGCGGGCGTGGCGCTCGTCCAGCTCGCGCTGGGCGCGCCGACGCCGAGCGCCACGGCGCTGGGCTGGAGCCTCGCCGCCGGGGTCTTCGAGTCGCGCTACTTCCACGCGCTCGGCCGGGCGCTGGTGGCGGGTCCGCTCGCGCCCGTCTACACCCTGTCGCGCGGCGGCGCGGCGGTCTTGATCTGGCCCCTGTCGGTCCTGTTCCTCGACGAGCCGCTGGGCTGGCTCGGTGCGGCGGGCACGGTGCTCGTGCTGGCGGGGTTGGCGGCCGCGGGCGGCGCGCGCGGGATGGGGCCGAGCGCGCTGCGCCTCGGGCTTGCCTGCGCGCTGTGCATCGCCGGCTACCACTTCGGCTACAAGCTCGCGCTCGCGGCGGGCGGCGCGCCGGCGGCGGTGTTCGCGCTCTCGATCGGCACGGCGACGCTCCTGAACCTCGCCACGGGCGGGCGCGGATTCCGCCGCGATTTTGGGCAGGCCGTCGCGCGCGTCGAGTCCCTGACCCTGCTCTCCGGCGCGGTGTGCGCGGCGGCCTTCCTCTTGTTCCTCCTGGCCCTCGCCCGCGGCGGCGCGGCCCACGTCTTCACCCTGCGCAACACCTCGGTGGTCTTCGCCACTGCCCTGGCCCCGCTCCTCGGCGAGCGCCCCGGCGCGCGCCAGGTCGTCGGCGCCCTGCTCGTGTGCGCCGGCGCGATCGTGCTCGGGCTGGCAAGCTGAGGGCGCGGTCCCTCGCTACTCGACGCGCAGGGCAGCCTGATCCTGGCCTGCCCGGCGCAGCACGAGGGCCTCTACCCAGCCGTCCGCCTCGACGACGAAGGCGACCTGGGCGTCGGCCGCGCGCAGGAAAAACGACTCCGAGCCCTCGGTCGGCGCGAGACGGGCGGAGAGCTCTGTCGACAGTCGGATGAAGGTGCTCTTGAGCGCCAGCGGATCGAGGATGCGCGCGCGCACCGCGCCCTCGTAGTCGGTGCCCAGGCGCAGCGCGAGTGCGTGCCCCAGCGGCCCCGTACCGAGATTCGAGTACAGCATCCGCGCACCCGGATCGACCGTCAGCGTGTAGTCCCCTGAGAAGGCGTAGAGGTCGTCGACCGTCGGCCTGCCCCGCCAGGGGGGCCACGAGCAACGGCAAACCGGCCCAAGCCGAGCGGAGCGCGCGCATCCACATGACAGACTTCTTCCCTTCCAGCTCGCTCGCCACGGGGGGGGCTCAGAGTGTGAGCAACAATCCAACCACGGCGAGCTTCGAGGCCTTTGGGGCGCGAGGGACTCGCGCCCAGGGGGTTCGAGAGTGAGCAAGAACACCCGCGCCGGAGCGGCGCGGGATTGCTCACGCCCTCGGCGCGGGCGAAGCCCGCAACTCAACGCGCAGGAGCTGCACCCGCGCTGAGCTCTTGTTGGCGGGGAAGGCAAACCCTCCCCCGCGACTCCTCCTCCATGCCAGGCGCACACGCGGCCTCCCCCTCCTCGCCGCTTGATGAGCGGCGCGGCGCCTGCGGCGCCGGAGCTACTGGCGCCGGAGCTACTACTGAATCCGCGCGTGGCGCGCGGATTCTCGAACCTAGTAGCTCAGTGCGTGGGCGAGGAGGCCAGCGGCCACCCACATGGAGGACAACGGCCCCAACGCCCTGCGCGCCGCCGGGGCGATCGACTACACTGCCGAGCTGCCCGTATCCTGCGGCAACCCGAGTGGACCCCAAGCTCATCCGCAACTTCTCGATCATCGCGCACATCGACCACGGCAAGTCGACGCTGGCGGACCGCCTGCTGGAGGCCTGTGGCGCGGTCGAGAAGCGCGAGATGCACGCGCAGCACCTCGACTCGATGGAGCTCGAGCGCGAGCGCGGCATCACCATCAAGGCGAAAGCCGTCACCATCTGGCACGTGCACGAGGGCGTACGCTACCAGCTCAACCTGATCGACACGCCCGGCCACGTGGACTTCAACTACGAGGTCCAGAAGAGCCTGCAGGCGTGCGAGGGCGCGCTGCTCCTGGTGGACGCCTCGCAGGGCGTCGAGGCGCAGAGCGTGGCCAACGCCTATCTCGCGGTCGAGGCGGGCCTGGCGATCGTGCCCGTGCTCAACAAGATCGACCTGGCGCACGCGCGCCCCGACGAGGTCACCGAGGAGATCGAGTCGGCCATCGGCATCGACGCCACCGACGCGCTACGCGTCTCGGCCAAGACCGGCCAGGGCGTGCCCGACGTCCTGCGCGCGATCATCGAGAAGATCCCGCCGCCGGTGTGCAGCCCCGATGACCCGCTGCGCGCGCTGATCGTGGACGCGGTGTACGACGAGTACCGCGGGATCATCGTGTACCTGCGCATGTTCGACGGCACGCTGCGGGTCGGCGACAAGGTCGAGATGCTCGGCTCGGGCAAGGTCTTCGAGGCCATCGAGCTCGGACGCTTCCTGCCCAAGATGCAGAAGAGCGAGTCGCTGGGCGCGGGCGAGGTCGGC
Organism: Planctomycetota bacterium; assembly: GCA_009691855.1. GTDB lineage: Bacteria > Planctomycetota > UBA1135 > UBA1135 > JABFRZ01. Next base: position 12,805 of record SIAI01000035.1, on the reverse strand, counting down.
TACTTCATCTCCAACATCAAGCACCTGGGCGACGTGAAAATCGGCGACACGCTGGCGCTGCACAAGGGCGCCAAGGTCGAGATGCTGCCCGGCTACCGCCCGCCGCAGCCGATGGTGTTCGCCGACTTCTACCCGACCAACAACGGCGACTTCGAGAAGCTGCGCACCGCGCTCGAGACGCTGGCGCTGACCGACGCCTCGTTCACCTACGAGCCGGTCACCTCGGACGCGCTGGGCTTCGGCTTCCGCTGCGGCTTCCTGGGCCTCCTGCACATGGAGATCATCCAGGAGCGCCTGGAGCGCGAGTTCGACCTGGACATGATCCAGACCGCGCCGACGGTCACGTACCGCATCGTCAAGCACGGCGGCGAGAGCGTGGACATCCACTCGGCCGGCCAGCTGCCGAGCCCGGACCACTACGAGAAGCTGCTGGAGCCTATCGCGCGCGTCTCGATCCTGATCCCGGCCGAGTACATCGGGCCGATGATGCAGATCGCCGCCGACCACCGCGGCGAGTTCATCCGCCAGGAGTACCTCTCGCAGACGCGCGTGCAGCTGGTGTACGACCTGCCGCTGGCCGAGATCATCTACGACTTCTACGACAAGCTGAAGTCGGCCACGCACGGCTACGGCACGCTGAACTACGAGGTCAAGGGCTTCCACGAGAACGAGCTGGTCAAGCTACGGATCCTCGTGAACAACGAGGAGGTCGACGCGCTCTCGACCATCTGCCACAAGGACCAGGCCGAGTACCGCGGCCGCGCCACGATCAAGAAGCTGCGCAAGGAGATCGCGCGGCACCTGTTCGAGATCCCGATTCAGGCCGCGGTCGGCGGACGGATCATCGCGCGCGAGACCATCTCCGCGCTGCGCAAGGACGTGCTGGCCAAGTGCTACGGCGGCGACATCTCGCGCAAGCGCAAGCTGCTGGAGAAGCAGAAGGAGGGCAAGCGCCGCATGCGCCAGGTCGGCAACGTGGACATCCCGCAGAAGGCCTTCCTGGCGGTCCTGGGCGACCGCGAGGGCGACGACGCGAAATAGCGTGGACGAGGGCGTGGCAGAGCGGCGCACGCCGTGGCGCAACAACATCGAGGCCGCGCTGATGGCCCTCGTCATGGCGCTATTCCTCAAGCACTTCGTGGTCGAGGCCTACAAGATCCCCACGGGCTCGATGCAGCCGACGCTGATCGGCGACGAGCAGGCGGACATCAAGGACCGCATCCTGGTGGACAAGCTGAGCTACGTGCTGCGCGCGCCCGAGCGCTGGGAGGTGGCCGTGTTCCGCTACCCGCTCGAGCGCTCGAAGAGCTTCGTCAAGCGCATCGCCGGCGTGGGTCCCGAGGAGCTGCGCATCCAGAACGGCGACCTGTGGGCGCGCGCCAACGAGAGCGACCCCTGGCGCATCCTGCGCCGCCCACCGGCGGTTATGGACGCGCAGTGGAAGCGCCTCGACGCCGAGCACGAAGAGCAATCGCACTGGATCCCGCAGAACCTGCCGGCGAGTTCGCGCTGGAGCGCCAGCGGGCGCACGCTCGCGGCCAAGGGCAACGGCACCGCCGCCTTCCGCGGCGGGCACGAGTCGATCGTCGACGGCTACCTCGACGGCTACCCCGAACAGCTCGTGCCGTGGTTGCCCGCGCACGGGCGCGACTCGGGTGCGAACGCGGTGGGCGACCTGCGCGTCGAGGGCACGCTCACGGCCAACAACGGCTGCGAGCGCTTCACGGTCGTGCTGCAGGAGGGCGCGCGCCGCTATCGCTTCGAGTTCGCGGGCCCCGCGGCGCGCGCGGACGAGCGCACGCGCATCGACGCCGGCCCTTCTGCGCGCCCGACCGCGGACGCGGCGGCGCAGAACGAGTACCGCCTGCCAGCCAATTCGCGCGTGCGCTTCGCGGTGCAGAACCTCGACGACCGTCTGGCGCTCGAGCTCGACGGCCAGGAGCGGCTCGCGCTCGAGATCGAGCCGGCCGAAGACCAGACCTCCTCGGTCGTGCTGCAGCTCGAGGGCGAGGGCGCCGAGCTCGCCGAGCTGATGGTCTACCGCGACATCTACTACACCACGAACACCGCCCAGCCCTGGCAGATCCCGGCCGGGCAGTACTTCATGCTGGGCGACAACACCCAGGACTCGAGCGACAGCCGCGAGTGGACCCTGGCCCAGTTCGACGTCGAGGGCGCGCGCGTGCGCGGCAACTATCGCGAGCGCGAGAACCCGCGCGCCGTCGGCTACGGCGAGCCGGGCGGCCCGCTGACCTTCTTCGTGGACGAGTGGGGCGAGAAGCACTGGTTCGAGCGCGACAGCTACCGCCGCCCGGCGCCCGAGCTCGCGCCCTTCGTCCCGCGCGCCATGATCCAGGGCAAAGCCCTGGCCGTCTTCTGGCCGCTCGATCCGCTGCGTGACATCTGGCGCGCGAAGTGGGTCAACTAGTGGTGTGATCCCGAAATCCAGCGAACATCTCGGGGCCCTCGCCGCGCTGGCGGCGTTGCGCCTTCTCCGAGTATTCCTTTGCCCATACGCATCGTCGGCGCGCCTTGCCAGCGCGGCTGCGGACTCCCGATCTGTTCGGCGCATTTCGGGATCACCACACTAGCACCCGAGACGAGCCCCATGAGCGAGACCAAGCCCCCTCCCCACCACTGGCGCGAGAACATCGAGGCCCTGACGATGGCCATCGTGGTCGCGCTGCTGTTCAAGTACTTCGTGCTGGAGATCAGCAAGATCCCCAGCGGCTCGATGCAGCCCACGCTGATGGGCGATCCGAAGACCGAGACCTTCGACCGCACGGTGGTCGACAAGCTCTCGTTCCACTTCCGCGATCCCGAGCGCTTCGAGATCGTGGTCTTCAAGCACCCGCTCGAGGAGTCGCGCGTGATGGTCAAGCGCCTGGTCGGCATGCCGGGCGAGGAGCTGCACATCGAGCACGGCGACCTGTGGACGCGCAGCGACGCGAACCAGCCCTGGCGCATCCTGCGCCGGCCGCCGTCGGTCGTGCGTGAGATGCTGCGCCCGCTGCCGCCGGTCGCCAACGGGCGCGACTGGAGCGTGGTGCGCGGCGGCAAGGAGTGGCAGATCCACGGCGACACGATCGTCGCGCGCGGCGAGGGTGCGGCGCGCTTCCGCGCGGACTCGGGGCCGCTCAAGGACGAGTACTACGACGGCTACCCGACCGCGCTGATGTCGGTGTTCATGGAGCGCTACGCGGGCCGCGGCACGTTCGCGGTCGGCGATCTGCGCCTGGAGGGCGAGCTCGTCGCGCTGGCCGACACGCGCGCCGTGCACTTCGAGCTGACCGAAGGCTCGTTCCTGTACGAGTTCACGCTGCCCGGCCCGCAGGCCGCCGAAGCGGAGCTGAGCGTGCGCATCCGCGACGCGCGTACGGGCAGCGAGCAAGTCGTGCACGGCGAGCGTTGCGCGCTCGTGGCCGGTGCGCGCGTCGCCTTCGCGCTCGAGAACATCGACGACCGCCTGAGCTTCGAGCTCGAGGGCCGCACCGTGCTCACGAGCGAGATCGCCACCAGCGAGCGTCAGGAAGCGTCGTTCACGCTCTCCGTGGACGGCCCCGGCGCCGACTTCTCGGACCTGCGCGTGGCGCGCGACGTCTACTACCAGGGGCCCGGCGGGCACCCATCGTGGTCCACCACGATTCCCGCCGGGCACTACGTGATGCTGGGCGACAACACCCAGGACTCGGCCGACAGCCGCCTGTGGGAGGCCCAGACCTTCACCGTGCAGGCGGGCAGCGAGGCAGTGAAGCTGCGCGGGAACCTCCGCCAGGGCGAGAACCCGATCCCCACCCGTCTGGCGGACGGCGGCGGAGCCTGGCGCTTCAAGGACAACTGGGGCGAGGTCCACTGGATCCCGGACACGGCGGTCCGGGGCCAGAGCCTGGTGGGCCAGCCATCGCCGCTGGTGCCGCGCGAGCTCATCCTCGGGCGTGCGGTGGCGATCTTCTGGCCGATCTGGCCGTTCAAGCCCCAGCTGTGGCGCGTGGGTTGGCTGCGCTGATCGACGCGCGGCGGTGCGTTATCCACGCCTTCTGCTCGGACCACGGACCCACGACTCGTCAAGCGTCCAGCGGCTCTCCACAACGACTTGAGCCCCGCACGAAGAGGGCATCAAAAGCTCAAGGCCTGATTGGCCAATGGATTGCGGCTAGGGTGCGACTCCAGGGCGAAGCGCATCCCGTGGCGGGGAAGCGGCGGGCGTTCGAGCCGCAAGGGGCTCGCCGAACGCTCTCCACAAGTTGTGAACAGCCGGGAGCAGCCCCGGGGAGCGCAGTGCGGTCCACAGGCGGACGCCCATAGCTCAGGAAACCCGAGGCGGGATCGCCGCTCGCGCTCTTCCTAGACTCTGCCGCGATGTCCGGTCCTGCTCCCGAAGCCTCCAGCGCGCCCCTGCTCGAGGCCAAGAACCTGCTCAAGGCCTACCGCGGCCGGCGAGTCGTGGACGGGGTCTCGTTCCACGTCGGGCGGGGCGAGATCGTCGGCCTGCTGGGTCCGAACGGGGCCGGCAAGACCACCAGCTTCCGCATGACGGTCGGGCTGACTCCCCCTGACGCGGGCGAGGTCTGGCTGGAGGGCCGGGAGTGCTCGCGCCTGCCCATGTACCAGCGCGCGCGCCTGGGCATGGGCTACCTGCCGCAAGAGGCGAGCATCTTCCGGCGCATGAAGGTGCGCCACAACCTGCTGGCCGTGCTGGAGGCCATGCCGCTCGCGCGCGCGCAGCGCGCCAAGCGCGCGGACGAGCTCCTGGCCGAGCTCGACCTCGCGCATCTCTCCGACAACCTGGCCGACACGCTCTCGGGCGGCGAGCGCCGCCGGCTCGAGATCGCGCGCGCGCTGGCCAGCGATCCCTCGATCCTCTTGCTCGACGAGCCCTTCGCCGGCGTGGACCCGATCGCGGTCGAGGAGATCCAGACGCTGATCCGCGGCCTGCGCCAGCGCCACCTCGGGATCCTGATCACCGACCACAACGTGCGCGAGACGCTGCAATCGACCGACCGCGCCTACATCATCCACCAGGGCAAGATCCTGCGCGAAGGCACGGCCGCGCAGCTGGTCGAGGACCCCAAGGTGCGCGAGGTCTACCTCGGCCACAGCTTCGATCGCGACGTGCGCAAGGGCGTCACGCGCGAAGAAGAGCGCGGGCTGGCGGAGCCGTAGCGAGCGAAGCGCCTTCGGGCCTACGCTTCCCCCGCCGGCTCGCGCCAGACGAGTGACCCGCTTCGCTGCTGGCGACGATCACCGCCCCACGTTCAGCTCGAGGGCGTTCGTGAGCGCGCGACCGGAGGGTTGCGTCGCGTCGAGCACCGAGGCCTGCGCGTACAGCGTCGTGCCGCACAGGCTGTAGGCAACCGGCCAGGTCACGGCGCCGACTCCGAGGGACATGCGGAAGGGCAGCTTGATCGGCGCGCCGGAGAGTTGCGCCAGCAGCGTGCCGCCGAAGCCCGACTGACTGATGCGGCGCGGCGACATGAAGAGGAAACCGCTCGTGCCGTTCGGGATCTCGGTGATCCGGAAGCTCATGTTCGCGCCCGGCTCAGGCGTCTCGCTCGTGACGAGCCGCCCGATGTTGCTGCCGCCGAGGCCCTCGCCGTAGGTCACGACGCTGCCGCCGCCGGTGCCACCGCAGCCGCACAAGCCTTCGTCGAAGGTGAAGACGTAGGCCGCGCCGACGTTGCCGGCTTCGTAGGGCGACGTGCCGACCGCGAGCGTGCCCGACATGGCGAGCCCGAAGGAGAAGTTGTCATTGGGCGATGGCGCGCTCGAGACCAGCGTGCCGGTTTCGACCCAGATGCCGTGGATGCGTTCGAAGGCCGTGGCGACGCCCGAGTTCGAGCCGAAGAGGTCGTGGAAGTGGCCAGAGATCAGGAGGTGATCGCCGCTCAGGGCCACGGACTCGCCGCTCCAGTCGCCGGCGCGCGCGATGCTCGGCACGAGCTTGGCGCTCTGTTGCCAGGAGCCGTTGACCAGCTCGAACAGGTAACCCGCGCCCGAATCGGTGCCCTGGGTGCTGTCGCGGCGTGCGCCGAGCAGGATGCGGTCGCCGTCGATCGCGATGCCGCGCGAGATCTCGCCGGCGCGATCGTGCGCCACGAGGCGCGCGCTCTCGACCCAGCCGCCGTTCTGCTTCTCGAAGACGTAGGCCGAGCCGCTTTTCGGGCCGCTGGCGTCGCTGCGATAGCTGCCCATGACGATCCGCAGGCCATCGACCGCGACCATGTCGGCGCTGAGGTCGTTGCGACGACCGCCGCTGCCCTTCAGCTTGGCTGTCTCTTGCCAGAGACCGCCGAGGCGCTCGAACACGTAGCAGGCACCCGCGTTGTTGCCGAGATCGGTGTCGAAGCGGTTGCCAACGACGATCACGTCGCCCGAGATCGCCACGCACTCGCCGAAGTTGCGCTGAGCCAGGGCGTCGTGGGGCTCGAGCTTCGCCACCTGGCTCCATGTGCCATTGATCTTCTCGTAGACGTAGGCCGCGCCGGAATTCGAGCCGACGGCCGTGTCGTGGTACTCGGAGCCGACCACGACGCGCTCGCCCGAGATGCCGACCGAGTTGCCGAACTCGTCTCCACCGCCGCCGTCGGCCGGGTTCAGGCGGGCGGTCTGCAACCAGTCACCACCGACGAGCTCGTAGACGTGGGCCGAGCCCGGCCGACCGCTGGTCGAGGCGAAGGCGCCGACGACGATGCTCGTTCCCTCGATGTCGGTGGACTTCCCGAAGAAGTCCAGGGCGACCGTGCTCCGGCCACGGAGGGCCTGGAGCTCGCACTGCGCCGAGGAGGCCACCGAAACCGCGCAGAGGAAGAGCAGAGCCGCAAAGGACCGCAGGAGCCGCATCGAAGACCCTCGTGAGCCGACCGTGGGAAGAACGTTCCAGGGGACCCCTCCCCTAGGCACGAGGGTGACCCCGTTCGTGCCGGCGAAGCCTATCCCCGCGCCGCGGCTGCGGAGGCGAAAGCGGTGTTAGCCCGACTACCGCCTGCATCCTCGCCGTCGCGGTCGCCGTCGAGACCGGGCTTCTTCTTCGCTCACATCGACACGACCGCCGACGGCAGCGACTGCATGGCGTTCTTCCGCGAGGCCGACCGGCACTTCGTCCTGCGCGCGGCCGGCCACGTGGACCTCCCCGCGCGCAGACCAGCGCGGCGAAGCCGGGCGCCCCGGGTCGCCCTTGCGCGAGCGGCGCGGTATCCTCCGCGCCCCTTTTCTGCCTCGAGCCGCGCGCGAACGCCGCGTGAGGCCCCACTCGCCATGAAGATCATCGCCTGCATCAAACGGGTCCCGACCACCGACCTCCAGCCGCGCGTCGCCGCGGACGGCAAGAGCCTGGACGCGGCCGGCGTCCAGTACATGACCTCGTTCTACGACGAGATCGCGGTCGAGGAAGCGATCAAGCAGAAGGAGAAGCACGGCGGCGAGGTGACCGTGCTCACGATCGGCTCCGCGGAGGCCTCGAAGGAGGTGCGCGAGGCGCTGGCGAAGGGCGCGGACAAGGGCGTGATCCTGGTGGACAACGCCTGGGGCGGGCGCGATCCGCTGGCCACGGCGAAGACGCTCGCGGGGAAGATCACCGAACTCGGCGCGGACCTCGTGCTGCTCGGGCGCGTGGGCACGGACCGCGACAACGCCAGCGTGGGGCCGATGCTGGCGGCGCTGCTCGGCTGGGCGTGCGTGACCGACGTGGTCGGGCTCGAGCTCGGCGACGGCAAGGGCACGGCGCGGCGCGAGGCGGACGCGGGCACGGAGACGTATGCCTTCGCGCTGCCGGCGGTCATCACCTGCCAGAAGGACCTGAACGAGCCGCGCTACGCGGGCCTCAAGGGCATCATGGCCGCGAAGAAGAAGCCGCTCGAGGAGAGCCCGTGCCCGCCGGCCACCTCGCAGGTCGAGATCGAGAAGCTCGCGCTGCCGCCCGCGCGCAAGGCCGGGCGCATCGTCGGTGAAGGCGCGGCCGCGGTCCCGGCGCTGATCGACGCGCTGCGCAACGAAGCCAAGATCCTCTAGGAGCACGCACACCATGAGCACGATCGTCGTCTTCGTCGAACACGCCGCCGGCGCCCCGCGCCGCGGCAGCCAGGAGGCCCTCGGCGCGGCCAGCGCGCTCGGCGCCACGGTCGTGGCGGTTCTGTGCGGCAACGGTGCCGACGCCGCCGCGGCGCAGTGCGGGAAGTTCGGCGCGGCGCGCGCCGTGGTTCTCGACGCGACCGCGTGGTCGCCCGACTCGGCCGCGATCGGCGTGGCCGCGCTGGTGCGCGCGGAGAAGGCCAGCGCGTTCCTCGCCTCGGCCACCTCCAGCGGGCGCGACGTCGCGCCGCGCGTGGCGGCGCTGCTCGACTGCACGCTGTTCAGCGACTGCACCGCGCTGCGCAAGGACGGAGAGAAGCTCGTCGTCACGCGCCCGTGGCTGGCCGGCAAGCTCGACGCGACGCTGCGCTCGAGCGCGCCGGTCCTGTGCGCGACCCTGCGCCGCAACATGTTCGCCGTGAAGGAGACGGGCGGCACGGCCGCAGTCTCGAAGGGCCCCGCGCTCGGCCCGGGCAAGGCGGTCCTCGAAAAGATCGAGGCGCGCGCGGGCGGCAAGCTCGACGTGGCCGAGGCACCGGTGGTCGTCTCCGGCGGCCGCGGGCTCAAGGAAGCGCCGAACTTCGCGCTGCTCGAGGACCTCGCCTCCGCCTTCGGCAACGCCGCGGTGGGCGCCTCGCGCGCCGTGGTGGACGCCGGCTGGCGCCCGCACTCCGAGCAGGTCGGCCAGACGGGCAAGACCGTCAGCCCGCAGCTCTACATCGCCGTCGGCATCTCGGGCGCGATCCAGCACCTCGCGGGCATGAAGACCTCGAAGGTGATCGTCGCGATCAACAAGGACCCCGAGGCGCCGATCTTCAAGCTCGCCGACTACGGCATCGTCGGCGACGCCTTCGAGATCGTGCCCGCGCTCGCGCAGGCCGTGCGCAAGATCAAGGCGCAGGGGTGAGCGCGTGAGGATGTGCTCCGCGCCGCTCTCGACGCGAAGCCCATCACGCGCGAATCTCCAGGGCGCGAGTCCCTCGCGCCCCTTCGCGCTTCAGTGCTCGAGTCGGATCCGCGCGCGGACTCGGAGCTGCTCCCAGGTGGCGTCGGGCATGCCCTGCGGCTGGGACGTGTGCTGCGCCAGAAGCTGTGCCGCCGCTTCGACCGCGAAGCGCGGGTCGTCGAGCAGGCGCTCGAGTAGGGCCGCGGAACGCTCCCAGCCTCCGTCCAGGCGAGCCTTGCCGCGCATCAGGAAGTTCGCGAGGTGGCCGCCCATGAGCTCGTCCGGCGTCGTGGCGGGCGAGTCGAGCAGGCTCGCGCAGAAGGCCAGGTAGCGCTCGCCCGCGCCTTCGTGCACGGCCACGACGCTCGCGGCGCGCGTCATCTGCTGCGGAGTGCCGCCCAGCTCGCCGCGCGCGCCCGCGGCGAACAAGCCAAGGATGCGCTCGTCACCGTCGCCCACCAAGGACTCCGCGAGGAGGACGACGCCATCGCTCAGGCCTCCGAAGAGGGCCTGCCCGTCGATGAGCGCCACGACCTCGGCCCACCAGGCCGGATCGTTCTGTTGCGCCCAGTGGAGGCCCGCCTGCAGCGGCAGACTCTCGCGCAGCGAGTCGCAGATCTCGCCCTGCAACTCGTCCACGAAGCGCAGGAACTCGCCCGGCGAGCGCGTGACCGAGATCTGCTCGATCAAGACCTGGCGCCCGAGCGAGGGCGTGTCTTGGCTGCACAGCCAGCTCGCCAGCGCGGGCGCCGTGACCGCGGCGAGGTCGTGCCCGGCGAGGCAGGCGCGGATCTCTTCCATCGAGCTCGGCGCGCCCGACGCACTCGTCGTGCTCAGCACGCACACAGCGAGTTCGTCCAGCTGACCCGGCGCGGCGGCACTCGGCGGCACGGCGGGTGGAACCGCGGGAACAGCGGCTCTTGCGCCATCCTCGCGGTGTGGCGCCCGAGCGGGAGCGAGCTCGCCAGCGCTCACTGACTGCGCCATGGCCGTTCTCGCCTCGACCCGTGGCTCGGCGGGCTCGCGCATCACGCGCGACGTCCACAGGACGGCGAGCACGACCGCCATCAGCAGCCCGACCACGACCACGGAGCTCTTCCTCGGCATGCGCGTCTCCCGCGACGCGAGTCTAGCCGAACCTCCGCAGAGCTCGCTTACGCCCCAGCCGAGCCGTCGCCCGTGCCGTCGGGCCGCATCAGCTTGGACAGCGGAGCCGAGCCCTTGCGCGGCAGCGCGCTGGCGGGCTCGGCGGCGGCGGGCGACTCGCTATCCGCGGCCGCGCTGTGGCGCGCGAGGGCGGTCTGCAGGGCGATGTTCTGCTGCGTCAGCTCGGCCAGGCCACGCTTCTTCTTCTTCAGGTCCTCCTCGAGCACGACGATCTTGCGGCGCGCGTGGTCGGCGACCTGGGCCAGCTCGCTGCTGTGGCGCGACTCGATCTCCATGCGCGTGAGCTCGGACGAGCGCAGCTGCGCGCGCAGAGCCTCGAGCTCGGCCTCCACGCGCCGGCGCGACTCGAGCTCGCACTGGAACTTCGCGCGCTGGTCCTCGACCTCCGCGCGCAGATCGACGACCTCGCCGCCCGCCAGGATCGAGCCGGAAGGCAGGTCGGGCAGCGCGCTTGGCGAGCTCTCGAAGCGCTCGGCCAGGGCCTCGAAGCGCGCCAGCAGCGCTTCGCTCAGGCCGGTGTCGCTCGTCCCGGGCTGCGGCTCGGAACCGATGCTCTCGGTGAGCGCCTCGAGCCGCGCCAGGGGCTCGGCCAGGGCGTCGGCGGGCTGCGCTTGGAGCGCGAGCTCGACGCGCTCGAGCAGCTCGCCGAGACGCGGATCGACCGTTTTCTCTTGATCCTCCGTGCTCGCCTGCGGCGTGCGCGCGAAGGTCTCGGCCATCTCCTGGATACGTTCGTAGAGTCGCGCCAGCTCGTCCTGGCCGCCGATCTTGAGCACAGCCTCCTCGGCGCCCTCGAGCCGCGCCGCGGTCTCGCCCAGGCGTCCGAGCACCGCGTCGAGGTCGCTCTTGAAAGGCAGCTCGGTCGGCACCTGGGCGGCGACCGTCTCCAGGCGCGCCGTGACCGCGTCGAGCTGCGCCAGGCCGCGCTCCAGCGCGGGGGCGGACGAGCGCGGACTCGCGGACGCATCGGCGAAGTGCACGGGTTCGCGCGCGCCACCGCTGGCGAGCTGCTCGCGCAGCGCGTCGATGTCGGAGCGGAACGAGCCCAGCGCGCCGCTGAGCGAGCGCACCTCGTCGAAGCGCTTGGCGATCGTGAGCTGCCCGCTCTGCAGCCGGCGCACGAGCAGGATCAGCCGCAGCCATTCCTGGTCGCGCGGGCGCGGAGCTCGTCGGCGACCGAACGCACGGCGCAGCGAGGCGAGCACGCGCCTGGAGAAGGGGTTGGACATCGGGGACTCGCGGGGGGACGCGAGCAAACGCGGATGTATCGACGAGCGGGGCCGACCGATTCCAGCCGAGTGCGGAGAAGTTCCGCGGCTGGGAACACGCCGCGCCGAGCGGAAGGATCTTCCTACCAGCGATGGAAGGCCGGATGGCCCTCCTTCACCGCCACGAACACGCCGCGGCAGGTGCAAGTGATCTCGCCGCGCGCCTCGAGCGTGGCCTCGACCACGGCCTTGTGCGCGCTCGACTCGACGACCCTGGCGCGCAGCGTCACCGGCCCGTCGGTGGGCGTGGGCTTCTTCAGCTTGACGTGGAACTCGGCCGTGACCGTGCACGGCGGGACGCTGAGCCCGTTCTGGTTCATCAGGTGCCAGGCCGCGGTCCAGTTCGAGTGGCAGTCGAGCAGCGCTCCGCAGATGCCGCCGTTCAGCATGCCCTCGAAGGCCTCGTGGTGTTTCTCGGGGCGCCACTCGCACACGACCTCGTCGCCGGCGGGGATGCTCTTCAGGCGCAGACCCTTCGCGTTGCTCGGGCCGCAGCCGAAGCACTGGTTGTCGGGCGCGAAGCGGTCCTGCAGGCTGGTCGCGGAGTTCACGGCGGGGTTCGTTGCGGAGCTGGGCGTGCTGAACGAGTGCGCGCCCGAGCGGTGGGCGCGGAAGAGGGTCCGAGTGGATTGGAGCCCGTGACTTCCAGGCTGTAAAGCGTCTCGGGTGCCGTGCAGCCAGGCGAGCCCGCCCAAGAGCGCCGAGTGAGGCGGCGCAGGTCGAGGCGTTGCACTCGACCGTCACGGAGCTCGCCGCGGACAGCCTGAGCATCCACTGCGCATGGGGTGCACCTGGGCGAGCCCGTCCGGATTCCACGTCAACTCGGCCCCTCGATGACGTGCTCGCCCAGGGATAGCTGCACCCCCGCCATGGCTGGATCCGGCTCGGCCCACACGCGTCGGCCGGACTCTCAGGACCCCGTGCTAGGAGCCCACGCCAAGGCGCCCCCGCGCCCGCGCAACCCGTGTCACGCTCCTGAAGGGGAACCGCTGACGGCCTCGAAGCCGGGGACTGGTCGGTGGGCTAGCATGACGCAACTCGAGCCCGACGAACCGGGGAGCTTCCCTCCACTACGGCTTCGTTCCCAGGGTGCCGCACGATCTGGAGTCGAAGCCGTGGTTCCGAGCCGCGCCAACGGAGCGTCCGGCAAGCGACGCCGTCGATGAAGAGGCCTTGCTCGCGCGCGGAGCCGAGGCCTTCCGCGCGGGCTAGCAGCCCGTTGAAAAAGTCCCGTCGCGAGGCACAGCGCCTTTCGTCAGGGCTAGGAACGCGACGGAGAGACGGCGGAAGCGGCCTTCCTGGCCGCTGAGCACGGCCTGGATTGATACCGCACGTCGAGCGTGACGACGCCATGGCG
>SIAI01000088.1 GCA_009691855.1 Planctomycetota bacterium | reverse complement strand
TACAGCAGCGTCGGGCGCGCGCGCGACGAGAGGTGCGCGAGCTGGACCGCGGCCGTGGTCTTGCCCACGCCGCCCTTCAGGTTGTGCAGCGCGACGATCTTCATCGCGCGTCGAGGCCGGCGCCTTCGAGGGCGGCGAAGAGCGCCGCGAACTGCGCGCGGCTGGTCGCCGAATCGAGGTCGGCCGCCAGCTCGTGGTAGTGCGTGCGCGCCGCGCGGCTGCGCGCCGCGGAGCGTTCCAGGAAGCGCCCCAGGGCGAGGTGCGCGCGCGCACCGGCGTCGCGCGCGCAGGGCAGGGCGAGCTCGAACACCAGGCGCGTCTGTACCTCCACGTCCTGGATCGCGCCGAGCACCTCCTGCAGGCGCTTCAGGCGTGCGAAGCACGCCGACAGGAGCTCCTTCGCCACCAGCCCGCGACAGCACTCCAGCAGGTAGCGCAGCTTCTTGCAGGCGATGCGCAGCGCGTGCAGCTCGCTGGCCGGGCTCGCGGCCTCGATGTGCGCGGCGCGCGTCAGCACCTGGCGCAGGCGCCGGCGCAGGCGCTTGGCGAGCACCCGGGCGAAGGGTCTGGCGGCGCGCGCACCGGCCACGGAAGGCTCGCGCCCACGTCCGAACACGGAGCGCAGGCGCTCGAGCAGCGCACGGCGGCGCGCGGAATCGAGCTGCACCAGCAGCTCCACCTGCTGGCGCGCGCGCTCGGCCTCCAGCGCCTCCAGCACCGGCGCGAGGTCGCTGCGCAGCGCGGGCTCGGTCAAGCGCAGCTCCAGCATCAGCGTGTCGAGATCGCGCGCCGGCCCGGTGCAACCGGCCAGCCAGCGCAGCTCGGTCCCCAGCTCGGCGCACAGCTTCGGCTCCAGCACGCCCTCGAGCTGCGAAAGCAACGAGCGCAGGCGCCGCAGCGCGACGCGCATGTCGTGCAGGAACTCGGCATCGCGGTTCTTGCGCAGCCCGCCCTCGTTGGCGCGCAGCACGGCGAGCTGGGTGCGCGCCACGCGCGTCAGGCCCTCCAGGGCGGCCACGTCCGGCGCCAGCGCCGGCCAGCCGCGCGGGCGCGTCGGCGCGGGCAACAGGGCCTCGAGCACGCCGCCCTCGCCCTCCACCACGTGCAGACCCGCGAGCGCGCGCAGCGCGCGCGCCAGGCGCTCGAACTCGAGCTCGTAGCCGCGCAGGGCGCAGAGATGCAGGCGCTGCACGCTCGGCGCCGAGCGCGCGCGGGCGCGCGGCGGCACGAGGCGCGAGCGCTCCTCCTCGATCCAGGCCACGATCTTCTGGTTCTCGTCGAGCACCGCCCAGCGCGCGCGCTGCACCTCGCACAGCGCGAGTTCGTCCAGGCGCCGCGCCTCGAGGATCTCGAACAGCGGCGCGGCCAGCGGCGCGGGAAAGTCCCAGGCGAAGGCGGGTGGGCGTTCGAGCTCGAACTCGCGCGGCTCGGCTGTGCCCGCGGCGAGGCCCGACAGACGGCAGCGGACCGGCGGCTCCGTCCCGCTGGCGACGAGGCGCACTCCCGCGCGCTGCAGGCGCCGGTCGAAGCTGTCGAGCCAGAGCTCGCGCGTGGTCGGCACGCGCTCGCCGCGCAGCGTCCAGCCGTCCAGGAGCGCGCGCCAGCGGAGACGAAGCGCACCCTGGCCCTCCAGGGTCAGCGCCGGGAGCGGCCGGCTGGCCGCAGACGGATCGCCGCTCGATTGCACGCTGACAGGCCCCATTCCGGTCCGGAGTTCCGAGCTGCAATTGGACACGAAGGGCTCGACGCGCGATAGGGCGCCGAATTTGGAGGGAGGCGAGGGCCGCGATCGGGGAAGCGCGAGGCGAGGGGGGGCGCGAGGGGCTCGCGCCCTGAGGACTTCGCGCCCGAGACCCGTGCCGCGCCGATCCGGCGCGGCGCGGGTCTCAGGCGCTCAGGCGCTCGTCGAGGGCGCGCAGGAGCTGGCGCAGGCCGCGCTCGCGCACGCGCTTGATCGCGCGCTCGATGCGGATCCACTCGCGTTCGCGGACGTCGTCCTCGCTCCAGCTGCGCAGCTCGCGCGTTACCAGCAGCAGGAAAACGAGCACGAAGTGCGGTTCCCGGCCCTTGCTGTACTCGTAGGAGCCCAGCGGACGAATACCCATCTTGCCCAGCAAGCCGGCCTCTTCCGTGGCCTCGCGCCGGGCCGACTGGCGCGGCGTCTCGCCCGCCTCGACGTGGCCCTTGGGCACGATCCAGCTGTCACCCGTGCGCCGCGTGATCAGCGCGATCTCGAGCCGCCCGCCGTTCCAGCGATACGGGATCGCGGCGGCCTGCAGCACGCGCTCTCCGCTCAGCGCGCTCATTCGCGAAACCTCCTGGGGCGTTGCACGAGTCGGAGTCTAGTCATCGCCTGAGGTCGTTTTCCATGGGCGAGTTCGTGGTTTGTCGCGCGGCGGTTCCCGGTGAGCGTGTGCTCGCGGCTCATCCGGTGGCGCTCGCCGGCTGCGTCCGGTGCCGCGCGACGTGCGCCAGCGCCACGAACGAGGACTGCTTCCCGGCGCGCTCGAAGCGCACACGGAAGTGCTCGGGCACGAGCGCGGCGGAGATCTCGACGCGCGAGCCGTCCGCCATCAGGCCCTCGAACAGGATGCCCCGCGGTCCGCTCGAATTGGCGAGGATCGCGCTGGCCCAGTACTCGATCCCGGCGCCGTTCACGCGCGCGCTGCGCTGGCCGCGCAGCTCGGGGTTATTGATGCCCGGATCGCCGAGGCCGAGCTCGTCGACCTGCACCACCCAGTGGACGGCTCGAACGAAGATGCGCTCGCTCATGGTCAGCCTTGGGGCCGAGCGCAGGTTGGCGCTCTCCGGCCCGAGCCGAGGTATCGCCCGCCCTCCTCAAGGGCGGACGTGGGCTGTGCGAAGGCGTCGACAAGATCCGCGGGAAGGAGCTTCCCTCTACCGCGCCGGGCCCTTCTCGCCGGCCTCGAAGGATCCTTGCGCCGCGCCGAGCAACGCCTGCGCGTCCTCGGGCGTGCCGAAGCCCTGGCACTGGAGCGCGCCCTTGCTTTTGTAGTTCTCGAACCACGTGCGCAGGATCGCCGTGACGCCGGGGAAGAGCTCGTCGAGCTGCGCCACGCTCGTCGCCTTGGCCAGCGGCGACCCCATGGGCACCGCGATCAGCTTGTCGTCCTTCGCCCCCGCGTCGATCAGGCGGATCAGGCCCAGCACCTGGACCGCCACGACCGTGCCGCGCGGCAGCGCCGGCCCGAGCACGAGCATGTCGAGCGGGTCGCCGTCGCCGCCGAGCTCCCTGCCGAGGCACGTGCGCGGCACCATGCCGTAGTTGCACGGATAGCCGAGGTACTTGACGTGCCGCGGCTTGTCGTCCTTCATGTCCCAGCGCATCACGCCGTCGCTCTTCACCTCCCACTTCTCGCAGGCGCCGGCCGGGATCTCGACCACGGCGTTCACCAGCCCACCGTCGGCGCGCGAGGGGTAGTCGCGCAGGAAGTTCTTGGGCGAGCGCAGCGTCAGGTTGTCGGCGAAGCTCAGGCCCTCGGCGAGCGCGACGGTCGAGCGCGGGAAGGAATTGGGGTCGATCGTCTTCTCCTGGAGGGCGGCGAGCGGGACGAGGAGCAACAGCGGGGCGAGAATCGAGTGCATGACCGTCGTGGGCTGCGGTGGTAGGCCTGCAGCGTCGCGCACTCGGTGCGACGGGCCGTGAACCGCGCGCAAAGACCCAGACAAAGCGGATCTGGCGCGGGCGCTAGCATGGCGCGCGTGTCGAGGAAGAGGAAGAGCTGGGGCTGCTCGCGCCGCTCGCGGTGCTGCTCCTGGGTGTCGCGTGGTGGAGCACTCGGCGCGAGGCGGCGACGCGCGGCGAAGGCGATCCAAGCGCGGCGTCCGTGGCCCACCCAGCCGAGGTCGAGGTCGCGGTCGCGGCCCCGCCGACCCTTGCCGAGCCGCTCGACGAACTCGCCAACGTCTCGGAGAACGCGCTCGGCAATCCCTCGAGCGTCTTGCACGAGGGCCTGCCCGTCGCCGGACAGGTCGAGGTCGAGGGCGGGTTGCCGACGAGCGTATTCGCGGTCGTCGTTGCGCTCGCCCATCGCCCCGGCGTCTCGCGCCTGCACTCGTTGCGCTTCGAGACCCCGCTCGCGGCCGACGGCACGTTCGCGCTCGAGGTGCCGAGCGGAACGCGCTCGGTGAGTCTCGACCTGGATTCGGCAGTCCTCGGCGTCCCGGACGAGGTCGAGGTCCGCCCCGATCGCAGCGACGTCGTGCTGAGAGCGAAGGCGTATGCCGCGGTCAGGGGACGCGTCCTCTCGCCGCCCGGTGCGCAGGGCGCGGATCGGGCGTGGGTCTACGGTTCCGGGGTCGACGACGAATGGCCGGCATCGGTGCAGGCGGAAGCGTCCGGCCGGTTCACGCTCGCGTATCTCCCCTTCGGAACCCCCCTCTCCGTGTGGGCGCTGGGAGATCACACGTTCGTCCGCCTCGAGCTCGAGTCGTTGAAGCGGGGCGAGGTGCGCGAGGTCGAGCTGCAGCTCGAGCCGTGGAAGGACCTGCATGGAGTCGTGCTCGACGATGGGAGCGCGCCGATCGCGGACGCCTGGGTGACCGTGCACGAGACCGAGTTCGAATACCCGCTCGATCGCAGCGTGCGCACGGCCGCGGACGGCCGCTTCCGACTTGAAGCCGTGTCGCCAAGCGCGAACTGGATCGATGTCCAGGCGTCCGGCTACGAGCACGGGTCCCGCCGGATCCAGATGCCCGACTCCGCGCTCGCCGAGCTGCGTTTCGTGCTCGGTCGGCTACCGCGCCTCAGCGCCCCGCCACCGGCAGCTCGATGAGCGTGTAGTACGCCCGGTCGTGCAGCGGCTTCTCGCCGCTCGCCGAGCGCAGCCCGGCGTAGTGCAGCTCGTGCACGTACACCGCGCGCAGGTTCGTGACGCTTAGGCGCACGTGCGTCGCGTCCACCACGGTGGGCGTGAAGGCCAGCGGGAGCTCGTCCATCTGCGCGCTGCCATATTCCTCGTGCAGCTCGTAGGTGTAGCTCGACATCGTGTAGGAGGCGGGATCGGCGGCGAGCTTGGCGTCCACGGGCGCGGTGAACTCGAGCTCGAACCCGCCGGGGATGGCGCGCAGCTCGCGCAGCTCGAAGGGCGTCTTGCCGCTCCACACGAGGCGCTGCAGGCCGAACGTCCCCTGTCCGCGCGAGCCCCAGCCGCGGTTGGTCATGCCGACGAACATGGACTTGTCCGCGCCCCAGGCGACGCGCGTGACGCCGCTCTCCAGGTCCATGCGGAACGGATAACACGCACCCTGGTAGCGACCGTTGACCTTCTCGAGCGTGACGCGCATCACCGAGGCGTCGTACTGGTCGCCGACGAAGACGTGGTTCTTGAAGTGCGGGCCGAAGCGACCCTCGGTGTCCCACACGAAGCCGGCGGCCGAGCGGCCCATCACGTCGTAGGGGAACCACACGGCGGGGAGCTTCAGGTGCGGGACGAGCTTCGCCGCGGCGGGCATCAGCGTCTTGTCCGGCGGCTGCGCAACCTCGCCGAACTTCCACTCGGGTTTCTTCGTCGAGGCGATGCCCCACGGATGGCCGTGGAAGTCGCCGGGCTCGAGCTGGCTGAGCTTGTTGGTGCCCACCCACTCGCCCTGGTTGTCGCTGTAGAACACGTCGCCCCAGGGCGAGGCCGCGACGCCGCAGGGCGAGCGCAGGCCGGAGCACACGGGCTGCCACTTGCCGTCGGTCGGGTCGATCGAGAACGCGAAACCACGCCAGGCGGCGGCGCCGAAGGGCTCCTCGCCGAAGGGACGGTTGAGCGTGAGCCACAGCTTCTTGTCCGGGCCCCACACCGGGCCGAAGCAGTACTCGTGGTAGTTGCCGCTGATCTCCCACGGGTCGGCGATCGTGACGAGCTCGTCCGCGCGGCCGTCGCCATCCGCGTCGCGCAGCTTCGAGAGTTCGCCGCGCTGCGTGACGTACACCCACTCGCCGTCGACGAGCAGGCCGAGCGGCTCCTGCAGGCCCTCGAACCACTTCTTGAAGACGACGTTCTTGCCGTCGCTCGAATAGGCGTTGTCGAGTAGCCACACCTCGCCGCGGCGCGTGCACACGAGCGGTCGGCCATCGGCGAGCAGCGCGATGCCGCCGACCTCGAGCACGACCTCCTCGGGCGGTTCGACGCCGATCACGGGGTAGAAGTCGGCCTCGGCCGGCGACTGGAGCGCCATCTGGAGCGCGACGAGCAGGGCGATCACCATGAGTATTCGACCTCCACCCTGTGCTCCGCGGGCGCGACCGGCACGCGCAGCTCGGCCCCGTCGGCCCCGTTCACCACGAAGGCGTTCGCCGGCGCGCGCACGCGCAGCTCGCGCTCGCCCGCGATCGTCCACAGGCCGTTGGCGCCTTTCGCGATCGAACTCCCGAGCGCGGCGCGCAGGAAGAGCAGCTCCCCTTCCTTGTTCGTCTTGAACTGGCGCACCAGGCCGCTGCCGCCCGCCTTGAGCACCGGCACGATCGTCTCCTCGACGTGGATGCCGCAGGCGGAGTACGCGAACACCGGCCGGCGCGCCTCGTCGAAGCGCCGCCCGAGGTCGCGGATGCCGGCCGCGTGGCCGATCTCGGTCAGCCACGGATCGCCCGGCGCGTCGAGCATCGCCAGCGCTGGCCCGGGCGGGAACTCGAGCACGTCCTCACCCGCCGGCTTCTCGAGCTGCCCGGCGCGCGCGTACCACGTGCCGCGCGCGTTGAAGAAGCGCCCGCGCCAGGCCTTGGCCAGGCGCGAGTTCTGCACGTCAAAGGCGTAGTGCACGCGCTCGGGCAAGCCGACGGCGAGCGTGCGCGGGCTGACTCCCTCCATGAACACCCCCACCACGACGGGCGTGTCGTAGACCTCGACGTCGAACTCGCCCTCGACCGGCACGAGGCCCTCGGGCAGCGGCATGGATTGGCCGAGCGAGAGGTAGGTCCACAGCGCGTCGACTTGCTGCAGCGGGTCGTGGTCGAACAGCGCCACCGGGCTCTTGCCGTTCTGCCAGAAGGTCGGCATGCGCGTGTTCATGTTGATGGCGATGGGGTCCATCAACAGCTCGCGGAACCAGCCGGGGTAGATGCGCTCGTGGACCTTGGCGAGGTCCACGGCGGGGATGCCGAGCGAGGGGTGGCCGGCGAACTCGTGGCACTGGATGCAGCCCAGGGCCTTGGTGCCGACGAGCGTCTTCCCCGCTTCGACCGCCGCCATCGAGAATTCGGGCTCGCGCTCGTCGCGCAGCGCCGCATCGGCCTCGGCGAACAGCGCGGGCAGCGCGGCGACGACGTCCGCGCCGAACTGCGGCATGCGCGTCTTCATGTACGGCCGCGCGCGTCCGCCCGCGCTCAGCACGGCCGTCAGCCAAACCGGGCGCAGCTTCGCGCCGACGCGATCGAGCCGCGGCGGCAGACGGCCCTCGTCGCCGAGGTCGAGGCCGTTGGCCACTGCGAAGAACGGGCGGTGCTCGTCGTCGGGTCCGCCGACGCCGTCGCGCGCGTGGCAGGCGACGCAATTGAGGCGCGTGAGCTCGGCGTGCAGGCGCTCGCTCGCGCTGCGCGGCGGCGGCGTCCCCGCGCGCAGGGCGGCGGCGAGGTCCTCGCGCTCGCCCGGCGCGAAGCGGTAGCGCGGCGCGGCGCCCTTGGCCTTAGGCGCAAGGCAACCGCGCGCGGGGTCGAGCTCGGCCAGCGCCGCGGCCTTCTCGCCGCACCTCGTGTGGCAGTTCGCGCAGCCGAGGGTCTCGTAGAGCTCGCGCCCGTGCTCGACCTTCGCCGAATCGAGCACGAACGGCGCCGCGGCCGACGCCGGGTGGCGTACCTCGAGATGCGATAGCGCGTCGAAGCCCAGCGCGCGCTTCGCGAAGCCGGGGCCGGACCACTCGACCTCCAGGCCATCGCCGCCGAAGTGCTCGAAGTAGGTCAGCTCGAAGGCGTGCCGCCCGGGCTCGAGGTGCAGCTCGACCGACTGCTCCTCCATGCCGTGCTGGCCGCGGTTGTCGACCACCAGCTTGCCGTCGAGGGACAGCATCGAGCCGTCGTCGGAGGTCGTGGAGAAGCGGTACGCGCCGGCCGTGGCGATCTGCAGCAGCCCGCGGAAGCGGAAGCCGAAGTCGTCCTCGCGGTGCTGGAGGCCGTCGAAGAAGCTCGTGGCCATCTCGCTGCGCACGGGCACGAGCGCGTCGAAGTCGGCCGTCTCGCCCTCGAAGCTCGCCTCGTAGCAGTCGAGCAGGAGCCCCGGCCCGGGCGCGAGCACCGCGCCCTCGTCGGCCGCGTCCTCGTAGAAAAGGTACGCCGCCAGGTCGCGCGCCTCACCCGCGCCGATCGCCATCGCCGGCATGCGCCCGGAGGGATTCACCTTCAGTGGATCGACGAGGTACGCGGCCAGCGCGCTCTGCGTCGTGCGCGTGCGCAGCTCGCCCAGGGCCAGCGGATTGCGCGTCACGGTCGCGCTGGCGTGGGCGGCGATCGGCGCAGGGACGTAGGCGTCCTCGTACTCCCACAGCGGCCGCGCCAGCGTGCCCGCCGACTCGAAGGCCGCGTGGCAGGCCACGCAGCCGAGCGTGTGGTAGAGCTGCCGGCCGCGCTCGACGGAGAGCGCGTCCAGCGCCAGGGGCTCGGGCGCGAGCGGCCCGCCCAGCGAGGCGAGGAAGTGGGTCAGCGCCGTGCGCGCCGCCTCGCGCTCGCGCTCGGGCAACGCCTCCACGCACTCGGGCATGCGTGGCCCGGCGCCGAGCAGCGCGCGCAGCGCGGAGGGAGTCAGCCGCGCGCCCACGCCCTCGAGGCGCGGCGCGGGCTCGGCGACGAACCCGGGACCCGCGTGGCAGTTCGCGCAGCCGCGCTGCTGCAGCGCGACAAAGCCGCGCGCGGCGTCGCCCGCGACTGCGATCGCGGGCGCCTCGCCGGCGCGACAACCCACGAACAGGAGCAGGGCGAAGCAGACGGCGGCGCGGAGGTCTCGGGGCATGATCGGGCGCAGGGGTGGGCCGGCAGTCTACCCAGCGGACCCAGTCCTCGAGTCCGTGCTCACTTCTTCAGGAACTCGCCGAAGGCGAGGTACACGAAGGCGAAGGCGATCAGGAGCACCCCGGTCACGATCCGCGCCCAGCCCATGAAGACCGCCATGCGCCCGCTCACGTCGCGCGACTTCCCCAGCAGGTACAGGAACAGGCCGCGCTGTCCGGACTCCTGCGCCGAGCGCGAGCGGACGTTGAGCCGGCCCACATAGATCAGCCAGATCCCGAAGGCCAGCGCGCCCGCGAACACCAGCGCGCGTTTGCCCATGTCGGGGGGCAGGGCGAGCAGCCACAATCGACCGTAGGGCATATGCAGTCGTCTCCGCAGGGCACGGGTCG
>SIAI01000087.1 GCA_009691855.1 Planctomycetota bacterium | reverse complement strand
GCGCTTGTTCTGGGACTAGCTCACTGCGCCTGGAAGCTCAGTGACCAGCTCACGAACGTGCCGATGTCCGCCGCGCCCAGGTCGCGCACGCGCAGCTTCCAGGCACCATTGATGGCCTTGCCGGTGAAGGCGCCCAGCGACTGGGCCGGGGCCGTCAGGTCGGGGAACTCGGTGATCACGTTGTCGGTCGAGCTGCCGGTGAGGTTGTGCAGCAGCACGGTGGTGTTGTCGGGCCCGATCAGCGCCACCTCGAGGTCGCCCTTGAAGGTGTGCGTGATGTTGACGCTGACCTTCACCGCCGCGACCGTGCCGGTCTGGGTGTAGGTCGCGGTGCTGGTGACGCCGGTCGTGTTGTTGTCCGGGATCGCCAGGTTGGCGGTGGTGCTCTTCTCGCCGTTGAAGCTGAGCTTCCACGAGCTGAGCGTGCCGACGTCGGCCGCGGCCAGGTCCTGGACCTTGAGGCTCCAGTTGCCGGCCGTGTTCTTGCCGTTGAAGACCGTGAGCGCCTGGGCCGCGGCCGTGGCGATCGAGAAGGTCGTGGTGACGTTGTCGGTCGCGCCGCCGCTGCGGTTGTGCAGCAGCGCGCGCGTGCCGTCGGGGCCGATCAGGGTCACCACCAGGTCACCCTTGAAGGTGTGCGGGATCACGGTCGAGACCGAGATCGAGCTCACCGTCAGGCTGTCCGCCACGGCGATCGTGTTGGTCACGCCCGTCGTGTTGTTGTCGGGGATCGCGACCGCGGGCGCGGCCGAGAAGGTCTTCACCGGGTTGCCGCCGCCAGTGGGGTTGATCACCAGGGTCGCGTTGGCGGCGTGGGTGAGCGCGCCGCTCGTGCCCGTGATCGTCAGCGCGAAGGTGCCGGTCGTGGCCGCGGTCGTGCTCGTGACCGAGAGCGTCGAGGAGCCGCCCGCCGCCTCCGGGTTCGGCGAGAAGCCAAAGGTCACGCCGCTGATCGCGGGCGCGACCGACAGCGTCACGCTGCCGCTGAAGCCGTTGATGGCGGTGTTCGACACCGTGTAGCTGGTCGCGCCGCCAGCCGTGATCGTGCGGCTGGAGGGCGTGGCCGCGAGCGTGAAGTCAGGCACCGGCACGGCGTTGATCACCAGCGTCACGTTGGTGGTGTGCGTGAGCGCAGCGCTCGTGCCCGTGATCGTCACCGTTTGCGTACCGACGGTGGCGCCGCTGGTGGTCGTGACCGAAAGCGTCGACGAGCCGCCGGCCGCTTCAGGGTTCGGCGAGAACCCGTAGGTCACGCCGCTGATCGCGGGCGAGGCCGAGAGCGTCACGTTGCCGCTGAAGCCGTTGAGCGCGGTGTTGGAGACCGTGTAGCTGGTCGCGCCGCCGGCCGTGACCGTCTGGCTCGACGGCGTGGCCGCGAGCGTGAAGTCCGGCGTGGGCGTGCTCTCGCTGCCGTTGTAAACCAGGAGCGCGAAGTCCTGGTCGGTCGTGTCGGCGTTGCCCGGCACGCCGTCGCCGGCCACGTTCGTGCCGCGCACGGTGACCGAGAAGGCGCCGCTCGTGCCGGCCGGCAGGAACACGCACTCGGTGTTGTCGCGCGTGTTGGCCGTGCCGCCCGTGACCGAGCTCCCGGCCGTGAACACGTTGCCGCGGTACAGGTTGGCGCCGAGCGTGACCTCGAGGTCGAGGTTGTTGACGAAGGCGTTGCCGGTCGTGGCCCCAGGCGCGTCGGTCCAGGTCAGCGCGACGCGGAAGGGCTTGCTGGTGTCGACCACGCTGCCGCTCACCGTGTAGGTCGCGCCCGTTGCGCCCAGGGTCTGCGTCTGGTCCACGCGGATGCGCGCGGCCGTGTCGAAGGTCCGCGCCATGTTGGTCAGGCCGAAGCCCTGGCTGTTGGACCACAGGGCGTCGTTGGCGCCCACGCCGGTCATGTAGCTCGCACCCGAGACGACCTCGGCCTTGAGCATGGCCGGACTCGGCGGCGTGAGGCTGTGGTTGATGTACCACTGGCGGATGAGCGCGCAGAAGCCCGACACGGCCGGCGTCGAGTGGCTCGTGCCGCTCGACCAGGCGTACAGTGTCTGCCCCGTCGGCCAGAACTGGTTGCACACGCCCGTGCCGTTGTAACCCGTGGCGCGGCTGGCCGCGCCCTCGATGTGCGTGCCCGGCGCGGCGATCTCGGGCTTCTTGCGTGAGTCCGAGGTCGGGCCGCGGCCCGAGAACGAGATGATGTCGAGCGCGTTGTCGGCGCCCGAGTTGGCGATCGCGCAGCCGTCCGTGCCGGTCATGCGGAAGTTCTCCGAGGCCGCCACGGTGAGCACGTTCTTGCCCGTGCCCGGCGGGTGGATCGTGCCCGCGGCCGAGCCGCTGTTGCCGGCCGCGAACACGATCGCGAGCTCCTGGTTGCCGGCCGTGCCGCTGACCGCGTCGCGCACGGCCGCGTCGTGCGACTGCGTGTCGGCGTTGTAGTTGTTGCCCGTGGTGTAGCCCCACGAGTTCGAGCTGATGCGCGCGCCGGCGTTGTAGGCGTTGGCCATGCGCGTGGCCGTGGGCTGGTTGAAGATGCCCGAGCCCGCGTTGTTGAACACCTTGGAGTGACCGAGCCGCACCCAGGGCGCGAGGCCCAGGCCGTACTGGTAGCCGCTGGCGTCCTCGAAGGCCGTCCCGGCGGTCGAGTTGTAGCCGCCGATGATCGAGGTGTTGAGGTTGCCGTGTCCGGCCACGCCGTCGCCCAGCGCGTCGCCCGAGTAGTTGTTGATGAAGGCGACGCGGCTGGCACCGCCGGCCAAACCGTCGACCTTGAACTCGACGTTCACGTCGCTGAGCGAGCCGCGGTCGAGGCCGTCGTCGGTCACGTCGACCGAGAAGGGGAACGGGTTCGCGCCCGCGCCGGGGAAGCCCAGCCCGGCGAGCCAGGCGAGGTAGCCGGGCCCGCTCGGCTGCGTGCCGGCCACGTTGAGCTGCGCGGCCATGATCTGGCCCTGGGCCTCGTCCATCAGGCGCGCCTCGAGCTTGGGTTCGACGGCGAACACGTGGCTGTCACGCGCGGCCTCGATCACGTTGGCGCCGTCGAGCTTGACGGTCACGTTGATGTAGTCGAGCACGCGCTCCTGCGGCGCGAGCACGCGCAGCGCACGCCGCTCGAGCTCGTCGGCGAAGGCCTGGCCTTGCGCGTCGGCGATCACCTGCACGATGACGTCGTGGATGCCGTTGTAGCCCAGCGCGGCGCGGCGCAGCTCGGGGCGCAGCTTGAAGGCCGGCTCGTAGCTGGATATGCCGAGCACGTAGGGCTTCTGCGCCAGTTGCTGCAGCGCGGCGTGCGCGCTCGCGTTGGCCACGACCACGTAGGCATCGTGCGCCACGTAGCTGACCACGAAGGCGCCGGTCTGCTTCAGGCTGTCGAGCCAGGCGTCCTTGATCGGACCGTTGAACTGCACCAACTCCAGGCGCCGCTCGTCGCCGCTCGGCGCCGTGCTCGGCCCGCGCAGATCGAGCGGGATGGTCTCCAGCGTCGCGCGCGTCGTGGCCGCGTCGGCACCGTCGAGGAGGTAGCCGTTGAAGGAGACCAGCGTGAGCTCATCGGCGAGTTGCACACCGCTCGCGCGCAGCGCGGCGAGATCGCCGGGCTTCGACAGAGTGAGCTCGAGCAGCTGGAACGAGCCGTAGTCCTCGCGCGCGCGCACCAAGCCGCTGCGCTGCAAGCGTCCGAGCAGCGCGTGAGCGGCCGGAACCAGGAAGCGGTGCGTCGTGCCCGGCGCGACGAAGCCTTCGGGGATCTCTCCCGCGCTCGTGGCCGTGGGCACGGCGAAGTCCTCGTGCGCCAGTTCCTTCTGCGCGAACGAGGCCGAGGGAACGAACAGGAGGGCAGCCAGGCCAATCAATCGAGCTCGCATCGAAACCTCCGAGACAGGGATGGAGTCGGGCAGGGGTGCGCGATTCTATGCCTGGCCCCGGCGTGAAGCGCAAGGGGCGGGCGAGTCGTTCGTGCGCGCGGACCGCGAGCGGGACGCACGGCTTGCGCCCTTGTGCAAAGACGAGGCCTCGTGCCAGGCTCTCGCGCGAACGCGATGTCCGCCCGCACGACTCCTGCCTCTGCTGCGCGTCCAGAGCGAGGCGCGGTGTGCGTATTCGGAGCGCTGCACCGCGACCTCGTGGTACGCGCGCCGCGCTTTCCGCGAGCGGGCGAGACGCTGCTGGGCGAGGACTTCGCCTCCTTCGTGGGCGGCAAGGGCGCGAACCAGGCGGTGGCCGCCGCGCGCCTGGGGGCGCGCGTGGCGCTGCTCGGCACGCTGGGCGACGACGAGTGGGGCCGCAGCCTACGCGCCGAGCTGGCGGCCGAGGGCCTGGACCTGGCCGGCGTGAGCACGCGCGCCGAGGCGACGACCGGCGTGGCCGTGATCACCGTCGTGCCCGGGGGCGAGAACACGATCGTGGTGGCCGGCGGCGTCGGCCGTGCTCTGGGGCCCAGCGATGTCGAGCGCGTCGCCGACGCGATCGCGGCGGCCGACGTGCTGCTGACCCAGGGCGAGTTGCCCCTTGCGGCCACCCGGCGCGCGCTCGAGCTCGCGCGCGCCGCGGGCACGCGCACGCTGCACAACGCCGCCCCGGCCTGTGCCCTGGCCGCCGAGTTCCTGGCGCTGGTGGACGTCTTGATCGTCAACCGCGGCGAGGCCGGGGCGCTGCTCGGGAGCCCGGACGACGAGCCGCGCACATTGCTGGCGGGGCTCGCGCGGCTCGGGCCGCGCGCGTGCGCGCTCACGCTCGGCGCACAGGGCGCGCTGTGCGCCGACGGGACCGGAACGTGGCATGTGCCGGCCTTCCGCGTCACCGCCGTGGACGCCACCGGGGCGGGCGACGCCTTCGCCGGTGCACTGGCGCTGCAGTGCGCGCGCGGCGCGCCCTTCCCCGAGGCGGTGCGCGTCGCCTGCGCGGCCGGAGCGCTGGCCACCACGCGCCGCGGCGCGTTGCCCTCGATGCCGCGGCGCGCCGAGCTAGGAGCGTTGCTCTCCGACCCGCGCGCGGCCCGCATCGCCAGCGTACACTGAGCCCACGATGAGCACCCCGAACGCGAGCGGCGCGAGCGGCGCCGCCTTCGATGACAAGCTGGGGCGCCTGGAGGCGATCGTCAGCGAGCTGGAGCAAGGCGGCCTGGGCCTGGAGCCTGCCATCGAGCGCTACCAGGAGGGCATCCAGCTCCTTAAGGAGTGCCATGGCGCCCTGGGCGCATACCGGCGGCGCGTGGAGGAACTCACGCGCGAGGCCGAGGGCGCGATGAAGCCCTTCGAGGGCGATCCCGACTTCTCGCCCGCGCAGCGATGAGCGCGCCGGCCTGGCTCGCCGAGGGCCGCACCTGGGTGGAGGCCGCGCTGGAACGAGCTCTGCCGTCGGCGAACGAGCCGCCCGCGCGCCTGCATCAGGCCATGCGCTACGCGTTGCTGGGCGGCGGCAAGCGCCTGCGTCCGGCGTTGGTGCGCCTGGTGTGTCTGGAGCTCGGCGGAACGGAGGCGCAGGCTGCGGCGCCGGCCGTGGCGCTCGAGCTCGTGCACACCTACAGCCTGGTGCACGACGACCTGCCGGCCATGGACGACGACGAGCTGCGCCGCGGTCGGCCCACGCTGCACGTGGCCTTCGACGAGGCCACCGCGATCCTGGTGGGCGACGCGCTGCTCACGCTTTCGTTCGAGGTGCTCGCGGGCGACGAGCCGCTGCGCGCGCGCGAGCACGCGCGGGTCCTGGCGCGCGCCGCGGGTTCGCGCGGCATGGTCGGCGGGCAGGTGCTCGACCTCTCGCTGGAGGCCGGGGCGACGCCCGACACGCTGGCCGCGCTCGAGGACATGCACCGGCGCAAGACCGCAGCGCTGTTCGCGGCCGCCTGCGAGATGGGCGCGATCGCCGCCGGGCGCGCGGCCGAGCGCGCACGCTGCGCGGCCTTCGGCGAGCGCCTCGGGCGGCTGTTCCAGGCCGTGGACGACTGGCTCGACGTCACCGGTGATGCGGCGACCCTGGGCAAGACGCCAGGCAAGGACGCGGTGCTCGCGCGCCCGACGCTGGTGCGTGCGCTGGGACTGGAGGGGACACGGCGGCGGGCCGAGGAGCTCGCCAGCGAGTCGCGCCAGGCGGCGCTGGAGCTCTGCTTCGGGCCCGGGACGGCGTTGCACGAACTCTCGGCCTTCGTACTGGCGCGCAAAGCGTGAGGCAGTCGTACAATCGGCCGCCGCCCAGATGAGCGACCCCGGCTCCTCCCGCGAGAACACCGCCAGCGACACGCGCTGGCTGGAACGCATCCACACGCCGCTCGATCTGCGCGCCTTGGCGCCGGCGGAGCGCGTCGAGCTGTGCGCCGAGATCCGCGCCTTCCTGCTCGACTCCGTGCAGCGCACGGGCGGACACCTGGGTTCGAACCTGGGCGTGGTCGAGCTCACCGTCGCGCTGCACACGGTCTTCGACTTCCGCAAGGACCGTCTGGTGTGGGACGTCTCGCACCAGGGCTACGTGCACAAGCTCCTGACCGGACGCCGCGAGCGCTTCGCCAGCCTGCGCCAGACCGACGGCCTGTGCGGCTTCACCGATCCGCGCGAGTCGCCCTTCGACCTCTTCCACACCGGCCACGCCGGCACGTCGATCAGTCTGGGACTCGGTCTCGCGCTCGCCGGCGCGCAGCAGGCCGACCGTCCGCACGTGGTCAGCGTCATCGGCGACGCGAGCCTGGGCGCGGGCGTCGCCTTCGAGGCGCTCAATCACGCCGGCGCCCTGGGCGAGCGCATGCTCGTGGTGCTGAACGACAACGAGTGGTCGATCTCGAAGTCGGTCGGCGCGCTGGCGCGCTACCTGACGCGCATCCGTTCCGCGCGCGTGGTGCAGCGCGCGCAGCAGGAGATCCACGGCCTGTTGCAGTCGATCCCGCTGATCGGCGCCAAGGTCGAGCACGTACTGGAGCAGGTGCGCGAGGTGCTGCGGCACTCGATCGTGCAGGGGCACGTGTTCGAGGAGCTGGGCGTGACCTACGTCGGTCCGGTCGACGGGCACGACGTGAACTACCTGGTGGAGAGCCTGGAGCGCGTGCGCGAGCTGGACGGCGTCGTGCTCCTGCACACGCTGACGCAGAAGGGCAAGGGCCACCCCAAGGCGCTCTCGCACCCCGAGCGCGTACACGCAGCCAAGGGTGAGCCACGTAACGCGCCGGCGCACAAGCTCGCCCCCGATGGCGGCAAGCTCGAGCTGCCGCGCGCGGGCAGCGCCCCGCTGGTGGCCAAGCGTTCGCCCGGCGGCCCGTCCTACACCAAGGTCTTCGGCGACGCGCTGCTTTCCCTGGCCGAGCGCGACCTGCGCGTGCACGCGCTCACCGCGGGCATGCCCTCGGGCACGGGCCTGAGCGACTTCGCCGAGCGCTTCCCGCTGCGCTTCCACGACGTGGGCATCTGCGAGCAGCACGCCGTGGCCATGGCCGCCGGCATGGCCAAGGGCGGCCTGAAGCCCGTGGCCGCGATCTACTCGACCTTCCTGCAGCGCGCCTACGACCAGGTGTTCCAGGAGGTCGCGCTGCAGTCGCTGCCGGTCGTGTTCTGCCTCGACCGCGCGGGACTGGTGGGCGCGGACGGCCCCACGCACAACGGCGTGTTCGACATCGCCTACCTGCGCACGCTGCCGAACCTGGTGCTGTGCGCGCCGCGCGACGCCAGCGACCTCGCGCGCATGCTGGAGATGGCCCTGCGCCACGACTCGGGCCCGGTGGCGTTGCGCTGGCCGCGCGGCGATTGCCCGCGCGACGAGGGCATCCCCGCCGCCGAGCGGCGCGAGCTCGGCCCGGGCAAGGCCGAGGTGTTGCGCGAGGGCGAAGAGCTCGTCATCTGGGCCCTGGGCGCGATCGTGCAGCAGGCGCTGCACGCCGCCGACGAGCTGGCCGCGCGCGGGATCCAGGTCGGCGTGGTCGACGCGCGCTTCGCCAAGCCGCTGGACGAGGAGTTGCTCGCCCGCGACCTGCGCCACTACCGGCACCTGGTGACGCTGGAAGAGCACCAGCGCGCGGGCGGCTTTGGTTCGGCGGTGCTCGAGGTCGCCAGCCGCCTGCCCGACACGCGCGCGCGCGTGCGCGTGCTGGGCGTACCCGACCGCTTCGTGGAGCACATGAGCTCGCGCGACGAGCAGCTGGCCGCGCTGGGCCTGGACGCGAGCGGCGTGGTGAAGAGCGTGGTGTCGCTGCTGCGTGCGAGCCTGGTGTGAGCGGCGCGGACGGGCGCGCCCTCCGCGGCTGAGGGCGACGCAGGGGAAGGGAACGCGGCTGGGGCGCGTCCCGCGCGCCGCGCTGCGGTAGGCTCTTGGCCCGATGCGTCCCGATGCCCTCGTGTCTGCGCGCTCGATCGAGAGCGTGCTCGTGCTGGCCAACGCCGAGAAGTCGGCCGTGCGCACGCTGATCGGCGAGCTCGAACCTTGGCTGCGCGCGCGCGTGAAGACCGTCGCCGTGCGCACCGACGTGCGCGCCTTCCGTGACGAGCGCGCGCACACGCCGGGCGCGCTGCCGGACCTGGTGGTCGTGTTGGGCGGCGACGGCGCGATCCTGGGCGCGGTGCACGCCTTTGCCGAGTCGCCCGTGCCGACGCTGGGCATCAACCTGGGCCAGGTCGGCTTCCTGGCGGCAACGCCGGCCGCGTCGTGGCGCGAGGCGCTGGCCGCGTGTCTGGCGGGCGAGCTGATCGCCGAGCAGCGCGCGCGCCTGGAGGTCGAGTGGACCTCGGACGACAAGCCGCAGCGCGCGCTCGCGCTGAACGAGATCACCCTGCAGCGCAGCTCGCAGGGCAGCATGATCCAGGCCTCGCTGTGGGCCGGATCCGACTGGGTCACGAACTACCGCGCCGACGGCGTGATCGTGGCCACGCCCAGCGGCTCGACCGCGTACTCGCTGTCGGCCGGCGGGCCGATCCTGGAGACGTCGCTGGAGGCGATCGTGGTCACGCCGATCTGCCCGCAGGGTCTGTCGAATCGACCGCTGGTGTTGCCGAGTGGGTTGGAGTTGACGCTGTCGGTGGTGGCCTCGAGCGGGCACCCGACGCTGGCGGTGGACGGGCAGGACTTCTACCGCCTGGCGGAGGGCGACACGCTCACGCTGCGCAGGCATCCGGTGACGGTGCCGCTGTTGTGGATGAGGGGCATGGATCCGTTTCGGAGATTGCGGGAGCGGTTGGGGTGGCGCGGGAGTCTGGATACGAGCGAGCGGCCGGCGCGCGGGGTGAAGGGGTAGGGGAGGGCGGGGTGAGTGGGTCGGCTGGGATCGACTCGCGGAGTTCGTCGGGGACCCCGCTCGTGCGCGGGAGCGATCTGCCCGGGCCCGCGGCGTCGGGGGACCGAGCTCGAAAGACGCCGCAAGGCCGGCAAGGGGCGCTTCGCGCCCGCGCGGGGCGCCCGGCCTTGCGGCGTCTTTCGA
>SIAI01000034.1 GCA_009691855.1 Planctomycetota bacterium | reverse complement strand
TCCTACCTCCCACCCATCCCGCTCCCTATACTCCCCCGCCCCATGGTCTCCCTCAGCGATCTCCACGAGCGCGCCACTCTCGTCCAGCAGCGCCTTGCCGAGCTCAAGGAGGGTCTTTGACTACGCTCACAAGAACGCGCGCTTCGACGAGCTGAACGTGCTCCAGGCGCAGCCTGAGTTCTGGAACAACCAGGGCCAGGCGCAGAAGGTCGTGCAGGAGACCAAATCCCTGCGGCGCGTGGTCGAGGCCGTGCGCGGGACCGACAAGGCGCTGGAGGAGGCCGAGCTCCTGGTGCAGATGGCCCGCGAGGATTCCTCCGCCATGGCCGAGGTCCAGGACGAGCTCACGGCGCTCCTCGACAGGGTCGAGAAGGACGTCGCCGAGCTCGAGTTCCAGGTGCTGCTCGGCGGCCCCCACGATCCGGCCGGGTGCTTCCTGCAGATCTCCGCCGGCGCGGGCGGGCTCGACGCCTGCGACTGGGCCGGGATCCTGTTCCGCATGTACACGCGCTGGGCCTACGCGCACTCCTACGGCGTCGAGGAGATCGAGCGCATCGACGAGCCCGAGGCCGGGATCCGCTCGGCCACGCTGCACATCCAGGGCGACTACGCCTTCGGCTACCTCAAGGCCGAGTGCGGCGTGCACCGTCTGGTGCGCATCAGTCCCTTCGACGCGCAGGCGCGGCGGCACACGGCCTTCGCCTCGGTCGACGTGACGCCGGACGTCGTGGCCGACGACGAGATCGAGATCGACGAGGCCGACCTGCGCATCGACACCATGCGCGCCGGCGGCGCGGGCGGCCAGCACGTGAACAAGACCGAGTCGGCCGTGCGCATCGTGCACATCCCGACCGGGGTCCTGGTGCGCTGCCAGAGCCAGCGCAGCCAGCACAAGAACCGCGAGATGGCCATGGCGCTGTTGAAGGCCAAGCTGGCCAGCTTGCGCGACGCGGAGCGCGATGCGGAGCTCTCCAAGCTCTACGGCGAGAAGGGCGAGATCTCCTGGGGCTACCAGATCCGCTCCTACGTGATGCAGCCCTACCAGATGGTCAAGGACCTGCGCACGGAGGTCGAGAAGGGCAACATCCAGGCGGTCCTGGACGGCGACCTGGACGATTTCATCCAGGCCTACCTGCGCAAGATGGGCGGCGGCGGAGGGACGCTCAAGAAGGCGGGCAAGTAGGCCGAAGAGCTTTCCGCTCTCGGATGAAGCCGCCCTCCAGACGAACTCTCTCCGCGCTGCTCGCCGGCCTGCTGGGCGCCGCCTGCGGCGAGTCCGGGAAGGCGCCTCCGAATCCGCTCGTCGCCGTTCCCCCGCCCGCTCCGGCTCCGGCCCCGGCGCCCACGGTGAACGTGATCCTGATTCTGGTCGACACGCTGCGCGCCGACGCGCTCCTGGATCCCGAGCACAAGTACGACACGCCGAACCTCGACCGCCTGGCGCAAGAGGGCGTGCCGTTCCCGCGCGTGTTCTCGGCCGCGCCGATGACGCTGCCCTCGCACATGAGCCTCTTCTCCTCGCGCCCCGTGCTCGAGACGAAGGTGTTCAACAACGGCCAGAACGTGCCCACCAGCCTGCCGCTGCTGGCCGACTGGCTCAGCGGCCACGGCTACCACTCGCGCGCGGTGCTCAGCCTCGGCACGCTCAACCCGCTCGATGCACAGGAGTCGCCGAGCCGCGGCTTCGCCAGCTACGACTACAACTACTGGGACATCTCGCTGGCCGAGAAGACCGAGGAGCGCCTGCTCGCCAGTCTCGCGCAGCGCGACACCGCGAAGCCGCTGTTCTTGTTTGCGCACTTCTCCGATCCGCACGAGCCCTACGAGGCCCACGGCACCGAGCTGCGTCACGTGCAGCTGCGCCTGGACGGCGAGCCGCTGGCCGAGCTGCGCAGCTCCGACATGGAACAATGGACGCAGACCGTGCAGCTCACCGAGGGCCGCAACGTGTTCGAGTTCCAGTCGCCCGAAAAGGGCGCAGCCAAGTTCCGCGTGCGCCGCTTCGAGTGCCGTGAGAACGGCCAGGCGTTGCCGCTCGTGTGGGAAGAGGCCAAGGAGATGTCGCCCGTCGCCAGCGCGCGCGTGGTCGTCGATCGCGGCGCGCGCGCGCCGGGGGCCTGCGAGGTGCGCGCCTGGATCAACGACGTGCCGGCCACCAACGACGTGCGCCGCACGCGCTACGCGCTCGAGGTGGCCTACGTCGATCGTTACATCGGCGAGCTCCTGGCCGAGCTCGAACGCCTGGGCCTGTACCAGGACAGCCTGGTGCTGTTCACCTCCGACCACGGCGAGGCCCTGGGCGAGCACAAGTTCTTCGGCCACGTCGAGTACCTGACCGACGAGCTCATCCATGTGCCGCTGATCGTCAAGCTGCCGCGCGGAGACGCGCGCAAGCCGGCGCTCGTCGCCGCCGCCGGCAAGGTCGTCTCGCACATCGACCTCGTGCCGACCGTGCTCGAGGTGGTGGGCCTCCCGCCGTTGCCCGGCCAGCGCGGCCAGTCCCTGTTCACGCCGCACGACACGCTGCACATCGCCCAGACCAGCCGTCCCGAAGCCACGCGCCGCGGCAACCAGCTCGCCTTCCGCGACGAGCGCTTCAAGCTGATCTACTACGCGGACGAGGAGCGCTTCGAGCTCTACGACCTGGAGCAGGACCCGCTCGAGCTCACGGACGTCTTCGCCGAGCGCAAGGGCGAGCGCGCGGCCTGGCCCGAGCAGCTCTTCAAGCTCTACCAGCACAGCCAGGAGCGCACGGGCCTCGGCAACGGGGATGACCGCGAAGAGCGCGAGAAGATGCTGCGGGCGCTGGGCTACGGCGGCGAGGAGTAGCGCGCGCGAAGGGCGGCCGGCGGCGCCTTCCACGGCGCGATTCGCTGGTTAGGATGGAGGGCTCGCGAGGGCGGCGTCAGTGTTCCTGGACGGGTCGAACGGGCGATCCGGAGCGGACATGCTGCGTCCGCGCTCCGCGCGAACGCAGCATGATCCAGCGCGCACTCCTCAGCGTCTCCGACAAGACCGGCCTCGAGTCCTTCGCGCGTCAGCTCGCCCAGCTCGGCGTCGAGCTGCTGGCGACCGGCGGCACCCTGAAGCTCCTGGCCAAGGCCGGCATCCCCGTGCGCGAGGTCTCCGAGCACACCGGCTTCCCCGAGATGATGGACGGGCGCGTCAAGACGCTCCATCCGAAGATCCACGGCGGGCTGCTCGCGCTGCGCGATGAGCCCAGCCACCGGAAGGCGATGGAGCAGCACGGCATCGCGCCCATCGACCTCGTCGTCGTCAACCTCTACCCGTTCGAGCAGACCGTCGCGAAAGAAGGCGTCGAGCGCAGCGAAGCGATCGAGAACATCGACATCGGCGGGCCCTCGATGGTGCGCTCGGCGGCCAAGAACCACCGCTACGTCACCGTCGTCACCGACCCGGCCGACTACGGGCGCGTGCTCGACGAGATGCAGAAGCACGGCGGCGCCACGAGCGAGTCGCTGCGCCGCGCGCTGGCGCAGAAGGCCTACGCGCTGACCGCGCGCTACGACGCGGCCATCAGCCGCTGGTTGTTCGACGAGGACAAGAAGGGCGCCAGCGAGTGGAGCTTCCCGAGCTCGTTCTCGCTGGCCGGCGCGCTCGCGCGCGGCCTGCGCTACGGCGAGAACAGCCACCAGAAGGCGGCCCTGTACCTCACGCCCGAGCAGGGCCCGAGCGCGGCCAAGGCCGAAGTGGTCGGCGAGGGCAAGGAGCTCTCCTACAACAACTTCGTCGACCTCGATTCGGCGCTGGCGCTGTGCCTGGAGTTCGACGAGCCCTTCGTGTGCGTGCTCAAGCACAACAACCCGTGCGGCGCGGCGGCGGCGAAGACGATCGTCGAGGCCCTGGCCGGCGCGTGGGCCGGCGATCCGCTGTCGGCCTTCGGCTCGGTGCTGGGCTTCACGCGGCCCGTCGATCTCGCCTCGGCGGAGTTCCTGGTGTCCGAAAACCGCTTCGTCGAGGCGATCCTGGCGCCGAGCTTCGAGCCGGACGCGCTCGAGCGCCTGAAGAGCGGCGCGAAGTGGGGCAAGAACGTGCGCCTGCTCGCGTGCGGGCCCATCGGGACGAAACAGAAGACGTTCTCACCGCTCGAGGTGAAGCCGTTGCGCGGCGGGTTCTTGCTGCAGGAGCGCGACCTCGCGCTCGGCGGCGTGCAGAAGCTCGAGCCGGTGACGAAGACCAAGGCCACGAGCGAGCAGCTCGCCGCGCTCCTCTTCGCCAACAAGGTCTGCAAGCACGTGAAGTCGAACGCGATCGTGCTCGCCAGCGGCACGAAGGTGCTCGGCGTCGGCGCCGGGCAGATGAGCCGCGTGGACTCCGTCAAGCTCGCCGTCGCGAAGGCCGGCGCGCTCGCCAAGGGCTCGGTGCTCGCCTCCGACGCCTTCTTCCCCTTCCCCGATGGCGTCGAATCCGCCATGGACGCCGGCGCGAGCGCGATCCTGCAGCCGGGCGGATCGGTCAAGGACAAGGAAGTGATCGCGGCCTGCGACAAGCGCGGCGTGCCGATGCTGTTCACGGGGACGCGGCACTTCCGGCACTGAGCCCGCGGCTAGCATCGCCCGGGGTATAGGGAGCGCATGCGCAAGTCCACGCCGTGGTTCGTCGTCGGAGGCCTCGCCCTCGTGGCGGTGTGGTGGCTCCTGTTCGGCCTGAACTCCGGGCCGAGCCCGAGCGAACAGTTCGCGGCGCTGCGCGCGGCGGGGGTGATGTTCACGCCACTCGAGCGCTGCACTGCCTACCGACCGAGCACCCAAGACCTGACGGTCTGGAGCGCACACCTGCGCGAAGCCGAGGGGCGCCTTTCACCGCGTGAGACGAACTTCCCCCTGCAGGAACTCGAGCAGGACCCGTTCGCGTTCTGGCGCGCGAAGGACTGGGCGCTCGACGACGCCAGCTGGACGAGCGCGGACGCCCATCTCGAGCTCCTTGCCGAGGATTGCGGCGAGCTCGCGGACCTGTTCCGGACGATCGGCGACTACCGGACGCTCGACGTCTGCGAGGTGTACGCGAAGGTCCCTTCGTCCGAGTTCCATCCCACGCTCGACGCCGTGCGGATCTTCGGCGGTTCCAGGGCGATCGCGCTCTCGCTCCTTCGCTGCGCTCGCCGTGGAGAACTGGACGGCGTGCAGCGCGACCTGGAGGCGCACCTGCTCGTAGCGGAGAAGCTGCAGATCCCGGTGAGCCTGATCTACTTCCTCGCCTGGACGACGGTCCTCGACGGCGCCTTGAGTGCGCTGAAGGGTTCCCTCCCGTTGCTCGACGGGCGGCTGGATCCGGCCGCGCTCGAGCTCCGGCTCACGGCCTTCCAGCCGCGCGCGCTCCTGGGCGCAGCCTTGACGTGGGAGCGGTCGAACTCGCTGCGCATGGTCGAGTGGTCCCTCGACAACGTGCCGCACACTGGGCTCGACATTCTCTGGCAACGCTTCACCTGGACCCCCTCGCGCGATCTGGCGGCGCTCACCGAGGGCTACGAGCTCGGCCTGCGCCAGGTGCGCGGCGAGGGCGTGTCGGCTGCCGACCTGGGGCGCTTCGAGGCAGGGATCACGTCGCGGATGCCGCTGACGAGCGCGACGTGGTCGGCGCTCCGACAGCAGGTCGAGGTCTTGAACTCCTTGGAAGCACGTCTGGCGCTCGCCCGCAGCGCGCTGCGGCTCCTCGCGCACGGCCATTCAGGCTGGGAGGGTGTGCCGCGCGAGCTCGACCCGTACACCGGCGCGCCCCTGATCGTCGAGGCCCTCGACGAGCGGCGCTTGCGCCTGCGAGCGCTCAAGCCCGGCGTGCAGCCCGAGGAGCAGCGCCGGTTCGAGTGGACCGTGACCTTCCGCTGAGCCGAGTTCGCTTCCCGAGTGACTCGACTCGACTCTGGACACTAGAGTCTGAGACGCGCGCCGGAGACGCGCGGCAGCATGCGTAAGCCCCTCGCGTGGTTCGTCGTTGCGTGCCTCGCCCTGGTGGCGGTGTGGTGGCTCCTCTTCCGTTTTCCGTACGGGCCGAGCACGAGCGAACAGTTCGCGGCCCTGCGCGCCGCGGGCGTGCTGTTCTCGCCGGCGGAGCGCTGCCTGGACTACAGGCCGAGCGAGCAGGACTTGACGAACTGGGCCGCGCGCTTGCGGGCCGCCGAGGAGCAACTGCAGCCGCAGGAGGCGGCGCCCGCGCTGGAGGAGTTCGAGCAGGCCCCGCTCGTCTTCTGGCAAGCGCAGGACTGGGCGCTCGACGACGCGAGCTGGAAGAACGTCGGCGCGCACCTCGAGCAGGTGGCGGACGAGTACGGCGAGCTGGCGGACGTGTTCCGGACGGTCGACGAGTACCGGACGCTCGACGCCTGCGCGCTGTTCGCGGGGCTCGTGCCGCCCAACGTCTACCCCAGGGTGCCGCGAGTCCTCGAAGGCCTGCGCGCGATCCAGTACTCGCTGCTGCGGGCCGCTCGCCGCGGCGATCTGGACGGGGTCCAGCGCGATATGGAGGCGAGCCTCCAGGTGCCCGAGAAGCTGCGCGCGCCGGTGAGCCTGGTCCACTTCTTGGTTTGGGCGACGACCTTGGACGGCACGTTGACCGCGCTGGAGGGCTCGCTGCCGCTGCTCGGCGAGCGTCTGGATCCGGCCGCGCTCGAGCGCAGGCTCGCGGCCTTCCGGCCGCGCGACTTCCTGCTCGAGGCCTTGGCCTGGGAGCGCTCTAACGGCTTGCGCACGATCGAATGGTCGCTGCAGAACACCCCGCGCGCCCCGGGATTCGGCGCCCTGTGGCAACGGTTCCTGTGGAGCCCCGCGCGCGACCTGGCGAAGTTCACGGAGGGCTACGAGCTCAGCCTGCGCCATGTGCGCGGCGAGGGCGTGTCGGCCGCGGACCTGGAGCGCTTCCGCGAAGAGCTCGATTTCCGCATGCTGTGCACGGGCACGATGCTGCCGATGATCCAGGACACCGAGAAGTTCCTGTGCGCCCTGGAGACCCGCTTGGCCCTCGCGCGCAGCGCGCTGCGGATCTTGGCGCAGGGTCGCGAGGGCTGGGAGAACGTGCCGCGCGAGCTCGACCCGCGCAGCGGAGCACCGTTGCTCGTCGAGCCGCTCGACGAGCGTGGCGTGCGCCTGCGGGCGCTCGATCCCGCCGCACGACCGGAGGAGCAGCGCGCGCTCGAGTGGACGGTGATCTTCCGTTGAGCGCGCTCAGGCCGTGTTCGCGCTCGCGCCGCGCTGCACCAGGTACACGCCGAGCAGCACGACGATCCCGCCCGCGATCGTCGCGAAGGCCAGGGGCTCCGCTAGCAGGAACGACGCCAGCACCGCGGTGACGAACGGCTCGACGTACAGCGTCCCGCCGGTGCGTTGCGAGCCGTGGACGGCCTGCGAGTGGTACCAGGCCAGGAACGCGGCGGCGCTGGAGATGAGTCCGAGGTAGACGAGAGCGATGAGCTCCGCGGCACCGGGGCGAGCGCCGAAGCCGTTGACGAGCGCGAGCGCGAGCATGAGCGCGCCGGCGCCGAGCATGGCCCAGGTCGTGACGCGCAGCGCGCCCGAGCTCTTCACCGGTCGCGCGCCGAGCAGCGTGTAGGCCGGCCAGGTCACGCAGCCGACGAGCTGCAACAGATCGCCGAAGCCGATGTCCGCCGCGTGCGCGCCCGCGCGCGTCACGCCGAAGATGCCGACCATCGACACGGCCACGCCGAGCCAGCCGATGCCGCGCAGCCTCTGGCCGAGGAAGAACTGCGCCGCGAGCGCGATCGTCACCGACTGGAAGCACACGATCCAGGCCGCGTGCGTGGCGTAGGTGAACGAGAGCCCGTAGGTCTGCACGCCGATGTGCGTGGCCAGGATGAGCGCGAGCAGCGCAGTGCGCCCGCGATCGGCGCGTTCGGGCAGGAGCGGCATGCGGCGCACGCACAGGACGAGCAGCAGCGCGAGCCCGCCCATCAGGAAGCGCAGCGACACGAGGCCGAAGGGCGTGAACACACGCGCGCCCTCGGCGCCGAGCGCGATCTTCGTGGCCACGAACGAGCCGCCCCAGATCGTCACCGCGAACAGCGCGGACCACGGCCACTTCGCCCTCATCCGCGGATCCTCCGATATCCGCCGGGTCCGGCGCCAGGGCCGAGTTGTCGGTCGGACAAGCGCGCGCCCTACGCAGGACTTGCCGCCAGCGGGTGCCCGGCCGGCTACGCGCGCTCTATCCTGCTCGCGGAGGCTTCCCATGCTCGTTCCGCTGCTCTTCCTCTCGCTTGCGACGCTCGTCGGCGGCGACGCCAAGCTCTCCCCCGTCGCCGGCGCCTCCGGCGACTTCCTGCGCGTCGCGCACGTGCGCATCGACGGCAGCTCGTTCGAGATCGGGCGCGCGCTGGCGCGCCTGGGCAGCGAGCGCCACGGCGCTCGTCCGCCCGCGGCCAAGGACAAGGGCCTTGTGCGCGCGCAGCGCGAGTACTTCGCGGCCCATGCGCCGACGCAGCTCGAGCGCATGCGCGGGGTGGCCGACTTCTTCGGGCACGACCTCGCCGCCGACGCCTTCGAGCTCGATGCCGTGGCCTACGCCGCCGTCCACGCGGGCTGCACGGTCGTCTTCTATCCGCCAGACACGACCACCGACGGGCGCGGTGTGCTCGCGCGCAACTTCGACTTCACCACCGGGACGCTCGAGGGCAAGTCGGCCAGCGCCGATGCTCCGCCGGCGAGCGCGTCGCCCTACGTGCTCGAGCTCCATCCCACGGACGCCTACGCCTCGCTGGCGGTCGTGTCGTTCGATCTCCTGGGCGTGCTCGACGGCGTCAACTCGCAGGGCCTGACGGTCGCGCTGCTGGCCGACGACGAGCTCACCACGCTCGGCAAGGCGCGTCCGAGCCGCGGCGTGCAGGCGGGCTTCGACGTGCTGCAGGTCGGGCGCTTCCTGCTCGACACCTGCAAGGACGTGCCGCAGGCGGAGGCGGCGCTGCGCGGCGCGAAGCTCTACTACGCCTCGATCCCGTGTCACTACCTCGTGGCCGACGCGAGTGGGCGCTCGTTCGTGTGGGAAAACGCCATCGATCTATCCGGCGGTCACGTGATCGAGGGCGACGGCGGGCCGCAGGTGACGACGAACTACCTGCAGCAGCTGCACCCGGATCCGGCGGCGCTGCCGGCCGACCGAGACCCGCTCGGCCTCTTCGGGCGTCAGAAGACGCTGC
This sequence comes from Planctomycetota bacterium, assembly GCA_009691855.1. GTDB lineage: Bacteria > Planctomycetota > UBA1135 > UBA1135 > JABFRZ01. The sequence continues at coordinate 37,604 of SIAI01000034.1, read as the reverse complement.
TGGCGCGCTTCGTCGAGCAGGAGACGTTCTCGCTGGACGAGATCCGCGCCAACGCGCGCTGCGTCGCGGCCTGCGCTCCAGCGGGTGCCGGCGTTCCGCCCAACCGCACGCTGTGGCACGCGCTCTACTTCCCCGCCGAGCGGCGCATGGAGATCGACTTCTACCTGGGCGAATCGAGCGCGGGCGCGCCGCGACGCTCGGCGGTGGCGAGCTTCGCGCTGGGCGAGCGCTGAGCCGGCGCGCTACTTCTCCGTGTGCGCCGCCTCGTCCGCGTGCGTCTCGCGCGGGATCAGCTCGCCGTAGCCGACCTCGGCGAACCAGTCGTAGATCTTGGTCATGGGCGTGACGAGCCCCATGTGCGGCACGATCGTCGGACGGAGTGAACCGTGCGTGTAGATCTTGGAGAAGATGCCCATCAGCTCGTGCGTGCCCGAGTCGAAGATGCCGCCGCCCGAGTTGCCGATGTAGGTCGGCGCGTTGATCATCCAGTAGTGCTCGCCATCGACCTCGTGGTTGCAGGTGGCGATCTCGCCACGCGTGGGGATCGGGTCGTTGCCGAGCGGGCAGCCGACGGCCACGACCGGGTCGAAGATGCAGGTCTCCTCGAGCCGTGAGCGCTTAGCCAGGCGCGCACCGAAGTCGAGCGCGTCGGGCGTGAGGATCTCGAGCAGCGCCGCATCGAGTTTCGGGTCGTGCTTCAGCAGCTTGCACTTCTCCTGACGCGTCGTGCCGTCCTCGCGATAGATCTGCACAGGCACCGGCATCTCGAGGTCGGGCGGATCGCCCTGGATGTCGCGCACCACGTGCCAGGCGGTGAGCACCAGCGTGCGGTAGCCGCCGTCGGCGTTGGGATGGGAGGGCAGGAGGACGCCGCTGCCGACGCTGGACTCGCCCGCGAGCTGCACCACCGGCCCGACGAGCTCGCGCCACATGCCGTGCAGGTCCGGCGGCGTGGTCAGCGTGCGATCGAGCTTCTCCACGCGTTGCTGGTTGTCGCTGGCGACCTTCTGCGCGTCCACGACCAGCGTGTTGAGCGCCTCGTAGCGCTTCTGCAGCCGATCGTCGCGCTCGCTCAGCTCCTTCTCGATCTCGGGCACGAAGCTGGCCTGCGCCTGCTCGAGCTCGACCAGGCTGGAGGAGTGCGCCTCGATCGCCGCGCCGATCGAGCTCAGGTGCTCCTCGGCGCTCTGCACGCGCCGGGCGAGGTCTTCGCTGCCCTCGATGCCCTGGATGGCGGTGCCGAGGTCGTTCTTGATGCCCCTGAGCTCGCCGCGCAGGCCGTCGAGATGCTCGCGCAGGTCGGCGGTCTGGCGCTCGCGGAGGCTCTCGGTGACCTCGATGCGCTCGCGCAGGCCGAGCACGCGCTGGCCGACCACGCCGGTCGCGGCCAGGACGGTTCCTGTCGCCAGGACGATCGGCAGCCAGGTGCGGGGACGGGGAATGACGGCGGGAACAGGCTGTCGATCCATGCGGTGCGGCCCCCCGGGGAGGGAGCGATTGGGCTGGCCTTTTCGGCCACGCCACTGCCGCGGATCGAGAGCAGGGGGAGGAATCGTCGTTCGCGTTCGAACCGGCCGTCGAGCCCAGTGAGGGAGCACAAGCTCCTCTAGGACAAAGGCTTGTGAAGTACGTTCCGGCTGGTGAGGTGGAAGGGACGTCTCGCTCGCCCGCCGCCGAGGCGGCTCGGACCCGTCCCGGCGAGAGGGATGCGACGTCCTGGCGAGGGGAGCGGGCCCTCAGTGGGGATCAGGCTCGAGCACGACCCACAACGAGCCGCTGTAGTGCGCCGGAGGTGCGCCCGTGGCGGCGTCGATGTGGCCGTAGGCGAGGTGGTAGCCCGGATAGAGGACCTCGATCTTCGCCGGCGGCGCGTCGCCGGAGAGGAGGATTTGCCCGCGCTCGTCGAGCTCGCCCGCGGGCACGCCGTCGACGAGCACCTGCGCGCCCGCCGCGCGCGCGTGCGTCTCGGCGCCATCCGTCGGCAGCGGGTCGAGGAGGTAGCGGACGTCGAGCCACGCGCCCCAGCCCGGCTCGAGGCGCACCTCGAGCGCGTCCGTCTCGAACGGCAGAGCGAGCTCGCGCAGATAGCGCGGCCGGAAGCCGTCGGCGTTCACGAAGAGCTCGAAGCGCGCGCCCGCGACGAGCGACTCCAGCGTCGTCTCGCCGCGCGCGTCGGTCACGTGATGGAACGAGCCGCTGCCGTCGCGGAAGGTCACGACCGCGGCGTCGCGCAACGCCCCGCCGGAGCTCGTCAGCACGCGTACCTTGCCGGTGACCTGCGGAAGCGCGTTCGCGTCGAGGCAGGTGAAAACGACCTCGTCGTCCTCGGGTCCGGCGAGCTGCGCAGTGCCCGGCGACCAGGCGAGCGGGAGCACGTAGGCGCCGTCGAGCGTGACCTCCTGCGCCGTGCGCGCGAGGCCCTCGATGAGGAGCACGCGCCGCTTCGAGGTGCTCTCCGAGCCCAGCCAGCTGCCCATGCGCGTCGTGTTCGTCGCGAGCTCGCGCGCTCTGGCCATGATCGACCCCAGGTCCAGCGTGCCCGTCTCGCTCGTGAGGACGACGCGCAGCGCGCGGAGATCGGGCTTCGGCGCGAGCGTGAGGCTCGCCTCCGCGACCGCGCCGGCGTCCACGCGGACGTCCGCGCGCACGCTCTCGTGGAGGATGGACCACGCGGAGACCTGGTACTCGCCCGGCTCAAGGTACTCGAAGCGGGTGGAGCGAGACTTCGGGTCGAGCCACACCTCGCGCGCTTGCACCCACTTGCCCTCCTGCGGTCGGAACAGCGTGATCACGAACTCCTGCGCCACCGGTGCGACCTCAGTGTCGAAGCTCACCCGCACCGCTCCGCACAGCTCGGACGTGAGCCGCACGGGCTCGCGCTGCTCGCCGACGATTGTCGCGACCGGCCCGCAGGCGCGCCACAGGCCGTCGTCGGCGAACACCGTGAGCAGCCACGGCCCGTCGCGGAGGCTGCTGCGGTGCGCGCGGGTCGGGGGGAAGCGCGTCCATGTGCGCGCGCCGTCGCGATGCAGGCTCGCGCGCAGGCGCGGATCGGACGGCGGCGCGGTGCCCGCGGACAGGCTGGCGAAGAGCTCGCCCTCCGGCGGCGCCAAATCGAAGAGCAGCGTGTAGCTCGGCCCCGTCGCGCAGCGGAGTACCAGCGGTTCGCCGGCAGCGGGCCGGTCCGCGGGGCCGAGCTCGTGGCCCTCGTCCTCGAACCTGCCCTTCGAGTCGCCGCGCAGCAGGAGCTCGAAGGGCGCCTCGAACCAGCGCGCCTCGATCGTCGCGCGGCCCTCGGCGTCGGTCGTGAGCTCGGAGCTCTCCTCCTCGTGCCAGAGGTCCAACTCGAACTCTGGCAACGGCTGCGCGCTCTCTTCGTCGAGCACGAGCACCGCGACGTCGAGCGGGAGCTTCGCCGCCGGCGCTTCGACGGCGGGCGCGGAACGCGTCTCCGCTCGGGCCTCCGGCGGCGCGAGCGGGTCCCCTGCAGCGGGCGTGTCCGCCGAAAGGAGCGCGCCGGGTTCCGCGAGCGGCGTGTCCGCCGTCGCCACCGCGTCCGCGGGGCTCACGCGCGGTCCGTCGTGTCTCACCGAGAGCCGCCAGCCCATGGCCAGCACGCCGAGCACGCCCGCGGCGAGCAACGTCTTCCCGAGAGTCGTCATGAGCAAGCCTCCAGCAACCGTTCCGCCCGTCAGAGCCACGCGCCTCGGCAAGCGCGCGACGAGCGCGACCCACAGCCGCCGCTCGCCGCCGTGCCGCCGGTCGAGCCGCGCACGCAGCTCCGCGTGCGCGCGTTCTAGCTGGCTGCGCACCGTGCTCGCCGGCACGCCGCGGCGGCGCGCGATCTCGGCCGCGGAGAGGCCCTCGTGGTAGTGGAGCACGAGCGGCGTGCGATGGACCTCGTCGAGCGCGCGCAGCTCTTCCAAGAGGAGCCGCTGCACGTCGAGCACCTCGACGAGCTCGTCCGGGCCCGGCAGCGCCTCGTCGCGCGCGTGACGGCGCTCGCGCTCCTCGCGCGCGCGTTCGGCCGCGCGCCGGTGACCCGCCAGCCGCCGCGCGACGCTCGCCGCGAGCGCGCGCAGGTGTCCGATCGGCCCCGTGCCCCGCGCGAGCTCGAGCCACACGTCCTGCGCGAGATCCTCGGCCTCACTCTCGCTCGCCACGAGCCCGCGCGCCACGCGCACGAGCCACGGCCCGTGCACACGGAGCTCGTCTTCGGTGAGGCGGCCGAGGGGCGTCGTCATGGCCGATTCGAGTGGGAGCCGGCGCGCGAGACGACGACGGAAAAGGCGCCGAATCGTCGCGCGCCGCGATCCTAGCCCGCCCGAAGTCCCAGCGGGGCGCGTTACTTCAGCAGCCGCGCCGAGAGGATGCGGTCGCCGACCTCGAGCTGGTCGAGCACCTCGCCGCCGGTGCGCAGCTCGCCGAAGATCGTGTAGCGGCCGTCGAGGTGCGGGGTCGGCACGTGCGTGACGAAGAACTGGCTGCCGCCCGAGTCGGGGTCCTCGTTGCGCGGCATACCCAAGGAACCGCGCGTGTACTTGCGCGGCGTGAACTCGGCGCGCAGGGCCTCGCCCTCCCACGGTTTGGCGCCGTTGCCGTCGCCGCGGTAGTCGCCGCCCTGCACCACGAAGTCGGGCTCGACGCGGTGGAAGGTGAGCCCGTCGTAGGCGCGGCGCTCGACCAGCGTCAGGAAGTTGTGCACGTGGATCGGTGCTTCGGCGGGGAAGAGCTCGAACACCATCGCGCCGCGGCTGGTCTGCAGCTCGACCATCGGGTTGAAGCGGTAGAGCGGGTAGTCCTTGCCCGGCACGGGCACGGCGCGTTCGGGCGCGCTGACGGGCTCGCTCTCGCTGGGCACGCCGCCGGCCGCGGCGACGAGCTTCCTGGCCACCGTGCGCACGTACACGCGCGCGTCCTGCTGCGCGCGCGTGACCACCGCGCGCGCTTCGCTCGTGTCGATCGCCGCCAGGGCTTGCAGCGCGTTGAAAGCCACCTCGGCCGCGCCGTCGCCGCTGGAACTCGAGTAGGCCTGCTCGAGCGCGACCGCGTCAGCGGGCGTGACCATCGCCTTCAGGGCCGTGACGGCGGCCAGGCGCATGCCGTTGTCGGCGTGGGCCGCGAACTCGTGCAGCGCGCTGTGCACGCGCTCGGACGGATGCTGGCCCAGGGCCTCGACCGCGCGCGTGGAGACGAACAGCGACGGATCGCGCGCGAGCTCCAGCAGGACGTCGACCGCGCGCTCGTCGCGCAGCGCGCCGGCGGCGTCGGCGGCGGCCGCGCGCACCACGAGGTCGACGTCCTTGGCGGCGCGTTGCAGCGCCTCGAGCGCGTCCGCGGGGCGCGCGACCCTGGCGCGCGCGCGCAGCGCCACGGCGCGCACGCTGACCGAGAGATCCAGGTATCCGCGCTGCAGCAGCGCCAGCACGTCCTTGTCGTCGCCCAGGGCGGCGAGCGCATTCATGGCCGCGGCGCGCACGTGCGTGCTGGGATGCTCGGCCGCCGCGCTGAGCGCCGCACGCGCCTCGGGTCCGAGGGTCGTCCCCTGGACGGCGCCGAAGCGACCCAGCGCCACTGTGCCCTCGAAGGCCACGCGCCAGTCGCGCGCCGCGCTGGGGCCGGTGAGCGCGGCCACGGCGGCGCGCACGCTGGTCGCGTCCGGCGCGAGCTGGGCCAGGCCGCGCAGCGCGAACAGGCGCTCCAGGGTGATGTCCGAGCCCGCGTACTCGAGGAACGGTCCGCGGCCGAGCTCCGCCTTGCGCCGTCCGAGGGCCCACAGGATGCGCCACACGAGCTCGGCCTCGACCGCCGACTTGGGTGCAGCCTCGCGCGTGATGCGATAGGGGCTGAGCGCGTCGAGCAGCGCGCGATCGACCTCAACCGCGCTTTTCTCGTCCGTCGGCCAGCGCGCCGCGCCGACCGCGGCCTCCATGCGCACGCTGAGGTCGGCGTCGCGCAGCGCGAGCGTGAGTGGCAGGTGCAGGGCCGGGTCGGGGATCTTGCTGGCGGCCTCGACCACGCGTGCGCGCAGGGTCGCGTCGGGATCGTTGCGGTAGGCGAGCAGCGTTCCGCCGCTGGTCGGATCGGCGCGCACCCCCAAGGCGAAGGCGGCCGTGAGGCGCACGGAGAGGTCCGGGTCCTCCAACGCGCGCACCAGGCCCGTGGTCACGTCGGCGCCGAAGCGCGGGAACGGGAAGCGCCCGAGCGCGGTCGCCGCGCGCGCACGCACGCGCTCGTCGCGGTCGCCCACCAAGAGCTCCAGCAGGCGTCCGTCGCCGAGCGAGCGCTGGTCCTCGAGCCGCGCGATCTCCACGAGCTCGCGCGAGGTCAGGAGCTCGACCGCCGCGCCCTTGGCGCCGGCCAGGGCGCTGGCCGGCTGGTGCACGGGCTCGTTCCTCACGCCTGAGCCGCCGCACGCGGAAAGCAGGCCCAGCAGCGCGGCGACAAGGAGGCGCATGGGCTTGTTCCTACCCTGTGGGAGCGGTGGGAACAATGACTGGCCTTCGGAGGCCGCGTGGGGCGCGGACGAGGCCGCGCGAAGCTCGGTGAGAGACCTGCTGGCTCGACACCGATACGATGCTCCACCCATGCCTCCCAGCCCGATCCCCGAGATCCTGGCCGAGCTCCAGGCTGGCCGGATGGTCATCCTGGTCGATGATCCGTCGCGCGAGAACGAGGGCGACCTCGCCATGCTGGCCGAGCACGTCTCTCCGGCCGCGATCAACTTCATGGCCAAGGAGGCGCGCGGGCTGATCTGTCTGCCGCTGGCGGCCGAGCTGTGCGATCGCTTGGGCCTGCGCGCCCAGGTGGAGCGCAACGGCTCGCGCATGGGTACGGCCTTCACGGTCTCGATCGAGGCCGCGAGTGGGGTCACGACCGGCATCAGCGCCGCCGACCGCGCGCGCACGATCCGCGTCGCCTGCGCGCCCGACGCGGGACCCGAGGCGCTGGTCAGCCCGGGCCACGTGTTCCCGCTGCGCGCCCGCGAGGGTGGGGTGCTGGTGCGCGAGGGCCAGACCGAGGGCATCGTCGACCTGGCGCGCCTGAGCGGCTCCCGCTCTGCCGCCGGCGTGATCTGCGAGATCATGAACGAGGACGGGACCATGGCGCGCATGCCCGAGCTCGAGGCCTTCGCCGCGCGCCACGGGCTCAAGATCTGCACCATCGCCGACCTGATCGCCCACCGCCGCCACAACGAGCGCCTGATCGAACCGGTGGTGATGGACGTGCCCCTGCCGACGCGCCATGGGCGCTTCCTCTCGCATCTCTTCCGCTCCAGAGTGGATGGGATCGAGCACGTCGCGCTCACCCTGGGCATGCCCGCAGGTCCGGCCGAAGGCCCGCGCGAGGGGGCTGCCGAGGTCGTTTCGGTGCGCGTCCACTCCGAGTGCCTGACCGGCGACGTCTTCGGCTCGCAGCGCTGCGACTGCGAGCCACAGCTGCACCTCGCTCTCGAGCGCCTCGCCCAGGCGCCGCCCAGCGTGCTGCTCTACCTGCGCCAGGAGGGCCGCGGCATCGGCCTGGCCAACAAGCTGCGCGCCTACCGCCTCCAGGACCAGGGAATGGATACGGTCGAGGCCAACACGGCCCTGGGGCTGCCCGCGGACCTGCGCGAGTACGGGATCGGCGCGCAGATCCTTCACTACCTCGGAGTGCGCCGGATGCGCCTCCTGACGAACAACCCGAAGAAGCTCCACGGCCTCTCCGGCTACGGCCTGGAACTGGTCGATCAGGTGGCCCTGCAGACAGAGCCTAACCCGAACAACATCAAGTACTTGCAGACGAAGCGCGCGAAGCTCGGCCACTGGCTTGGGGAGCCCGATCTCGGGCCTCAGAAGCCAGCGGGCAGGAGCGACGGCCGGGAATAGCGCGCTCCCTGGGACGTCGCAACGGACCCCGCGCAGGGTCCCATGATCACGATGCACGAACTGGCCCGTGAGGACGTCCAACTGGTCGAAGAGACCCTGGCGGGCAACCCGCTCTCCTTCCAGCTGCTCGTCGAGCGCTACCAGGAGCGCATCTTTGCCTTGGTTCGGCACTACGCGAAGAGCGCGGTCGAGGTCGAGGACATAGCCCAGGACACCTTCCTGAAGGCCTATCGCCGGCTCGAGACCTTCCAGCGCCAGAGCTCGTTCTCGACCTGGCTCTACCGCATCGCGGTGAACACCGCGCTCGACTTCCTGAAGCGCACTGGTCGCAGCCCGGTCCAGGCGGTCGAGGATCCCGAGCTGAGCGCTTCTCCCGTGCGCGGTCAGGCGGGTTCCGGGGTCGCGATCACGGCTCCCGATGCGCATCTGCGCAAGGAGGAGATCGCGCGCATCACGCACGAGGTCCTGGGCGAGCTGCCCGAGATCTTCCGCACGGTGCTCGTGCTGCGCGAGTTCGAGGACATGCCCTACCAGCAGATGGCCGAGGTCCTCGGCATCTCGATCGGGACGATCGAGTCGCGCCTGTTCCGCGCCCGCGCGCGCTTCAAGGAGGCGATGATCCGCCTCCACCCCGAGTTTGCCACCCCCGACTAGCCCTCCAGGACCGCTCAGAAGAAACAAGCAACTAGAGGAGCACACGACATGAAGATCACCTGCGAAGACGCCCGACCGCTCGTGCCGAGTTACCTGGACGGCGAATTGGCCGAGGTCCAGGCCTCGCCGCTGCGCACGCACCTTTTGGACTGCCCCGCGTGCCGCGAGACAGCCAAGGAGGGCAAGATTCTGCAGCGCTGGTTCGAGCCCGACCCGTCTGCGGTGAAGGTGCCGCCCGGCTTCGCCGCGCGCGTCGCGCGCCGGGCCTTCGCCGGCGACCCCGGGGTGCTGGTGCCCGAGCCGCCCGCTGTCCGTCCGCGCCGGGCGCTCCTGCCCTTCCTGCTGGTCGCGACCGCCGTGGCGGCCGCGCTCCTGTTCGTGCTCGCCGTTGCCATCCAGCGCCAGAGCCTGCCCACCGGCAACGGTCTGGGCGCGACCGATGCGCCGCCGCCCTGGCTCGACGCGCCGCCCGCCGACGCCAATCCGGCCCCTGCTCCCACCGCGCGATGAACTCCGAGCGCTTCTGGGTCCTGGTCCTCGCCACGACGACCTTCTGCGTCGGCCTCGCCGCGGGCCTCCTGATCTCCGACCGCATCCACCCCGTGCAGCAGGAGCGCCCCGGCGCCTACGAGGCGCAGATGGTGGCGGCCTTCGACCTGGACGAGGAGCGCGTGAACAACCTGCGTTGGATCCTCCGGGTGTACCGCGAGAAGATCGAGGCGCTCAAGGAACGCAACATCGCCACCCTGGATTCCGAGCTGGTGAAGATCGGCCACGACAGCCGCGAGCTGATCAAGACCTACGTCATCCCGGACCACCACCTCCAGCAGTTCAACCAGTGGGTCGACGGCCAGCCCGTCCTCTCCGGCGCGAAGCTCCAGTAGCCTGTCCCATGTCCCAGACCATCGGCATCCACCTCGGCGAGCGCTCCTTCCACCTGGTGGCGATCGACGGGAGCCTGAAGAAGCACAAGCTCGTCTGCGCCGAGGCCGGCGAGATCCCGACCGGCGAGGGCGCGGCGCAGCTCCTGACCGAGCGCCTGCGCGAGATCGTCAAGAACAACAAGCTCTCGGCCGACAGCGTCTACCTCGCCATCGACTCGGGCGCGGCGGCTTTCCGCAACCTGACGCTGCCCTTCGACGACCGCGACAAGATCGAGGAGGTCCTGAAGTTCGAGATCGAGGGCAACCTCCCGCAGTACGACATCGATCAGGTCGTGATCGACTTTCTGGTCCTGGGCACCAAGCCGGGCATGGAGTCGCAGCTCCTGGTCACGGCCGTGCCCAAGGAGCGCCTGCGCGCGGCGCTGACCATCTGCGAGAAGGCCGGGTTGGAGGCGCTCGAGGCCGAGCTCGAGGGCACGGCGCTGTTCGACGCCGCCTTCGAGGCCGGCATCCTCACCGAGGACGCGGCCACGGTGCTGATCCACGTCGGCGACACCTCGACCACGGTGGTCGTGGCCGACGGCCGGCGCCTGGCCAGCCTGCGCGCGATCCGCGCCGGTGCATACCTCGCGCCGGGACCCGAAGAAGCGGACGCGGTCGAGGATCCCGCCTTGGAGGGCCCCAGGGCCCCCAAGGAGCTCGGCAAGGAAGCGGTCCTCGCGCCGCGCACCACCGAGAAGGAGCGCCACCTGGCCGCCGCGCAGCGCATCCGCCGCGAGCTCCTGCGCACGCTCTCCGGCGCGCGCACGACGAACGAGATCAAGCGCGTCTACCTGTGCGGCAAGGACCTGCCGGGGCTCGAGGGCGAGACCCTGCTCGACGTGCCGCTGCAGGAGATGCCCTTCCAGCTCGGCGACGCCCGGCCGGCGCGCGAGTTCGTGATCGCCTTCGGCGCGGCGCTGCGCGGCTTCGAGGGCGGCACCCTGACGCCGCGCTTGCGGCGTGAGGAGCTGCGCTTCAGCGGGCGCCTGGAGCGTCTCGAGCTGCCGCTGGCGGTGTTCTCGCTGCTGCTCTTCACGCTCTTGTTCGTGCAGTACATCGTGCTCGACAAGCAGCTCGAGTGGCGCGACGAGGGCAACCTCGCCAAGGGCATCAAGGGCGACATGCAGATCTGGCTCGAGGCCTCGAACTCGCGCATGCTCCCCGACCCGACCAATCCGCGCGCGGTGCGCTTGCCCGACCCGCCCAAGGAGCTGGCCGAATACGCAGCTCTGGCCGCCTCCGGCGGCGACACGCTCAACACCAAGTATGAGGAGCTGCTCAAGATCAAGACCAAGATGGTCAACGAGATCGACCGGCTCTCCAAGGAGCTCGGTCAGGTCAGCGAGATCACGCAGCCGCAGTCGGCCCTGGCGGCGACGGCCCTGGTCATGAACACGATCGCCTCGCTGGGCGCGGACGCGCGCATCGGCATCCGCCGCTTCGAGGCGAACTACACGAGCTCGTCCTCCAAGAACGACTCGGTGATGGTCACGATGGACGCCGACTTCTTCGGCACCAACAGCCTCGAGGCCACGAAGCTCAAGGACCAGCTGGAGGGCCAGTTCAAGTCGCAGGCCTGGTGCGTGGACTTCGAGAGCAAGTCGAGCAAGACCCTGGACGGTGACAAGGGCATCCAGGCTGACGGGCTCACGATCCAGATCAACGTAGACAAGGCGCTCGCCGCTCAAGGAGGTCAACCGTGAAGAGTCCCCTCGGTCGTCTGAGCTTCCCGCGCCTGGTGATCCTGGTGTGCTCGCTGGGTTCCATCGTGCTGGGTGTGATGGTCTATCTGCGCACGCAGCGCCTGAGCGAGGTCAAGGCCGAACTCCTGCGCGTACCCACGGCCGTCAAGGAGATCCAGTCCAACGCCTATCGCCTGAGCGACCTGCAGAGCCGCGCGAGCGCCGAGAAGTTCAAGGGCCAGACCGAGCCCGAGTCCTACATCCGCTCGTTCACCGCCGTCACGAACGTCGACATCGGGCAGGTCAACATCAGTCGCACCACCAAGACGCCCGCGCGCGGCATCGAGGACACGATCTACAAGATCGAGCCGAAGCTGAAGACGCAGCGCTTCTCGCTCGGGCAGATCGGGAACTTCCTGTACAAGCTCGAGGCCGAGAGCCGGCGCGTGAAGGTCACGCGCATCAAGCTCGTGCCGGCCGAGAAGGTCGCCCCCGGCGAGGTCGGCAAGAACCAGTGGGTCTTCGACGCCGACCTGACGACGCGCTCCAAGACCGACACGGGCAAGAGCTAGGGGCGGGTAAGCTAGCGGGACGCGCGCACGGCCAACCGGCGAGCGCACCGCGCGTACGCCCGCCATGCTGCGAACCCTGCTCTCCCCGGCCTTTCTTTCCCTCGCTCCGCTCCTGGCCGCGGCCCAGACTCCGCCCAAGGTCGGCGAGCGTCTGCCGGCCTCGATCGAGCTCACGGGCCTCGAGAAGACCTCCGCCCAGCGGCTCTCCGACTTCTACGGCCGCGCGGTGCTGCTCGACTTCTTCGCCTTCTGGTGCGGGCCCTGCGCGCAGGCCGTGCCGCACCTGAACGAGCTGGAGCAGCAGTACGGCGCGCGCGGACTCTCGGTCGTCGGCGTGACCTGGGAGGGGCCGAAGAAGACCGTGCCGTGGGTCGCGAAGTACGGCGTGGAGTACGCCTATGGCTACGACTCCGGCAGCGGGATGCAGCGCCTGTTCCAGATCAACAGCATCCCCTTTGCGGTGCTGCTCGACACCGAGGGCGTGATCGCCTGGACCGGCGATCCGCGGCGCCTGACCCCCGAACGGATCGAGCGCGCGCTCGAGGGCGCGAGTCCGAAGGCCGTGTGGCAGTGGCCCGAGCCCGCGCGCCCGCTGGCCGCGCTGCTGCAGAGAGGCGAGTACGCCGCGGCGCTGGAGCAGGCGAAAGAGCTCGGCGCGAGCGAGCACTTCGACCCGCTCGTGTTCATTCAGGAGCGCGTGCGCACCACGCTCATGCTCCAGTTCTCGCGCATGCTCCAGCGCGGCGACTACGCCGAGGCCTTCCAGGTCGCCGAGCGCCTGACGCGCGAGCTGGCCGGCCTGCCCGAGGCCGAGACGCTGGCCGCGTACGTCGAGATGGCGCGGCGGGATCCCGAGGTGCAGGCCGGGCTCGCCATGCACACGCGCCTGCTCGAGCTGGAGGAGCGCGCCGCCGCAGTGCGCAACCCCGAGGATGGCCAGAAGCTGCGCGTCGAGATCGAGGCCTTCCTGAAGGAGGTCCAGGGCAAGCGCGTCGAGAAGCGCACCCAGGCCCTGCTCGACAGCATCGACCGCGCGCTCGAGAACGCCAAGAAGCACGAGAAGCAGTAGCGATGCCCCGGCGCATCGCGATGTGGTCCGGGCCGCGCAACATCTCCACGGCCCTGCTGCGCTCCTTCGGCAGCCGCCCCGATACGGCGGTGTGCGACGAGCCGCTGTACGCCTGCTACCTCTCGCGCCGCCCCGTGGCGCACCCGCTGCGCGACGAGATCGTGGCGCGCTGCGAGACCGACTGGCGCAAGGTCGCGACCTGGCTCACCGGCCCGGTGCCGGAGGCGAAGGCGGTCTTCTACCAGAAGCACATGGCGCACCACCTCTTGCCCGAGATCGGGCGCGAGTGGCTCGACGCGCTGACGCACGCATTCTTGATCCGCGACCCGCGCGAGATGCTCCTGTCGTTGGCCAAGGTCACGCCCGAGCCGAGCGCGCTCGACACCGGCCTGCCGCAGCAGCTCGAGCTGTTCGAGGCCGTCGCGCGGCGCACGGGCCGCCCGCCGCCGGTGGTCGACGCGCGTGACGTGCTCGAGGATCCCGCCGGCGTGCTGCGCGCGCTGTGCGTGGCGCTGGAGCTCGAGTTCACGTCCGCCATGCTGCGCTGGGAGCCGGGCCTGCGTGCGACGGACGGGATCTGGGCCGAGCACTGGTACGCCGAGGTCGCGCGCTCGACCGGCTTCGAGCGCTGGCGCCCGCGCGCGGGCGAGCTCACGCCGGAGCTGGCACGCGTGCACACCGAGTGCGAGCCGGCCTATCGCGCGCTCTACGAGCGACGCCTCACGGCGTAGACTGACACGCCCATGCTGCAGAGCTACGACCCGCGCAACGCGGACATCCTGGTCAACGTCAATGGCGAGCTCGTGCACCGCGACCAGGCGCGCATCAGCCCCTTCGATTCGGCGGTGCAGGGCGGCGACGCCGTCTGGGAGGGCCTGCGGCTCTACGGCGGGCGCATCTTCCGGCTGTCAGAACATCTCGACCGCCTGCGGAACTCGGCCCTGGCGCTGGCCTTCGAGACGATCCCGAGTCACGAGGCGCTCACGGCCGAGCTCAAGAAGACGCTGGCCGCCAATGGCATGCACGACGGCGTGCACGTGCGCCTGACGCTGACGCGCGGGGTGAAGCTGACCTCGGGCATGGATCCGCGCCTGAACAAGAGCGGGCCGACGCTCATCGTGCTGGCCGAGCACAAGCCACCCGTCTACTCGAAGCAGGGCCTGACGCTGATCACCAGCGCCATCCGCCGCTTCCCGCCCGACTGTCTCGACCCGAAGATCCACCACGCGAACCTGATCCAGTCGATCCTGGCCAAGCTGCAGGCCAACGCCGCCGGAGCCGACGACGCGCTCATGCTCGACACGCGCGGCTTCGTGGCCGAGACCAACGCCACGCACGTCTTCCTGGTGCACAAGGGCGTGGTCATGACGCCCAAGACCGTCGCCTGTCCCGAGGGCATCACGCGCGCGGCGGTGATCGAGCTGTGCAAGCGCCACCGCGTGCCCAACGCCGAGCGCGACCTCTCGCTGGCCGAGTTCCACCGCGCCGACGAGGTCTTCTGCTCCGGCACGATGGGCGAGCTCGCCGGCGTCACGAAGATCGACGGGCGCACGATCGGCGACGGCGAGGTGGGCGAGACCACGCGCCGGCTCTCGGCGTTGTTCGGCGAGTTGGTGCGCAGCGAGGGCGTACCGGTCGCATGACCGAGCCCCTCGGGCGCCGGCCGCTGGCGAGGAGCGTCGCCCTGGCGGCGGCCGTGTTGCTGCTCGCGCACGCCCTGCTGATCCTGCGCGACGCGCGCGCGATGGGGCCGGTGACGGACGAGTTCAACTACTTTCACGGCGGTCACGTGCTGGTCGAGCGCGGCTGCGTGCACCCGGCGACGCTGTACCAGGGCCCGCTGGCGCAGATGGCGAACCAGCTGTTCGTCACGCACTTCGGCGGCGCGTACCCGCGCGGCGGGCTCGACACGGTTGCGCCCGACCGCGCGGCGCTGTTCCGCGGGCGCCTGGCGACGCTGCCCTTCGCGTTGCTGTCGGCCGTGCTCGTGTTCCTCTGGGCGCGCAAGCTCTTCGGCGACGCGGGCGGCTTGCTGGCGCTGCTCGTGCACGCGCTGAATCCGCTGATGCTCGGCTACGGCAGCCTGATGCTGGTGGATGCGCAGCTCACGGCGCTGACGCTGCTCTGCCTGTATCTCGTGTGGCGCTACTTCGAGACGCGCGCGCCGCGCTTCGTGCCCTGGATCGGCGTCGCCCTCGGCCTCGCGCTGGGCACGAAGTACCTGGCCGTGCTGCTGGCCGTGCCGCTGGGCGTGAGCGTGGCCAGCGCCGCGTTCACCGCGCGCGCCGAGCGGCGTGCGCTGCGCGCGCTGGGCGTGTTCCTGACCGTCGTGCTGTGCGCGCTGCTCACGCTGCACGCGACCTACCTCTTCCGCGAGGGCTTCGGCGCGACGGATCCGTCGGCCTACGAGAGCGCGCTGATGCAGAGGATCGTGCGGCTGCCCGCGCTCGGTCCGCTGGCGGCGCTGCTCCCCTCGGCTTTCCTGCGCGGGGTGGACTTCCAGCTCACCCAGGGACAGGTGAACTGGCGCCCATTCCTGAACGGCGAGTTCGCGCACGGGCATCCGAGCTACTACCTGTGGTCGATCCTGTGCAAGACGCCGGAGATCGTGCTGCTCGGCGGCGCGCTCGCGGCCTTCGTCTTCGTGCGCGGTGCCTTGCGCGCCGACGCGCCGCGCGGTTGGCGCACGGCCGCGGCGGCGAGCGCGCCCTACGCGCTGCTCGCCTTCGTGTACGTGAGCGCCTCGAGCATGCAGCTCGGGATCCGCTACGTGCTGCCACTCTTGCCGCTCGGCTTCGTGCTGGTCGGCGCGCTAGCCTGGCGGCGCGAGGAGCGCGTCTTCGGTCCGCGCGCGCTCGCCGTCGGCGCGCTGCTGGCCGCGCTGCTCGGCCAAGACCTCGTGCGCGACTTCCCCGACTGGATCTCGTACTACAACCGCGCCTCCGGCGGCCAGGCGCTCGCCTTCCGCCGCTTCCGCGACACGAACAGCGACTTCGGTCAGTACCAGTTCACCGGCATCGCGCGCCTGCGCGAGCTCCATGGCGAGTTCCAGGTGCTCGGGGGCGGCAGCGGCGCGCGCTTCGGACGCCTGGCGATCGACGCCGACGCGCTGCGCTCACCCGAGGCGCCGGGCGCGTGGCTGACGTGGCTCGATCCCGTGGCGCATCTCGGCGCTTCGTGGTGGCTCTTCGAGCTCACGCCCGAGGCCTTCGAGGCGCGCGTGGCGGCCGATCACCCCGAGCTGCGCCGCGATCTCGCCGTGGCCTACCTCGGCGTCGGCCGCGTCGCCGATGCCGAGCGCCACCTCGCCGAGCTCGAGCGCGAAGCCGCCGCGCCGCTGAAGCGCCTGATCTCCGTCGAGAACGCCGTGCGCACGAAGCCCGACAAGGTCCAGCTCGAGGCCCTGCTGGCGGCCTGGCTCGCGCTCGCGCGCCCGGATCGCGCCGAGGCCGTGGCCCTGGAGCACGCCGACGCGCTCGCCGGTTCGATGCCAACCCTGATGGCGCGCGTGCAGGCGCTCGAGGAGCGCTCCGATTTCGTGGGCGCCGTCGAGCTGCTCCAGCACAGCGCCATCGACCCCGCGCACGCCGCGCAGCTCTGGCTGATCCGCGACCTGCGCCGCCTGGGCCGCGAGCGCGAATCCGCCGACGTCTTCGAGCGCGTGAAGGCTGGCCTCGGCGATCGCCCGAAGGGCCCGGCGTACGAAGAGTTCGCCAGCGACATGGAGCAGCACGTGCGCTATCTGGATCTCCTGCGCTGAGCCGCGGAGAGGGGATCCGCCCCGGCAGGCCCTGCTCGACGGTGGGCGTGCGCTTCGAGCTGGACGGCTCGGTGCACTTCTGGATCACGCCGGAGCGGCGTGTGCTCTACCTCGCCGACGCGGAGAGCGACGAGGTCGTCGAGCTCTACGACGCGCCGATCGACGGCAGCCAGGCTGCGGTGAAGCGCAACGAGACGCTGCCTCAGGGCGGCGACGTGATCGCCGTCGAGAGTGCCGGCAGGAGCGTCGTCTACCTGGCCGACCAGGACTCGGACGAGCTCTTCGAGCTCTACTTCGACCGCGATCTCGACACGACCGGACCGCACACGACGCCCGGAGCGGCCATCGGCCGCACGGTGACCCGCCAGCTCTGAAGCGTCATCGGTCTTCAGCGAGCCCTGAGTGCGCTCAGGCCTTCACGGTCGGCGAACGCTGCGTCTCGGCGCGCACGCGCTCGTGGTAGCTCTGCAGGCTGCGCACGACGAGTGGGTTCTTGTGCAGCGCGGTGAGCGCGCTGACGATTGCTTGGATGCCGGCCAGGGTCGTGATGCACGGCACGTGGGCGTGCACGGCGGCGGCGCTCGACGAGGCGACACCGCTCGCAACGTTCCTACGGGCACGAGTCCACGACACCGTAGACCGCCTGGGAGAGATCCGCGAAGCCTCCGCCGATCACGCTGTACTGGGCGGCCCAGCCGAGGCCCAGGAGCGAGGGCTGGCTCGGGATCGGCTGGGGCGGGATGTCGCCCGAGAAGCCGAGGTAGGAGCCCTGGATCGTCGCGAGGAGCGGCCCGGAGATCAGGATCTCCGTGGCGCGCCCGCCGACGGGCGAGACGAAGCTCGGCCCGTTGGTCGCGGCGGTGCGAACGCTCAGCAGAAGCGTGCCTTGCCTCCCGTGCGTGTGACCGATGTGCAGCGGCGCATTCCAGGCGGAGCCCAGGATCACGTCGAGCGGTTCGATCGTGTCCACGTTGATGCGGTCGCCTGGAAAGGCGAACGTGCGGCCGAGCCCCAGCGGCGAACCCATGTAGGCGCTGGCGTGGCCCACGGCGCTCGGGTCGCCGTCGTAGACGAAGGAGGCGCCGACGATCACGTCCCCGTACCCGTCACCGTTCACGTCTCCTGCGGCGGAGACCGCGCCGCCGAATAGCTCCCGAGCCTGATCGCCATCGGCTTTCCAGTTCGGCTCCGTCGCGAGGCCCGAAGCAGAGCCGAGGTACGCCAGCGCGCGACCTTCAAAGGTCTGGCCTCCTCGAGGGGTGTACTCCCAGGCTCCGACGATCACGTCGCTGAATCCGTCTCTGTTGACGTCGCCCGCCGACGCGACGCAGCTGCCGAGATAGGTGTTGTTCAGGTTGCCTTCCACGTGCCAGGCGGGACTGGCTCCGAGGCCGGATGCGAAGCCCAGGTAGACGAAGGCGCCGCCCTCTCCATCGTGGCGGAGCGTCCCGTCCGTGAAGATCGGAGCTCCGACGATCACGTCGCTGAAGCCGTCGCCATTCACGTCACCCGCCGTCGCGACCGACACGCCGAGATGAGCGTGGAGGTTGGCGCCGAGTTGACTGCCCTCCACCTTCCAGGCGTGGTTCATGGCGAGGCCGGTGGCCGAACCCAGGTACACGGTTGCACGACCCTCGAACACTTCCGGATCGCTGATGTAGGGCGCGCCGATGATCACGTCGCTGAAGCCGTCGCCGTTGACGTCGCCCGCCGACGCGACGGAGGCGCCGAACTGGGAGTCCTGTTGATCGCCGTCCACGAACCATGCTGGGGTTTGCGCCAGGCCCGCGGCCGAGCCCAGGTAGACGTAGACGCGCCCCTCGCGCACCTGGTCGTCGCTGAACCCATAGGCGCCGATGATCACGTCTGTGAATCCATCCCCATTCACGTCGCCCGCCGAGGCAACCGAGTCGCCGAAGACCGCGTACGGCGCGTCCCCCTCGGCGCTCCAGGCCGGGCTCGTCGCGAGACCGCTGGCCGAACCCAGATAGACGAACGCCGCGCCTTCGAGCGTCTGACCGTTCTCGAAATTCGGGGCACCGATGATGACGTCATCGAAGCCGTCGCCGTTCACGTCGCCTGCCGACGCGAGCGCGCTGCCGAGGAGCGTGCCCGGATCGCCCGCCAGAGTCCAGGCCGGGGTCGTCGCGAGGCCGGTGGGCGAACCCAGGTACAGGTATGCGTGCGCCTCTTGTCCGTTGGTGATGGCGGGCGCGCCGACGAGCACGTCGCCGTAGCCATCGCCGTTGACGTCGCCGGCGGACGAGGCGGAGACGCCGAAGTCGGTGTTCGGCAGACCGTTCTCTACCGTCCAGGCCGCGCACCGGGCGGTCTGGCCCCAGGCGGCGCTTCCGAGAACACCCGCGGCAGCGAAGAACTGAGCGACTCGTTGCAAGGACACGACTTCTCGCTGCAAGTACATGACTGGCTCGATCCTTTGAACGGAGAACGAAGGACGCGGCTCGACGAGACGGCTGCGCAACAGGCAGAAGACAAGTGGTTCGAGGCTCTGAGCGCTCGAACTCTTCTAGCGCTCGTCTACGTCGCGGTCACAGCGGACCGGATCGGCCGGATCTTCAGACGCGGGGCCTCGACCGGAGCTCAGACCCTGACGCTTCTCACGTTCGCCGTCTCCGCGCGCACGCGCCTCGCGTCGGCCCGTCAGGGCGCGCGGCGGAACGAACGCGGCGGCAGGCCGCAGGCGAAGAGCTCCACGACCTCATCGCTCGCCTGGTCGGCGAGGTAGAAGACGCGCCTGCCGTCCGGGCCGACTTGGAAGGAGAGCACGTCTCCGTTGGTGACGAGCGCACCGCTCACGCGCCGGCCGGGGGAAGTCGCGTCGAACGCCATGAAGAGCTCGTAGACCTCGTCGCGCTCCTGATCCGCGCGATACAGCACGCGCTTGCCGTCGGGAGAGACCTGGAAATCGCCCAGGACGTCGCCGCCGGTCACGAGCGGGGCGTTGAGCTTGCTCGGCGGCAGGCTCGCGTTGAGCGGCACCTCGAAGAGCTCGTGGACGTTGTTCTGCTCCTGGTCCGCGCGATAGACCACGCGGAGGCTGCCGGCGCGGATCGAGAACCCGGGAGTCACGTCGCCATTCGGCGGGAGCGCCGCGTTGAGCCGGAGCGGAATGCCCGGGGCCGTGATCCTGGCGCGGAAGAGCTCGAAGACCTCGTCGGTCGCGGCATCCGCGAGGAAGACGACGCAGCTGCCATCCGGGGAGAGGTGCTGCTCGATCACGTCTCCGCCGGGGACGAGCGGAGGATGGAGCGCGAGCGGGCCGGCGCTGCCGTCGATCGCGACGGCGAACAGCTCGATGACGTCGTCTTGCGCCTGATCGGCGCGGTAGACGACGTGCAGGCCGTCGGGTGTGATCTCGAGCGAATGGACGTCTCCGTACGCGACCAGCGGACCGGCGAGCAGCGTCGGGAGCGTCCCGCCTGCGCTCGGGACTGCGTACAGGCTGTCGGCGTAGCCGACGTGAGCCACGTAGGCCACGCGCGTCCCGTCCGGGGAGATGCGGAACGATTCGACAGCGGTGCCCGGCGGACCCGCGCTGAGCGCGAGCGCCGGAACGCTCCCGTCGAGCGGCGCGCGGAACAGCGTGAACTTTCCGTCGTTGTCCGGGTCCGCGCGGTAGACCACGCACGCGCTGTCAGGGCCGATCTCGAGCGTTTGGAGCCGGAGGCCTCCGCCGCCGACGCCGGAGAGGTTCACGCTCGGCCCGCTGCCGTCGATCGCGATGCTGTAGAGATCGAAGGCCTGGTTGAGGTCTTGGTTCGCGCGATACACGACACGGCTCGAGTCCGGGCTGATCGCCATCAGGCGGGCGCCGGGCAAGAAGCTGCCCGCGGGAGCGTAGGGACCGCTGAGCTGGACGGCGGCCGAGCTCCCGTCGATGGGCAGACTGAAGAGGTCCGGTCGCGAGCCCTGCGTGTACACGAGCCACCTGCCGTCCGCAGAGAGCGCCTGGTCGCCGACCGGCCCGGTGAGCGTGTCGGCGCTCGTCAGGCCGCTCGTCGGCACGACGTGCACGCCTTGTTGGTCGCGGTAGACGGCTTGCTGCGCGTTGCTCGTGAGGAGGAAGTCGGTCACGTCGTCGCTCGCTGGGCTCGGCAGCGGCGTGTTCAGCTTGACGGGCGCCGAGCTCCCGTCGATGGGCACGCTGTAGACCTCCAGGACGTCGAAGGTGTCCTGGTCGTGCTGGTACACGACGCGCTGGCCGACGGGCGCGAGGCGGAAGGTGAGCACGCCTGCGTTAGGCAAGGAGGACTGGAACGACGGCGCGGCGAGCGTGACGGCTGGAGCGCTGCCGTCGAGCGGCGCGCTGAAGAGGTGGAAGACCGAGTCGAGCTCGGGGTCGGCGCGGTACACGATCTGCGCTCCATCGGCGCTGAGGCTGAAGCAACGATCGATGGGATACAACTGGACGCCGCCGCCCGGGCCGCTCAGCTTGAGCCGGCCGGGGCTGCCGTCGATCGGCACGCTGTAGAGGTCGATCGTCGAGACGTCCTCGGGCGCGGCGTAGACGACGCGGCTCCCATCGGGAGTGATCGCGAAGGCCTCGGGGCCAATGAGGCCTGGCAACGAGTTGCTGATCTGCAGCGCTGCGGTGCTACCGTCGATCGGGACCGTGAAGAGCTCGATCGCGCTCGGACCGTAGGCCTGGAAGACCACGCGCGTGCCGGCCGGATCCACGCGGAATTCGTAGGCCGCCTGGTGCGCGCTGGTGGTGAGCTCGATCGGCGCGGCGCTGCCGTCGATCGGCGCGCTCCGCAGGCGCTCGCCCGGGCCCGGCTGCGTGCGGTAGACGACCCGTCCTCCCGTCTGGCCGAAACCGTAGTCCAGCACGTCCTCGCTGGCCGCGAGCGTCCCGCTGATCTTGATCGCGGGCGCGCTCCCGTCCCGCGGCGCGCTGTAGAGCTCGAACACCTCGTCGGTGTCCTTGTCGGCGCGGAAGACGACGCGCGCTCCATCCGGGCCGAAGTCGAAGTGGGAGGCGGTGTAGTAGTAGGTCTGGATGTCGGCGGGTGCAGTCAGGCGCTGGACCAGGACGGCGCCGGCGCTGCCGTCGACCGGGACGCAGCGCAGCTCGGCTTCCACGTTCGCCTTGCGCGCGAGGTACAGCGCGTGAAGACCGTCCGGACTGATGCGCAGGCCTTCGACGTCCACCCCCGAAGGCAATGGGTGACTGAGCTTGATCGCCGGCGAGCTGCCGTCGACGGGCGCGCTGTAGAGCTCGGAGAACCCGCTCGCCTGCGCGATGAACAGGACGCGCTGCGTCGAGGGGGAGAACTCGAAGGTTTGGACAACCCCGAACGAGCTCAGCCGGACGGGTGAGGCTCCGCCCTGGATGGGCACGCTGTAGAGCTGGCTCTTGCGGTAGACCACCCACTGCCCATCCGGACTGATCTCGTAATCGTCGGGCTCACCATGCGAGACCAGCTTGACCGGCGCTGCGCTGCCGTCGGCGCGGACGCTGAAGAGCTCGAAAACGTCGTCGCGCTCCTGATCGGCGGAGTAGACGACGTACGCGCCGTCCGCGGAGATCTCGGGGCCGAAGGCGTCGCCCACGGTGGGACCCGGAGGGAAGGGTGTGTTCAGGCGGTAGCTCTGGGCCGACAGCGGAGCGGCGAAGGCGAGGGTGACCCAGAGGGAGAGACGTGCATCCATGGCGGATCCGGGAGGACGGGGATCGGAGCTTTGCGTCCGAGATGGAGGCCAGCGGGTTTCCGTTGGGTCTTTCGTGGGTCTTCTCGCGGGAAGGAGCCTCGTACCCCAGGCTCCAGTCCGGCCATTCGGGCGGCTGCCGCCGGCACCGAGACGGGTCAGGCGCCGGCACCGGGGGCCGCGAGGCGATTCGAGAGAGTGGGCGGACCCCGCGCCCTATCTGGCCCTCAGCTCAGACTTTCACGCCCTGCGCGTGCTTCGTCTCCGCGCGCACGCGCTCGTGGTAGCTCTGCAGGCTGCGCACGACGAGCGGGTTCTTGTGCAGCGCGGTGAGCGCGCTGACGATCGCCTGGATGCCGGCGAGGGTCGTGATGCAGGGCACGTGGGCGTGCACGGCGGCGGCGCGGATGGAGGAGTCGTCCTTGCGCTCCTTCTTGCCGTAGGGCGTGTTGAGCACCAGCGCGATCTCGCGGTTCTTGATCAGGTCCACGATGTGCGGGCGGCCCTCGCCGACCTTGTTCACGCGCTCGCAGGGGATGCCCTGGGCCTTGATCGCGCGGTAGGTGCCGTCGGTGGCGATGAGCTCGTAGCCGAGGCCCGCCAGCGCGCGCGCCTCGCCGACGATGGCGCGCTTGTCGTTCGACTTGACCGTCAGGAGGATGCGCCCGCGCTTCGGCAGCTTGATGCCGGCGCCGAGGTATGCCTTGAGGAACGCCGCGCCGAGCTCCTGGTCGATGCCCATCACCTCGCCGGTCGAGCGCATCTCGGGCCCGAGCGTCGGGTCGGCGTTGGGGAAGCGGTTGTGCGGGAACACCGGCGCCTTGACCGAGTAGTACGGCGGCACGATCGACTGCGTGCAGCCGAGCTCGATCAGGGACTTCCCGCACATGACCTTGGCCGCGAGCTTGGCGTAGGGCACGCCGGTCGCCTTGCTGACGAAGGGCACGGTGCGCGAGGCGCGCGGGTTGACCTCGAGGATGTAGATGACGTCGCCCTTCACGGCGAACTGCACGTTCATCAGGCCGACGACCTTCAGCTCGAGCGCCATGGCCTTGGTCTGGCGCGCGATCTCGGCCACGATCTCGGGGTCGAGCGTGTGCGGCGGGAGGACGCACACGGAGTCGCCGGAGTGGATGCCGGCCTCCTCGATGTGCTCCATGATCCCGGCCACGACCACGGTCTTGCCGTCGGCGATGCAGTCGACGTCGACCTCGATCGCGTCCTCGAGGAAGCGATCCACGAGCACGGGGCGCTCGGGCGAGGCCTGCACGGCGAACGTCATGTAACGGTCGAGCGTGTCGTCGTCGTAGACGATCTCCATCGCGCGGCCGCCGAGCACGTAGCTCGGGCGCACGATCACCGGGTAGCCGATGCGCCGCGCGACCTCGAAGGCCTGGGCTGGCGAGCGCGCGATGCCGTTCTCGGGCTGGCGCAGGCCGAGCTTCTCGATGAAGGCCGAGAACTGCTCGCGGTCCTCGGCGCGGTCGATGGACTCGACCGAGGTGCCGATCAGCGGGGCGCCGCGCTGGTGCAGGCCGGCGGCGAGGTTCAGCGGCGTCTGCCCGCCGAACTGCACGATGATCCCGTGCGGCTCGACTGACTTCACGATGTGCATCACGTCCTCGAGCGTCAGCGGCTCGAAGAACAGGTGGTCGGAGGTGTCGAAGTCGGTCGAGACGGTCTCGGGGTTCGAGTTGACCATCACCGACTCGTAGCCGATCTCGCGCATCGCGTAGGCCGCGTGCACGCAGCAGTAGTCGAACTCGATGCCCTGGCCGATGCGGTTCGGACCGCCGCCCAGGATCATGATCTTCTGCGCGTCGCTCTCGCGCGCCTCGTTCTCGTCCTCCCAGGTGGAGTAGTAGTAGGGCGTCTTGGCCTCGAACTCGGCCGCGCAGGTGTCCACCAGCTTGTAGACGGGCTGGATGTGGTGCTCGGAGCGCAGCGCCAGCACCTGCGGCTCGCTGAGGCCCGTGGCGCAAGCGATCTGGCGGTCGGAGTAGCCCAGCGTCTTCGCCTCGCGCAGCAGCGCGGGCGTGAGCGGACGGCTCTTGAGCTCCTCCTCGAAGTCCACCAGCTGGCGGATGTTCTCCAGGAACCAGCGGTCGATGCGCGTGTGCTCGTGGATCTCCTCCAGCGAGAAGCCGGCGCGGAAGGCGGTGCGCAGCGCGGGCAGGCGCTTGTCGTTGGGCACGCGCAGGAGGCGCGTGATCTCGTCGCGGTCGACGGACAGCGGCTGGATCGCCTCGCGCGGATCGAGGCCCATGCCGGGCAGCCCGGTCTCCAGCCCGCGCATGGCCTTCTGCAGCGACTCCTTGAAGGTGCGCCCGATGCTCATGACCTCGCCCACGCTCTTCATCTGCGTGGTCAGCACGGCGTCGGCGCCCGGGAACTTCTCGAAGTTGAAGCGCGGGATCTTGGTGACGACGTAGTCGATGGTGGGTTCAAAGCAGGCCGGGGTCGACTTGGTGATGTCGTTCTGGATCTCGTCCAGCGTGTAGCCCACCGCCAGCTTGGCCGCGAATTTGGCGATCGGGAAGCCGGTCGCCTTGGAGGCCAGGGCCGAGGAGCGCGACACGCGCGGGTTCATCTCGATCACCACCATGCGCCCCGTCTTCGGGTCGATGGCGAACTGGCAGTTCGAGCCGCCGCACTCGATGCCGATCTCGCGCATGATCGTGATCGAGGCGTTGCGCAGGTTCTGGTACTCGCGGTCGCTCAGGGTCTGCGCCGGGGCGACGGTGATCGAGTCGCCGGTGTGCACGCCCATCGGGTCGAAGTTCTCGATCGAGCAGATGATGACGACGTTGTCCTTCACGTCGCGCATCACTTCCATCTCGAACTCCTTCCAGCCGTGCAGGTACTCGTCGATCTGCACCTCGGAGTTCATCGACAGCGACAGGCCGCGCGCGATGATCTCCTCGAACTCCTCGACGTTGTAGGCGATGCCGCCGCCCGTGCCGCCCATGGTGAAGCTGGGCCGAATCACGCACGGCAGGCCGATCTCGCTCAGCACGCGGCGCGCGTCCTCCATCGTGTGCGCGATGCCACAGTGCGGCAGCTCCAGGCCGCAGTTGGCCATCGCCGCGCGGAAGAGATCGCGGTTCTCGGCCTTGCGGATGACCTCCGCGCGCGCGCCGATCATCTCGACCCCGAACTTCTCCAGCACGCC
The DNA here is from genome assembly GCA_009691855.1 of Planctomycetota bacterium. Lineage (GTDB taxonomy): Bacteria > Planctomycetota > UBA1135 > UBA1135 > JABFRZ01. Next base: position 12,231 of record SIAI01000034.1, on the reverse strand, counting down.
GGAGTCGTACAGCGCCAGGGCCGTGTTGAGCGCGGTCTGCCCCCCGAGGGTGGGCAACAGCGCGTCGGGCCGCTCCTTCTCGATGATCTGCGCCACGACCTCGGGCGTGATCGGCTCGATGTACGTCACGTCCGCCGTCTCCGGGTCGGTCATGATCGTGGCCGGGTTCGAGTTGACCAGGATGACCTTGTAGCCCTCCTGGCGTAGTGCCTTGCAGGCTTGCGTCCCGGAATAGTCGAACTCGCAGGCTTGCCCGATGACGATCGGGCCGCTGCCGATGATGAGGATCGATTCGAGGTCGTCCCGGCGGGGCATCGAAGGGGTGGCGTCGCGGCGGCCTTAGGAAGGAGCGGATTCCGCGCATCCTGACAAATCGGCGCGCGGCTGTCGAACGGTTCGTCCGCCCCGGCGGGTCTCTGGATTCCAGCCTGGAGGCGCTGGCATCAACCCAGCACCACGAGCAGCTCCTGCTCCGCGAGCTCGACGTCGAAATCGACCTTCCCCAGGCCGCGCACCAGCACGAACGTCGGCCGCCCCGCGCGTCCCTTCTTGTCGTGGCGCATCCCCTGCGCGAGTTCGTCGGATGCGAGCCGCACCGTGTAGCGCGCGCGCAGGGCCGTGAGATCGCCGGGCAAGCCGAGGGCGGCTAGCAGCGCGGCGAGGCGCGGGCGTAGCGCACGCTCCTCGAGTAGCCCGAGGCGTTCGCTGGCTTCGAGCGCGAGGGTGAGCCCGACGGCCACGGCGACGCCGTGCGGGATCACGCCGAAGCCCGCGGCCTGCTCGATGCCGTGCGCGAAGGTGTGGCCGAGGTTGAGGAGCTTGCGCTCGCCGCGCTCGTCCTCGTCGCGCGCCACGATCGCCGCCTTGACGCGTACGCAGCGCGTGACGACCTCGGCGAGGATCTCGGCGTCGCGCGCGAGCACGGCCGCGCTCTCGCGCTCGAGCAGCGCGAACAGCTGCGCGTCGCCGAGCAGCGCGCTCTTCACAACCTCGCCCAGGCCCGAGCGCAGCTCCTCGTCGGGCAGCGTGGCGAGCGTGTCCGTGTCGGCGAGCACGAGCCGCGGCTGGTGGAACGCGCCGGCCAGGTTCTTGCCCGCGCGCAGGTTCACGGCGGTCTTGCCGCCGACCGACGAATCGACCTGCGCGAGCAGCGTCGTCGGACACTGCACGCAGGCGATGCCGCGCATGAACAGCGCCGCGGCCAGGCCACCCAGGTCACCGACCACGCCGCCGCCGAAGAGAACCAGCGTCGAGCGCCGGTCGAGGTTCGAGGCCAGCAGGAAGTCGAGCACGCGCTCGAGGGTCGCGAAGCCCTTCGAGTCCTCGCCCGGCGCCACGGCGAGGCGCGGCAAGGACGTGGAGCGACCGAGGCGCGCGGCGTGCAGGCGCACGACGTTGGTGTCGCTCAGCACGGCGGCGGGTGAGCTCTGCGAGAGCTCCGAATCGAGCTCGGCGAGGACCCCGCGCCCGATCACGACTTCGTAGGGCGTGCGCGTGGCGACGCGGATGCGCGTCGCGCTCAAGCGCCGGCCCCGGCGACGCTGCGCGCCGTGGCGTGCGCGCGCGCGGCCTCGACCAGGCCCGTGAAGAGTCGCGCGTGGGCGAGGTCGGCGGAGAGCTCGGGATGCCACTGCACGCCGAGCGCGAAGGGATGCTCGCGGCGCTCGACGGCCTCGATCAGCTCCTCGCCGTCCACCGCGCTCACGATCCAGCCCGCGCCGACGCTGGCGACCGCCTGGTGGTGGCGCGAGACCACCTCCACGGCCGGCACGCCGAGCAGCGCGCGCAGCCGCGTGCTGGCGAGCACCGTCACCGCGTGTTGCACGCCGCCCGAGTGCGGCTGCGCACCGGGGCGATCGTCGGGCAGGTGCTGGTGCAGCGTGCCGCCCTCGGCCAGCGCCAGGAGCTGCATGCCGTAGCAGATGCCGAACGTGGGCAAGCCCGCGCCGAGCGCGCGCCGCGCAAGGGCGAGGTCGAAGTCCTGCTTGCGGCTCGGCACCGGCTTGGCCGCCGGGTGCGTCGGGCCCAGGCCCAGGCGCGCGGTGTCGAAGTCGTCGCCGCCGGAGAACAGCAGGCCGTCGGCGCGCGCGAGCAGCTCGTCGAGCTCCTCCACCTGCGGATAGGGCACGAGGAACGGCAGGCCTCCCGCACGCTCGATCGCGGCCGCGTAGCGCAGCGAGAGCCGCACCTCGCTCCGCGGCGGCGGCCCTTGGTCCTCGACCAGCTCGCCGACGATCCCGATCCAGGGGCGCATCGGCGCGGATTGTAGCGACCGCTGTCTACGGATAGGGGTCGTAGGCGAGGTCGTCGAGCGCTCCGCCGTCGAAGAGCTCGACCTCGATGCGCACCACGCGCCGTGAATCGAAGCCCGGCGTCTCGAAGGCTTCGGCCGGATAGGGTCCGGCGCCTGGCTTGGGCGCGAGCGTGTCGAGCGCGAGCTTGCGGATCGAGGTCGAGCCGAAGAGCCCGGTCCAGCCGGCGGGCACGTCGTACAGGCGCGTGCGGTTCGCGTCGTCGACGAGCGTCACGGTCGCGCCCTCGTGGGGGAAGGGATCGAGGTCGGCGAGCTCGATGGAGAGCGGGCGGATGAGACGCGGGAAGTCGAAGCCGAACAGGCCGCCTTCGGGATCGTCGGTGGGGTGGTCGAAGATGCCGAAGCGGCTCTGCGTCGGCGCCAGCGAGTCCTGCAGGATGAGCACGTTGCCGCGATCCACCAGGAGGTCGCTGCCCTGGTTCGGTCCGTTCGGCGTCGAGTCGAAGGCCGTCGTGCCGAGGTTCGCGCCCGCGCTCGAGACAACGAACGTGCGTCCGGGGTGCGGGCGCGGGAACTGGCGGCCGTTCTCTAGCGGCGCCGCGTCGGCCGTGTCCTGGTGCTCGAAGCCCCACTTCACGTTGCCGTCGAGGCTCAGGAGCAGCACGCGCCCGTGGTTGTTGATCTCCCCGCCGAAGGCGAGGTCGGGCAGTCCATCGCCGGTGAGATCGCCGAGCGCGCCCAGCCCGTTCGGCGATAGTTCGAAACCACCCAGGGTCTGCAGCAGCGCGACGGAGAAGTTGGCGCGCATGAAGCGAAACTCCACCCGGCCGTTGCTGAGGAGAGAGGCGAGATCGGCGACACCGTCCCCGTCCAGGTCGCCGAGTCCGACCATGTCGCTCGGCGCGAGGGTCACCTGCAGGCGAACCCCGGCCTGGATCTGTCCGCTCGCGCTCAGGGTCAGTCTCCACAGCGACTGGAGGTTGGAACCGGTAGAGCCGCTCGTGACCAGGTAGTGGAGCCCACCCGGAGCCGAGCCCAGATCGGCCACCGAGCGCGCCAGGGTACCGGTGCCGAGCTGGGGGACGAGCGTTCGGTCCAGCAGGGTCTGCGCGCGCACGGTACCGTCGGAGCGCAGGAACAGCACCCAGATGTTGTCGGGGTTGCTGATCGAGGTGAACAGAGAAGCGACGGCGAGCTCGGCCAGTCCGTCGCCGTCGATATCGCCCAGCGATTCGAGCTGCGTTCCGAAGTGGGACAAGAGCGGCGGGGCGCTGAAGCCCCCAGCCAACGCGCTGATCTTCTGGTGGCGTAGGACGCCGCCGTTCTGGGCCAGGAAGAGCACGTACACGGCGCCCGCGTCCGTACGCCCGTCGTCGTCGAACGGCGCGGACACCGCGAGGTCCTCGGCCCCGTTGCCGTCGAGGTCGCCCAGGCTCGCGATGTCGCTGCCGAACTGATCATTCGCGCGCAGCGGCAACTGGCTCTGCGACGCGCTGAGCTTCTCCACGCGATGCCCGGAGCCGCCCTGGATGAAGTGGATCCATACCGCGCCCGCGCTCGCGGCTCCATCGTTGTCCAAGGGCGCGCCCACCGCGATCTCGACCAGGCCGTTGTTGTCGAGATCGCCGACCGGTGCCGTAGCCCACCCGTAGCGATCGAAGTTGAAACGCAGCGGTGCGATCGGCAGCCCGCTCGTCGCGGCGTCGATGTCCCTGTGGATCGGATCGGCGACGCCGTTCGCGTTGATCTCGTAGAAGCTCAGCGCGCCGGAGTTCACCGCGCGCGCATCCGCTCCGGGGGAGCCGACGACGAGGTCCGGCCGGCCATCGCTGTTCGTGTCGCCGGGCGCGGCCAGGGCCGCGCTGAACCCGCTGAAGGGCGCGGGCGCGAGGCTGGACTGGGACTTCAGCGTGCCGTCCGCGTGCAGCAGGATCACCTGGGCGCCCGCGGCGAGGTCCTCGACTCCGTCGCCATCGACGTCGCCCAGCGCCGCCACGGCACGGCCGGCGTTGGCGTGCCCCACCTGCGCGACGGCTTCGCCCGCGCCGTTCAGGAAGAGCACGTGCAGCTTCTCGGTCGGCCGAGGGCCGCGGGTCACGCTGCCCACGGCCAGATCCTTCACGCCGTCGTCGTCCAGGTCTCCGAGGCAGGCGAGCGCCGCGCCGAAACCTTCGCCGCGCGTGAGCGCGCCCTGCATGCCGCCGGACAGCTGGCTGATCTTCTGTTCGTCTTGCACCGTGCGATTCGCGCCGAAGAACAGCACCCACGCCGCGCCGGTGTTCGTGCCGCCGTCGTCGTCGCCCGGCGCGCCCACGATGAGGTCCGGTAGGCCGTTGCCGTCGAGGTCACCCGGCGCGGCCAAAGCCGCGCCGAAGGCGTCGCCGAAGCTGAGCTTGCCGCCGAAGCCGCCCGAGGTGAGGCTGAACTTGCGGTACTCGTCGATCGCGCCGTTCGCGTCAAGGAACAGCACGTACACCGCGCCCGCGCCGCTGATCGGCGGAATCGCGCCGTCGTTGTCGCTCGGCGCGCCGACGGCGAGGTCGCCCACGCCATTGCCGTCCAGGTCGCCCAGGGCGACCACCGCCGAACCGAAGCGATCGCCTAGGTCAAGGTCGAAGGGCAGGGCTTCGCTCGGGCCGAGCTTCACGAACTTGGCGATCTGGCGCGAGGGGCGCACGGAGAAGATCCACACCGCGCCCTCCTCGAGGTGATCGCCAGGCGCGCCGACGGCGAACTCGTTCAGCCCGTCGCCGTTCAGGTCGCCGAGGCCCGCCAGCGCCGAGCCGAAGGCGTCCTCCTCGCCCAGCGTGCGTTCGAACGGGTCGCGCGAGTCGTCGAAGAAGAAGCGCTCGCGGATCGACGTCTGCGCCGTGGCGCTCGCGCCGAGCGCAGCCCAGGCACAGGACAAGGCGAAGGACGTGCGGCGAACGAAGCGAGTTCCGAGCAAACGAGCCATGCCAACCTTCGGTCCAGGAAACTGTGAGGGTACTGCGATTCGGTCTTCCGTGCGGGTCAGGGGTAGGGATCGTAGCGCAGGTTGTCGAGCGCGCCGCCGTCGAAGAGCTCGACCTCGATGCGCACCACTTGCGCGGGGTTGAAGCCCGGGAGTTCGTAGGCGAGCGCGGGATAGGGGCCGGCGCCCGGCTGATCGGCGAGCGTGTCCAGAGCGAGCGTGCGGATGTGGCTCGCGCCGAACAGGCCGGTCCAGCCGGCGGGCACGTCGTAGAGGCGCGTGCGGCCCAGTTCGTCGAGCAGCGTGACGGTCGCGCCCTCGTAGGGGAACGGGTCGATGTCGGCGAGATCGATCGAGAACGCGCGGATGCGGCGGGGGAAGTCGAAGGCGAGCAGGCCGGCGTCCGGGTCGTCGTGCGGGTCGTCGAAGATCCCGGGCGTGCTCTGCGTCGGCTCGAGCGAGTTCTGCAGGATCAGGACGTTGCCCGAGTCGACGCACAGGTCGTCGCCGGCGTTCGGTCCGGTGGGCGAGGAGTCGAAGGCGGTCGCGCCGAGGTTGGCGCCGCTGCTCGAGACCACGAAGGTGCGTCCCGGGTGCGGCACGGGGAACTGGCGGCCGTTCTCGAGCGGTTCGGCCTCGACCGTGTCGCGGTGCTCGAAGCCCCAGCGCACCGTGCCGTCCAGGCTCAGGAGCAGCCCGGCCTCGTGGCTCGGGGAGGCGCCGCAGAACGCGAGATCCGGCAGCCCGTCGCCCAGCAAGTCGCCGAGTGCGCTCAGCCCCTGCGGATTGAAGTTGCCGGCGTTCAACGCCAGAGTCTGCTGGCCGGCGGAGGTGAAGTCGGCGCGCAGGAAGGTCAACACGACTCCGTTCGAGCTGTTCACCGAGATCAGGTCCGCGACGCCATCGCCGTTGAGGTCGCCGAGGCCCGCGACCAGGCCGTTGTTCGCGAAGAACACGAGACGGGCGGAGCCCTGGATCTGTCCGTCGGAGCCCAGCTCGAGGCGCCAGATCGATGAGCTTCCCAGGTTCGTCGTCCCGGTCGCCGCGAGGTACCTGCGCCTCCCGGTCGCGCCGTCGAGCGTGGTGAGCGCCACGCCGAAGGGGCCCGAGCCGAGGTCGACCACGCGGGTGCGGTCGAGCAGGGTCTGCGCGCGCACGGTGCCGTCAGGATTCAGGAACAGCACCCACTCAGCTGCATTGGAGGACACGGCGAGCTCGCTGCGCCCGTCGCCGTCGAGATCGCCGAGCGCCTCGACCTGCCGGCCGAACTGCAACAGCGTCGGTGGAGCGGCGAAGCCGCCGGCGAGCCGGCTGATCTTCTGGTGGCGGAGCACGCCGCCGTTGCGCGCGAGGAAGAGGACGTACACCGCGCCGGTGTCCGCGCCGCCTTCGTCGGCCAGGGGAGCGGAAGCAGCGAGGTCCTCCACGCCGTCGCCGTCGAGGTCGCCCAGCGCGGCGAGGTCGGAGGCGAACTGGTCCCCGGCGTGCAGCGGGAGGCCGCTCTGCACGGCGCTGACCTTCTCCACGCGGCGACCCGAGCCGCCCTGCAGGAAGTGGATCCACAGAGCCCCGGCGTCCACGCCGAAATCATCGTCGCGCGGCGCACCCATCGCGATCTCGACGAGACCGTCGCCGTTCAGGTCGCCGATCGCGGCCGACGACTGGCCGTACCGGTCGCTGCCGCTGGCCAGGCCCTGGGGCGCGATCGGGAGCCCACTCGAGGCCGCGTCGATGTCGCGCCGCGGCGCGGTCACCAGGCCGTTCGAGTCGATCTCGAAGAAGCTGATCGCGCCCGAGCCGCGCACGCGGACGTCGGCGCCCGGCGAACCGACGAGGAGGTCCGGCCGGCCGTCACTGTTCGTGTCGCCCGACGCGGCCAGCGCGGTGCCGAAGCCCTGATAGGACGGGGCCGGGAGCGGCGCAGAGGCCGACTTCAGCGTGCCATCCGCGTTCAGCAGCAGGATGCGCGTGTTCGCGGCCAGGTCCTCGACGCCGTCACCGTCCACGTCGCCGAGCGCGACGAGCGCTCGCCCGACGTTGCCGAGCGAGATCTGCACGTGACTTCGTACGCGGCCCTGGGAGTTCATGAACAGCACGCGCAGCTTCTGCGGGCTTCCCACGGCGAGCTCGGTGATCCCGTCGCCATCCAGGTCGCCGAGCGCGGCGAGCGCGACGCCGAATCCCTCCCCGGGAGAGAGCTCGCCCTCCAGTCCGTTCGCGAGCGTGGTCAGCTTCGTCTTGCTCTGCACGTGGTGGGCGGAGTCCAGGAACAGCACCCAGACCGCGCCCGTGTCCGCGCCACCGGCGTCGTCGCCGGGCGCGCCGACGATCAGGTCGGGCACGCCATTGCCGTCGAGGTCGCCGGGCGAGGCGAGCGCATCGCCGAAGGCGTCGCCCTGATCCAGCAGGCCCTGGAAGCTGCTCGAGTCGGCGCTGAACTTCTCGAAGTCGCGGATGGTTCCGTTCTGCTCGAGGAAGAGCAGGTAGGCGGCTCCCGGCCCCGGCAGGAACCCCGAGGCGCCGCCATCGCCGCCCGCGCCGACGGCCAGATCCCCGACACCGTTCCCGTCCAGGTCGCCCAGCGCCACGATGGCCGATCCGAAGCGATCCCCCGGATCCAGGCGGAACGGCAGGAGCTCGATCGGGCCCAGCTTGACGAAGGCCGCGATCTGGCGCGTCGGGCGCATCGAGAAGATCCACACCGCGCCCTCCTCGCGGTGGTCTCCCTCGGCGCCGATCGCGAGCTCCATCAACCCGTCGCCGTTCAGGTCGCCCAGGCCGGCCAGGGCCGAGCCGAATCTGTCCCGCTCACCGAGCGTGCGCTCGAACGGATCGCTCACGTCGTTGAAGGCGAGCTTCGCGCGCACGAGCTGCGCCGAGGTCGCCGACGCGAGGGAAAGGACCAAGGAAGTCGAGGCGACCAGCGCGCCGAAGCGAGAGAACTGCATGACAACCTCCAGAGGATGAAACGGTGAACAGCACGATCCTCACGCGACTCGTGCGGGCTGCCAGGCGGGGAGTCGAGAATCCGGTGGGAGCCAGGGACGGAGCGAGAGCTCTGCAGGGATGCAGCGCGGCGCCGATCCGCTGGAGGATTCCGCCAAATCGGGTGTGGCCGCCGGCTGCCCGATCGAGGGGGGGGGCAGAGGCCTGCCCACGTTCGCCCCCGGAGTGGGGCGGCCGCCTCAGCCCCCGTTGCGCAGAGCGAAGCCGATCAGGCGATAGAGCAGCCGCGCGCCGACGTTCTCGTCCCAGCCCTCGCCGGACTCGAGGCCGTTCGCCGGGGCGACCTCGTTCAGGTCGCAGCCGACGATGTGTCGGCCGGAGCGCACGAGCTCGTCCAGCCAGAGCATCGCCTCGTTCCAGGTGAGCCCGCCCGGCACCGGCGTGCCCGTGTTCGGGCACAGCGCCGGTTCCAGGCCGTCCACGTCGAAGGTGACGTACACGTTCGCGGGCAGCGCCTCGAGCGTGCGGCGTACGAAGGCCTTCAGGTTCTGCCCCGCGTGCTTCGCGTCGGCCCAGTCGAGGTCGAACACCGTCTGGATGCGACCGTTGGAGGCGAGGATGAAATCGCGCTCTTCCTCGCTGAAGTCGCGGATGCCGATCTGGACGATGCGCGCCACGTCGAGGCGCTCGGCGACGTTGCGCAGGATCGAGGCGTGGGACCACTGGAAGCCCTCGTAGGCGGGGCGCAGGTCGGCGTGCGCGTCGACGTGCAGGACGCCGAGGCCTGGGAAGCGCGTGGCGTGCGCCTGGATCGCGCCGAAGGGCGTCGCGTGGTCGCCGCCGACGAGGGCGCAGAACTTCCCGTGGTCGAGGATCTCGTTCGCGCGCTCCTCCACCCAGCGGTTGAGCTCGGCGCCGATGGCGTCCACGCGCTCACACGCCTTGCGCAGCTTCGGATCCGCCGTCACGCCGCCCGCCGCGATCACCGGTTCGGCCGCGCGCGAGGCTTCGTCGTTCCAGGCGGCGACCTTCGGCTCGAGCGGCGCCATCCAGATGCCCTGCTGGTACGGCCGGCCGTTCCAGTGGTCGTAGAGATCCACCTGACGGCTGGCGGCGAGGATCGCCGCGGGGCCGTGCGCGGTGCCCTTGCGGAACGAGGTCGTGGCGTCGAAGGGCACGCCGAGCACGTGCACCCTCGCGCCGTGGCGATCGTCGGGCAGGCCGAAGATCCCGCTCTGCGGGCTGGCGGCGGCGTTGGGATCGAAGGTTGGGGGCGCGGAGCGGGTGGCGGGTCCGGGCTTCATGACGCGGCGGATCCTACCCTCCTCCTTCTCGATTCGGCGGAGCTCGGGGCGGAAGGCGATTCCACCTCCGCGCCCGTCGCGTCGAAGATTCCCCCGTAGTCGTTCCAAGAGGCGACCGGGGGCCGGCGTTCGAGGAGCACCCACAGCCAAGGGGCCTCGACGGTGAGTCACCCGAGAGGCCGACGACAAGAGGCATGGACGAGCCCGATCAATCCGACGGTCAGCTGCTCACGGCCTGGAGCAGGGGAAGCGCGAGCGCCTTCGAGGCGCTCGTCGCGCGCCACGAGCGCGCACTCCTGCGCCATGCGCGAGCCCTGCTCGGGTTCTCGAGCTCGGGCGAGGACGTGGTGCAGGAGTGCTTCCTGCGCCTCGCCCAGCGCCCGCCGGTTCTGGACGCGGACGTGCAAGGCGACCCGCAGAAGGAGACGGCCGTCCTGGCCTCGTGGCTCCACCAGGTGCTCCGGAACCTCTGTATGGACACGAATCGCAGCGAGATGCGGCGCCGACGACGCGAGGAAGAAGCCTCGACGCACGAGGCCAGCTCGGGCGGCGTCGACACGGTCGAGGCGGCCGACACCAAGGCGGCGGTCGAGCGCGGGCTGATGAAGCTCTCGGTCGACCAGCGCGAGGTGCTCGTGCTGCGGCTCTTCGACGAGAAGAGCTACGCCGAGATCGCCGCGATCACGGGCCGCAAGGTGGGCACGGTGGGCTGGTTGATCAGCGTCGGCATGAAGGCCCTGGCGGAGGAGCTGGCGCCGCTCGCGGGCACCGAGCTCGAGCGCGCTTCGCTTCCGCCGGCGATCGGAACCGTGCAAAGCCTCCAGGGAGGTGCGTCATGAAGAACGAGAACGTCCCCGACATCGAGCAAGGTCTGCACGAGCGCCTGTGCGCGTACGTGTTCGGCGAGCTGCAAGGCTCCGAGCGCGCGGCCTTCGAGGCCGAGCTGCTGCGCTCGCCCGCGCTGCAGCGCGAGCGCGAGCGGCTCACGGCGACGATAGGCCTGGTGAAGAGCGCCGTGCCCGACGTGGGCCTCTCCACAAGCGTGCGGCGCGACATCGTCGCCTCGGCGAAGCGCTCGCGCTTCCGCTTCTTGAGCGGGCGCTCGATCGCGCGCCTCGCCGCGGCGGTGGTGCTGCTCGGCGGCGGCCTCCTGGCCGTGCGCTTCTTCGCGAACGGCGACGGGCCTTACACCTACGGCATCCTCGACGGCGACAAGACCGCACGCCTCGAGTCCTTGGAGAAGAAGGAGCGCCGGGTTGACTTGCCGGCGTCGGTTCCCGTTCGCGACGACGCGGCGGAAGCCATGCGTAGCCTCGGCTACGTCGGCGGCTCGAGTGGCCCTGCGGATGGCATCGCCGCTGTGGCGCCGGCGGAGAAGAAGCAGGAGCTCCCCCAGATCGAGGGCTTCGACGACAAGCGAGGCCAGCTGCTCGACAGGTTCCATCCGGATCCCGAGGCGCTGCGGGACCTGCCCAGCGGCGCGACGGGCGGGACGCCGCTTGCCGCCCAGCCCGAGGCCGACTCTTCCATGAGCCTGTTCATGGCCACGACCGAGGTTCCCCAGATCAGTGAGGCGCTCGAGGAGCGCGAGAGCGTCCCGGCGGACTACGGCACGCTTCCCTCCGCGTTTGCCTCGCGCCTTGCGGGGAACGGAGGACGGGCGAGCGGCAGCGGAGGCGCGGCGGGCCCGGCGACTCCGGGTGCGGGCGCTCCAGCGGCTCCCCTTTCCGTGGCCTACGCGCGCTCCAAGCAGCCCATGCCCCCGGCTCGTGAAGCCTTGCAAGGCGCTGCAGCCACCGCTCAGCGCCAGCTCGACGCTGTCGGATACGGCGGCGGCGACGAGGACGAGCTCCAAGCCATGGGCCTCGACGAATCGCGCCGCGACGAGCTGACCGACGCGGTCGAGCTCTCCTATCAGAAGAAGCTGAGCGTCGCCCAACTCCTGGGCCGCAAACCCGCGCTGACGCGCGAGCAGGTCGCCGCTCAGATCGAGCAGCTCCTCGACTCCACGCGCCTCGCGCCCGGTGAATCGCCGCGCGACATGTTCTTCCGCTACTGGGGCGACAGCCCGTTCCTGCAGACGGAGGAGCAGAAGCTCTCGACCTTCGCGGTGGACGTGGACACGGCGAGCTACGCGCTCGCACGCGCCTACCTGAACCGCGGCGAGCTGCCGCCGCGCGCGGCGGTGCGCACGGAGGAGTTCGTCAACTACTTCAAGGCCGATCAGGCCGCGCCGACGGACGGCAAGCCGTTCGCGATCGGCATGGAGCTCGCCCCGAGCCTGTTCGCCAAGGACACGCGCGCCGAGATGCTGCGCGTGACCGTGCGCGCCAAGGACGTGGCCGACTTCGAGCGCAAGCCCGTGGCGCTCACCTTCGTGATCGACCACTCGGGCTCGATGGCGGAGGGCGGACGGCTCGAGCTCGTCAAGCGCTCGCTCATGCTCCTCTTGCGCCAGCTCTATGGCACCGACTCGGTCGCGATCGTGACCTTCAGCAACGACGCGACGCTGGTGACGTCGGCGATCCCCGCCGCGCGCCGCGGCGAGCTCGAGGCGCTGATCAAGTCGATCGGCATCGAGGGCGGCACGAACGTCGAGGCCGGGCTCCGTCTCGGCTACGCGCAAGCGCTCCAGAACCTCGCCCGCAACGCGGTCAACCGCGTGATCCTGTGCTCGGACGGCGTCGGCAACATCGGCGACACGACCTCCAAGGGCATCCTCACGCAGATCGACGAGGCGCGCAAATCGGGCATCTACCTCAACACCGTCGGCG
>SIAI01000033.1 GCA_009691855.1 Planctomycetota bacterium | reverse complement strand
GCCCGGACTCACCGCATCCGCGGCCTTTCTCGAACCTTCGAAATGCTCGCGTGGAGGAACCACGCTCCGCTTTCGAAGGCCCGAGAAAGCCCACGGCTACGGCGATTCCAGGCGATCTGGAGAAGCCAAGCGCTTGTTCTGGGACTAGTGTCCCTTCCCCGAAGTAGCGCCAACAATCCGCCGCACTGAATCGCCGCTGGCGGCGTTGCGCCTCCTCCCTAGTATTGCAGCGAATACGCGTCGGCGGCGCGCCTGGCCAGCGACGATCCATCACGGCGCCTTGTTGGCGCTACTTCGGGGAAGGAACACTCGTGGTGTGAGTCGCGCACAGAGGCCTTTATCCCGGGCCGCCTGCGCCCGCCGCGGCGTTGCGCCTCCTCCGAGACTTGCACCGAAGTCGCGTCGTCGGCGCGCCTTGCGGCGAACGCACGCGACCTCGGGACAAATGCCCCTCTGCGTGACTCACACCACTAGGTACGAGAGTCCGCGCGTCGCGCGCGGACTCTCGGGAGTAGTAGCTCCGGCGCCGCCGGCGCCGCGCCGCTCATCAAGCGGCGAGGAGGGGGAGGCCGCGTGTCGCGCCTGGCCTGGAGGAAGGAGTCGCGGGGGAGGGTTTGCCTCCCCCGCCAACAAGAGCTCAGCGCGGGTGCAGCTCCCTCCGCGTTGGGTTGCGGGCTTCGCCCAGGCTGAGAGCGTGAGCTAGAACCCCGCGCCGCTCCGGCGCGGGCGTTCTTGCTCACCTTCGAACCCCCTCGGCGCGAGTTCCTCGCGCCCCAAAGACCTCGAAGCTCGCCGTCCTTGGATTGTTGCTCACACTCGGAGCTGACTCCCCGCGGCGGCGGACGCAGGGCATCATGCGCGGATGGAACCCCTGCTCCATGCCCTGTTCGTCGCGCTCGTCCTGTGGCTGCCCGGTGGTGGAGACGAGGAGCTCGAGCGCGCGCGCCAGCTCCTGGCCGCCAACGAGGAGGCCGACTGCACCAAGGGCATGGAGCTGTGCGTGCAGAAGAACAACCTGGCGGCGGTGGAGCTGTTGCTCGACGTGCTGCGTCAGGAAGCCGACCGCGCTCTGCCCGTGGCGCACTACCGCGACGTGTGCTGGGACGGGCTGCGGCGCATCGGCGACACGGAGGGGCGTAAGCGCGTCGAGACCGAGCTGGCCAAGAACAAGAAGGACCCGCTCGTGCGTCAGTGGTGCGCCGAGCTGCTGGGGGAGTACGGCGACCGTGCCTTCGCGCTCAGCCTGATCGTCGCAATGGAGGACAAGGACCTGGGCGTGCAGCGCGCGGCGGCGCGCGCCCTGGGCAAGCTGCGCCACCTGGACGAGGACCTCGCCGTGTGGGCCAGCGCCTGTCAGAGCCTGGGCAAGAAGGTCAAGGACAAGGACACCGAGCTGCGCGCGTTCGCGATCGAGGCCATCGCGCGGCTGGATTCGAAGGCGGGACAGGCGGGGCTGCTCGAGGGCCTGAAGGACAAGGACGCGGGCGTGCGCTGCCTGCTGCTCGGGGTCGGCGCCGAGCTGTACCTAGACCGCGGCGAGGAGCTGGCCGCGGCGGCGCTGAAGGACGCCGACTGGCGCCCGCGCCTAGAGGCCGTGGACGTGCTGGGCGGGATCAAGTCGCCGAGCGCGCTGCGGCACCTGATCGATGCCCTGGGCGACGCACGCCCGGCGGTGACTGCGCGCGCGGTGCGGCACCTGCAGGAGCTCACCGGCCAGAAGCACACCAAGAAAGAGGCCTGGGAGCAGTGGTGGCAGGAGAACGGCGCCGACTTCGACTTCTCCAAGGGTCGAAAGAAGGAGGCGCGCACGGCCGACAGCACGGTCGCGGCGACCTTCAACGGGATCACCTTCGAGAGCGACCACACCGCGTTCCTGATCGACGTCTCGGGCACCATGAGCGCGCGGCTGAAGACGGTGGAGAGCAGCAAGGCCGCCGCGGCGCGCAAGGAGCTGGACGAGACGCTCACGCGCCTGCAGGGGCGCCTCAGCTTCAGCCTGTTCGCCTATGCCGACGAGGTGCGGCCGTTCGCCAAGAAGGGCGCGGTCGAGCTGAACCCGAAGACGCAGGCGAAGGCGCTCGAGTTCGTCGACGAGCAGGGCACCCAGGGCTCCAAAAACATCTGGGCGGCGCTCGAGAGCGTGCTCGCCGACCCCAGCATTGACACGGTGTTCCTGCTGTCCTCGGGCGAGCCCGAGGTCGGGCTGTACGTGCACTGGAGCCGCGTCACCTGGCACCTGAAGGAGCTCAACCGCTTCCGCCGGGTGGTCGTGCACGCCATCGCCTACAGCGACTCGAAGGGGTACCGCGGGCAGCTCGAGCGCATCGCCGAGGCCACGGGTGGCGAGTTCCGCTTCGTGGAGTAGGGCGCGACTCGCGCCCATGGAATTCGAGAGCGTGCCGGCCATGCCGCGCCGGAAGGGCGCGGCACCGGCGCGCGCTCAGCGCGACTTGCGCTTCGAGCCGCTGGTCGGACGGCGCGTGCTGCCGGGGGTACGGCCGCCGAGGCCGCTGTAGCTCTCGAAGCTGCGGCCGTCGCTGCGCGAGCGCAGCGGGCGTTCGGTGGAGCGGCTGACCTTGAGCGCCGAGCCCTCGAGCTGGGCGCCGTTCATCTTCGTGATGGTGGCCGCCGCTTCCTCCTCGCTGCCGACCTCGACGAAGCCGAAGCCGCGCGAGCGATCGTTCTGCGGGCTGCGCAGGATGATCACTTTCTTCACCACCGTTCCGCCGGCGACGAACGCCTGGCGCAGGCCGTCCTCATTGGTCGTACGGGCCAGGTTGCCCACGTACACTTGAATGCCCATCAACGGATCCTCTCGACTCTTGCGGAGGGTTGGATCGTCGCGAAATGGACCCGCGAGGACGACCACACGGGAGCCCGTGAACACGGGGCGCGACGACGAAGAGCGAAAGAGGCTACCGCTGCCCTCGGCGCCGCCCGCTCGAATTAGCAGATTCTCTCGGCGGACAGGGGTGGGGCGCCGGTGCGACTGGCGCCGCAGGAGCCTGGAGCGCGCCTCGATCCGAGGCACGCCGTCCCGCTCACTCCATCGGCACTTTGGTCGGGCGCAGGACGTGCGTGCTGCCCGTGGAGCGGATGAGCGCCTGCGTGGCGGCCTGGGCCGCCTCCTTCTCCGGGTAGGTGAAGGTCTGGAGCACCTTGCCGTTCCCGTTGCAGACCTCCCAGATGATCTTCATCCGCACGACCTTGGGCACGCGCTTCGAGCTCGCCTTGGCGGGGCTCTTGACCGCGGCCTTGGCCTCTTTCTTGACAGCCTTTTCGGCGGCGGCGAGGCGGGCCTCTTCCGCGGCACGGGCGATTCGCTCCCGGTTGGATGGTTGGCCCATGCCAATGATGGTAGCCATGGGGCCCGCGGAAGTCGCGCGGGATTGCGGAGGAAGCGCGAAAGCAGCCCGGAAAGACGCGTGGAACGCGCGCCACGACGATCGAGAACGCGGCGCAAGGGCGCGCGCTGGAAAGACGGCGCACCCGCTCTTCGCGCTTGGACGACGTCTGCGCCTGCTTCCCGATTCGCCCAGAACGACGGCCGAATCCCGTGACCCGAGGGGCGCCCCACGAGTGGAGTGCATGCGCCCACGAGCGCTTGTCCGGAGTCAGCGCAGCGCGCGGATCCAGGCCACTTCCAGGCGGAACGGTCCGACCTGACGCTCGGCGATCATGAGCCCGAGCGTAGTGATCCGCGCCGGGTCGAGCGCTGCGGCGGCGGGCACGTCGAGGCCGCGGAAGCGTGCGCGGAAGTCGGCGAAGGCAAGCCGGGGCTCGTCCCACTCGTCGGCGCGCGTGCCGAAGTCCGCCTCGTGGTGCAGACCGTCGAAGCGCTCGTCGAGGCGCAGGCGCAGCTTGTAGCGCTGGCCGTCGCCGCGCCCGCGCAGGGCGAGGCCGGCATGGCCGCGGCAGTCGAGGCGCGCCGGAGCGGAGCGCACGAAGCAGAAGCCGCCGTTGCGCTCCAGCGAGAGCTCGCCCGTGAACACGGCCACGCCCGCGCCGGCTTCCATGCGGCTCTGCGAGATCCCGCCCATGACGCGATCGTCGATCGGCGACCAGAGGGCGCTGCCGGGCACCGAGAAGTCGAACAGGATCACGTCCAGGGAGGATGCCGCGCCGGAGTGGCACGAGCTGGCAGCGGACCTCTCAACCCCAGCCCTGCACCGGCACGCGCGTCTCGTAGTCGGCCAGGATCAGCACGAAGAACAGCACCAGCCACACGAAGCCTGCGAGCGAGAAGACCCAGATCAGCTTGCTCGAGTAGCGCACGTGCATGAAGAACAGGATCACCAGCGCGGCCTTGGTGCCGGCGATGGCCAGGGCCACGGCGTCGTTCAGGTGTCCAAGGTCGATCGTGGCGACCCAGCTGGTCAACGCCGTGCCTGCGAGCAGGGCGAAGAACACGCCGAAGTAGATGCGCAGCGGGAGGACGTGGCCGTGCTCGCTCATGAGTGAGGCCTGCTCATGAATGAGGACCATGGCGTCCGAGCAGGTACAGGAGTGGGAAGAGGAAGATCCACACCAGGTCGACGAAGTGCCAGTAGAGGCCCAGGCACTCGACGCCCAGGAAGTTGCCGGGGCTGTAGCCGCCGCGCCAGGCCTTGCGCGCCACGACGACCATCAGCGCCAGGCCGATGAGCATGTGCAGCGCGTGGCAGCCGGTCATGACGAAGTACAGCGCGTAGAACAGGTTCAGGTGCGCGTCGGCGTCCGGTCCGGGGTTCCAGTTCAGACCGGGGACGAGCTGGTCGTGCCACTTGTGGCTGTACTCGAGGCCCTTGATGCCCAGGAACACGCAGGCGAGCAGCATCGTCGCCAGGATGAACAGGGCCGCGTTCTTGCCGCGCCCGAGCTGCGCGCCGCGCACGGCCAGGGCCATGGTCAGCGAGCTCCCGATCAGCACGCCCGTGTTCAGCGTGCCCAGATCGATCGGCAGGTGTGCGCTGCCCTGCACGAACGCCGCCGGATGCAGCGTGCGGTACACGAGGTACACCGTGAACAGGCCGCCGAAGAACATCACTTCCTGGATCAGGAAGGCCCACATGCCGAGCGCACCGGCCTCGGCCTGCTGCTCGAGCGTCTCGAAGTGGTGCGCCAGGGCGCCTTCGGTGCGGCTAGACATGCACGACCTCCGGCTCGTCGCGCTCGTAGGCCTCCGTGCTCACCACCGGCACCTCTTCGAAGTTGTGCGCCATCGGCGGCGAGGTCGTGGTCCACTCCAGCCCACGCGCATCGAAGGGGTTGGGGGTCGCCTTCTTGCCGTAGCGCAGCGACCAGGGCAGGTATACGGCCGTCATGGCGAAGCCCAGGCCCAGGATCGAGGCGCCGGCGGTCGAGAGCACGTTCAGCACCTGGAACTCGAGCGGATACACGTGGTAGCGACGCGGCATGCCGAGGTACCCGAGTACGAACTGCGGCAGGAAGGTCAGGTTGAAGCCCACGAAGATGATCACCGCGGTGATGCGCGCGAGCGTCTCGGGGTACAGGCGCCCGAGCATTTTCGGCCACCAGAAGTGCAGCCCGGCGAGGTAGGCCATCACGGTCCCGCCCACCATCACGAAGTGGAAGTGCGCCACCACGAAGTAGGTGTCGTGCACGTGCACGTCGACCGCCAGGGTGGCCAGGAACAAGCCGGTCAGCCCGCCGATCGTGAACAGGCCGATGAAGCCGAGCGCGTACAGCATCGGCGCCTCGAACGAGATCGAGCCGCGGTACAGCGTGGCGATCCAGTTGAAGACCTTCACCGCCGAGGGGATCGCCACCAGGAACGAGAGCAGCGAGAACACCACCCCGGCGTAGAGCGATTGCCCGCTGACGAACATGTGGTGGCCCCACACCAGGAAGCCCAGCACGGCGATGGCCAGGCTCGAGAAGGCCACGAACTTGTAGCCGAAGATGCGCTTCTGGCTGAAGCACGCGATCACCTCGCTGATCACGCCCATCGCCGGCAGGATCATGATGTAGACCGCGGGGTGCGAGTAGAACCAGAACAGGTGCTGGAACAGGATCGGGTCGCCGCCCAGGGCCGGATCGAAGAGGCCCACGTGGAACAGGCGCTCGACCGCCACCAGCAGGATCGTGATCGCGACCACCGGCGTGCCCAGCACCATGATCAGGCTGGTGGCGTAATGCGCCCACACGAACAGCGGCAGGCGGAACCAGGAGAGGCCCGGCGCGCGCAGCTTGTGGATCGTGGCGATGAAGTTGACGCCGGTCAGGATCGACGAAAAGCCCGAGACGAAGATGCCCAGCGCGGCCGCGATGACGTGCGAGTTCGCGTAGGTCGAAGAGTAGGGCGTGTAGAAGGTCCAGCCCGTGTCCACTCCGCCCGCCAGCATGGCGTACAGCGTGAACAGCCCACCGACCATGTAGATGTACCAGGACAGCAGGTTGATGCGCGGGAAGGCCAGGTCCTTGGCCCCGATCATCAACGGCAACAGGAAGTTGCCCAGCACCGCCGGGATGCCTGGGATGAGGAAGAAGAACACCATGAACACGCCGTGCAGCGTGAACAGCTTGTTGTAGGTCTCGGACTGGAACAGGTCGCCGGCGGGCGTGAGCAGTTCCAGGCGCACCAGCACCGCGAACACGCCGCCCAGCAGGAAGAAGAAGGTCACGCCCAGGAGGTAGAGCAGCGCGATGCGCTTGTGGTCCAGGGTCAGGAGCCACGAGCGCATCCCGTACTCGCCGCCCAGGTAGGTCGGGGGTTTCTGGCTCACTGTTTCCGCCTCACTGTGGGCTCCGCGAGGATCTCAGCGACTTCAGGTAGGCGCTCAGGTCGAGGATGTCGCTCTCGCCGATCTGGCCCTGGTAGCTGGGCATCAACGGCTGGAAGCCGGCGCTCAGCCTCTTGGCAGGCTCGAGCACCGATTCGCGCACGTAGCGCTCGTCGAAGCGCACCGTCTGACCGTCCGACAGCGTGACATCGCGCCCGAAGCGCCCGGCGAGCTCGGGCCCGCGCGCGCTCGGACCGGGCGTGTGGCAGGTGTCGCAGCGCAGGTTCTGGAACAGCAGCGCGCCGTTGGCCAGCGGGTTCCGCTCCGACGGGCGGCCGTCGAGCCAGGCCTGGTACTCGGCCGGGTCCATGACGATCACCTGGCCGCCCATCTCGGAGTGCTTGGTGCCGCAGTACTCGGCGCAGAACAGGTGGTAGGTGCCGACCTGCGTGGGCGTGAACCACAGCGAGCTGTACATGCCCGGCAGGACGTCCTTCTTGACGCGGAAGGCCGGCACGAAGAAGGAGTGGATCACGTCTTCCGAGATCATCGTCAGCAGGATCTTCTGCCCGACCGGCAGGTGCAGCGTGTTGATCTCGCTCTGACCGCTGGGATGGCGGATCTTCCACATCCACTGCTTGCCGGTGACGTGGAAGCGCATGCCCTCCTCGGGCATGGTCTGGGTGCGGTAGAAGAGCCGCGTGCCCCAGGCGAAGATGAACAGGCACAGCACCAGCGGCACGCCGGTCCACAACAGCTCCAGCGGCAGCGAGCCCTCGATCTGTTGCGCGCGGTGGCCCGGGCGACGGCGGTAGCGCACCGAGAAAAACAGCAGCGCGGTCACGATCAGCAGGCTGAAGAAGACGCTGATCCCGATCAGGAACAGGTACAGCGCGTCGATCGAGCCCGAATTGCTCGAGGCGCTGGCCGGCCACAGCGAGAAGTCCTGGAACATCAGGAGCCCCGCTCCAGGGCCAGGCGCGCGCGGCGCTCCCGGCGCAGCCAGCCGACGACGAAGAAGGCCAGCAGCGCCAGCGTCAAGGCGCCCAGCGCGCGCACCACGAACAGCACCTCGAAGCCGTATTTGCCGCGCGTCGGGTCGTAGTGGAAGCAGCGCAGGAGCACCTGGTCGATGGGCGTGCCGATCGTGCCGGCCGAGGCCTCGACCAGCGCCAGGCGCAGGTCGCGCGGCGCGAACTCGACGCCGAACAGGACGCGCGAGACCTGGCCCGCGGGCGTCAGCACGGTGAGGCCGGCGCCGTGCGCGTAGTCGCCGCTCCCGGGCATGCGCTCGTAGCCGAAGCCGACTGCGTCGGCCACCGAGCGCACGGCCTCTTCGCTGCCGACAAGGAAGCGCCAGGCGCCGGCCGGTTTGTCGCCGACGTGCAGGCCGTAGCCCTCCAGCGTGCTCAGGCGCTTGGCCGCGGCGAGCTCGGGCGTCTCGCTGGGATCGATGCTCAGCACCAGCACGTCGAAGTCCGTGCCGGTGGTGAAGTCCACCGCACGCAGCGACTGCACCATGCCCTCCAACACCAGGCCGCACAGCATCGGGCAGCGGTAGTAGACCAGGGCCAGCACGACCGGGCGCTCCCCGAGACAGTCGCGCAGCGCCAGCTCACGCCCCTCGTGATCGACGAAACGCGCGTCGAGCGGCAGCGTGGCGCCGAGGCTCGGCTGCCAGTCGAACTTGGGCGGCTCGGGACCCGGCAGGATCTGCGCGCAGAGCGGTGCGCTCCAGCCGAGGAGTGCCAGCGCACCGAGCAGCAACGCGCGCGCGCGCTTCACCGTTTCTGTTCCTCCGCGCGCACCGGGTAGCCCTCGGCCAGCGAGAGCTTCATTGCGTCCTCGATCGGGATGCGCACGATCTGGTTCAGAGGATCGATCCACGCGGCCTGGGTGAGCATGCGCTGCTCCCAGGCGTGGTGCAGCTCGAGCTCGCGCGCGGGGATGGATTGCAGCTCCGGACCCTCGGGCGCCTTGCGCAGGCCTTCGATCGGGCTCGGTTGCTCTTCGCCCGCGAGCTCGTCGCTCAGCGACTGGCTGAACCAGGCGCTGACGGCCATCGAGCCGGCCAGGAGGAGCGCCAGACCGAAGCCGAAGAAGAGCAGCGGCCGCGCGTGCGCGTCGCTGTGCTCGTAGCGACCCGTGGCGCTCACGCGTGCACCTCCAGCTCGCCCAGTAGTTTCGCGTCCTGCAGCGAGACCAGCGGCCGGCCGTGCAGGTTGCGCACGAACAGCCCCAGCCACAGCGCGCCCAGCGTCACCGGCGCGACGATGTCCAGCCAGTGCGGCGCGAACTCGCCCTCGTCGAAGGCCGGCGCCAGCAGCCAGTACGAATCCAGGAAGCGCATCACCAAGAGCACCAGCGCCAGGCGCGCCAGCACCTGCGCGTTGCGCTTGGACGAGCGCACCAGGAGGATCACGAACGGCGCCGCGAAGTGGCACAGCACCAGGATCAGCGCCAGCGCCTGCCAGCCCTCGGCCGTGCGCTTCAGGTACCACACGTTCTCCTCCGGCAGGTTGCCCGACCAGATGATCAGGAACTGCGACAGCGAGGCGTAGGCCCACAGCATCACGAAGGCCAGCGTGAGGTTGCCGAGGTCGTGGAAGTGGGCCGGCGAGAGCCAGCGCGAGAAGGGCTCGTGCTTGGCCAGCAGCGCGGCCATGACGATCGAGAGGCACAGCGTCGACAGCCCCTGGCCGACCAGGAAGTGCACGCCGTAGATGGTCGAGAACCAGTGCGGCTCGAGCGACATGCCCCAGTCGAAGGAGGCGAAGGTCGTGGTCAGGACGTAGCCCGCCAGACCGAAGCCGCTGGCGGCCTTGAGCTTGCGCAGCGCCTTGAGCGAGAGCTTCTTGTCGTAGCGCTCGGAGAGCTTGGCCAGGAACAGCGCCAGGCCCGTCCACAGCGCGAAGTACAGCGCCGCGCGGGCCACGAAGAAGGGCACGTTCAGGTACGCGGCCTTGTGCTGCAGGATCGGGTCCGCGGCCACGACCTCCGCGTGCGACCACTCGTACAGCGAGTGCACGCCCAGCGCGATAGGCACGAACAGGAGCGCCACGAAGGGCAGCGTGCGCGTGGCCGCCTCCAGCAGCCGCCGGACCGCGAAGCCCCAGGCCCCGCCGGTCAGGTTGTGCAGCATCACGAACGCCAGCGAGCCCACCGCCGGCGCGAGCACGAACAGGAAGGCGACCAAGTAGGCCTGGAAGAAGCGCTGGCGATCGAGCACGAAGCCCAGCGCCAGCAGCACGCCGCCCACGGCGCTGACAAGGAACGCCGTGCGCTGCACGCGCGCCAGGGTGACGGCGACGGGCACGCTCACTTCTTGGCCTCCGCCAGCAGCCGTTCGCGCACGGCCGCGGACACGTCGGCCAGGCTCGCGTTCTGGCTGCGCTGCAGCGCGCGCACGTAGGCCACGATCGCCCAGCGATCGGCGGGCGCGAGCTTGTCGGAGAGGTCGTACATCGCCCCGAAGCCGCGCGTGATCACGTCGTAGACGTAGCCAGGCGGCGCCTGGCGCAGGCGCTCGACGTGGAAGCTCGGCGGCTGCTTGAGGCCGCGCTTCACCACCAGGCCCTCGCCCGTGCCGGCGCGGTCGTGGCAGGCCGAGCAGAAGATGTCGTAGCGCTGGCGCCCGCGCGCCAGGACCTCGGCCGTGATCGGCATGGGGAAGGTCGTGGCCAGGGCGCCGTCGACCTTGCCCTCCACGAGGTGTGCGTCGTACACGCGTTCGCCGCGCGCGATCGTGCCCGGCACGCGCGGACGCGAGGCGCGGCCGTCGGCGAACAACGTGGTGCGCTCCAGCGGCTCGAAGCGCGGCTGGTCGTGCATGTCCTGGCGGCAGGCGGCGAGGAAGACGAAGAGAAGGAGGACAGCGAACCGCGGAGGCGCGGAGGACGCGGAGAGACGCGGAGGAAGAGGGAATTGGGGCCTCCGGGGCTTCGAGTCGCGGGGACTCGAAGCCCCGGAGGTCGTACCCCCATTCTTCTTTTCTTCCTCCGCGCTCCTCCGCGTCCTCCGCGTCTCCGCGGTCGTCTTCCTCTTCCTCACGGGTGCGGCACCTCCTGCACGGCCAGCGAGCGCGTCTCGCGCAGCGCGGCCAGCGCTCCATCCGCATCGAACTTCGGGTCGTAGTGCGGCACCAAGAGGAAGAAGCGGTCGCGGCTGGCGTTCTCGAAGCCCGGCACGCTGAACACCGGGTGGTGCGGGCGCGGCAGCCCGTTCAGCGCCAGCATGCCCAGCACCGTGGTAAGGGCCGCGAACAGGATCGTCAGCTCGAAGGTGATCGGGATGAACGAGGGCCAGGAGTTCAGCGGCCGGCCGCCGACGTTGAGCGGGTAGTGGATCACCGCGGCGTAGTACTGCATCCCGAAGCCCGTGCACGCGCCCAGGATGCCGCCCGCCAGCACGAACTTCGGTAGGTCGTTCTCGTGTCCGAGCGCGTGGCTGACCTCGTGCATCGGCAGCGGCGTGTAGGCCTCCATCTTGGTGTAGCCGGCGCGCTTGCCGTGCTCGATGGCCTCCAGGAGCTCGGCGCCGCTCGTGTATTCGGCCAGCACGCCGAAGCAGCGGTGCGCGTGTTTGTGCGGCGCGCTCACGCGTGCTCCTCGTCCTTCTCCGCCGCCTCGGCGACGCCGCTGGGCACCAGCGTGCGCATCTCGAAGATCGAGATCATCGGCAGGAAGCGGATGAACAGGAACAGGAGCGCCAGGAAGAGGCCGAAGGTGCCCACGTACAGGCCCCAGTCCCACTTCGTCGGCGTGTAGGTGTCCCACGAGCTCGGCAGGTAGTCGTGCGACAGCGAGGTGACCACGATCACAAAGCGCTCCAGCCACATGCCGACGTTGACGATCAGGGCGATGACGAACAGTGCCACCACGTTCGAGCGCACCTTCTTGAACCACAGGAACTGCGGCGTGAGCGCGTTGCAGCCGAGCAGGCACCAGTACGTCCAGCCGTAGTACCCGAAGGCGCGGTTGGCGAGCATGGCCTGCTCGTAGGGGTTCGCGCTGTACCACGCGAAGAAGGCCTCCATCGTGTAGCCGTAGACGACGATCATGCCCGTGGCGAGCACGATCTTGGCCATGTTCTGCAGGTGGTGCAGGGTGATGAAGTCCTGCAGGCCGTAGATCTTGCGCAGCGGGATGGCCAGCGTCAGCACCATCGCGAAGCCCGAGTAGATCGCGCCGGCCACGAAGTACGGCGGGAAGATCGTGGCGTGCCAGCCGGGGATCACGCTGACCGCGAAGTCCAAGCTCACCACCGTGTGCACCGAGATCACCAGCGGCGTGGCCAGGCCGGCCAGCAAGAGGTACGCGGTCTCGTAACGCTCCCAGTGCCGCGCCGCGCCGCGCCAGCCCATTGCGCCGATGCCATAGAGGATCTTCCAGGGCTTCGACTTGGCGCGGTCGCGCAGCGCGGCCAGGTCGGGGATCAAGCCCACGTACCAGAACAGCGCCGAGACGGTGGCGTAGGTCGAGACCGCGAACACGTCCCACAACAGCGGGCTGCGGAACTGCGGCCACAGCGACATCGTGTTCGGGTACGGCACCAGCCAGTAGGCGAGCCACGGCCGGCCGACGTGCAGCAGCGGGAAGATGCCCGCGCAGGCCACGGCGAACAGCGTCATGGCCTCGGCGAAGCGGTTGATCGAGGTGCGCCACTGCTGGCGGAACAAGAGCAGGATCGCCGAGATCAGCGTGCCCGCGTGGCCGATGCCGATCCACCACACGAAGTTGATGATTGCCAGGCCCCAGCCGACGGGCACGTTGACGCCCCACACGCCGATGCCCGAGACCAGCAGCTTGGTGATCGAGACCAAGAGCACCATCACCAGCAGGAAGGCGATGCCGAAGCCGATGTACCAACCGCGCGGCGTCGCGCGCGTCAGCACGATCTTGGTGATCTTCTCGGACACGCTGGTGAGCGTGTGCCCGGGTGCGATCACCTCGCTCAGCGGCGGCTTATGGGCGGGCGCGCTCACGCGTTCTCGGCCAGCTCCGGATTGGGGTTGCGCAGCTTGCCGAGGTAGGTCGTGCGCGGGCGCGTGCCGAGCTCGGCCAGCAGGCCGTAGTGGTGTGGCTCGCCGCGCAGCTTGCTGATTGCGCTCGCCTGGTCGTTGATGTCGCCGAAGGTGATGGCCTGCGTCGGGCACACGGCCTGGCACGCGCTGACGATCTCACCCTCGCGGATCGCGCGCTCTTCCTTCTTGGCCTGGATGCGCGCCTGGCTGATGCGTTGCACGCAGTAGGTGCACTTCTCCATCACGCCGCGCGAGCGCACGGTCACGTCCGGGTTGCGCTGCATCTTCAGCGACTCGGTCTCGAAGTCGGCGTAGGGGAAGAAGTTGAAGCGCCGCACCTTGTAGGGGCAGTTGTTCGAGCAGTAGCGCGTGCCGACGCAGCGGTTGTAGACCATCTCGTTGAGGCCCTCGTCGCTGTGCACGGTCGCGCCCACCGGGCACACCGTTTCGCACGGCGCGTTCTCGCAGTGCATGCACGGCACGGGCTGGTGCACGATCGTCTCCGTGCTGCCCGTGACGGACGGCTCGAAGTAGCGGTCCACGCGGATCCAGTGCATCTCGCGCCCGTTCAGGATCTGGTCCTTGCCCACCACCGGGATGTTGTTCTCCGACTGGCACGCGACCATGCAGGCGTTGCAGCCCAGGCACGCGTTCAGGTCGATGACCATGCCCCAGGCGTAGCCCTCGTAGGGGAAGCCGGGGTAGAGCGAGGGCGGCGCGAGTTGATCGAAGGGCGAGTCGTGCTTGCCCGCGAAGGCCAGCTTGCCCTCGGCCTTGAAGCGCTCGAAGGTCGCCACGCGCGCCAGGTTGCGCTGCTCCTGGTCGGGTTGCTTCTGCACCGTGGCGAGCGCGGCGCGCTCGCCGGTCTTGGTCAGCTTCACCCCGCCGACGCGCCAGGGCGCGACGCCGGTGCGCAGCGCGTAGGCGTCGAAGCCGAGGCCCGTGCCGAGTTTTCCGGCCAGCTTGCGGCCGTAGCCGAGGTGCAGCGTCAGCGTGTCCTCGGCGTGGCCAGGCACGCTCCACACCGGCGCGCGCACGCTCTTGCCGCCCGCCGCGAGCGTGACCACGTCGCCCGGCTCGAGGCCGAGGCGCGTCGCCGTGGCGGGCGCGAGCAGGGCCGCGTTCTCCCACGTCAGGCGCGTGATCGGGCGTGGCAGCTCCTGCAGCCAGGCGTTGTTGGCGAAGCGCCCGTCGAAGGCCGAGGCGTCGGCGCGCAGCACGAGTTCGAGCCCGCTCGCGAGTCCGTTTTCTGGCGCCTTCGGCGCGCCGAGGTCGAGGTCCGCGCGCGGCTTCACGTCCAGCGCGGGGAAGGTCGTGCCCGCGATCACGCCGTCGTTCAGCGCGGCGCGCCAGAAGGCTTCGAACTCTTCGCCGCTCTTGCCGCTCGCGGCCTGCCACTGCGCGCGCAGCAGCTGGTAGGCGCTGGTGCCGGCCTCGCTGGCGAGCAGCGCCACGAGCTCGTGCGCGCTCTTCACGCCGCCGGCCTCGTACAGCGGCGCGATCAGCGGCTGCACGATCGAGGCCGTGCCGTCGTGGGCGCGCGCGTCGCTCCAGCTCTCCAGGAAGTGCGCCTCGGGCACGTGCCAGTGGCACAGCGCCGAGGTCTCGTTCACCTGCGCGGCGAGGTGCACGCGGAAGGGCACGCCGGCGAGCGCGGCGGCGAAGTCGAGCTCGGCCGGCGCGTCGTACACCGGGTTGCCCGAGAGGATCACCAGGGTGTCGATGCGGTGCGCGCGTGTGTCCTCGACCAGCCGGCGGATGCCCTCCGCGGCCGGCTCGCTGGTGACTTCCAGCGGCACGCTGTACTCGACCGTCGAGCCGGCGTTGCGCAGGCGCTCGTTGACGAGGTGCGCGAGCGCGTGCACCACCGGATCGGCGCCGGAGCCGGCCAGGACCACGCCCGCGCCCACGTTCTGGGAGAGATCCTTGGCCGCGGCGCGGGCGAAGCGCGCGCGGCGCGCGTCGAGCGCGGGTGCCTCGACCGCGAGGCCCAGTTCCTTGGCCAGCGCGCGCGCGAAGCCCTCCAGCTCGGAAGGCCGCAGGCTCAGGCGCTCGTCGGCCATGGCGCCGGTGACGGAGTACGTGCTCTCCACCGCGTACAGGCGATTCATGCCCGCCGCGTAGGAGCGGCCCATGCGCCCGCCGGCGAAGTCGCGCGCGTAGCGCACCGCGCCCGGGCCAGCGGCGAGGAAGTCCGCGTCGAGCGCGAGCACCACGCGCGCCTTGTCGAAGCGGTAGCGCACGGCGACGTCGCGTCCGAAGGCGAGCTCCGCGCCGGCGCGCTCCTGGTCGCGGTGCAGCGGCGTCCAGCGGTAGCTGCGCAGCTTCGGGAAGCGCGCCACGAGGCGTCCGAGCTGGGCCGAGAGGAACGGCGAGGCCTCGCCCGCGTGCAGCACGGCCAGCCCCTCGCCCTGGCGCGCGGCGAGGGCCTCGAGGCGCCCGGCGAGCTCGGTCGTGAACGCGTTCCAGGTGCCGATCTGGCCCGCGCGCAAACACGAGTGCGAGCGATCGGGGTCGTACAGCGACAGGATCGCCGCCTGCGCCAGCGCGTCGGTCGCGCCCAGGCTCGAGGGATGGTCGGGGTTGCCCTCGATCTTCGTCGGGCGGCCCATGTGGCTCTCGACCAGCAGGCCCTGGGCGCAGCCGCCGAGGGTGAGCGCGGTCGCGAAGTACAGGGGCTTGCCGGGGATCAGGTACTCGGGCGAGCGCGCGAAGGGCAGGATCTTCTCGTCCGGCTGGCGCGTGCAGGCGGCCAGGCCCATCACCCCCAGCGAGGCGCCCATCAGGCGCAGAAAGTCGCGGCGTTGCACGTCGGGCACGAAGCGCGGCGCCTGGGAGGGGAACTCGCGCTGTAGCACGTCCTGGAAGCCGGGCTCGCCGGCCAGCGCCTCCAGCTCGCGCCAGAACTCGTCTCCGTTCCTGGTTTGGAGCCGTGCGCGGATGGCCGCGAACTCTGCGCTCGAGTCCACGGTCGGGGGCGGCTGCGCGAGGCTCGGCTCGGCGTTCATCGGTGGCAGGTCGAGCAGTTGAGCATGCTCTTCAGGTGGTACTGAGCCGCGAGGCCCGCGCGCTCCTCGTCCGTGAGCGAGGCCGGGTCCCAGTCCACGTCGAACACGCGTTCGCGCGGGCGCACGTTCGCGCTCGGATTGCGATGGCAGGCCAGACACCAGTCCATGTTCAGCGTCTCCGTGCGCCACATCAGCGGCATCTCGTTGACCTGTCCGTGGCAGGTCGTGCAGCCGATGCCCTTGGCGACGTGGATGGAGTGGTCGAAGTAGGCGAAGTCCGGCAGGTCGTGCACGCGCGTCCACTCGATCGGGCGGTCGCTGCGATAGCTCTCGCGCACCGGCTCGAGGATCGGAGCGTCCTTCCACACCAGCGAGTGGCAACCCATGCAGGTCTTGGTCGGCGGGATGCCCGCGAAGGCGGACTCCTCCACGCTGGTGTGGCAGAAGCGGCAGTCCAGGCCCAGGCCCTGCACATGGTGCTTGTGGCTGAAGGGCACGGGCTGCTCACGCGCGACATCCACCTGCGTGTTGTACGAGGAGCGCAGCAAGGAGTCCCAGGCGAACACCGCCGCGCCCAGGAAGAACACCGCGCCGAAGATCGAGACCTTCGAGAGGGTGTTGAAGCTGGGGTGGAAGATCTGCGCCATGGCCGCGGACGGAGACTCCGTCCCGCGCGTTTCGGAGGCGCCCCGGACGGTGGCAGCGTAATGCTAGGTAGCGCCACTGGCCAATTCCAGTGAGCGCGGTCCGCGCGCGTCGCGTGATCTTTGCTGCGCTCCGACCAAGTCCAGGAAGCGCGGCTGCGCGCAGCGCACTCGCGGCCCCCGTGCTTGCCCACGCGTCGCGGCTCGTCGATCCGCGCTCGGATGGGAAGGCCGCCTTCGCGCGCTGCGCCGGTCGATGGGACCTCTTCAGATGTCTCCTCGGCCGGGCCCGCGCCGACTCTCTTCGCGCTGGTCGGCCGGGACTCACGGCAGCATCGACGACGAGGTGACTCGCGCTCCCACCACTCTCGTTCGTTTCTTTGCGACGACCGTGCGGCACCTCCGCGTGTGCGTCCTCCGCGCTGACGTGAAGCGCTCTGGGTCTTTGTGACGCTGGATCGCTTTCGGAGGCCGCGAAGGGGGTCGGTCAGGCCGGCTCCCGGGCGCACCTTGTTCCTGTTGGAGGCTCACCAGGAGAAACGAGCTTTGATGGTCAGAAGAACCGCAGAAGCCAGTTAGCTGAACCAAGCATGCCGAGCTCCTCGTGCGCCTGCTCCAGCTCCGCGAGAGCCCCTGGGCTCGATCTCGGAAGCGCAAGCTCGGTTCACCGCTGGGGCCGTTGCGGGATTCGCCAAGATGCGCTTAGGATTCATCGATCGCTTTCTCACCGAGCCTTGCCATGTGGATTTCGTTGGTCACCGGATCCGGATCGAGCGTGCCGCACCGCTCTCGCACAGACCTGGGGTGGTCCTCGAGCCACCTCGCCGCTGCCCTCGTGCTGCTGTGCGCTCCCGCCGCCGGCCAGAAGACCCTGCCCCACGAGCCGCCGGTCTATGGGGCCTGGGAAGCGCCCTTCGACCACGACCTGACCGGCTTCGCCTCGGACTTCCGCTTCGAGGCCGTGCACATGGCGCTGATCCCGCGCGGTGCGCAGCGCGGCAAGGTGCTCGTCTGGGACGTGCGCGGCGACCAGCCCACGCCCGCCTGGATCCAGCGCTGGTCGATCCTCGACGTGAGCGCGCCCACGCCGGTGTTCCTGAACGCCGAGCTCGAGCTCCCGCTGGACGGTGGCGACTTCTTCTGCGCCGGGCACGCCTGGACGAGCACGGGTGAGCTCTTGGTCGCGGGCGGAACCTCGCGTTACTTCGGCGACGGCCTCGCCTTCCACGGCGGCATCCGCGGCGGCCGCCTGGTCTATCTGTGGGATCCCGCTACGGGCCCCATGGGCCTGTGGAAGCGCCAGCCGGACCTGAGCGCCGACCGCTGGTATCCCAGCGTGGTCGAGACCGCGACGGGGGAGATGCTGATCGCCGGCGGCACGGCGGGGGCCGAGCGCCAGCCGTTCAACGACTACGAGGTCTTCTCCCCGGCGCAGCAGGATCGGCGCGCGCGCCCCGCCCTCGGGCGCCCGCTCTTCCCCGGCCCGCCCACGCCGGCCTCGCCCTTCGACTTCTACCCGCGCATCCTCCAGCTCGCCAGCGGCGCGCAGTTCGTGGCTGGCATGGGCGGCGCCTCGGCGCGCATGGACCACGCCCAGGTGCCCGGACAGTGGACCTTCACCGACGTGGGCAGCGTGCCCTTCCGCAGCTACGTGTGCTCGGTGCTCGTCCCGACGCGCCCCGGAGCGCCCGAGCTCGTGATGGCGATCGGCGGCGAGGGCTTCGACGACACAGGGTCTCTGGGCGTGCTCGATTCGGTCGAGGTCTGCGAGCCCTCGGCCGCCACGGCTCCCGCCTGGAACTGGCGCCACGCTCCGCGCCTGAATCAAGCTCGCGCGCGCGCCAACGCCCTGGTCCTGCCCGACCGCGGCGTGCTCGTGATCGGTGGCCGCACCCCTTCCGGCGTGCCCGAGGTCTTCGCCGAGAGCCCGGAGCTCTTCGACGGCACCTCCTGGCGCACGCTGGCCCACGCCTCCGGTTCGCGCAGCTACCACTCGACCGCCGTGCTCCTGCCCGACGGTCGCGTGCTGACCGGCGGCGGTGATTCGGCGGTGTTCGACTACCAGGTCTTCGCGCCGCCCTACCTGCTCAACCACCATCCGCGCCCGAGGATCACCAGCGCACCCGCGCAGCTCGGCTACTCGTCCGCGAACCCGGCCTGGCACACGCTGAGCTTCGCGCCGCTGCC
Source organism: Planctomycetota bacterium (assembly GCA_009691855.1). Classification (GTDB taxonomy): domain Bacteria; phylum Planctomycetota; class UBA1135; order UBA1135; genus JABFRZ01. The sequence goes on along the minus strand of SIAI01000033.1, from coordinate 28,806 downwards.
GCCCGGCGAGACCTTCGACCACGTCGCGCTGATCGCGCCCGGCTCGGTGACGCACTCCTTCGATGCTTCCACGCGCTACGTCGAGCTCGTGCACGGCGCGCTCACGGCGACCAGCATCGACGTGCAGGGCCCGCTCGACGCCGCCCACGCTCCGCCGGGGTTCTACATGCTGTTCCTGGTGAGCGCGGCGGGCGTGCCGAGCGTGGCCGAGTGGGTCGAGGTGCGCTGAGGCGCAGCTGCGCTCGCTTCAACCGTGCCAGATCGAGTTGTGCCAGCTCCACATCGAGCTGCGCTTGCGGTTCTCCTCGCTGAACAGCTCGCTCTCGAGCGCGCGCAGCGCCGCCAGCACGCCCGCACGGCTTGTGAGGTCGAAGCCTCGGCGCGGGTCGCCCGCCATCCGCAGGAACAGGCGGCTGAGGATGCCCAGCGTCTCGCGCAGCTGCATCGCGTTCGTGTGCAGCTCCTCGACCGTCACCGAGACCGCCAGCGTGAAGGCGTCCTGGTTGCGGATGTGGTGCGCCCAGAAGGACGGCCAGTAGAGGACGTCACCCGGGCCGAGCTCGGTCCCGAGGCACTCTGCGCGCGCGAGTTCGGGGAAGCGCTCGGGCTCGGGCTCGGGCCGGTCGAGGTCCACCTCGGAGGCGTGCGGCACGCGGAAGGCCGCGGGCGCTTCCTCGAACCAGCTCGGGAACGACAGGAACGCGGCCTCGGAGGGCGGGAAGAGGAGCACGCGCTTCTTCCCGCGCAACTGCACCAGCGCCTTGGCCTCGCCGCCGAGGTCGTAGTGCAGCGGTGAGGCCTGCGCCGGCCCGCCGAGGATCAGCGCGGCGTAGATGAGGCTCTCGGGACGCAAGAAGCCCGGCAACTCGAAGTCGGCGGCCAGCGGCGCGAGTCCCGGGTTCAGCGCGCGCCCCCAGCCGACCTGGAACTCGGGTGCGGCGGGGTTCGTGAGCAGCACGCCCGACTCGGTGTTGAAGAGGTACCCCGGATCGGACTCGCCGCGCAGCAGCGCGCGGATGTACTCCGCCAGCGTGCGCATGCGCTTCTGGGCGTTGGCGAAGCCCTCGCCGCGCGCGCGGGCGCTGTACACGCCCTCGAGCAGCTCGAGCTCCGCGCCACCGACCGTCGCGCTCAGGTACTCGGCGTCCCAGCGCGCGAGCGCCGCGCCGCCGCCGCCCTCGACGACCACGGGCTTCTGACGCTCGAACTCGAGCACGAAGGCCTCGCGCGAGAGCTCGCGCCGGCGTTCGACGGCTCCGGCGACGAAGTTCGAGCTCACGGGGTGCGCCTCACAGGAAGTCGATGTCGCCCATCGTCTGGTACCAGTGCTCGTCCAGCCAGCGTCGCCCGAGACCCTTGGCCCAGCAGCGATAGGACTCCTGGAAGGGCGTCGCGCGCGCGTGGAAGCCGAACTCCTGCTGCCAGCGCTGGGCCTCGGGCTGGAACAGCGGGAACCAGGCGGCGAGGTGGGATTTCCCTCGCGCGCGCGCGGCCTCCAGCAGGGTCTCGAGCAGGGCCCCCTCGGCCTCGTGGTCGTCGCGCGGCACGAGCCAGTCCATCAGCGAGAGCAAGCGCTCGTCGGCGCCGCCCGCGCGCGCCACCGCGAGCCCGCGCAATGCCCCGCCTGGCTCGCGTGCCGCCAGCGTGAGGTAGGGGACCTCGGGGTGCTCGCGGTAGCGCCAGTTCAAGTAACGCGCGTCGCGCACGCCGGCCGCGCCGAAGCCGCCGCGACAGCGCAGCCACAGCTCGTCCACCTCGGCGCCGAAGCGCGCGACGGGCTCGACCGCCAGCTTGGACGCGCTCCTGTGCAACGCTTGCGCCTCGCGCACCAGGAACACCACGTCGCGCAGCACGCCGACCTTGAGGTGCGCGAGGCAAACGCGCTGCAGGTGCGGCTCGGGGAAGCCCCACTCGAGCGTCTTGGTGCCCTGCAGGAAGAGCTCGGAGTAGAGCCGCCCGGTGGCCAGGATCAGGCGACTGCCGCCCAGGCCGTTGCGCAGCGACGGATCCACGGCGAGGTCGGTCTGCAAGCCCGCCACGCCCGGCTCGCCCTGCAACACGCAGCGTTGCGGCACGACCGCGTAGACCGCGCGGCACACGAGCGCCGCGGCCGAGCTCGCCGGCTCCATGCCCACCACCATCTCGGTCGCGCCCAGCGGGTTGTGGCGGAACTTCCACTCCCAGTGCGCGCGCGTGCGCGGCGCGTGACCGGCGAAGGCGCGGTTGTGGAGCGCGAGCACGGCGTCTTCGTCACCGGGCTGGAAGGGACGGACTTCGTACTGCAAGGACGGCGCACCAGCGATCGTGGCCAACGCAACGACGAGTCTATCCGTGGCCGGGCGGGACAGGCAGGTGCCGCGCAGCTTTGTCAGGGGCCGGGTGGTCCGCGCTCCTCGAGCTCCTCCAGCGTGCTCGGCCAGTCGTCCTTGAGCAGCACCGACAACGCGCGGTCCTTCAGCAGCTTGCCGCCCGTCTGGCAGCGCGCGCAGTAGTTGACCTCGTTCTCGGCGCGCACGATGCGCTGCACCGGCGCCGCGCACACCGGGCACGGCTGGCCGAAGCGGCCGTGGACCGCCATCTCGGGGCGGAAGGCGGTGACCTTCTCGGGGAAGCGCTCGCCGGCCTGAGCGCGCAGGCGCTGCAACCACTCGCGCAGCACGGCCTGCGTGGCGGCGTGCAGGCGCTCCATCTCCGCCGAATCGAGCTGGCGCGCGAGGCGCAGCGGCGAGAGCCGCGCGCGGTGCAGGATCTCGTCCGAGTAGGCGTTGCCGACGCCGGACAGGCAGCGCGGGTCGCACAGCGCGCGCTTGAGCGTGTGCTTCGAGGCCGCCAGGCGCTCGGCGAAGGGCGCGAGCGCGCACTCCAGTGGTTCCAGCCCGCCGCGGTCGTGGGTCGCCAATCCGGCCTCGTCGGCCAGCACGTACAGCGAGGCGCGCTTCTTCGTGCCGGCCTCGGTCAGCACCAGGCTGCCCGCGTCGAAGTCGAAGGCCGCCAGATCCGTGCGCCTCGTCAGCGCCGCGCCGCGCGCCTTCCAGTGCAGGCGCCCGGCGATCATCAGGTGCAGCAAGAGATGGAGCTGCGGGGGTCGGCTTCCATCGGGACGCGGGCCGAGCGCGAGCACTATGCGTTTGCCCAGGCGCCGTAGACCCGTCACGGACCGCCCGTTCGCCGAGGCGAGCGGCGGGACCGCGCTGCGCACCAGGAAGGCACTCTTCAGGCGCACGTTTTCGAGCACGCGCCCGCGGATGCGCTGCTCAAGGGCCTCGACGTACAGCGTGACGTCCGGGAGCTCGGGCACGGCCAGAAAAGAATAGCAGAGCCGACCGGCGACTCCGGGCCTCGCCGAGAGGCATCCTCATGGACCCAAGAGGGCTCCACCATGCGCCGTTCCTCGCCCGATCCTGCACGCCTGCTCACGCCAGCGCGTCGCCTCAACCTCTCATCGCGGGTCGCCATGAAGCTCGGTCTCTGTCTGCAAGCTGTTCTCGTCTGCGCCTGTCTGGCCCTGCCCGAGTCCCTCGAGCCCGTCCACGGAACGCCCCAGCCGGCGAGCGCGCAGCAGGAGCCGATCGGCGACGGTCCCTTCGCGCGCGCCGAGGCGGCGTACCGCGAGAAGAGCTACGCCAAGGCGCACGAGCTGTACGAGAGCGCGTTGAAGGGCGAGCTCGACGCCACCCAGCGTGCCTGGGGCGAGTTCCGCCTGGCCGACACGCGCTGGCGCTCGGCCGCGCAGACCAACGATCCCGACGCGGGCGAGCTCGACGCGGCGGCCCACGACCTGAGCGCGCTGCTGGAGCGCTTCGAGCGACCCGAGACGCGCACCGACCTCTACGCCGAGCTCCACGAGTCCCTGGGTGACGGCCGCTGGCGCGCGCAGAGCCAGGACTGGGGCGGGGCGGGCGCGCACTACGCCGCGGCGCTCGACTGGTGGGCACACTCCAGCGACCTCGAGCGCGCGCGCGAGCGCTACCTCGCCATCGTGTGGAAGGCCTCGCTGCCCGAGTGGCGCGAGAAGTACTATGGCTACAACTACTTCCCCACGCTGCTCCCGCTCGACGTCCTGGCCAACGCGGTCGAGATCGCCGAGAGCGAGGGCGACCGCGCGCGCGCGCACTTCTTGCTCGGGCGCGCGTGGATGAACCAGGGCTACGACCGGCGCGCGCAGCAGCGCATCGAGGCGGAGCTCGGCGCCGTGCTGGAGCTCGGCAAGCGTTCGGAGTGGTACGACGACGCGCTCTACGCGCTGGCCAACTTCGGCGAGAACCAGGGCCGCTGGGAGCGCGACGCGAACGGCAACCTGGCGCCGCGCCCCGACTACGTGCGCGCCCTGGTGCTCTACCGCCGCCTGGTGGAGGAGTTCAAGAAGGGCGAGACGCGCTACTCCGACGAGTGCCAGCAGCGCATCCGCGACCTCACCGCGCCCAGCGTGTCGCTGCAGGTGGAGCGCTTCTTCCTGCCGGGCTCGGAGGCGCAGTACACGCTCGCCTGGCGCAACCTCGAGCGCGTCGAGCTCGAGCTCGTGCCCATCGACCTCACGCGCGACGTGGTCTTCACCGGCGACGGCAACGACGACTGGCTGAATCGCCTGGCGTTGACGCGCAAGCCCAGCGCGCGCTGGACGCACGACACGAAGGACCCGGGCAAGCACGAGCCCGGCGCGGCGCAGCTCCTGCTCGAATCCAAGCCCGAAGCCGGCGCGTACGTGCTGCACGCCAGCGGCGGCGGCAAGGAAGCGCGCGCGCTGGTGTTGGTGAGCGACGCGGCCGTGACCGTCAAGGGCAGCGGCTCGAAGCTCCTCGCCTGGGCCACCGACGCGAAGAGCGGCGCGCCCATCGCCGAGGCGGACGTGCACCTGTGGGTGCGCTGGCACGACGGCTCGTGGCACATTCTCGATCAATCGGAACAGACCGGCGCCGACGGCGTGGCGCTGTTCGAACTCGCCAAGACGGGCAACGGCGGTCAGTACTTCGTCGCGCTGAAGAGCGGCGCGCGCCAGAGCTTCGCCCAGGGCTGGGTGCCGGGCCGCGCGGCGCCTGCGCGCGAGTGGCGCATCTACGCGACCGCGGATCGCGGCGCCTATCGCCCCGGCGACGAGGTGCAGTGGAAGTTCTGGGCGCGCACGCGCTTCGCCTCGGCCTACCAGACGCCGGCGAACGAGAAGGTCACCTGGGAGCTGCGCGATCCGCAGGGTACGGCGGTGCAGACGGGCACGAGCACGCTCAACGCCTTCGGCGCGGCCTGGGGCAGCTTCGCCACGAGCGCGACGATGACGCTGGGCGAGTACCACCTGCAGTTCTACCGGGACGCGAGGAAGAACGAGCCCATCGGCGAGACGGCGCTGTTCCGCCTCGAGGAGTACAAGCTGCCCGAGTACGAGGTCGCCGTGAAGACGCCGCGCGATGCCGACGGCAAGCCCAAGCTCTTCCGCCTCGGCGATCGCGTCGAGGTCGAGATCGAATCGACCTACTACTACGGCGCGCCGGTCGCCGGCGCCGCGGTCGAGGTCTTCGTGCACCAGCGCCCGCGCTACCGCCCGATCCCGCTGCACTGCGGCACGCGCGAGTTCCCCTGGTTCTACGACGACCAGCGCGCGCCCGACTGGTGGGGCGGGCAGGGTCAGCAGATCTTCCACGACACGCGCCAGAGCGACCCCGCGGGCAAGGTGACGATCGCCTTCGACTCGCCGGCCGAGGCCCAGGGCGAGTTCGAGTTCGAGGTCACGGCGCGCGTGGTGGACGCCTCGCGGCGCGAGATCGTGGGCACGGGTTCGGTGGTCGTGGCCGAGCGCGGCTACCGCGTGGACATCGAGTTCGCGCATGCGATCCACCGTCCTGGCGCCAAGGTCGAGCTCGTGCTGCGCGCCACCGATCCGAACGGCAATCCCGTCGCCGACGAGGGCGAGGTCGTGGTCACGCGCGAGCGCTGGCTCGAGATCTGGCGTGACGCCAGCGGGCGCGAGCTGTTCGGCGACGCGCTGCAGCGCGCGCAGGCCGAGCCGGGCTTCCCGCTCGCGGGCTGGAACCTGAAGCAGAGCGGCTACGAGAGCGAGGTGCTCCAGAAGACCACGCTGCGCACGGGCGCCGACGGCATCGCGAAGTTCGAGTTCACGCCGGCAAAGGAGGGCACCTACGTCGTGCGCTGGTCGAGCACCGACGACCGCGACGCCGACATCCGCGCCGAGGCGCGCCTGTTCGTGGCCGACGAGCGCACCACGCAGCTCGGCTATCTGCCGGGCGGGATCGAGATCCTGGTGGACCAGGACACGCTCGCCGTCGGCCAGGACGCGCTGGTGATGCTGGCCGCGCCGCAGAGCGGACGCTGGGTGTTGTTCACGGTCGAGGGCGAGGAGCTCTACCAGCATCAGGTGCTGCAGCTCAGCGGCCAGGTCAAGCTCGTGCGCGTCCCGATCACGGAGGCCTACGTGCCGAACGTGTTCCTGGGCGCGCTGTCGATGTGGTCCGGGCAGGCCTACCAGGACGTCGAGGAGCTGATCGTGCCGCCCACGAAGCAGTTCCTGTCGCTCGAGCTCAGCAGCGACAAGAGCGAGTACGAGCCGGGCAGCGAGGGCAGCGTCAGCGTGCTCGTCAAGGACCACTCCGGCGAGCCGGTCGTGGCCACGCTCTCGCTGGCGATCGTGGACGAGGCCGTCAGCTACATCCAGGGCGACTACGCCATCGACCCGCGGCGCTTCTTCTACGGCGACAAGCGTCCGCAGCTGGTGCAGACCGGCGGCAGCTTCCAGCACGGCACGTACAGCGACCTCGAGCGCGATGACAAGGGCGGAGCGAAGGAGCGCCGCCTCTCGTTCCGCGCCTCGGACGACGAGCGCAAGGACATGGACGCGCTCGGCTACAGCGGTGGCCGAGGAGGAATGCTGGCGAAGATGAGCGCGGTCAACGCTCCCGAGGCGGCCGAGAGGTTCAAGGCCGACGGCGCCACACGCCAGGAGTTGTCCGGCAATGTCGTGCCGGAGGAGCGCGCCGCGGGTGGCGTTGCCGCGCCGGTCGTGCGCGTGCGCTCCGACTTCCGCGCCACGGCGCTGTGGCTGCCGGACGTCACCACCGACAAGAACGGCCGCGCCACGGCGCGCCTCAAGTTCCCGGATTCGCCCACGCGCTGGAAGGCGACCGCGCGCGCCTGCGACGTCGCGACGCGCGTCGGCGAGGGCAGCACCACGGTCAAGACGCGTCTGCCGCTGGTCGCGCGCCTGCAGTCGCCGCGCTTCCTGGTGGTGGGCGACGAGGCCACGCTGTCCGGCAACCTCAACAACAACACCGCCGCGCCGCTGACGGTGGATGCGGCGCTGACGGTCGAGGGGCTCGAGCTCCTCGGCTGCCTGATCGACGGCAAGCTCGTGAAGGGCAATCCGCCCGCGCTCACGATCCCCGCCAACGGCCAGGTGCGCGTGGACTGGCGCGTGAGCGCGCGCGCGAACGGCACGGCGAAGCTGAAGCTCGCCGCCCTGGGCCAGGAGTACGGCGACGCGCTGGAGCGCGAGCTGCCCGTGTACGAGCACGGCATCGAGGCCTACATCGACCTCGCCGGCAAGCTCGATGAGGGCGCGCTGGCGCTCACGCTGCTGCTGCCCAAGGAACGCCGCCCCGGCTCGACGCAGCTCGAGGTCACGCTGGCGCCGAGCCTGGCTGTGACCATGCTCGACGCGCTGCCGTACCTCGTCGACTACCCCTACGGCTGCGTGGAGCAGACGCTGTCGCGCTTCCTGCCGGCGGTGATCGTGGCCAAGACGCTGAAGGACAGCGGGCTCTCGGTCGAGGACGCCATGACGCGCGTGTTCGGCGGAGTCGAGCTCGATTCGGCGCAGAAGACGCATCCCAAGGGCAAGCAGGCCCTGGCGCAGCTCGATGCCATGACCAAGGCCGGGCTCGAGCGCCTGTACGACTTCCAGCACTCCGACGGCGGCTGGGCCTGGTGGAAGGACGGCGACAGCAACCACTTCATGACGGCCTACGTGCTGTGGGGCCTGGCGCTGGCGCGCGACGCGGGCATCGAGGTGCAGAGCGGCGTGCTCGAGAACGCGGCGCGCTTCCTGGCTGCCGAGCTGGTCGAGGCCGAGCGCGAGCCCGACCTGCAGGCGTGGATGCTGCACGCGCTCTCCGCCTTCGGCGGCGCGGGCACGACGAGCGACGCGAAGAAGTTCCAGGCCACGGCCTTCGCGAACCTGTGGGAACGGCGCGACGCGCTCAACGCCTACGGGCGCGCGCTGCTGTGTCTCGCGGCGCACGCCATGGGCCGCGCCGAGGACGCGCGCGTCCTGGCCGAGAACCTGCGCAACGGCGCGCTCATCGACCGCTCGCCCGACACCTCGATCGTGCAGGTCGGCACGCACCAGCCCTACACGATCCCCACCGCGCACTGGGGCCAGGACGGGGTCTTCTACCGCTGGTCGGAGGGCGGCGTGGAGGCCACGGCCTTCGCCCTGCGCGCGCTCGTGGCCGTCAACCCCAAGGACGAGCTCGTCACGCCGGTGATGAACTGGCTGGTGAAGAACCGCCGCGGCGCGCAGTGGTCGAACACGCGCGACACGGCGATCACGGTGCTCGCCCTGGACGAGTATCTGCGCCAGAGCAGGGAACTCGGCTCGGCGGTCGAGTACGAGCTGGCAGTCAACGGCACGCGCGTGGCCACGCAGCGCCTGGAGCAGGCACAGCTCCTCTCCGCGCCGGGAACGTTCGTGGTCGATCCGGCGCTGCTGCGCGACGGCGCGAACGAGATCCGCGTCACGAAGAAGAGTGGCGCGGGCCCGCTGTACTTCGCCGCGCGCGCACACTTCTTCAGCCTGGAGGAACCGCTGGTGGCGCGTGGCAACGAGCTCTTCGTGCGCCGCGACCTCTATCGCCTGGCGGCGCGCAAAACGCTGCTGGCCGGCACCGTCTACGAGCGCGTGCCGCTGCTCGACGGCGAGAGCGTGACCAGCGGCGAGCGCGTCGAGGTCGTGCTCACGATCGAGGCCAAGAACGAGCTCGAGTACCTGGTGTTCGAGGACCTGAAGCCGGCCGGGCTCGAGGCCGTGCAGGTCAAGAGCGGCGAGCCGATCGCGGCCCAGGAGCTCGAGAAGAGCGAGGGCCAGAAGCGCTTCGCGGCGCCCGGTGCGGGTGCGCGGCGCAGCGGCACGGGACGCGACGTCGCGCTCGAGACGCGCGTCGGCGAGGGCTACACCGGCCGCGCGCGCTCCGCGCACCAGGAGCTGCGCGACCGCAAGGTGGCCTTCTTCCTGGAGAAGCTGCCGCAGGGCCTGTGGGAGCTGCGCTACGAGCTGCGCGCCGAGACGCCGGGCCGCTACCACGCCCTGCCGACGCTCGGGCACGCGATGTACGTGCCGGAGATCCACGCCAACGGCGAGGAACTGCGCATGAGCGTGGTCGAGTAGGCCGACCTCGTTCGCGGCGCCGGAGGAATCTTCCTGCGCCGCCGGGCCGACGCTGGCCACGCCGCGCGCGCTGGCTACACTTCCGCCCCCCGGCGGGGCGAATGGATCGTCCGCGGGTGCCTCTTCCCCAAGTTCCAACGAGAGGAACACGATCATGAGTCTGGTTTTCGCCCTGCTCGCCTTCGCGCCACAGCAGGGCACTCCGAGCAGCGGCAGCAGCATCTGGGACCGCCTGAAGTTCGACGCCAACGGCCGCATGCGTGGCGAGGCGACCTTGGACAACATCGACGCGGCGACGGGCAACGACATCGACGACCGCTACCGCGGACGCATGCGCTTCCGCTTCGGCGCTTCCTACGAGCTCGATCCGGCGCTCGACCTGTACGGCCGCCTCTCGACCGCTTCGGACGGCAACGACGCCAACAACCCGCACTGGGACTTCGGCGACGGCGACGGCTTCAACGGTGCGGGCATCGTCGTGGATCGTTTCTACCTCGACTGGGAGGCGAACGAGGAGATCCACGTGATGGTCGGCAAACAGCCGCACGCCTTCGCGATGCCGCCGATCTACGGCGACTTCCTGTGGGACTCGGACATCTCGCCTGCGGGCGTGGCCGCGGCCTGGAAGCCCAAGACGGGCGACGGCGTGTCCTTCGACGCGCGCGTGGCCGGCTACGTGGCCACCGAGGTCGCCACCGACGAGGACCCGAAGATGTACGGGGCCCAGGGCAACGTCTACATCCCGGTCGATGACCTGAAGCTGCAGGTCTCGACCTCGTTTTACGACTGGAAGGACAACGGCACGACGGCCGTGGCCGGCAACCAGGGCAACTCGGCGACGACCGCGGACTTCAAGACCTGGGAAGCCTTCGCCTCGGGCACCGTCCCGGGCGGGCCGCTCGACGAGATGACCGCCTACGTGCAGCTCATGGACAACCTGGACTCGTCGGACAACGGCCTGGTCGTGGGCGCGCAGCTCGGCTCGAGCAAGTGGGTGCGTGGCAACTACAACGCATTCTTGCTGGTCTACAACTTCGACGGCGACGCGTTCTTCAGCCCCGTGGCGCAGGACGACACGCCCGTCGCGGGCACGGGCCTGAACGACGGCAACGGTGGCGGCATGGACGGCCTCGTGGTCGGCGGCACCTACTTCTGGCGCGACAACATCGCGCTCAAGCTGTGGGCCCTGACCTCGGACGCGGAGGGTGGCGACAGCGACCCGGTGCGCGTGCGCCTCGACCTCGACTTCAAGGTCCTGTAGCCGCAGCGGCGAGTCACGTGCGAGGAATCCGGAGCGTGCTCCGGGTCCCTCGTTCGCTTGCCAGGTGCCGCGTCCATCGGTGAACATCCGCGCATGAGCACGATCCCGCAGCGCGAGACGGCCACGCTCGGCGCCGGATGCTTCTGGTGCATCGAGGCCGTGCTGCTGCAGGCGCCGGGCGTGCTGGCCGTGCGCTCCGGCTACACCGGCGGGCCCGGCGCGAACCCGACCTACGCAGAGGTGTGCAGCGGGCGCACGGGCCACGCCGAGGTCGTGCAGATCGAGTTCGCTCCGGGGCGCCTCGCCTATGCCGAGCTGTTGCAGTGGTTCTGGCGCCTGCACGACCCGACCACCTTGGATCGGCAGGGCAACGACGTCGGCTCGCAGTACCGCTCGGCGATCTTCACGCACTCACCCGAGCAGCAGCGCATCGCCGCGACCTCCAAGGCCACTGCGCAGGCCGATTTCGCCGCGCCGATCGTGACCGAGGTCACGCCCGCCGGGCCCTTCTGGCCGGCCGAGGCGTACCACTACGACTACTACCGCCGGAACAAGGAGCAGGGCTACTGCCGCTTCGTCATCGCTCCGAAGCTGGCCAAGCTCGGGCTCCCGCCGTGAGCCCGCGCTCGTCCGCCGCGCGGCGCCATTGCTCCGCGCCCCGCGCCCGTGCTGCAATCGCGCGCCCTGCCTGCTGGCCCGACCTATTCATGAGCCCCCGGCTGCAACGTCGCGACTGGCTGCATCTGCAGCGCTTCGCTCCCTGCGAGTCCTCAACGACCTGCAGAGAGGTCGTCTCCAGGCTCTCGCTCGCTCATCGCTGCATCTGCAGCCATTCGCGACGTTTCGCTCGAGGCCTCATGAATAGGTCGGGCTAGCAAACCAGGGCGCGAGCATGAGCCCCATCACCGTCGAAGCGCGCGCCTTCCAGGCGGGTGACCAAGCCCACCTGCACGCCGCCCTGGAGCGCGCGCGCGCGGGCGCTGGCGGCACGGGGGCGACGCGCACCCTGGCCGAACTCACCTGGCGCTACGCCGCCGCGCCGCACGGCGCGCGGGTCGCCTTCGCGCTCGACGCCGAGGGCGTGCTCGTGGCCGGCCTCGCGGCCACGCGCCACCGCGCGCTGCTGGAGGGACGCGAGGGCTTCTGGCTCGAGCTCGGCGACCTGTTCAACGACTTCAGGCGCGGCGCCGGTCTGGCACGCACGCGCGGGCTCGTGCTGGCGGGCCAGGCCTTCGCCGAGCGCTTCGGCGGGGCGAGCGCGGACCCGCATCCGCTCGTGTACGGCCTCCCGAATCGCCGCGCCCATCGTCTGGGGCTGAAGCACCTCGAGTGGGAGGTGCTGCGCTCGGAGAACGAGCTCGTGCTCGCCCTGGAGCGCGAACCGCGGCGCGCCGCGGACGCCACGCTCACGCTGCAAGAGGTCGAGTGCTTTCCCGCCGAGGTCGAGGCCGCCTTCCGCGCCTTCGCCGAGGGCCGCGCGGCGATTCTGGTGCGCGATGCGGCCTACTTGAACTGGCGCTACGCCGACCGCCAGGGCGCGGGCTTCGCGCGCGTGCTCGCGCGGCGCGCCGGAGCGCTGGTGGGCTACGCCGTGCGCTGCGACGACCGACTGCTCGACTGGGTCGCGGCTCCAGAGGACGAGGGCCTGGTCGCGGCGCTGCTCGGCTGGGCCTGCGCGGGCGCGCGCGCCGACGGCCATGCGCGCCTGACCGCGGTCATGCCCGACACGGCGCGCGAGTGGCTTGCCTTCCAGCGGCTGGGCTTCCGCGTGCAGGGCACGCGCGAGTTCCTGTGCTTCAAGAGCTTCCAGCGCCCGGCGATCATGAGCTGGCTGTTCCAGCACTGGAGCTACACGCGCGGCGACACGCTGCGCTAGGAGCCCGTGAAGGAATCCCTCGCCGCCTACGAGCTCAGCAGGATGCGCCGTGGGTCTTCCCTGCTCGGCGATCCGCAGGATCGCCTCGCTGCGCCTCCGGCGCACCGGGAAGCCATGGTTGCGGCACCTGCGAGTATTGCCTCACGAATACGCGTCGTCGGCGCGCCTAGCCACGACGCATCCTGCTGGCTCTCGGCTGGCGAGGGCTTCCTTCACAGGCTCTGATCATGGCCGCCCCCAAGTACGAGATCCGCGCGTTCCGCCCCGGCGACGAGGAGGGGATCCTCGCCACCTTCAACGCCGTGTTCGGCGAGAACGACCCGGCCTTCGTGCCGCGCACGCGCGCCGAGTGGGACTGGGCCTTCGCCAAGAACCCCGCTGGCCAGCGCATCTGGGTCGCGGAGTGCGAGGGCGTGATCGCCGCGCAGTGTGCCGCGCTGCCCTACCGCGTGCTGCTCGACGGCAAGCCGGCGAGCTTCACCCAGGGCGTGGACTCGATGGTGCACCCCGAGCACAGGAAGGGCCTGCGTCGTCCCGGACTGTACGTCGAGACCGCCTACCCGTTCTTCCGCCAGTTCGGCGGGCAGGGCGCGGACCTCCTGCACTACGGCTGGCCGGTCGAGCCCGCCTGGCGCATCGGGCGCACCTTCCTCGGCTACCAGATCGTGCGCACGCAGATCATCCACGTGCGCGAGCTCGAACCCGGCGCGCGCGAGCTGCCGCGCGGCGTCGAGCGCGTGGCGCGTTTCGGCGCCGACGTGCACGCGCTCTACCTGCGCTGCCAGGCGCAGTGGGGCGCGAGCGTGATCCGCGACGAGCGCTACCTGAACTGGCGCTTCGCCGACCATCCGCGCTTCCGCTACCAGGTTTTCGGCGTGCGCGGCGCGGCCGGCGAGCTCGTCGCCTGCGCGATCTACCGCCGCGCCGACCGGCCCTATCCGGGCTCGGGCCTGATCATGGACTGGCTCGTGCCCGAGGACGAGCTCGAGGCCGGCGAGCTGCTGCGCGAGGCTGTGCTAGCCCAGGCGCGCAGCGACGGCGCGCGCGCCGCGCTCGTCGTCTTCCCCGAGTGGTCGCGCTGGAACGCGGTGTTCCAGGAGTGGAGCTTCCACTTGCACTCCAGCAACTACCTCCTGATCGGCATCGTGCAGGACCCGCGCTACGACACCTGGTGGCTGCGTGAGCACTGGTGGTACCAGCTGGCCGAGCTGGACGTGGTCTGAGCTACTAGGTTCGAGAGTCCGCGCTCCGCGCGCGGATTCTCGGGAGTAGTAGCTCCGGCGCCGCCGGCGCCGCGCCGCTCATCAAGCGGCGAGGAGGGGCAGGCCGCGGGGCGCGCCTGGCCTGGAGGAAGGAGTCGTGGGGGAGGGTCTGCCGCCCCCGCCAACAAGAACTCAGCGCGGGCGCATGAGGTCTCATTGGGTTGCGGGCTGCAGCCCGCGCTGAGGCGCTGAGAAAATGCCGCGTCGTTCCGACGCGGCGCTATTTCTCGGCCGCGCAGCAGTCAGGGCGCGAGTCCTCTCGCGCCCCTTCATTCTGTGTGCTGGCCGTGGTTGGATGGTCTCTCACGCTCTGAGAGCACCCGATGCTTCCCCTCACGCCCCAGGATCCCGACTTCGAGGCGCGCGTGCGCGCGAGCTTCGTGCGCCAGGCCTTCATGAGCACCCTGGGCGCGCGCCTGCTGCGCGTCGAGCCCGGCCTGTGCGAGATCGAGCTCGACTACCGCGCCGACCTCACGCAGCAGCACGGCTACTTGCACGCCGCGGTCTCTACCGCCATCGCCGACTCGGCCGGCGGCTACGCGGCGTATTCCTTGATGCCGGCCGCGTCCTCGGTGCTGTCGATCGAGTTCAAGGTCAACCTGCTCGAGCCCGCGCGCGGCGAGCGCTTCGTCGGCCGCGGGCGCGTGCTGCGCGCCGGCAAGCGTATGTCGGTGTGCGCGCTCGAAGTCGAGGCCTGGCACGCGGGCCGCGCGACGGTGTGCCTGAGCGGGCTGCAGACCGTCATGTGTCTCGCGAACCAGCCCGACGGCCTCACGCGCGGCTGAAACGAGGACGCCGGCCCTCGGAACCGTGTCCGCAAGGCCGGCGTCGTGCGCGCTGTTGGGCGCGATGAGAAGCTACTTCTTCTTCGGATCCGTGTGCTTGGGCGCCGGCGAGCCCGGTTGATGCTGGGGCGAGTGTCCCGGCTGCGACGGCTTGCCCGCCGGCGGCGGAGTCGAAGGCTTGGAAGGAGCGGTGTGGATGGGCTTCTGCTTGGGGTCTTGGGCCATGGAGGTCTCCACAGGATTGCATGCGTCCTCGGTGCGGCCGGCGGGCGCCCGCCGGAGCCGTCCGAGGACCACCGCGACCCTACGAGGCGCGCCAGCCGGAGGCGATGAACCGTCTGGAAACAGGCCGTAAGTGGCTGGAATCCTTGGCCTTGCGGAGCGAGTTCGAGCGACCAACTGGGGCGCCGCGGCCCGCGCGTCAGAAGCGGAAGGCGTAGGTGATCTTGAACGAGAGCTCCTCCGACAGCGGGGAGGAGGAGGGCGAGTCGCTCTCCAGCGTCTCGTTGAAGACCAGGAAGACCTCCTGCTCCGGGACTGGGATCCAGCGCAGGCGCGTCTGCACGCCGAACGTGTCGGACTCGGTGTCCCACTGCAGGAAGCTGTTCCACGAGAGCTCGGGCGTGAAGGAAAAATTCGCGCGCAGCTGCGCCAGCTGGGTAGTGAAGTCGCCGCCCTCGAGGCGCACGTCGTTGCGCTCGTAGCCCACGCTGCCGAGGAACAGCGCGCTCGGGTGCCAGGTCGCCTTCAGATCCCAGCTCGTGCGCTGGCCGTCGTAGAAGTCGCCGGCGCTGAGCCCGGTCCCGGCCGAGAGCGGGCGCTTCTCGGCGCTCTCCAGCTCCACGCGCGCGGCGCTGAACTCGTACACGCCGGTGGGGATGATCACGCCGTCGGCGATCTCGAAGTCCTGAAACAGCTCGTCGTGCGTGTGCTCGACTTCGAGCCGCGCGCCGTCGCCGGATTCGAAGAAGATCCCGAACGGCTGCACCTCGGTGTTCCAGGTCTCGAGCGCGCCGCTGGTGTCGGTGAAGACCTCGCTGTCGATGCTGAACTCGAGCTGGCGCACGCCGCTCCAGCCCGGGCGCGGCTGGTACTCGACGCCGCCGTCGTAGCGACGGATGCCCGCGCGCGGCACGAAGCCCAATGCGGGGTCGAAGTTGTCCTGGATCTCGCGCGCGCCCAGCGACCAGCCGAGCAAATCGCCCGGCGCGAGCAGGCCAAGACCGAAGGCCGCGTCGTCACCGGAGACGCCTTCGGACTGGGACTTCAGGAAGAAGCCGGTCGTGATCAGGTCACGGCCGCCGCCGAGGACGCTGGCGCGATTCGTGGCGTCGAGGCCGTAGACGGTGTTGTCGCCGGTGTCGGCCGGGTTGCCGCGCGTGACCAGAGCGCCGATGGTCGACTGCGCGCCCACGTTCTTGGTCAGGCGCCCGACGAACAGGTTCTGGCCGTCGAGCGCGCCCAGATCGTCGGTCTGCACGTCCAGCACGCCGATGCCGTAGTCGCCGGCGCGGCCGGTGAGCTTGGCGCCGCTCAGGATCGGCACCTCCTCGCCCGTGGGCGATAGGCCGATACGCCGGCTGAAGAACGGGATCAGCGCGCGGTCGCCGCCGCCGCCGCCGCCGCCGCCTCCGCCGCTACCGCCGGCATTGTTGAAGCCGAACTCGAACACACCCGCGTCCTGCAGGAAGAAGTCGCGGCGCTCGGGGAAGAACAGCGGGAAGCGCGTCAGGTTGATCTGGCGCGAGTCGACCTCGGTCTCGGCGAAGTCGGTGTTGACCGTCCAGGCGAAGGTCAGGCTGGGGATGAGCTTGTAGAACAGGTCGAAGCCCGGCTCGCCCAGCAGCGTCTTGTCGCCGCTCTCTCCGTCCGGGCGCTCGTTGCTCCAGTGCGAGACGAAGAACGGCACGATGTCGAGGCTGATGCCCTGGCGGATGCCGCTGAGGCCGCCGAGCTCGCCGGCGCGGTAGATGTTGAACAGGCTGAAATCGCGACTGCCGTTCGACCAGCGGTCCTCCTCGCGCTTGCGCCCGATGAAGCGCTCGATGTTGAAGCCCCAGGTCGTGTCACCCTCGCTGAAGTTCAGCGTCTTGAAGGGCAGCGCCAGCTCAGCGCACCAGCCGAGCTCGTCGACGCGCGCCACGCCCTCCCAGATGCCGTCCCAGGGCTTGTTGAAGGTCGCGCCGTTGTTCGTGACCAGCGCATCGCCCTTCGAGCCGGCGGCGTTGATCTGGAAGAAGAACGCGTTGCGCCCGTCGTGGAAGGTGTCGAAGACGATCTCTACGCGGTCGTCGACCTCCAGTTGCGCGTCGCGCTCGCGGGTCGTGCTGATGATGCGCTGCGGCTCCGAATCGAAGCAGCGGATGAGCATGTAGAGGTGGTCGGCGTCGTGCACGAAGCGCACCTCGGTGGCCTCGCTGGCCGGCTCGTCCACGGCGGGCTCGACCTGCTGCAGCGCGCCGAGCGGCGTGGCCAGCTGCCACACCGCGTCATCGGGCCGGCCGTCGATCACCGGCGTCGAATCGACGTGCGTGCTGGCCGCGCGCGGGCGCTCGGGCTCCTGGGCCGCGAGTCCGCCGACCAGGAGCACGACGAGCAGCGGACGTAGGACGACCAGCATGGCGGCGCGAAGTGTTGCGGTGCCGCGCGCGGAGCGAAAGGACCTTGCGGCTCTCTTACTCCGGACCGCGCAGCTCTTTCGCCAGCAGCCGATGGAACTGATACATGCCGGTCTCGGTGCGCGCGTAGCGGCCGGTGTCGTAGGAGCGCGAGGAAACGCCGCGCTGCACCGACTCGCAGATGGCCACGTCCTCCTGCTGCACGTCGTCACTGGCCTCCAGGCTGGCCTCGATGAAGCGCCGCGCGTCCTCGCCCTCGGTCTCGGCGAACCAGTAGTCGAACACGACCTCGCAGCGGTCCACGCCGAGCGGCACGACCCAGTTCGTGTCCAGGATCGGGCCGTAGCGATTCAGCATCAGGTTGGGGTGGATCCAGGCGTAGAGCGCGCCGGCGCCGATGCGCTCGCGGAAATCGCGTCCGCGGAAGTGCGCGTCGCGCGCGGGCGGGCAGCTCTGCACGTTGAAGCGTTCGAAGAGCTCGGTGCGGTACTCGCTCAGCGCCAGCTGACCGGCCAGACCCTTGTGCAGGTGCCCGACGTGATAGCCGCCGTCGAGGTAGTTGTCGCAGAACACCTTCCAGTTGCACTGGATCGGATAGCGGCGGCGGTGCGCGTGACGCAGGCCGTCCATGCCGAAGTCGGCCAGCCTCTTCGCGAGCGGCGCGAGCTCCTGCGCCAGCGCTCGCGCCGGCCGACCGGGATGCAGGAACACCAGCGGCCCCCAGACCTCGACCGGCACCTGCGGCAGGCCGAAGCGCGCGCGGTTGAAGTCCTTCAGCGCGCCCATGTTCGGCGCGGAGCGCAGGGAACCGTCGAGGTCGTAGGTCCAGCCGTGATAGGGACACACGAGTTTCTCGACGCAGCCCGAGCCCTCCAGGAGCTGCGCCGCGTGGTGGCGGCACACGTTCGACAGCGCGCGCAGCACGCCCGCGCGATCGCGCAGCACGAGGTAGCTGTCGCCCACGATGTCCACGCGCACGTAGCTGCCCGGCGCGGCCACGCGGTCGCTGGGGCACACGTACTGCCACGAGTCGCGGAAGGTGGTCTCCGTCTCGCGCTCCAGCACTTCTGCGCGCGTGTACCACGAGGCCGGCGGGGTCGAGGCGGCTTCGATGGGCAGCTCGTCGCGGAAGCGCTGCAACTCGACGCGGAGGTCCATGGCTCAGGGCACGCGCGCGGAGAGGATCGGCAGCAGCCACACGCCGTAGGCGCCCGGGTCGCGGAAGGAGCTCGCGATCGCCTCGAAGCTCGCGCGCACCTCGGCTTCGCTGAAGCGGCTGTGGGCGGCGACGACCTCGGTGTAGCCGTCGCGCCAGGCGTCGAAGATGTCGCCCAGGATGCCGCGCTCGACGCGCACGGTGTCGAGGATCGCGTAGTCCACGCGGATCTCGTCCAGGCCGAGCTGGTCGAGCCAGTGGAAGGCCTTGCGCCCGCCGTAAAGGTCCGTGCCCGTGCTCTTGCCGAGCGCGATCGGGCCCTCGCGCCAGAAGCGGTCGCCGTCGACCGCGCACGGGTGGCAGTGGATCATGCCGTAGTCCTCGGCCACGATGTGCAGCCGTCCGCCCGGTCGCGTGACGCGCTTCATCTCGGCCAGCACGCGCTCGGGCTCGGGCACGGCCTGCAGCATGTGGCGGCACAGCGTGAGGTCGAAGCTCTTGTCGGGGAAGTCGAGCGCGAAGGCGTCGCCCGTGCGGAACTGGACGCGCCCGGCAAGCGGCGCGCTGCGCTCGCGCGCGACGTCGAGGTGCGGCTCGTGGACGTCGATCCCGACCAGGGTGACGCGTGGGAACTCGCGCGCCAGGCGCAACACGATCTCGCCCGTGCCGCAGCCCACGTCCAGGATGCGCGCGTGCTCGGGCAGGGCGTAGGCGGCGAAGAGCCCGCGCTCCTGCGGCCAGATGGCCTCGGCCTGCGCCGCCAGGGTGCGTAGCATCGACTCGTGGGCCATCTGCTCGGCTTGCGGATTGCGCTTCATGGGGTGCCCCTCATTCTGCCATCTGGCCCGAACGCAAGCGCCGCGCGGGAGCGGGCTCCAAGCCGGCGCGAGGCCCACGCGCGCTCCGCTCACGCGGAATCCCGCGCCACGCAGCCTTGCAGCGGGACGCTGGCCATCGTGTGCAGTCCCGGCTCGGCCGCCAGCAGAGGCCGGATCATGTTCAGAACCAGGGCCGAGGTGGCCGTGTCGCCGTGCACGCCGCCCGGAACGACGAACTCGATCGGCGGCTCGCCGTCGATCACCACGCGGTCGCGCGGCTCGGGCTCGCCCAGCGCGGCCTGGAAGGCGAACTGCAGGGCGAGCTTCCCGCCGACCCAGCCGCGCGCCTCCTGACGCACGCCGCGCGCGTGGCCGGCCGCCACCGGGCCCAGGCCGCTGTCGAGGGCGCGCTCGGCCAGCACCGGCGCGATCGTCTCCTCCCAGCGCTCGACCTTCCAGCCCAGGTAGTGCGCCAGGAAGTGCAGCGACTCGCCCAGACCGACGTGGCGCAGGGTCCCGGCCGCGACGCGGCGCTCGAACTCGGCGGGCGCGAGGCCCACGCCGACCTTCTCTTGAAACGGCAGACGGCGCTTGGCGGCGTCCTGGATGCGCTCGACGCGCAGCGCGCGCACCTCGTGGCAGGCGCTGGTCACGGCGACCGGCAGGGCGTCCATCAGGAAGCCGGGGTTGATGCCCGTGCCCAGGATGCGCGCGTTGGCGCGCACGGCGAGTTCGTGCAGCTCCTGGGCCAGCACCGGATGGCGCAGCCAGGGCCAGGCGAGCTCCTCGCAGGTGCTGATCACCGAGCAGCCGCGCGACAGGAGGCTGCGGAACGTGTCCATGCACAGCGCGAGGTCGGAGCGCGTCGTGACCACCGCGCAGCGGATGCGGCCCCACTCCTGGACCTCGTCCAGGTGCGTGCGGATCGGCGTGCCCGGACCCGCCGCGGCGACGAGCGCGGAGAGCTCGCGACGCGCCAGGCTCGGGGCCGGATCCACGGCGGCCACGACCCGTCCGATCCCGCGCCGGTAGAGGTCCGTCACCACGCGCAGGCCCAGGGGCCCGAGTCCGACGTGCAGCAGCTGGTACATGGCCGGATTCTGCCCGCCGGGAGGGGCGCGTGGAAAGCGTGAGGGGCCGCGAGAGGCTTCGCCCAAAGAAACTCCGAGCGCGCTGCGGCGAGCCGCGTCGAACGTCGCGGCCCCGAAGCGCCGCCCTCAGAAGGGCGGCGGCTTCAGCGTGCCCAGGAACTGGTGGAAGCTCGCGAAGTCGCTGAAGCGTGCGCAGCCCTTGGGGTCTTCGGGCCAGGCGCCGGCGCCGCCCACGGCGAAGGCGATTCCGCGCGCCGCGCAGGCCTTTCGACAGCGACTCGCAGGCATGCTTCAGGGCCGGCCTGTTCTGCGACTGCGCCGAGGCCGACAGGGCGATCAGCTCGACCTCGACCGTGCCGATCACGCGCTCCAGCTCGAAGCGCGGGGTGCGCGCGCCGGCCCACAGGGTGGACCAGCCGAGCTCGCGCAGGCACGGCTCGACCAGGGCAAGCCCCAGGCTGTGCTCGTCACCCTCCACGCAGGCCAGCAGCGCGCGTGGCGCTCCGGGGCGGGAGGGCAGGGCATCGCCGATTCGAGCGAGCGCCCGCGCCAGGCGCTCCGTGGCGATGTGTTCGTCGAGGATGCTGAGCTCGCCGCGGGTCCAGCGCTCGCCGATCTCGTGCAGCACGCCGCCGAGCTCATCGGCGACCTGCTGCCAGCTCCCCAGGCGCCCGCGTGCGAACAACAGCTCGCCCTCGACCTGCGTGCGGCAGGGGGCCGAGCAGTTTTCCTGATCCACGGGTTGGGATCCGGCGTGTCGAGCGGGCCGACGTGCTGGTTGCGGGTCAGGAAGCGCTTGAGCAGCTCTCGAGCTCGAGCATTACCTCGAACGCTTCGGAGCGCAAGGCGAGGTCGAGCTGTTCTGCAGGGGTCCAGGCCGGAGCGCGCGCGCCGCGGGAAATCCACGCGCTGAGCGCGGTCCGCGTTCAGCGCCCGCTGGGCAGCGGATATCCGCCCGCGGGTCGCTCATCGCAGAAGTGCAGCAGGTCGGACAGGGTCGTGCCCGACAGGCGTTCGAGGAATGCGCTCGAGGCGCCCTTCCAGAAGTCGTGCAGCGGGCACGCGCGCTCGTCGGTGCAGTCGGCCTGGCCGAGGAAGCACAGCCGCGCGCTGCCCAGCCGTTCTTGGGAATCGACGATCTCGTACAGCGAGACCTTTTCGGGGGGCAAGGCGAGGCGGAAGCCGCCGTTGCGTCCGCGCTGGCTCTGCAGAATGCCGCGCGTCACCAGCGGCTGTAGGACCTTGCCCAGGAACGGGGCCGGGATCCCGATCTCGGCCGCCATTTCGTGCGCGAGGCAGAACCTTCCCCCGCTGCGTTGCGCGAGGTAGGTCAGCGCGCGGATCGCGTACTCGCTGGAGCGATTGATGGGCTGCATGGTGCGCGGGGGTGTCCTCGCGGGGAGTCGTGGAGCGAATCATCGACATGATCGCTCCGACAGGCACTGTCCCGCTGCGTTAAGCTAACGCCCGTCCTCGGAGGCCCGATGCTGGCACGAAAAATCCTCGTACCGACCGACCTGTCCCCCGAGGGCGAGCGCGCCCTCGTGCCCATCGCCGAGTTCGCGCGTTCGGCCCAGGCGGCCGTCGTGCTGCTGCACGTGATCGAGAACCCGGGCCTGCCGCCGGGTGCCGAGGGCACGCTGCGGGCGAACTATCTGCCGGGTACGACCCAGGAGATCGAGCGCACCCAGGCCGTGCTGGAGTCGCGGCGAGCGTCGCTGCGTGGCCTCGAAGCCACGCTGGAAGTCCTGGTCGCGCCGAGCGTGCCGCACGCCATCGCCGACTACGCCGCGCAGAAGGGCTGCGATCTGATCGCGCTCTCGAGTCACGGCCGCACCGGCTTCCGGCGCCTGGTCCTCGGCAGCGTGGCCGAGGCCGTGCTGCGGCGCGCGCGGGTTCCGGTGCTGGTCTTCCCGCGCCAGGAGTAGCTTCCAAAGAACAAGCCGTTCAGGAGACCTGGGCGGCCCCGTTCTTTCCTGACCAGGTCCGCCTTCGGCGGGCAAGCGGCTTCCAAAGAACAAACGGTTCAGAAAGGCTCGCCCGACTCGGGCCTGACGAGCCGGTGCTTGTTCTTTCCTCACCAGGCCCGCCTGCGGCGGGTAGAGCGGCTCAGAGCGGCCAGGGCTCGGCGGGCGGGCGCAAGCCGAGGCTCTCGTACTGCAGCACCAGCGCGGGATGCCGGCTCTGCAGCCAGCGCGCGGCGCACCACACCGCGCGCTTCACGCCGTGCGTCGGATAGGGCTGGCCGAGGGCCGAGGGCTTGAGCAGCACCGAGGGCCCGCGCAGCACGACGTCGAGCGCGAACTGCTGTTGTAGCTGGTCTTCGAGCACGAAGCACTCCAGCAGCCACACCGGCGCGTCGGGGCGCTGGTAGACGGCGATGAGCTTGACCACGACCTCCACCTCGCGATAGCGCTCGCGGAAGAGCTGCGGCGCGAAGCCTTGGAACAGCTCGGCGGGTTCGACCGCACCGGCGAGGGTCATCGTGGGCATCGAGATCTCGGCAGCGCGCTCGGTGGGGACGGGGATTTCGGCGGCGCCGTCGGCCTTGCGCCACTCAAAGTAGTGGATGGGGATGCCCTGGACCATCGCCTTGAGCTGGTACTTGGTCGGCGTGCGCTCCGGGAGCGAGGCGACCTCGGTCGTCGCGTGACACGAGACGAGCGCGCTCTGCTCCGCGAGCTCGTCGCCCAGCCAGCGCGCGTAGTCGGCGTGGTCGGTGACCACGGTGAGCTTCGCGCCGGGCCGCATGCGCTCGGCCAGCAACGCCAGGAACGAGCGCGCGAGCAGGCGCCGCTCGACGTGCCGCGACTTCGGCCACGGACAGGGGTGGTTCACGAACACCTCGTCCAGCTGGCCGGGGACGAAGTTGTGGCGCACGAGCTCCTCGGCGTTGCCCAGCAGCGCGCGCACGTTGGTGAGTTCGGCCGCCTGCAGGCGCCGGAAGAGGTGCGTGGCCGCGGTCCAGGAGAGCTCGATGCCGACGTGGTCGCGCTCGGGCCGCCGCGCGCCCTGTTCGGTCAGGAACGTGCCGTTGCCGAAGCCGATCTCGAGCACCAGCGGTGCCCTGCGCCCGAAGACCTCGCTCCAGGGGATCGGCCAGGGCAGGAGCTTCCAGTCGACGACGTACTCCTGGAGCGAGACGGAAAGCGGTCGGGCCATGGGCGCGGCGCTTATACGGGCCCTCGGCGGCGCTGTCGATCCGAGGCGCGGGGGGCGCTCCGGTTTGACCCGGCCCGACCAGACGTTAACAATGGAGAAGCGGAGCCGTAGGCGCCGATCACCTCCTCCCTTCCGCCCGCTCCCCCAGCCATCTCCCGATGCTCCCTGCACCGCGCCGCGCCACCCGGTACTTCGTTCTGTCCCTTCCGCTGCTGCTGGCTAGCTGCGGCGACGAGAAGGTCCAGCCCAAGCCGGACGTGGCCGCGGGGCCGGCCGGGGCCACGACTCCGGGCGCTCAGAGCACCCAGCCCGTCGCCAAGCCCGCGCCTCAACCGGGCGACAAGGACTACGTCCGCCCGCAGTCGAGCAAGCAGCTCCCAGGCCTCATCCTGGCAACCCAGGCGGGAAACCTCGAAGGGGTGAAGAGCCTGCTCGACACCGGCGTCGATCCGAACTCCGCGGTAGCCGGGGGCATGACGGCGCTGCATCTGGCCAGCGCCATGGGCAACAAGGGCATCGCCGAGGCGTTGCTCGAGAAGGGCGCGAACCCGAACTGCACCGAGGAGGCTCGCGCGACGCCGCTGCACTTCCTCTGCGGCGAGGGTGCGACGGGTGACCTCGAGATCGCCAAGGCGCTGCTCGACAAGGGCGCGAGCGTCAATGCCCAGGACAAGAAGGGCCAGACGCCGCTCCTGGTCGCGGCCAGCAACGGGCGCCTCGAGCTCGTGCACCTCCTGATCGACCGCCAGGGCGACGTGAACCTCGCGAACGTGACCGGTGGGACTCCCCTGATGGCTGCGGTGCGCCTGGAACACGAAGACGTCGTGGCCGCGCT
The DNA here is from genome assembly GCA_009691855.1 of Planctomycetota bacterium. Classification (GTDB taxonomy): domain Bacteria; phylum Planctomycetota; class UBA1135; order UBA1135; genus JABFRZ01. The sequence continues at coordinate 4,554 of SIAI01000033.1, read as the reverse complement.
GCTCGCGCGTGGCGCCAAGGTGAACGAGGTCGACAAGCAACAGTCCAACGCCCTGCACTTTGCGGCCGAGGTCGGCAATCGGGCGATCACCGAACTCCTGGTCGCCAACGGCGCCGACGTGCTGCAGAAGAGCGAAGAAGGCGGCACGCCCTTCCAGCGCGCGGCCTTCAAGGAACACGAGGAACTCGCCAAGTATCTGCAGGACCTGGAGAAGGCTGCCGGCGGCACGGGCGCCGAGGCCCCCGCGACGCCCGAGAAGCCCGCCCAGGCGCCGGCTGCGCCGAAGGGGCAGAAGGGCAACAAGAAGGGGCAGGGCAAGAAGAAGCAGCCGCCCCAGGAGCCGCCGAAGTAGCCCGCCGCTACCCGACGTTCGCGTCGCGCTCGCCCGCCGCGCGCGCGACGAGCGCCGCGCCCATCCCGGCCAGCAGCAGCGGCACCGGCACCCACAGGTACACGAAGTACCGATCCCACGGATAGGGAAACAGCGCCAGGCGCGCGAGCGTGGCCGCGATCAGTCCGAGCGCGATCGCGGCGTGCGGCCGGAACTCGGGCAAGCGCGCGCGCAGCGCCAACCCTGCCAGGAGGCCGGCCAGCGCGAGGTACACGATCAAGAAGCCCGAGCCGCGCACGAACGAGCCGTCCTCGGCGATGTCGTAGCCGACGTAGGTCAGGGGCTCGAGCTTGCGCTCGATCAGCGCGAGGTAGTACTCCAGCTTGAAGGGCATCACCTGGTCGAGGTGGCTGACGCGCTTGATCGGCGAGGTGACCACCGGCCACCAGCCTGGATCGTGGGCGCTCTGCGCGATCGCGAACCACAGCACGAGGGAGATCCCGCCCCACAGCCCCAGGAAGCGTCGGCTCGGTCCCTGGCCCTCGCGGGCGAGAAGGAACAAGCCCGCGGCGACGCCCACGCACACCAGCACGAACTCCGGACGAACCAGGATCGAGAGCGTCAGCGCCAGGGCACCCGGGGCGAAGGCCTTGCGCTCGACCCACAGATACAGGCCCAGCGCCACGAAGAACATCGCCATGCTCTCCGGCGACGAGGCCGGCAGGAGTGACAGCACCGGTGGCGAGTACAGGAGCGCCAGCGTCAACAACGCGGCGAGGCCCAGCGCGAGGTGCCGCCGCGCCCACACGAACACCAGCAGTGCCGTCGCGCACCAGAAGAACTGGTTCGCGTACCAGGTCGCGGCGGTGAGCCGCGCGCCGAGCTCGTGCGCGACCAGCACGGCCAGCGAGTACAGGTAGCGCCCGCGGTGGAAGCCCAGGTTCGCGTCGAACAGGCGCCAGTCGGCGCGGATCTCGCGGCGGAAGTCGCTCGAGGCGCTGATCGTCGCGTAGACCTCGGGCGGGAGCTCGGCCTGCGCCGTCTCGTACGCGCGCCGGTGCACCACCTCGGGGTCCGGCTCGACGTACTCCAGGGCCAGCGCCATGTAGTCGATCAGGTCGAAGTTGTGCACCGGGCGCCGGATGCCCTCGCGCAGCGCCCAGCCGACCGCCACGACCAGCAGCGCGACCGAGAGCGCGCTCAGGACCCGCGCGCCCGCTCGTCCGAGCTGTGAATCGCCGGAGGTCGGGCTCATGCTCGGTGCGGGGGCGCTCAAGGACGGCTGCGGCTGCGCCGCGCGCCTAGCCTACCCAGCGCGGCGGACGCGGGTCGAGCGCGGCGCTGCGAGAAAGCGCCTCAGAGGAGCGCGCGCAGCTCCGCCAGCGCGCGCGCCGCCCTTCTCGCGCGCGAACTCGACCGGCACGTCGGGCGCGACGCCCACGCCCTCCAGGCGCTCGCCGTCCACCGTGAGGTCGCGCAGGGCGAGGTAGAGGAGCGAACCGTCGCCGAGCAGGAACGCGCTCCCGCCCACGACCGCCCCGGCGCTGCGCGCGCCGACGAGCGGCCCACGGCCGGCGCGCTGGAAGGCGCGCGCGAGGATCTCCTTGCCGCTGGTGGTGTGCTCGTCGATCAGCAGCGCCACGGGCTTGCGCCACGCGCTCGGCGTGCGCCGCACACTTCTGTCGCGCTCGTGCCACTCGAGCTCGGGCACGTCCACGGCAAATAGCGTCAGCGCGTCCGGGTTCGCGCCGCCCAGGCCGTCGCGCAGGTCGAGCACCAGGCCGTCGGCGGTGGCGAGCGGAGCGTCGAGCAAGAGCTCCGCCAGCGTCTCCTGCACCTCCTCGCCCGCGTACGACCAGACGTGCGCGTAGGCGAGGTGCTTCCCGTCGAGCTCGGTCACGCGCGCGCTGGCCCTCAGCGCCGCGAGATAGCGCTCCTTCGGTCGCAGCGCGTCCGGCACGACCACGACCTCGCGCTCGACACCCGCTGGAGAGCGAAGTCGGAGCCGCGTCGGCCGTCCCGCGCGCCCGCGCCGGCGAGCCGTCCAGGACTCCGCGCACGAAGACCTCGCCCGCGTGCTCGCCCAGCACGAGCCCGATGCCCTCGACGAGCGGCCCGTGCGCCCCGAACGCGCGCTCGCGCGCCGGACTCGGCAACGCCTCCCAGAACACGTCCGCCAGCTCCCACGCGCGCGGCTCGCTGCGCGTGCGGAACTCGGTGTGCGAGGCGCCCAGCGTTGACAGCCACTCGTTCACCGCGGCGGAGAGCTCGCCGCGCCGTGCACGCGCCTCGGCCGCGGGTCGAGCGGCACGGAAGGCCGGCAAACGCGCGGGGTCGTAGAAGTGTCGCTCGACCGTCGCGGCGACCTCCGCCAGCACGCCCTCGACCTCGCCCGCGGACCCCGCCGGCGTCCGGCACGCGCCCACCAGCGCGATGAGGACGAGCGGGAGCGAACGAAACGCCTGCATCCGGCCCAGCATGCTCTCGCCGCGTCCTCCGGCAAGGGCGAGAGCGCTCCGCCGGCAGGTTTCCGCCACTTTGGCCTAAGACGTGGGGCCGTCGCCCGTTCTTCTGCGCGAGAGCCCGTGAGGAAACCTAGCCCATGAGTGGATCGGCGCACGACGACGGCTGGATCCGCTCCGTCCTGGACCGACACGAGGGCCCGCTGCTCGCCTACGCGACGCGCCTGCTCTCGGGCGACGTCGAGCGCGCGCGCGACCTCGTCCAGGACTGCTTCCTGCGTCTCGTGCGCGCCGACCGGGACGCGCTCGGCGAGCGCACGACCGTGTGGCTCTATCAGGTCTGCCGCAACCGCGCGTTCGATCTGCGCGCGAAGGAGAAGCCGATGCTCGCGCTCGACACCGACGAACCCAGGCACGACCCGAGCTCGCCCGGACCGCTCGAGCACCTGGAAGCACGCGACGACGCCGCGCAGCTGCGCAGCGCGGTCGAGCGCCTGCCCGAGCGCGAGCGCGAGCTCGTGCGCCTCAAGTTCGAGCACGGCCTCTCCTACGCGGAGATGGGCGCGATCACCGGCCTCACGGCCACGAACGTCGGCTTCCTGCTGCACAGGGCGCTGGGCGCCCTGCGCGAGCGGTTGCCCGTGACGCGCGAACCCGCGCGCAGGGAGTGTGCATCATGACGAGCGAGAAGCGAACGATTGGAGTGTCGGAGCACCGTGACGATCCGCGCGCGACCGCGTACGTGCTCGACGAGCTGGTGAGGGCGGAGCGCGAGGCGTTCGAGCGCGAGGTCGCGGGCGACGCCGTGCTCGCCGGCGAGGTGCGCGCGCTCGAGGAGCTCTCCACGAACCTGCGCGCCGTGCTCGGCGAAGCCACCCCGCAACTCGACGACGCGCGTCGCGCCGAGATCCTGCGAGCCGCGGGCACGCGCGCACCCCGCCGGAAGCGGCGCCTCGCGTTTCGCGTCCTCGCCGCCGCGCTCCTGCTCGTGATCGGCGGGATCCTCGTGAACGTGCGCACAGTTCAACGCGCGCTGGGTCTGAGGGGCCACGGCTACATCGGGCCGGGTGCGGGCGTCGAGACCTCGTGGTTCGGAGACCTGTTCTCCGGCGGCGAGGGGCGGGCGCCGGCGAGCGAGTCCCCCTTCTTCTATGCCATCGATGCGGTGGACCCCGCTTCCTCCCCCGTAGTCGAAGCGCTCGGCTACGGCGGTGAGTCCGGAGGCCTGGGCTACGTCGCGCGTTCCGGAGCTCCGACGATCTACACATGGCGCGACACGTCCGTCGATGGCCCCGGACTTCGCAGCTTCCTCCAATCCGAGACGCCCGGCACCGAAGCCTACGACGCGATCGCCGAGTCCGGCTTCAGCGACCCGCGGCGCCAACCGCTCTCGACCTTCTCGATCGACGTCGACACCGCCTCCTACGCGAACGTGCGGCGCTTCCTGAACGAGCGCTCGCTGCCGCCCGCCGACGCCGTGCGCATCGAGGAGCTCATCAACTACTTCCGCTACGACTACCCCGAACCGCGCGGCGCGACGCCGTTCTCGGTGGTCGTCGATTCGGCCAGCGCGCCGTGGGCGAGCGAGCACCGCCTCGTGCGCATCGGCCTGCGCGGGCGCGCGCCGGAGTTCGCGAAGCCGTGCGTGAAGAACCTCGTGTTCCTGGTGGACGTGTCGGGCTCGATGGACGATCCGGCGAAGCTGCCGCTGGTGCAGCGCTCGCTGCGCCTGCTCGTGGACGAGCTCGCGCCCGAGGATCG
>SIAI01000086.1 GCA_009691855.1 Planctomycetota bacterium | reverse complement strand
GAGACTCGCGGAGAAGGAAAGAGCATGGGCCTCCGGTGTTCAGCCGGCTGGAATCCGACGATCCGGAGGTCTTCCGCCCCTCTCCCCGTTCTTCCTCCGTGTCGCTCCGCGCTCTCCGCGTCTCCGCGGTGCGTTTGGCTTGCTGGCGTAGACGCGCTGAACGACTTGTTCTTTGGAAGCGCGTGAGAACGAGCAGCGCGACGCGGCGCTCGGCTCACGAGCTCGGGCCCTGACGCGCGCGCGCTACTGTTCCAGGAGCGCGCTCGCGATCACGCGCCACTCCGCCTGGAACGAGCCCGCGGCCAGCGCGCGCCCCGTGCGCTCGTACCAGTAGGCCGCGTTGTCGCGGTCGCCCTCCTTGCGGTGCAGATAGGCGTGGATCCAGGCCGGATCCTCACCCTCCAGCTCCTGCACCAGCGCGTGCGCGCCGTCCCAGTCGCCGCGCGCGTCGAGCCACAGCGCCGTCAGGCACGGCGTGAGCCCGCTCGGCGGGCTCGACTCGTCGAGCGAGGCGCGGAAGGCGTCGAGATCCATCGCGGACCAGGGTATCCGGCGGAGCACGTCGGCGCGCACGCGCGTCGGCGAGCACTAGAATCGCCACGAGGTGGGACGCGTGACGGACTCCAGTGCTCGACGTGGGCTCGTGTCGACGAGCGCCGTGCTGTGGCTCGCGCTCGTCGCGGGCTGCGAGCGCGAGCAGCACGCAGCGGCGCGGGACCTCGCCGTCGAAGCACAGCCCACGGCGAGCGTGCCGGCACCGAGCGCCGAGGTGCAGCTCGCCGCGCCCGCGCCCGTCGGCCGCGCGCCCGCGGAGCAGGAGCGCGGCGGCGAGCTCACGCTCGCAGGACGCGTGCTGGACGAGCGCGACGAGAGCGTGACGGAGGTCGAGCTCGAGCTGATCGAGCTCCGCCACGGCACCGCGAGCCTGCGTCGTCGAGCCCCTCCCTCCCCGCTACTTCAGCCGCAGCTTCACGTTGCGCTCGGTCTGCCCCTCCTCGACCAGCACCGACTTCTTGGCGTCCTTGCCATCCAGCGTCGTCGCCACCAGCGCGTACTTCCCCGGCGCCAGCGGGCCCACGGTGCGCTGGCGCGACGAGAAGCCCTCGCTCATGAGGCCCAGCATGCTCTCCATCGACATCAGGTCGTCCACGCGCCGGCCCGCCTCGTCGGTGACGCGCAGGCGTGCGCGCACGGGCTTGTCGTCCTCGAGCAGCGACACGGCGAGGAACGTGCCCTCGTTCACGGTGAGCTCGACCGAGCTCGTCTCGCCGGCGCGCACCTCGATCTCGGCGCTCTCGGCGCTGACAAGCTTCGCGCCGCGCGCGCTGACGGTGATGCGTCCGGGGGCGATGCCCGCGTAGGTGAAGCGGCCGGCGGCGTCGGTGCTGCAGCTCGAGGCCGAGATCGCGCGCCCGGCCGCGTCGCGCACGAAGACCGTGACGCCGCCCTTGGGCTCGCCCGCGGCGTTGCGCACGACGCCGCTCAGCTTGCCGGGCGCGGCGAGCTTCACCACCAGGCCCTCGAGCGCGCCGTCCTTCTCGATGCGCAGGCCATCGACCACGGCCTGGCCGAAGCGCATGTCGTCGCTGCCGCCACCGTCGAAGTCGCCGCCGACCTGCAGCGAGTACGTGCCGGGATCGAGGTGCTGGAAGGCGAACGCGCCATCGGAGCCAGAGCTCGCGCGGCGTGATTCCGACAGATCGTCGAGGCCCATCAGACCTTCGCTCGCCACCAGGCGCAGGGCCACGCCCGCGGCCGGCCCGTCCGGGCCGAGGACCACGCCCGACAGGCGTCCGAGCGGCAGGGCGAGGTTCTGCTCGAACTCCTCGACCTCCGGCACCTCCACGTAGAACTGCGTGCCGGCGCTGCTCATGCCCTCGTCCTGGCTGACGCCGAAGACGTAGTCGCCGGGGCGGTCGAGCTGGAGCTCGTAGCGGCCCGAGTCGTCGCTGCGCCCGAACTTCATGCCCTGGAAGAGCGCGCCGCCCTCGGCGAAGGAGAACACGGCCCGGTTGCCCACGGGCGCGCCGGCCTCGCTCACGCGGCCGTGCACGCGCACCGGTTGCTTGGGCTTCGCGCCCAGCACCACGTGCGCCTCGGCGCCGTCGGCGACCTCGACCGTGGCCGTGCGCATGTCGCTGAGCATGGAGATGAAGGACTGCTCGTCGCCGCCGTCCTGGAACTTCGCCATCAGCTCTTCTTCGCCCGGCACGGCCGAGACGCTGACCTTGCCCGGCGTGACGTGCTCGAAGGCGAAGCGCCCGCTGGCGTCGCTCGTCGTCGAGTGCTCGGCGCCGAAGCCGAAGGCCATGGCCGCCATCGCGCCGCCCGCGCAGTTCACGTTCTGGCCCGCCTGCGGTTTGCCGTGCTCGTCGAAGACCTCGCCGGTGATGCGCGCGCCGACGCGCAGCCGCAGCTCGACGTCGGTGCGCGACTCGCCCGGGACGAGCTCGAGCGCCAGCGCTTCCGAGGCAGCCCAGTCCGCGTGCGTGGCGTGGATGGCGCTGCCGCTCGGCACGTGCTCGAGCGCGAAGCGTCCCTCGGCGCCGCTCTTCGTGTCCTCGCCGCCGAAGCCCGCGAAGGCGGCCTCCTGCGCATTCTCCGAGACGTGTACGCCCGCGCCCTCGATCGGCCGGCCGGCGGGATCGAGGACCACGCCGGCGACGGCGCTCGCGCGCGGCAGCACCAGGCGCAGCGCGGTCGTGCCCTGCGGGACGGCGAGGCGGACTTCCTCGCCACGGCGTTCGTCGCCCGAACCCTCGGCGACGAACACCCACTCGCCACCCAGGCCGACGCCGAGCGTGAAGGCGCCATCCTCGGTGTCGAAGGACTGGCTCACCTCCTCGGGCGTGTGCTGCGGGCGCTGCGCGAGGTGGGCCGAGACGCGGAAGCTGCGCACGGGCGCCCCGCTGTCGTCCACCACGACGCCGTGTACCGGAAGCGGCTCCTGCAGGCGCAGCACGAGCTCGCGCGTGCCCGGCGCGACGGCCGAAGCGACGGCGATCCACTGACCGCTCGAGTCCTCGTCCCACTCGAAGTCCTCGGGTGTGGCCTCCGCGTCCGCCTCGGCGACCCTCGCCACCGCGGCGCTCGGCCCGGCTCCGGGCGGCGCGTGCCGCGCGAAGAGCTCGACCGGCTCGGACTCCAGGCCGCCGAGCACGAAGCTGCCGTCGGCGGCGCTGTTCACCTGCACCAGCTGCTGCATCCAGCCCTGCTCGAGCTTCGAGGCGCGCACCTCGGCGTTTTCGACCGGCGTGCCGTCGGGCCACAGCACCGTGCCGCTGATGCGCTCGCCGGTCGCGAGCTCGAACACGATGCCCTCGACGCTCTGCCGCTCGGCGACGTCGAAGCTCTGTTCCTCCGCTGCGCGCCAGCCGTCCTTGCTGGCCTGCAGCGTCACCTTGCCCGGCGGGACGCCCTCGAGCACGAACACGCCATCTTCGCCGGTGCTGGCCGAGAGCTCGTCGTTCCAGGGCCCCGTGCCTTGGACGTCGACGGAGATCTGCGCGCTCGCCAGCGGCTGGCCCTCGCCGCGCACGACGCCCGTGAGCCGCGCGCCCGGACGGAAGAGGATCTCGACCTCGCGGTGCTGGCCCGCGTCGATCTCGAACGACAGCTCGAAGTGCCCGACGAAGCCCTTGGCCTTGCCCTGCACGACGTACTTCTTCTTGGCCGAGAGCGCGCGCAGCTCGAAGGAGAGGTCCGCGCGCACGCGCGCGTCGCGCGAGTCGGACTTGGAGAAGCCCATCAAGCCCTCTTCCTTGGCACGCCCGTCGAACTCCACCGAGATGTCCGCCAGCGCGGCGTGCGGCTCGGCCGTGAAGGCGCAGTGGCCGGTCACGTAGCCGCCGAGCTCGGGCGTGATCGTCACCGCGCCCGTGGCCGGCAGCGCGACGCGTTGTGGATCGAGGTGCAGGTAGCGCGACTGCACGAGCAGCACGGCCTCGTCGCCCTCGGGCGGAACGGGCATGCGCACCCGGGCGCTCAGCGGTCGCCGCGCCCAGTGGTGCTCCTTCTCGAGCTTCCCCGCGAAATCGTCGGAGAGGTCGAGCGCCTCGCTGAGCCGATTCGCGTTCCAGTCGTTGAACTCCTCGCCCGCGCGCGACACGAAGGCCAGCAGCGCCGGGCGATCGTCGAGCGGCACGCCGGCCGGCAGCACCACCGTCACGTCCACCCAGCGCGCGTGCTCCAGGTCGAAGCTCTGGTGCTCGAGCTCGAGCGCGGTCTGCGGCTGCGCCGCGGTGCGCTGCGTGGCGGCGGGCTCCACGCTCGGCGCGGCGGCGGGGGTGAGCTCGACCGGCGTGGCGACCGCGGGCTCGGCCGGCTGCACGTCCGCCGGCCGTGCTGCGCTCGGATCCCCGCCGCGCCCGCCGCCGCCCTGCCCGAGCAGGAACCACAGACCTCCACAGGCGAGCAGGACCACCAGCGCGACGAGGGCGAGCTTGTTCATGGGCAGGAGGATGATAGCGGGGCCGGCGGGCGGGATGCGCGCGACCGACTCCGGTGCGGGCGCGGCCTCCTACGGCAGCTGGATCGGCGGCGTTCCAGCGCGGAGCCGCGGGGCGGCGTCAGTGAGCGCTCGCGGCAGGCTCGACCTCGGCGGCGCTCGCGCGCAGCTCGAGCACGGCGAGCTCCGGCCGGCACAGGAAGCGGATGCGCGGCGCGTAGCCGCGCTCCATCCCGATCCCGCGGCTGACGCACAACCACGAATCGCCCAGCGCGAACAGCCCGCCCGCCGCCATGCGCCGCGGGATCGTCGAGAGCGTGAACGGCGGGCCGAAGAACGGCACCGCGATCTGCCCACCGTGCGTGTGACCCGCGACGCATAGCAGCGGCACGCCGACGTCTTGCACGGTGAGCGCGAACTCGGGCGCGTGCCCGCAGAAGAGCGTGAGCCCGTCGAAGGCGCGCGCGGCCTCGGCCAGCTCGGGCGCCAGCGCGTGTCGCGAGGAGCTGCGCGTCAGCCCGATCACCTGCAGGCGCTCGGCCGGAAAGGCCACGGCCTCGTCCTCGAGCAGGCGCAGGCCGGCCTCGGGAAAGCCCGTGCCGCGCGGCTCGCAGTCGCCGCCGACCATCAGAAAGCCGAGGCGCGGGGGCTGACGCAGGCCGCGGAAGAGCGCGGCGAGTTCGCGCGTCTCGCGCTCGCGCTGCGCGCGCTCACTGCCGTCGTAGGCGAACTGCAGCAGGTCGCCGGGCACGAGCACGAGGTCGGCCTGCACCTCGTCGAGCGCGGCGAACACGCGCGCCTCGTAGGGCCCGAGGTCGTCCGTCTGCAGGTCGGCGAGCACGGCGATGCGCAGCGCAGTTCCCGGCGCCAGGCGCGCGCTCACGACCTCGCCGTGCGTGACCTCGAGCCGGAACGGCTCGACGTGCCGCGCCCAGAGGTACGCGCCCTCGGCCGCGAGGCCGAGCGCGACCAGCGTGAGGCCCAGCGTTCCGCGGCGCTGGAGCCCGCGCGCGATGGCGAGCGGCGCGAGCACGCAGAACAGCACGTGGCACCACAGGCGCAGCACCAGGAAGGGCTCGCCGAGCGCGAGCCCCGTCACGAGTGTGAGCACGCCGAGACCGAGCCCAAGCGCCGTCCAACGTCGCGCGTCGTCGCTCCAGCTCCGCGCAAGCGCTCGCCGACCCCACAAGAGCCACGCGCCGAGCGCGAGACCGCCGAGGTCGGTGACGAGGATCGAGCTCCAGAGCACGGTGGGGTTCACGAAACCCTCGGCGCGGACGTGGGGATCGCGAGCAAGCTACTTTTTCGGCGCGCCGGCCGTCAGCGCGGAGATCGGCAGCGCGCGCAGGACGCGCTGCAGGCGCTCGGAGGCATCGCGCTCGGCGTCCGAGGAGCCGTCGATGCTCTCACCGAAGAAGAGCACGACCTGCCGGCCCGCGCGCGTGCGGACCTCGACGCGCCAGACGGACTGGTCGATGTACACGGGCGCGCCGACCCGCTCGGGCAGATCGGCAAAGCGCACCTCCTCGATCAACGCCCACAGCGCGCGGAGCTGGCGCTCGTCGAGGCGCGCCACGCCCACGGACGCGCACGGACCGCGCACCGTTCCGTCCGGGGCGACCTGGACGTCCACGCAGCCTCGCGTGGCGGCGTGGTTGTTCCTGCACACGGAGATCGAGGGGAGGCTGGCTGCGATGCGCGCGGCGAGCCAGGCGAGGAGCTCCGCCTCGGGAACGTGCGCGCGGCTCTCCTTGCGCTCGACCTCGGCCGGGCCGCCCTCCGCCGGCAGCAGCTCTCCGGGGAGCGTCGCGTGCTCGAAGGCGATCGGCCAGAGGCCGTCCTCCGACCAGGAGAGGAGCGGAGCGCCTGCCCGCAGCTCGTCGAGCGCCTTCTCCTGGGCCGCGGAGAACTCCAGGAGCTGTGCGCCCTGACGGAACAGTGGCGGTGCGCGCTCCAGGAACAGCACGTAGCGCTTGCCCGTCTCGAGGACGCGCGCGCTCTTGTTGTTCCAGCTCGGCAGCGCCACGACGCGCGCGCACTCCGCGCCGAACAGCACGCGCTCGACGCCGAGCTCTACGAGCTGCGGAGCCGATCCCGGCAGCGGGTGTAGGGCCTCCACGCGCGCAACCACGATCACGTCGGCGCGCTCGATGAGTTCCTCGACGCGCCGCGATTGCGCGACGAGCGGCGCGAGGCTCAGGAATACGAGACCGAGGGGGTTCACGACGCCGAGCATCGTAGCGACGCGCGCTCAGCGCGCCGGATCCAGCGCCGCGAACGCCGCCAGCGCCAGCGCCGTGCCCGAGGCCGCGCCGAGGATCGGCGTGTCGAGGAACGCGCCGTCGGTTCGGCGCGTGGCGAGCACGAGCGCGCGCAGGCGTTCGCGGTAGGGCTTCTGCTCCGCGGCCGGCAGCGTCGCGATGCAGCGCGCGGCGGTGGCGTAGTCGTAGAGCACGTAGTGGCAGCCCTGACCCTCGGGGCCGCAGTGCATCAGCGCCTTGCCGCGCTCCTTGTCCAGCGTCTGCGAATACGTGAAGAACTGCTCCAGCGCCGCCTTCAGGCGCGGCGCGTCGCTGCGCCCCGCGCCGAACAGCGCCAGCTCACACAGCGGCGCGCGCCCGGCGGCGCCGGCGGGTGCCTCGGGCGACGAGTGCGCCTGCACGCTCCACAGGAAGTAGCCAAACACGCCCGCGCCGTCGCGCATGGCCTCGAGGGCGTCGAGTCCGTGCTCGAGCACGTCCTCGTCGAATTCGATGCCCGCGGCCTCTGCGCGCTCCAGCGCGAGGACGACCGTGGCGGTCACGAAGCTGATCGACTGCTCGAGCTTGGGCGCGTCCGCGTCGAGCGAGACGGAGTCGAAGTAGCTCCAGCCGCCGTTCTTGCGCTGCTTCCGGACCAGGGCCTCGGTCAGCTCCTCGCCGACCGTGCGCAGCTCGGGCGCGCGCTTGGAACCGGCGCCGATGAGGTCGGCGAACAGCTCGAGCTCGAGCGCGTCGCTCCACACCTCGTAGGTCATGTACGCCGGGCCGCGGTTGCGCAGCGCGAGGCTGGCGCGCGCGGACTCCAGCGCGAGCTGCGTCTCGCGCTCCAGGTCCACCTTCGATAGCGCAAGCAACGCGCGCGCGCCTAGCGCGTCGATCGCGACCGAGGTCGCGTTGGAGGTGCCGTAATCGCCCTCGAGCTCGGAGGGATCGAGCCAGCGACCGTCCGCGCCGCGCTGCACGCTCAGCCAGGCGAGCCCGGCGGCTACGGCGTCCTTGGTCGGCGCAGATGCGGCCCAGGGCACGTCGCGCACGCTGGTCATGAGCGCGAGACACGTGGGCTCTAGCGTGAAGGCGGCGAGTTCGGCGCTCGGCGTGAGCAGCGCACTCGCCGCCTCGACTGCCCAGCGGCTGGCGGGGTGTTCGGCGATCAGCGCGCGCCAGCGGCGCTCGGCCGAAGGTTGGTCCTTGGCCGCGAGGTCGAGCAGCCCCAGCGTGACGCTCGCGGCCAGGGCCTCCTCGCTCGCAGGCGCCGTGCGCAGCAGGCGTTCGCACACGACGCGCGCCTCGCTCGCGCGGCCCTGGAAGAGCTCGAGCAGGAGCTCCTCGCGGTCGAGCGCGGGTGCGAGCTCACCCGGCTCGTGCTTCTGCGCGCCGGCGAGCGCGGCCCGCGCTCCGGCGATGTCGAAGCTGCGGCGTAGGAGCCTGGCCTGGAGCAGGAAGGCGCGCGCAGTGCGCGGTGCCTTCAAGAGCTTTGCGGCCGCCTCGAGCTCGCCGCGCGCCAGCAAGCGCTCGGCGCGCTGCTCGGTGGAGAGGGCCGCGGGCAATGCCTCGCCGGCGAGCTCGGGCCGCGTCGCGAGTTCGCGGCACAGGAAGTCGTAGGCGACCGCCGGCTCCAGGAACGGCGAGTCCGCCAGCACCTCACCCGCGGGCGAGACCAGCAGCAGGCCGCAGCCGAAGGCCGTGGCCGAGAGCCCGTAGCGCTCTTGCGCCACGAACGGCGCGCGCGTGTCCTTGGTCAGGCGCAGCGGCACGCAGCGCGCGTTCACGAGCTCGATCACGTCCTCGTCCATCGCGAACACGCTGCGCGAGCCGTCGGCGATGTCGAAGCCCGGATAGAGCCAGGCGACCGCCAGCACCGGTTTGTGCTCGGCCCGCGCGCGCGTCGCCGCCGCTTCCCAGTCCGCTGCCCAATCGAGTTCCGTGCCGCAGCGCTCGCGCAGCGCGAGCCAGGTCGCGCGCTCGGCCTCGGCGTCCTGGGCCTGCGCCGGGAGCGCGCACACGAAGAACGCCAGGGCTGCGCAGTGCCAGATCGAGCTCACGCGCGCAGGATACCTTTGGCTGCGCGAGCCCGAGAAATGAGCCTCCGCCGGCGAGCGAGATCGCCAGCGGAGGCCTACAACAAAGGAGATAGCGAATTTCGAGAGCCGCGCCGGGAGCGACGCGGGTGTGGAACTGGGCTGCTCGCACAGTGATCTGCCTTCGAGGCCGCAGGAGTTTCAGGAATCCGGGATCGAGGGTGTTTCTGGCCGCGGAGGGCGGGCTCGTGGGCGGGTCCGTCCATTCCTAGGCGGCCTGGTGGCCGGGGTGGACACCCAATTCTTCGATCGTTCGATCCGCCGTGCCCTGCGCGTCCGAGCGCGCCCCCTTGCGGCGCTCGCGCCCCGCTCCGTAGTGTCCTGCACCCTCGCCTCCAGAACCCGCGAAGCCATGCCCAAACCCATTCACGTCGGTCTGATCGGCACCAAGTTCATGGGCCGCGCGCACTCGAACGCGTTCAGTCAGGTCGCGCACTTCTTCGACTTGCCGCTCGCGCCCGTGCTGCAGATCGCGGTCGGGCGCAACGCGAAGGAGCTGGCGGCCTTCGCCGGCAAGTGGGGCTGGCAGCAGATCACCACGCGCTGGCAGGACCTGTGCGAGGACGACGAGCTCGATCTCGTGGACGTGGCCACGCCCAACGACGTGCACGCCGAGCCGGCGATCGCGCTGCTCGAGGCCGGCAAGCACGTGGCCTGCGAGAAGCCGCTGGCGGGAACGCTGGCCGACGCGCGCGCGATGCGCGACGCGGCGAAGAAGGCCAAGCGCTCGAAGACCTTCGTCTGGTACAACTACCGCCGCTGCCCCGCGGTCGCGCTCGCGCACCAGCTCGTCAAGGAGGGCCGCATCGGCCGCGTGTACCACGTGCGCGCGACGTACCTGCAGAGCTGGGGCGGGCCCTCGACGCCGCTCCTGTGGCGCTTCCAGAAGGAGGCCGCCGGCTCGGGCGCGCACGGCGACCTGAATGCGCACATCATCGACATGTGCCGCTTCGTCACCGGCGAGGAGCTGACCGAGGTGCACGGCGCCGTGGCGCGCACCTTCGTCGAGGAGCGCACCATCCCGGGCACGAAGAAGAAGGGCAAGAGCACGGTGGACGACGCGGTGCTGTTCCTGGCCTCGCTCAGCGGCGGCGGCGTGGCCAGCTTCGAGGCCACGCGCCTCGCCGCGCCGCACCAGAACGCGAACTCGCTCGAGGTGAACGGCGAGAAGGGCTCGTTGCGCTTCGACTTCGAGGACATGAACCTCTTGCGCTTCCACGACGCCACGCGCGGCCCGCGCGAGGGCGGCTGGACGCGCATCATGTGCACCTCGGCCGCGGGCAAGCACCCCTACGCCGGCCAGTGGTGGCCCGACGCGCACGTGCTCGGCTACGAGCACGGCTTCGTCAACATGCTGGCCGACGTGCTGCGCGTGCTGGGCGGCGAGAAGCCCGAGGTGCCGCTGCCCGACTTCGAGGACGCCTACCAGACACAGCGCGTGCTCGAGGCGGCGCTCTTGTCGGCCAAGGAACGCTGCGCGATCAAGCTCAGCGCGGTGAAGTAGCGGCAGGGGCCGGCACTTCCTTCCGCTCTGCCGTGCGCGGATCACCGTCTTGAACTGTGCTCGCGCGCCGGCGCGGGTCGGAGGAGTGCGCGGGAAGGAGCCCGCACATGAAGGCGATCGAGTGGTTCGTGGCCGCCCTGCTCGGCGGCGGAGTGATCGGAGCGCAGGAGAATCCGCCGCA
>SIAI01000085.1 GCA_009691855.1 Planctomycetota bacterium | reverse complement strand
TGGTGGAGACGAAGGGAGTCGAACCCTCGACCTCTGCGTTGCGAACGCAGCGCTCTACCAACTGAGCTACGTCCCCGGGGAAAGGGCCGGAAGGATAGCGTCGCGGGCGAGGAGGGGGAAGCGCCTCGGAGCGGGTCTTCCGACGGGCCGGCGGGCGGGCCGGCGGACGAACTTTCGCGGAACCCCGCCCGGCGCAGGCGGTTCTGCACGCCGCCCACGTCGAACCCGGAGACTCACCATGCGCCTGATCCCGTCCGTTCTGTTGTTCTCCCTCCTCTTCCTCGGCGCGCCCGCGGCGGCGCAGGCGACCGGGACCGCTCCCGAGCCGCGCCAGGAACGCCAAGACGGCCCGCGCCGCGGTGCGGGTCACGAGCGCCTGCGCGAACGGCTGCGCGAGCGCCTGGAGCGCCGGATCGAGCGGCGTCGCGAGCGCCTCGAGCGTCTGGAGGACCGTCTCGAGCGTCACGAAGGCGGCCAACGCGGCGGCCGGCGCGAGCGCGTCGAGGACCGGCGCGGAGATCGGCGCGAACGGCTGCACGAGCGTCTGCACGAGCGTTTGCACGAGCGCACGGACCACCCGCGCTCGCGCTGAGCCGGCAGCGACTCACCCGGGCCCCTCGCGGTCGGATTGCAGGGATCCGCTCGCAGGGGCCCTTCTCTTGGCGCGTCGCTCAGCGCAGGGTCCAGACGTAGGGCGAGTCGTCGGGGTGGCTCGTCACATCCACGCGCTCGCCCCAGGCGGCCGGACCGACGCGCGCGCCCGCATCGTCGAGGGCGTAGGCGAGCGGCGCGCCGGTGAGCGGGTCGAGGGTCTGGGCGGCCGGCAGGTCCTCGAGTTCGGCGAGGCTCGCGGGGAAGCGCGCGTGCCGCTCGTGGAAGGCGGCCACGGCGAGCGCGACGAGAGCGACGGCGCGCTTCGCGCGGAGCTGGTGCAGCGTCAGCGCCGCCACGGTCCACTTCGCGGTCGCGACGTTCGCCTGCTGCTCGTCCTCCGGCCGCGCGTGGAAGCGCAGCAGCTCCTCGACCGGCCCGCGCACCAGCGCCAGGCCCGACTGGACGCCGGCGTAGTCCTTCAGCGCCTCGGTCGGCGGCGTGGCTTCGCCGTCGAGCTGTGTCGTGTCCGCCACGAAGCTGAGGTCGCGCCGGAGCGCGTGCTCGGCATCGTAGGCCCAGCCATCGAGCAGCGGCGCGAGCTCTGCGCGCGCGGCCGTCGGCGCGAGCCCCAAGGCGAGCGCGGAGCGCAGCGCGCGCAGGACGATGTCGTCGCAGGCCGCGTGGATCATGCAACCCAGCGAGGTGCCGTCGTCCGTCGCGCGCGTCAGGCGCAGGGCGTCGGCGTAGGCGCGCGCGGCCGCCTCGTCGTCGTGGCTCTCGAGCGCGAGCCAGGCGCGCGCGCACAGTGCGTTGCTGACCTCGCGCAGCACCCCGAGGGACAGCACCGGACCGTGCCACTCGAGCTCGGTGAGCGCTTGCTTGCGCAGGGTCGTGAGCAGCGGTTCCAGCGCGACGAACTCGTTCTCCGCCGCCGACACCCAGACCTTCTCGAGCTCGCTCAGCGCGCGCGGCTCGCCCTCGCCGAGGGCGACGAAGGGCTTGTGCGAGGAGGTGCAGAGCTCGTCGAAGCGCGGCGACGCCTTCACGCAGTCCAGCGCCGACTGCAGGCGCACCTCCCACGGCCGGCGCAGCTCGGGCTGGAACAGCGCCAGCTCGAGCAGCTCGCCCTTGCGCTTCGACCACGCGCGCGCGCTCAGCTCCGACAGGGCATAGCGCGCGCCGCCGGCCAAGAGGAGTCCGAGCGTGCCGAGGACCAGGAGACGTCGGTTCATGGGCTCTACTTCGGGAGCACGGCCCCGCGAGTTGAGCGTGCGCCCGCTTCGTCAGCGCGGGGCGGCGGCGAGCGCGCGCTCGAGGGCCGTGGCCACGAGCTCACCCGCGCGCGGGCTGTAGTGCTCCTGCGGCATCCAGCAGCGCTCGTCGTCGTCCGCACCGGCGGCGAGCAGGGCCGGGGTCGTGTCGAGCGACTCGACGCCGCTCCGCTGCAGGTCGGCGATCAGCCCAGCCCAGCACGGGCCCTGGGCGCGCGCCTCGCGCAGATCGGCGCGGGAGGGCAGCACGACGAGGCGGAAGCGCGCGCCCGCCGCGGCGCTCTCGCGAGCCAGGGCGAGGATCAGCGCGCGCGTCAGGCGGTACACGTCGCCCTCGGCGTCGCCGAGGTGCGGCGCGGTGTCGCGCCCGCCGGCTTCCCGCCAGGTGACGAACAGGCGCGAGCTCGCGAACCAGTGCGTCCACGACGTCCCGCGCGGCGCGAAGGCGGCCGGCGCGCGTCGCACCCAGCGGTCGCTCGAGCTCAGCGCGGCGAAGAATGCGCTCTGGTCGCTGAGCAGGCGGTGGTACGCGGCGAAGTCGGTCGCGGGCGAGGGCACGAGCGCGAGCTCGTCGCCGCGCAGCGTGAACAGCGGCTTGAAGGTCAGCACCGAGGCCCAGTGGTTCAGCAGCGGCGGATAGTGCGTGGTCACGCGCAGCGTCGCCCCGGGCATGAAGCCGAGCCACACCTCGTCGGGCTCGAGCTTCGCGCCGTCGCGCCGGAAGCGCAGCAGCGCCTGGTCGTTGCCGTAGCCGGCCACGCCGAGGTTGGCGACCTCGAGGTCGGCGTGGCGCGCGTCGAGCAGCGCGCTCCACGTCTCCGCGCCCGCGACCTCGGCACCCTGCGTGAAGCTGCACCCGAGCGCGACCACGCGCCGCACGCCGGGCGTCTTCTCGTGCGCGAGCGCTCCGAGCTGGAGGCGACACCCGGCCCAGTCGTGGACGTACAGGCCGAGGTCCTGCCCCGGCCGCGGACACCAGCCGAGCTCGGGATCGAAGATCGACTTCGCGCGCAACGCCTCGTCTCCGGCCGCGAGCTTCTCGATCTCCTGCGCCGCCGCATGGTGCCACTCGGTGAACAGCGGCGGGTCGTAGGGGATGACCCAGTGCCCGAGGAAGCGCCCGTCGGCGAGCGCGGTGTGCTGGAGGAGCTGGTCGGCGAGGAAGAGCGCGGCGAGCGGAAGCAGGAGTCGCAGGAGCAGCGTGCGGCGCGGCGGCATCGAGGCGGCGGAGTGTAGCGGCGGAGTCGAGCCCTGTGTGCTGCGCTCGGCCCGTGCCGCCCGGACGTCCCCTACGCCTCCGCCACGGGACGGAGGTCGAGCTCGCGCGTGCCGCCGAGGATGTGCACGAAGCGGTCGTGAAGGCGAGCACCTCGTCGAGCGAGCCGAGCTCCATCAGGCAGAAGCCGCCGATCCGCCTCGTTCGCGCCCGCGAGCGGCCCCTTCACGACCGTCCAGCGCTCGCCCGCGCGGGTCAGGCGGAAGCGCAGCGCACTCGGCCGCAGGCCCTTGCCCGCCAGGAGCACGCGTCCCGTCGAGTGGGAGCGGCCCGGCAGCGGCGGCACTCCTCATCCTGCGCGGAGCGGGTACCCTCTCTCGTACCTCCCGCGGACACGCCGCGCGTTTTCCAGCTGCGCGAGGAGCTCCATGACGTTCCCCTTCGCCTGCGCCACGATCGCCTGCCTCGTCGCGGCCGCCGCGCCGCGCGCGCAATCGCCCGCGCCCGTGCTGAGCGTGAGCGAGGCCTTCCCCGCGCTCGGCGGCGCGCTCGCCTTCGACCTCGCCGGCGCGCCAGGCGCGCCCTTCGTGCTCGACGCTGCGGGCGTGCCGGCCGAGCGCGTGCTGCCGTGGGGCACGCTGTTCCTCGACCTCTCGGCGGGGCTCGTCCGCGTGGCGAGCGGCGCGCTCGACGCCGGCGGCGGCGCGCACGTGGGGCTCGTCGTCCCGAACCAGCTCGGGCTCGTTGGGCTCGAGCTCTTCGTCCAGGCGGTCGAGCTCGGCGGGCCGGGCGGCGCGCGGCTCTCGAACGCGGTGGCGCTGCGCGTCGAGGCCGCGCCGCCCTCGGGCGCGAACACGCCGCTCTCGATCGCGGCCACGCCCGACGGGCGCAAGCTGTACGTCGCGCACGAGAACGGCTCGCTGTCCGTGCTCGACGCGGCGACGGGCACGCTCCTGCGGCGCCTGCCGGTCGGCCCCGACGCCGAGGACATCCCGTTCCATTCGGTCGACGTGGCCGTGGGGCCGGACGGGCGCCACGCGTTCGTCACCAACGCGGCGGCGGAGTTCCTGACCGTGATCGACGTGGCGACCGACTCGATCGCCGCAAAGGTGAGCGTGCCGAGGAGCTCGCGCCGCGTGGCCTTCGACTTCGGCGCGACGCGCACCGTGTACGTCACCAACGACCGCGACGACGTCGTGCTGCGCCTGCGCGAGGGCGCGCCCGGGAGCTTCAGCGCGCTGGTGCCGCTCGCGCTCGCCGGCCGCGGTCCGGGCGCACTCGCCGTGCTGCCGGGCGGGAAGCTGATGGTCGGCGAGCGCGCGACGCACGAGGTCGAGGTGCTCGACCCGAGCCTGCCGCCCGCTGCGGCCACGGTCGCGCGCACGGCGCTCGCCAGCATCCCGAACGACATCCTGGTGGTCGGCAACGTCGCGCTCGTCGCGGGCCAGACGCACGGGCCGGACACGAACAAGGTCTTCGAGCTCAGCCTGACGAGCTTCGCCGTCACCGCCACGCGCTTCGCCAATGCCGGCACCGACTACGTCGACCTCGCGCTCGCGCCGCCGTACCTCGCCGTCGTCGCCGCGGGCAGCGGCACGCTGCTGATCGCCGACGCCGCGACGCGCGCGCTGCTCGCCACGGTCGAGCTCGCGCCCGCGCCCGGCTTCGCGCCCACGGCCACGCCGCAGCAGGCGGCCTTCGTCACCGCCGGCGTCGGCGGCGCACCGACGGTGCTGTGGGCGGTCGACTACTTCCGCGAGAGCGCGCGGCCGGTGGCGCTCGCCGGGGGGCCGCCCTTCGCGCTCGGAATCGAACTCGCGCTCGCCTACGCGGGCGCGCCGCGCGTGCCGCTGGTCGATCTCACGCCCGAGGAGGACGGCGACTGGTTCTTCCGCAGCGTGCAGTTCTTCAACGGCAGCGCGCTCAACCCGAACCCCGTGACCTGCGCGAGCTGCCACCCCGACGGCGCCGCGAACGGCCTCCTGGGCGGCAACCAGGTGCCGACGCTGTTCGACGCGAGCGCGACCGCGCCCTACGGCTGGAACGGGAGCACGGCGACCCTGCTGCGCTTCACCAACGCGGCCTTCACCGCGCACACGATCTTCGGCGGCCTACCCCCGGCCGGCTCGGCGCGCCTGATCGCCGACTTCGTCGCCACGATCGAGCCGCCGCCGAATCCGTTCCGCGCCGCGGGCGGCGCGCTCTCGCCCGCCGCCCAGGCCGGCAAGCTCGTCTTCGAGGGCACGGCGAACTGCGCGGCCTGCCACGCGGCGCCGGCCTTCATCCCGCTCGCGCCCGCGCCGCTCACGCTGCCCGGCGGCGTCGGCACCGGCCTCGCGCCCGCGAACGTGCCCACGCTGCTCGGCCTGTGGGCGAGCGCGCCGTACCTGCACGACGGCTCCGCGCCGACGCTCTCCGACGTGCTCGCGCACAACGTCGCCGACCAGCACGGCACGACCTCGACGCTGAGCGCCCAGCAGAAGGCGGATCTGGTCGCGTACCTGCTCAGTTTGTGAGCGCGCTCACTCGCTGACGGGCGACAGCATCCAGTCGTAGGTCGGCAGGATCCGTCCGTCGGCGAGCTCGGCGCCGCAGAGGTTTGCCGGCGAGGCGCCGAGGGTGAGCGTGCTCTGCGTTGCGAGCGCGACGATGCCGACTTCCTCGACCGAGACGACCCCGCCGCGGTCGGAGACGCCGTCGGTGTCGCGATCGCACCACACGCGGATGCCTCCGTTCCCCGGGCGCCTGCGGGCAGCTCGCACACTTCGATGAGGCCGAGTCTGCGCCAGCCGACGGCGAGCAGCCACGTGCGGGGCGGGCCGAGCTCGATGCTCGAACGAGCGACGCTCGACACGCTCGCGCAGCCGCCCGCGCCCGAACTTGAAACCGCACCCCTCGAAGTCGCACGCCATCCGTCGAAGCCCGGCCCCGAGGAGTACGGATCCGGCCGCGTCCCGACCCACGCGCCGTGCTTGCGCGCGTTGTTCAGCACGTAGACGAGCGCGTGACGCACCTCGCTCGGCGAACGTAGCACGCGCGAGTGGTAGCGCTCGCCCAGGATGGGCCCGCGTCGATTACACAGTCGGTTTAGCGCGATCCCGATGCGCGTTCCGAGCGAGTTCATGCCGCGCGCGAGCTGGCCCGCGTCGCGCGCCTCGACGAGCAGGTGAACATGGTTCGACTGCACCGAGTACGCGCACACCTGGAAGTCGTCGCCGCGCGAGGCGGCGCTCATCGCCCGAGCCAGGAGCGCGTGCGTGTCCTCGCCGCGAAGACTCGGCAGCCCCTCGACGAAGCGCAGCGTGACGCTCACCGGCTCGCGACCGCTCAGCGTCGGCCGCTCATCGTGCGCCACGCCCGCGCTCTCTCCCTTCGGCTTGCGTCCCGCGCCACGACGCTTGCCACCCCAACGGACGAAGCCGAACTCGAGCTGCGTGGACGGAGTCTTCTTCATGAAGAGCGAGGTGCACCGCTCTCGCGACCCGTTCGACGAAACGCAGGATTCCTCGGAGTCTTGATAGGGCAGCCCTTGCCCCGCGCGCCTCGCCCGACGCGCGGCCCCCTCGAGCCACCTCACGCCGCTCGTCGCGCTCAGCCATAACGCTCCCGCCGACCGCGCGAGCTCGATGGGGTTTCTCGGCGCGCTGGAGAGACTCGTGCCCTTCGTTCTCTCGAGCTCGCAGGCGCCACGCGGTCCGGCCGCCGAAGGCGGCGCGAAGCGCCTCCGCCGGACCGCGGGGCGACTGCGAGCTCGAGAGAACGGCGCCACGGGTCTGGTTCCACGGCTCCCGCGCCGAGCGGGGCCCCGTCGAGCTCGCGCTACGCCTGACCTCCTCCTGCTCCTGCGTCAGAAGGCGCAGCGCGTCAGGGCGCGATCGACTCGAGCACCCAGTCGTAGGTCGGCAGCACGCGCCCGTCGCTCAGCTCGACTCCGCACAGATTCGCTGGCGATCGTCCGACCGTCAGCGTGCTCTGCGTGCTGAGCGCGACGATGCTGAGGTCCTCGACGGAGACGACCTCGCCGCGGTCAGAGACGCCGTCGGTGTCGCGGTCGAACCAGACGCGGATGCCGGCGAGCTCGCGGCCGCGGAGTTCGCCGTCGCGGTCGTCGTCGAGGGCGTCGAGCACGCGGTAGCCGTCGGAGAAGAAGAGCCAAGCGCTGGCGGAGCCGAAGAGCTGCTGGCCGCTCGTGATCTCGCCGCGGTTCTCGGGATCCCACACGAGCCAGCCTGCGTCGGGCGTGAGCCAGGGCCAGAGCTCATCTCTGCCGTCGCCGTCGAGATCGAAGGGCACGGCGAGGTCCAGCGTGACGAGCTCGTCCAGGCGCGGGCACGCGCGCAGCGAGAGGAGGATCGGCGAAATGAAGCCTCCGCGGTGTGGGTGAGCCTCGAGCTCCTTCTGCTTCTCGGCGAGTTCGTTCAGGCGATGTTCCTCCTCGGGCCCTTGCACGCCGCGCTGGCGGACGAGGCGCGCGTAGCCGAGCAGCGC
The DNA here is from genome assembly GCA_009691855.1 of Planctomycetota bacterium. Lineage (GTDB taxonomy): Bacteria > Planctomycetota > UBA1135 > UBA1135 > JABFRZ01. Next base: position 4,072 of record SIAI01000085.1, on the reverse strand, counting down.
TTCGTAGGAGACGAGGAACTCGAGCTCCCAGCCTGGCATGGAGAGATCGCGCTCGACGTTCACCTCGTAGGCGCGCCAGTACTCGGCGATGGCGCGCTCGATCCAGTAGCGCTCGAGTAGTGCGGCGACGGCTTTCTGTCGCTGGGCGTTCGGCGAGGCCTTGTGCGCGACGAGGAGCGCGAGGGCTCGCTCGAGGTGTGCGGGCGAGGCGAGTGCCTGCTGCGCCGCGTCGGCGACGGCCGCGTCGCTCGCGCCGAGGTCGGCGATCCAGCGCTCGAGCGTGGCGCGCTCCTCGGGCGAGAGGACCGGCGCGCTGACGCCCAGGACCTCCATCGTCGCGATGCGCTCCGCGAGGTGGGCGCCCGTGTCGAGCAGCCACGCGAACGACAGGTGCTTGCGCGAGTTCCACCAATCGTAGAAGAAGAGCACATCTCTCTCCTCGGGCCGCGGGCTCTCGAGCTCGCAGGCTCTGCGGAGATGGAACACGCCACCCGCCAGGCGCGCGAGGGCCTGCGACGGAGGGATGGGCTGGCCCGCGGTCGAGTCCGGGCGAGTCCGCTGCTCTGCGAGGTCCACGGGCAACGCCCCGTGGGCCCAGAGCGACGAACGCTCCAGCGCGAAGGCGAAGCCGAACGCGCGGCCGAGCTCGTAGTGCGCGTGCGCGTCGTCGGGCCTCGCGCGCAGGAGTTCCTCGAGATTCGCCGTGATCCGCTCCAGCGGCCATTCCGTCGGCGGATTCTCCATCGGCACCGCCGAGGCGGCGCCCGCGAGCAACAGGAGGAGCCAGAGCGCGCGTCGTTTTCTCGAAGGCATGGAGGTCATGGCGTCGGCACCGGCTCGAGCACCCAGTCGTAGGTCGGGAGCACGCGCCCGTCGGCGAGCTCGGCGCCGCAGAGGTTGGCGGGGGAGCGGCCGAGGGTGAGCGTGCTCTGCGTGGAGAGCGCGATGATGCCGAGGTCTTCGACGGAGACGACCTCGCCGCGGTCGGAGACGCCATCGGTGTCGCGGTCGAACCACACGCGAATGCCGGCGAGCTCGCGGCCGCGGAGTTCGCCGTCGCGGTCGTCGTCGAGCGCGTCGAGCACGCGGTAGCCGTCCTCGAAGAAGAGCCAGGCGCTGGCGCTGCCGAAGAGCTGCTGGCCCGAGGTGATCTCGCCGCGGTTCTCAGGATCCCACACAAGCCAGCCGGCATCCGGTGTGAGCCAAGGCCAGAGCTCGTCGATGCCGTCGCCGTCGAGGTCGAACGGCACGCGGAGGTGCGGGGCGACGAGCTCGTCGAGCGTCGGGCAACCCTCGAGCGCGAAGAGGATCGGCGTGAACCACCTGCGTTGCGGCTTTCCCTCGAACTCCTTCCAGCGCGCGTCGGCCGCGGCCAGGCGGCGCTCCTCCTCCGCGCCGCGCACGCCGCGGGCGCGCACGAGACGACGGTAGGCCTCGAGCGCCTCACGCGGGACCTGGAGGACCTGGTTGCTCAGCGGGCCGTTCCGCAGCGGGACGTCGAAGAGACCTTGCTCATCGGCCAGGTCCAGGCAGCGGCGGTACTCGGCGATCGAGCGCTCGATCCAGTAGCTCCGCAGCAGGGCGTCCACCGCTGCCCGTCGCCGCGGATCCGCGCTGGAGCTCCCGCCGCCGAGGAGCGCGACCGCGTGCGCGAGCGTGGCCGGCTCGGCGAGCCGGCGCCGGGCCTCGTCGGCCTCCGGCGCGCTCTCCGACGCGAGCGCGGTGATCCAGCGTTCGATCTCTTCGCGCTCCGCCGGCGTCGCCGGCGCCTCGAGCCCGAACAACAGAGCTGCATCGACCTCTCCGGCCAGGGGCGCGCCCGTCTCGAGCGCCCAGGCGAGCGTCAGCCGGTGCAGGGCCGAGTCCTCCAGCTCGCACGCGCGGCCGAGGTGCAGAATACCCTGGCGGAGATGCTCGAGCCGCTCGGCAGGCGTGGGCGGCGGGGCGGGCTCGGCCGGCTCGTGCTCCCGCTGATCCTCGAGCTCCTTCAGCCACGTGAACTCTTCGTTGCTGCCGCCGAGCAGCGACGAACGCTCCAGCGCGAAGGCGAAGGAGTGCACCCGTCCGAGCGAGTAGTGCGCGGCCGCGTCCCCCGGCTCGGCCTCCAGGCTCGCCTCGAGGTCGCGCACGAAGCGCGCGACGGGCCAGTCCGAGGCCGTGCCCTCCTTCGGCCGCGAGGGCGGCACTCCGAGCACGACGACGAGCGCGATCAGACCTGACGTGCGCAGCATGTTCGATCCCTCCGGGGGCCTCGCAGGGAGCAAAGCGCTGCGGCTGCGGCCAGTCGCGAGATCATACCCGAGGTCTCATGAATACTCCGGGCTAGACCAGGGCGAGCGCGCGCGCCCTCTGCTCGGATCTTCAAGGAGCGACGGGCTCCAGCACCCAGTCGTAGGTCGGCAGCACGCGGCCGTCGGCGAGCTCGGCGCCGCAGAGGTTGGCGGGGGAGCGGCCGAGGGTGAGCGTGCTCTGCGTGGCGAGCGCGACGATGCCGAGGTCCTCGACGGAGACGACCTCGCCGCGGTCGGAGACGCCGTCGGTGTCGCGGTCGAACCACACACGGATGCCGGCGAGTTCGCGGCCGCGGAGTTCGCCGTCGCGGTCGTCGTCGAGCGCGTCGAGGACGCGATAGCCGTCAGAGAAGAAGAGCCAGGCGCTGGTGGTGCCGAAGAGCTGTTGACCGCTCGTGATCTCGCCTTTGCCCAGCGGATCCCACACGAGCCAACCGGCGTCCGGCGCGAGCCACGGCCACAGCTCGTCGATTCCGTTGCCGTCGAGGTCGAAGGGAACCGTGAGGTTGGGCGTGACGAGTTCGTCGAGATCCTTGCAACCCTCCAGCGACACGAAGAGCGGCGTCTCCCAGATGGAGCGCGGGTGGACAAGCAAGTCCTCCAGCTGTTTGCGCTTCTCGGCTAGGTCCGCCAGCCGACGTTCTTCATCCGGGCCCAGGACTCCGCGCGCCTTGACGAGACGGGAGTAAGCCTCGAGCGCCTCGAACGATACCAAGCGCCGTAGCTCCTCGTCGTTGCGCGGGCCGAAGTCGTCGGCGAGATCGCTCGCGAAGGCGAGCTCGACGGCGTACCAGTATCCGGTGATGGCTCGCTCGATCCAGTAGCGCTGGAGCAGAGCGGCCACGGCTTCTCGACGCCGCGTGTTCTCGGTCGAGGTTTGCAGACCGAGCAACGGCAAGGCGCGCTCGAGGTTGGCCGGAGCGGCTAGCTCCCTCCTGGTCGCAGTCGCCAACGACAGGTCATCCGAACCAAGGTCCTGGATGGAGCGCTGCAACGCTTCGCTCTCGTCCGGTGAAAGCGGAGCCTGATGGACGCCGAGAAGAGCCACCGAGTCCACGTGCGCGGCGAAGGGTGCTCCGCTCTCGATCAGCCACGCGAGCGTCAAGTACTTGCGCCATTCGTACCAAGCGCCTTGGCTCTCGAGATCGCAGGCCCTGCGCAGGTGACGAACGCCTTCGACGAGGTGTGCAAGCTTCTCCTCCGCATTCATCGCTCGGCTCTCGACCGCCGGCCTTTGCCTCTGATCCTGCAGATCGCGAGCCCGATCTCCCCAAGCCCAGAGTGACGTGCGTTCGAGTGCGAACGCGAACCCATGAGCCCGGCCGAGGTTGTAGTGCGCATCGGCGTCGTTCGGTGCCTCCTTCAGCCTTGCCTCGAGGTTGGTGACGATCCGCTCGAGCGGCCACTCCGACGGCTGGACTTCCGTCGGCACCGCCGAGGCGGCGCCCGCGAGCAGCAGGAGGAGGAAGCGCGCGCACCGCCTTGTCGAAGGCATGGAGCTCACGGCGTGGGTTTCGGCTCGAGCACCCAGTCGTAGGTCGGCAGCACACGGCCGTCGGCGAGCTCGGCGCCGCAGAGGTTGGCGGGGGAGCGGCCGAGGGTGAGCGTGCTCTGCGTGGAGAGCGCGACGATGCCGAGGTCCTCGACGGAGACGACCTCGCCGCGATCGGAGACGCCGTCGGTGTCGCGGTCGAACCAGACGCGGATGCCGGCGAGCTCGCGGCCGCGGAGTTCGCCGTCGCGGTCGTCGTCGAGGGCGTCGAGGACGCGGTAGCCGTCGG
>SIAI01000008.1 GCA_009691855.1 Planctomycetota bacterium | reverse complement strand
GCCACCCTGGCCGTGGGGTCGCTGTAGAGATTCAGCGGCAGCTCGAAGCCGGGCAGCGATAGGACGAGCTGCTGGTTCGTATCCAGCTCGAAGTAGACGCGCTGCTGGGGATCGCCGCCGATCTCGAGGTAGGTAGCGCGCGCGTCACTCGAGCCTTCGGCACGCACGATCGGAACCGGCGGCCCCAAACGCGTGTCTTGAAAAGCAACCGAAGCCTGTGACGAGGCCGGAGTGGAGAACGTGCGCGTCTGCTGGAGCCCCAGCGGAACCCCAGAAGTGGAGCGCAACACGTTGGCAGACGAGTTCTGGCCAGGGACCGTCAGGACGTAGGTGACGCCGCCGGGCTGGAGCCCCGCATCGGAGAAGTCGTCGAGGGTCGGGCAGTTCGGCTGGAAGGCCACCGTCCTCTCGTCGCGCAGGCGAAACACCCCCGTGGCAGGTACATCGGCGAGCGAGCGGATGTTGATCGTGTTCGAGCTGACCGTGGAGAAGTCGATCGGCTCGCTGAAGGCCAGCACGATCTCGCGGTTGATCTCCCAGACCGAGCCGTCCCGGACGGTGATCGAGCTCACCTGGAACCCCGTCGTGCCGGCCGTGCCGCCACCCCCCCCACCGCCGGAGCAAGCCGCCACCGCCAGCGAGAACACGAAAATCAGGCCGAAGCGCAGGGTGCTACGATCGATCATGAGCGATTGCCTCCAGGACGGGCGGGCCTCTCTCTTGTCCGCGAGCCAGAGTATCCCCGGCTTCAGGACGAGGGTCAGGGCAGCGAGCTAGTTCCTGTTGGGGTGCAGGGTCACGGGGATGCTGGGTCGGAAGGTCGCGCAGGAAGCCTTTTCGCGGCTTCCCTTGCGCCGTCAGAACACGAACGGGATCTTCAGGAAGTCCAGGGCGATGGGCTGAGTGTCTGCGGAGACGGACCCGCCGTTGGCGGCGAGCTCGAACTCGACCTCGAAGCGGAAGAACTGGAGCTGCCCAGCCGGGAGCGCACTGAACTGGGAGATGTCGCCGGTCCAATCGACGAGCAGATTGTTCTCGTCCGGGGCCCCGAGGCCGTTGTCCTGGGCGCCCTGGAAGGTCATGCGCACGAAGGCCGTCGAGGGCAGGGAGTTCTCGACCCCGCCGGTCAGGACGCGGAAGAAGCGCGGAAAGAGCCGGTAGTGCACCGTGCCCCCGGCGGTGTTGGCGTTGATGAAGTCCTGCAGGTCGGTGCCCTCGTCCGCCACCGCCAGGTTGAGGCGCTCGTCCCCGGCACCAGCCAGCCCCTCGCTGTAGCTCGCGCTCGCCACGACGAAGTCCTGCTCGGTTGCGCCCACGGACAGGCGCAGCACGAACTGCTCGAACAGCGACGGATTGCGCAAGTAGATCTGGTTAGACACGCCCCCGGTGGAGCCAGAGAAGGGCGTCGTGATGGAGGAGCCTGTGAGACTGAGCGTCAGTCGGTCGGCAAGAACGGTCGCGTTGGGGTTGCCCTCGAGGTCCTCATCCAGGAGGGCGGGAAGGGGCTGGACCTCCTCGCCAGCGACGAGAACCTTGCCCTGGTCCCCGGTCACGGTCCCGGTGGTCTCCACGCCCTGGAACAGGAACTCGAGCAAGGCCGGCCCGGCCGTCGGGCGCTGATCGGCACCGCCGATCGAGATCCACTTCGAGCGCGCCAGAGAACGCGCCCCGAAGGCCGGAACCTGGATGGACGCCGGTGGCGACGTGACCCTGTCGATCGGATCACCCAAACCGTTCGGAACTACGATGTCCGAAGTCAAAGAGCTGTTCGAGGGAGCGCGCAGGGAATCGGGAACGTGCAGCTGGATGACCCCTGGACCTCCGGCTCCGCCGTCGGAAAAGCCGTCCGCGCCAGCGGGCTCGAATCCTGTGATCTTCAGGCCGCCCTGGGCATCGATACAGTCTCGCGACCCGGTGGCCGCGCCCGCATCCGTGAAATCGACGAACGAGGCCGTCTCGAGGATCACGTGGCCCCCAGAGCCGCTGCCGCCATTGCCTCCGATGTGGTCTTGCTGCTGAACGTTCTCGCCAATGGCTCCACGACCACCCGTGCAGCGGATCAGGCCCCTATCGCCGAACAGAATGGGGCCCAGCGCTCGGATGTGGAGTCCGCCACCACCACCGCCACCCGCACCGCCCTTCTCGTCGCTGGCGGGCGTCCAGTTGGGAGTGGGAAACGCGGCCGCCGGGTCGGCATTGCCGCCGCCGCCGCCGCCGTATCCGCCCCACAAACCCGCGAGTTCACCACGGATCAGACCGGTGACGTTGCCCGGTGCACCGAGGGCCTTCGTACCGAAGAAGTTGTTCGTGCTGTCCCCGTCCACGAAGGGTCCGCTGGAGACGGCTCCGCCACTCGGAGGCTGCTGCGCACTGACCGCGCCCGTCGCCAAGGCATTGCCTGGAAGGCCAGCCTGGGCCACGAGCCCGGCGCCTTGGTCTAGAGCAAAGCGACCACCGGCGCCGCCTCCCGGACGACGCGCGTCCTTGGGATTCGCAGGTGCGTAGCCGGTTTCCCCGCCCTGACCGCCTGCGTTCACCAGAACGCCCGGCCCCTGGCCGAAACTGCCGCGTGGGGTCGAGTTGGTGACCACCTCGCTGGCGTCCCCGCCACCACCGCCACCGGGACCGCGCGTGCCTCCCACCTCTTTCTGGTTGCCCGAGTTGATGGCCAGCACGTCTTTGGCGTCGAAGCCCGACGCGTCCAGGACGCCGCGGATGATGACGGTGCCTGTCGCGTTGATGCTCAGCGGGCGAGAGCCTTGCACGCGCACCGAGCCGCCGAGCTCGATGGTCATGTTGCGCACGTCGATCACGCCGTCGGCGGTCGATTGGGTGGTGATGCCATCAGCAGCGGTGATCGAGCCGTTGTCCGTGTCGACGACCAAGCGGTCCCCGTCGCGGACAAGCCAGTCGAAGGTTCCGCCGGGCCCCCCCGTACCCTGGAAGCTGAAAGCGGCCGACAGCCGTCCGCTGCCCCAGCTCGCGGCGGGCGCGTCGAAGAGCGCGGTCGTGTCTTGGAAGGAAAGCGCGGTGGTACCGCCAAAGTCGAACGACTCGGCAAACTCATCGCTGCCCGAATCGGCGGGATTCAGGCTGGTGAAGAACACTTCCCGCGTCGGCGTCACGGCGAAGTTGGAGATGGGCGCCAAGCCCGACTCGCCCACGAGATCTCTCAATCCAGCGCCAACGAAGGCGCGCAGCTGGCTGCCTTGCGGCAAGATCCCGATCGGATCCAGGCGCACTCGTGCGCCCGTCTCGGTGCAGTTGGCGACCAAGATGACCTTGGTCTCGAGCGGCTGCCAAACGCCGAAGCGATCCAGGAACTCCAGCCGTAGCCGGGTATCGGAGATATTCGTGTCCGACGGATCCACGGCCTGATTGAACTCGATGATGACCGCAACGCTCGAGGCCGGATCGCTGTACAGGTTGAGCGGAGCCTCGAAGCCCGGCACCGAGAGCACCAGGTTCTGTGCAGGGTCGCGCTCGAAGTAGACGCGATTTTGCGGATCCCCACCGATCTCCAGGAAGGTGGCGTTGGGATCGCTGGAGCCCTCGGCCCTCACGACGGGCACGGGAGGCCCTTGCTCGGTGTCGAGAAAAGCTTGGGCAGCCGTGGTCGAGATCGGCGTCGAAAAATTACGGACCTGCGTGACCTGCAGGAGAGAGCCCGAGCTCGAGCGCACGGTGTTGAACGCTCCGCTCGACTGCCCCGGAACACGGATGACGTAGGCGATCCCGCCCGCCTGCAAGCCAGTGTCGGAGAGGTCGCTCAGCGTCGGACACTTCGGCTGGAAGACGACCTGATTCGTTCCGCGCAGGAAGAACGTCCCCGTTGCCGGAGTCCCGGTCGTGGTCTGGACCGCGATCGTGTTCAGGCTCACCGAACTGAAGTCCACGTCGCCACTGAAGGTGAAGACGATCTCCTGGTTCACCTTCCACACCGCGCCCTCGAGCAGCGAGATGCGCGTGAGCTGGAACCCGTCCCCAGAACCTCCGCCACCGCCGCCCGAGCAAGCGGCCAGGGAGAGTCCGATCGAAAGGAGCGGAAAGGAGCGCGAGATCGAGCGGTGAAGCATGAGGAGGGAGAGGGTGAGATCGAGAGAATTGGCTACTGCCCGGAGTACGCGATCCCGATCGCGGACAATTCGGAGCTCAAACCTGTCTCGATGTTGTTCACGAACGTGATTCGCATCTGCACGTACTGAGCGCCGTCGATGGTGTCGATGTCGTTGGCCCAGGTGCCTGTGCCATTGACGTAGTTGACTTGGCCCAGGAAGGTCGAGGAGCCGAGCACCTCGAACGTGTCCACCCCGGTCTCGGGAACGATGGCGAAGATGTCGCCGTAGGCGTTCAGGCGCTGCGCGTTGAAGGGGAACGTCGTCTCGTCCACCAGACCGAGCTCCGGCACGTCCGAGATCACGAAGCCATCGGCACCGCGATACTCGACGATGATCGCGGTCCCCGACGGAAGGTCGTTGTCCGTGGGAAGCACGATCGGGTCGAGGAAGTCCGGATTGTTGATGCTCGTATCGATCCAGACCGTGTGCACTCGACTCAGGCGTGTGACGGCATCGAGCTGGCCGATGTAGAAGGAGTTGTCGTCCGAGCGTGCCGTGGCCGCTCCGGGCAAAGGGATGGAGCTAGGGTTGAAGCCGCCCCGCGGAACGAGCTCCTGATCGGGGTTACGCTCCACTGCCGCGCCGGCGGTGTTGAACCCGCCCGTGGAGAAGCTGCGGAAGGCCGGGAGGGCTGAGGAGTTGATCGCCAGCGAGATGTCGAGGGCATTGAGCCCCAGCCCCGTGTCGGAGGGGAAGCAGCGGTACTCGAGCAGCAACGGCAACCCGAACGAGGGAACCTCGTCCTTGCCTGCGACGTAGCCGGAGTTCTGCTCCAACTGCAGCGGGTTCCCAGACTCGATGTCTAGCGGGATGCCTGCGGCGATCGGGCCGCCCTTGGCGAGCACGGCCGTGTCTCGCCAGGTATAGGTCACAGGGGCCCCTGCCCCGCGATTGAGGGGGAAGGGCAGCATGATCGAGCCTGACGCCGTCAAGAACAGATCGGCGCCATTGATCTGATAGCCGAGCGTGCGCTCGTGGACGACCTTCTGCGGCGAAAGCGGATCGACCAGCAGGTTCTGTGCGAAGGTCGCGGGGCCTCCGACGAGGCCGGCCTCGCGGTACTTGGGCAACAGGTTGCCGCTGATCGCCTCGTCGGGCTGTCGCCGCGAGTGTGCCAGGCGGATCTCGAACTGCTCGAAGAAGTCACTGATGACCTGGCCGCCGATCGGGGCCCAGGAAAGACCGAAGACGTCGAGGTTGTACTTGGTCTCGTCCAGGACCTGCCAGCCCAAGTCGCAGTAGCGCCAGACCGTCTGCAACCGGCTACCCAGAGGGCTCAGGGGCGTCTGCACGCCGGGCGGGAAGGGGATCATGATCGACGGAACCGGGTTGATCCGGTCGGCGGGATAGGACGCAAACACGACCGGCCGCGGGCGAATCAACTGCCGATCGAAATCCACGAAGAACTGCCCGCGTAGGTCCGGAACACCGATGGGCTCGAGCTCGTCCGTCCCGGTGAAGCGCAGCACCGTACCGCCCGTCTGCTGCGCGGGCTGTCCGGCGTCCATCGTGAAGTTGATGGGCGGCAACACGTTGACCAGCGCGTTGCCCGCCAAGTCGGTCGGCCCGGACACGCGCACGTGATAGATCTCAGGGGTGTTCGTGCCGTGAGGGAGGGGCAAGCTCGGGTTGAAGGTGAACTCCTTCAGGTCCGTCGAGACACTGAGCTTGCCCACGATCAGGTTCGTCGGGAACACCACCGTGTTCGAGTCACCACGCACGACGAACAGGTTGTCGAAAGGCGACATCGAAGACGGATCCATGGGCTCGCTGAAGCGCACCAAGACCTGGGTCGACGTACTGACACCCTCGGCAGGCAGCGTGACGGGTGGAGGTGTGAAATTCAGCCAGCATCCGGAGGGAACCGAGGCGCTGGAAGGTACGAAGGTCGAGAGGAACAAGGCGTTCCCCAGCAACGAGCCTCCGCCTCCCAGAGGCTGGTCGGAGAGGCTGCGCGCATGCAGGTCCAGGACCTGCCCGTTCACATCGGGACCCGCGCTGTCCAGGACGACATCGAAGAAAACGTCCCCGATCGAGATCACGTCGCCGGACTCAGGCGCACCTCGACAGACCGTGGTGAAAGTCACGTCGATGAGGTAGTCGAAGCCAGCCTGGCCCTGGGGATCGGGCAAGGCCGAGTCGATACGCAGCGCCCAGCCGCCGACGACCTCAGGTGAGTTCAGGTCTAGCATGAAGCCGTTGTTCTGATCCGACGGACTACCCGAGCGCATGGCTCGTACGATCTCGACCGTGGTCGAGGACGTGTCGACGGGACCGTTCTCGTTCGGGGCCAGCCCCACGCCGGAGAGCCCGCGCAGCAGCTTGAACTGCCCTGCCCCGAAGTCCACGCGCGTCGGAATGCGCACGGAGACGTCCGGACTGGTGGTCGTCTCCAGGCTCGCTGGCAGACCGACCGCATTGAGGGGCTGCGGCACGACCATGCTCGCTGCCTCTGCTTCCGAGACCGTCAGATCGATCAGCACACGCGTGGAGTGGAACCCCCCTGCCACGATTGCACCGTGGTTCGGGTCGAAAATCTGGCGCGCGAGGAACGGCGTCTCCGGCGGGTACCCGGCGAGCGTGCGTACCGTCTCAAACAAGTCCTGCTGAGCTTCCAGGTCGTCGTCGAGGACGTCATCGAAGCGCAGGACGAGCGTCGCGTTGCGCGCGACGAAGGAGTACTGGTCTCCCGTCGAGCCATCGTCGTGCTTGGGGATCAGCGGCGGCAGGGCATCACCGGCGGAGCGCAGCAGACTGTCGAACGTCCCCAACCCCGCATCCCGGGCGACGCGCTCGCGCAGGATCACCAGGCGAGTCTTCTGCGTGATGGGATTCGTTTCGAGGTGATAGTTGCTGGCGTCGGACTGGACGTTCTCGTTGATCGCGAAGTCGCGAAAGACGGGAGCCAGGTTGACCCGCCCCGAGGAGTCGATGTCGTGGATGTCGACTAGCCGTGCCCAGAACATCTCCGCCAGGTGCAACCGAGTCGCGCCGCCGCCCTGGTTCGGATCGACGAAGAACGTCCCGCCGCCCGGCTTGGACAGCTCCTGACCCGGAATGCCCGGCGAGCTGCTGCCGCCGCCCCCGCCCGAGCATGCCGCGAGCAACATCGAAACCAAGACTCCAACTAAGGCGAAGCGCGAGCGCGCGGAGATCGGCTTGACTCGGAGGTTCATCTCGATGACGGAAGTAGGCAAACACCCGCCGGCAGACACGTCCCCCCCCGCTGCCTCCCGGGTGGAGTGTGCACCTGTGAACGGGGGGATCCTGGGGGTGGCTCGGCGAGATTTTTTCATGGGGGGACCGGAAGGGTCAAGCGTTGCCGGGAAACGCCTCGAGCTGTCTCGCTCGAATCGTTCAGCAGGTCCTCCGGCGCCAAGACCTCGGTGCAAGGGGCGGAAAGCGCCGTGACTACCTGTGCAGCACGGCGCCGCTACAAACTTCATGCCTGAGTCCAAGGGGCCTTCCTCCGCTCGCACCCATGCTCGTTCATGCGCAGGTCTCGGATGTCTGGCGAAACCGCACTCAAATGCCGCTCTCCGAAAAGCAAGCCGTACGGGCCGAGCGCTTTCGCACGACCCGTCCGAGGGGCGGTCTCCTGGGCTACGGGAACCCGAAGGGCAGGGCAAGGCCTGTCAGTTCCGGGCTGAGCCCCGTCGCGATGTTGTTGACGAAAGTAAGGCGTACCTGCAAGTACCGCTTGCCATCCCCGACCCCGACGTCACTCGACCAGTCGCTGCGGGTCGTAGGGGTGAATGGGTTGGCGTTGGGAAGTTGGGCGTCTCCGTAGACATCGAACTTGGACGCGTTGAACGGGTCCGAGACGAGTCCCCCCGTAAAGCCGGTGGCCGACCGGAAATCGAGGAGCACATCTGTGCCTGACGGTTGTCCCGCGGTCGAGGGCTCGAGGACGGGGACCTTCCACTCCGGAGCGATGCCCAGCCCGGCATCCAACCAGGCGGTGTGCACCCGGCTGACGCGGACGACGGTATCGAGCTGGCCGATGTAGAAGACGTTGTCGGCAGGGAGGGCAGTCCTCCGCCCTGGAGGCGTCGACCCGGGGTTGAATCCGCCGGCGGGTACGAGCTCGCTGTCCGGCAAGACAATGACCGGGTTTCCAGAAGTGTTGATGCCGCCCGCGGAGTAGACGCGGAAGTTCGGGGTCGCGCTCAGCGTGTTGGCGATCGAGACGTCAAAGCGGTTCAACCCCAACCCACGGTCAGCGGGATAGCAGCGCAACTCGATCAGGAGCGCCAAGCCAAAGGAAGGCACATTGCCCCCTAACGCGATGCGAGCCGAGTTGTCGATGTTGAGGCCTAAGCTGGGAGGCCCCCTCTCGATGCCCAGCGGGATGCCCGAATCGGCGCCGGTCTCTCCGTCCGCGCCCTTGGTGAGGATGCTGGTATCCCGCCAGGTGTAGGTCACGTCGGGCGACAGACCTCGGTTCAACGGGAAGGGTATCATCGGGGTGCCCGTCGTGGAATTGAACAACGTGGCGGGGTTGACCGTGTAGCCGAGTGCCCGGTTGTGAACGACGGCCGGATTCGTGCCGCCCAAGTAGTTGTTCGCAAAGGTAGCCGGAGCAGCAGGGAGACCGGAGTTCGGCAGCGCGGGCAGACCGTTGGCATCGGGAAGCTCATCGGGCAAGAAGCGGCTGTGCCCCAGGCGGATCTCGAACTGCTCGTAGAAGTCCGAGAAGACCAGGCCGCCGATCGGTGACCAGCTCAGGCCGACCACGTCGAGGTTGTACTTGGTCTCGTCGCGCACGTTCCAGCCCACGTCGCAATAGCGCCACACGGTCTGCAACTTGGCGCCGAGCGGATTCAGCGGTGTGAACACGCCCGTACCGAGGGCGAACATGTTGGCTGGCACCAGATTGGTGCGATCGGCCGGGTACCCGGTGAGCGAGACGGGGCGCGGGAAGATCGAACCGCGCTCGCCGTTGAAGAAGAACTGGCCACGCAGGTCTGAAAAAGTGTCAGGACCGCCGCCGTTGGGCGCGTATTCGTCGAACGAGTCGAGCTTCAGCACGACCGCGCGGTTGTGCTGCGTCGCCTCGAGCGGGTCGAGCGTGAAGCCCACCTTGGGCAGTGCGTGCAAGAGGTCGTTGCCGGCCAGGTCCTTGGGACCTCTGTTGTCCGTGGCGCCGTCGTCCAGGAATACGTGGTACGACTCGGCGGAGTTCTGGTCGTGGCGCAGTGGCGAACCGGGGTTGAAGGAGAACAAAGTCAGATCGTTGTTGGCCAGCACCTCACCCACGACGAGGTTGCTGCTGATCTGCGCGCTCGAAGTCGGTCCATCCACAACCAGGAACTGCCGGAAGGGCGAAAGCGTGGCCGGGTCCATCGGCTCGCTGAAGCGCAGCAGGATCTGAGCCGTGGTCGACACCCCGGTGGACGGGAAAGTCGTCGCCTCCGGCAGGAAGCCAACCCAGCAGCCGGACAGGGGCAGAGAGCTGAGGAACGGGGTCTGGAGGAGCCCCGAACCGAGCAGCGTGAGTGGGTTGCCCAGGAACGCGACGGAGCGCACCTTCAAGGCGCTCACGTCGCTACCCGCCAGCGCTGCCGCTTGAGTTACCTGCAAGAAGGCATCGCCGACCGTCACCACGTCGCCCACTGCCGGTGCGTTCAGGCAGGTGGTCGTGAAGGACAGGTCCACCAAGAAGTCGAGGCCTGCGTCACCCGCGGGATCGGCCCCCGAATCCGTGAGCGTGACGGGCCAGGCGCCGAGCACGCTCGGCGGCGTCTCGTCCTTCAGGAAGCCGTTGCTCATCAAGAAGTCCGAGTCCAGCGAGTTGCCCGAGCGCACAGCGCGCACGACATCGACGGTGAGCGAACCCAAGTCGATCGGCCCGTTGTTCTCGGCGTCGAGCGGGGCACCCGAGAGATTGGTCAGGACCGCTACCTGCCCCGTGCCCAGGTCCGTGCGCGTCGGGATGCGCACGGCGGTGTTGGTCGTATCGGAACTGCTCAGGCTCTCGGGCAAGCCGATCGGGTTCACGTCCTGCGCCACGGGCAGAGCGTTCGCTTCTGCCTCCGAGGTTGTCATGTCGATCAGGACGCGCGTGGAGTGGAAATTCCCGCCGACCACGGCGCCGTGGTTGGAATCGAACACAATGCGCGCCGAGAACGGCGTCGTGGGCGGATAGCCGGTGAGAACCTTGACCGTGCTCGGCAGGTTCTGCTGCGCGGCGAGGTCATCTTCGAGACAGTCATCGATGCGCAAGACCATGCAGGAGTTGCGCGCCACGACGGTGAAGGGCGGGAAGGCGGTGTCGCTCCTGGCCAAAACCGTGGGCAGAGCATCGACGGCCGCTGCCAGAAGATCGTCAAAGGGATCGCTCGTCTCGCCCACACCCAGGTTGCGCTTCTTGGCCTTGATCGTGAGCCGCTCGCGCTGCGTCACGGGGTTGCGATCGAGCACGTAGCTCGTGCCGTTGGTGGCGACCGTAGGTTCGATCACGAAGTCCGTGAAGACCGGGAGCTCGACCCGCCGCCCCGAGTTGTCGATCTCGTGGATGTCGACCATGCGCCCCCAACGGACCTCGGCGAGGTGCACCTTGGAGCCGCCTCCGCTATGGTTTTCATCGACGAAGAACGTCCCCCCGCCAGGCTTGAGGGCCTCGTCCCCCGGGTTGCCCGACTGGCCGCCGGAGCCTGAGGCTCCGCCGCAGGCGGTAGCCAGACAGGCGACGACGAGCGCGCCAGCGTGGGCGGCGCGCGTGAACGGCGAGGAACGACCGATCCGTGCGAAAGGCGACACTTGCATGGAGGTTCTGAACGCGAGGACGGACTGGAACCGGCAGGAACTCAGGGGAGGCGGTTCTTCGTAGGGGCGACAGAATACAAACGGCATACCGCTAGCGGTCAATCGGGGCGACAGATCTAGGGGGGTTTTTCCTACTCCGCACCCGATCAGGACCTAGCGGGCCAGGGCGGGGGTTCGAGCCTCGGGGGTTTTGGTCGGCGGGGGCTCGCCACCGCCCGCCAGAGCGTGCGGCTGGCGCTCACCCCGCGCCACCGGCGCGATGCCGGGTCAGCGCGTCGCAGCCGAGAAACCCAAGGCCAAGGCCTGCTCCTCGTCGCGGAAGAATACCAGGTGATCGGGCCGGATCTTGCGCGCAGCGCCCGAGTCGCGGGGATGGAAGTGGCGCGTGGTCGTGCAACCCACGAGGCCGATCGGGATCTCGTGCGAGCAGTAGCCGCACGCAGCGCGCAGCGGGTCGCGCGAGGTGAGCTTGAAGGCCAGGCGCTGGTGACGCTTCTCGGTGTGCGTGATGCAGCTCAGGTTGGGACACGGATTGACCCCCAGCTCGACCGGGAAGAGCCGCGTCTCGCGTTCCACCGTTGCGGCCCCCAGATCGATGCGTCCCAGCAAGAGCGCGAGGATCGCCATGCGCACCGGGACGCCGCGGGCGGCCTGGGTGAAGTACATGCTGCGCGGATCGTCGTCCATATCAGCTGCGATCTCGTCGCGGCGCGGCAGCGGGTGCATGACGATGGCATCCTTGAGCGGCGCAGCCGACATCGCGCTCTGCGAGAGGCGCATGTAGCTCTGGGCCATGTCGGCGTCGGCGTGGCGTTCGGTCTGCGCGCGCGTCATGTACACCGCGTCCACGCGATCGACGCGCAGCCCGCGCGAGTCGGTGAACAGCGAGAGCTGGTGTGGCTTGTTCGGCGTCAGGTAGACGGCATCAGACTCGTGCGCGAGGTCGCCGAGGTCGGTCGTGTCGGCGCGCACCGGCTCGGTCCCGTACTCCTCGGTCAGGCGGCGCACGACGTACTCGGGCAGCTCCAGTCCGCGGTGCGGCACGCACACAATGTTGGCCCCAAAGCGCGCCAAGGCGAAGACGAACGAGTGGATCGTACGGCTGTAGCGCAGGTCGCCGGCGAGCACGATGTCGAGCCCCTCCAGGCGCTCTTTTTCGATCCACAGCGTGTACAGGTCGCACAGCGTCTGCGTGGGGTGCTCGTGGCTGCCGTCGCCGGCGTTCACCACCGGAACGAGCGCGAACTCCGCCGCCAGGCGCGCGGCGCCCTCGCTTGGATGGCGCAGCACGATGAGGTCGGCGTAGGCACCACTGACCACCCGCACGGTGTCGGCCAGGGACTCGCCCTTGGCCGCGCTCGAGCTCGACATCTCGGCCGCCGTCAGGACCCCGCCGCCCAGGCGCTGCATGGCCGACTCGAAGGACAGGCGCGTGCGCGTAGAAGGCTCGTAGAACAGGCTGGCCAGGATCCGCCCGCGGCAGACGTCCGACCAAGCGCGCAAATCCTTCGCGTACTCCTTCGCGTGTCTAAACAGGGCGAGGATCTCGGAGGTCGAGAGATCGTCGACCGAAACCAGGTGTCGAATCCGGGGCATGCGTCGAATCCGGCCAGAGCCTGGTCCCAGAGCGTGCCCTCGCGGGGCCAACTCTGGCACCTGTACGAGTGTATTCGAGCGCGGCGCGCCGATCAACGCGCGTCGAGCCAGTCGCGCACGGCGAGCCGCGCCGCGCGCTCGTCCCCGCGCTCCAGGATGCGGATCCACGGCTCCTCGAAGGGCACTCCCTGGCCTGAGCACCAGGGCTCGCGAGGCAGTTCGAGGACGTCGAGCAGCGCCTCCTCTACCGCGCGCCGCGTGCGCTCCGGCTCCTCCAGCGGCGCGAGCAAGGGCCAGGGCACGAGTGCGCTGACTCGCCGCAGATCCGCGCGGCTCGCGAACACGCGACGGCGCGGGTCGGCTACGGGCGGCGGCTCGCTTCCGGGCGGCGCCAGCCACAGAACGAGATCCGCCCGCCCGCGCAGCTCGAGGGCGAGCTCCTGCCCGCTGCGCTCGACCTCGGCAGTCGCCTCGCCGCCCAGTGCTCGCTCGCCTGCCGTGTCGCATAGGTCCACGGCGTAGGCGCCGAGCTGCACACGCTCGCGCACGGCGTCGCGCGTCGTCCCGGCCGCGGAGTCGACCACGACGCGCTCGCGCCCGACCAGCAGGTTGAAGAGCGTGGACTTCCCCGCGTTGACCGGGCCGGCCAGGACGATCTGGGGTGGGGACAGCAACCACGACGCCCCGAGGCCACGGCGGGCGAGCTCCGCGGCGCACGTGCGGAAGGCCTCGCCCTCGCGCTCGAGCAACGCCACCAGCTCGCCGCGCAGCGCGCCCTGGGCCTGATCTAGCAGCAGGCGCGCCGCAGCCTCACTGGCCGCTTCGGCGAGACGAGCCTCGGCCAGCGCCTCGATCGAGTGTGGCCAGGACTGCGCGCTGGGCGGCACGCCGATCTCCGCCCGCACGCGCCGCACGAGCGCGGGCGAACCGTGCAGATGGAGCTCGGCGCGCAGCGCTGAATCCACAACCACCAGAGCCTCGTCGAGCAGCGCACCCGTGGCGTCCCGCAGTGCGATGACCTCGAAGCACCCTGTCTCGAGGCGCGCGCCGGGAGCCAGTCTGCGCAGGCAGGCGATCGTTCCCGGTCCCACGAGCTCGAGCACGGAGACCGCTCCGCGGCCGCGCGCGCTGAGCTCGCGCACCTCGAGCGGGAAGCTCACGCGCGCTCCAGGGCGGCCAGCAGCCCGCGGTGCACCAGGTCGGGCACGACGTGCAAGCGACGCACCGTGAAGGGCTCGGGTAGGAGCAGAAACTCCAGGGCGCCACCGGTCAAGACGACGGGCGCGGCGCCGAGCCCCGCTTCGAAGGCGAGACGCTCCACCAGCAGTCCGGCAGCGCCTCGAAAGCCCACGGCAACGCCCGCGCGGATGGCGTCTTCTGTGTTGGTCCCGAGAGCCAGAACCCCCGGGCGAAGCTCGACGCGCGGCAGGCGCGCGGTGCCGGCATGCAAGGCTGCAGCTGCGAGCTCCGGCCCCGGCGCGATCGCGCCGCCGAGGAAGCTTCCCCGCCCCTGCACCATGCGCAACGCATCGACCGTCAGGGCCGTGCCCGCGTCCACCACGACGCAATCGCTGGCGAGCAGGGCCGCGGCTCCTGCCGCGGCGTACAGCCGGTCCTGACCGACGCGCTCGGGTTCCCGGCAGCGGTTGTCGAGTCCGGAGTCGGGCGCGAGGCGCAGAGAGGCGATGTGCTCGCGCACGCACGCGCAGACGCGCTCGGTGATCTCGTGGCCAGCGACGCTGGCCAGGGCCGCGTCCTCGTCTCGCGCCGACACGAGCCAGCGCACGAGCCCGTCGAGCTCGTCGACCGTCCCCTCCCAGCGTCCAGTACACGGGCTCCTCGCATCGCTCCAGCGACACGCTTTCAGGCGCGAGTTCCCGAGGTCGAAGGTCAGCATCGGCGCGCGATTCTACGCGCCGCGGCGGTCCCCTAGCGCGGCGGCGAACGGTAGGTGCGCGTGAACTCGCGCCCCTGCTTCTCGAACAGCGCGGTCCAGGTATCGGTCGTGTCCGCGCTGGCCTTCACGAAGGCGATCGCGTCGTTGACGCTGGTCACCTTGTGGCCGTTGATGCTCTTCAGCACCTCGCCCTCCGACAGTCCGGCCTGGGCCGGAATCGAATCGGGGCGCACGCTGTTGATCTTGATGCCTTCGCTGGCGCCCGTGCGCGGGTTCTTGTAGTTCGAGTAGCTGATGTCGCGCGAGAGGATGATCGAGTAGTCGCGGTCGAGCTCCTCGAGGGTGCCCGTACCCACCTGGAACTCGTTCTTCCTCACCTGCATCATCTGCTCGGGGCGCCACACCGGGACGTCCAGTGAGGCGGCGCCGATCTGACTCTGGAGCTGCGGCTGGATCGCGCCTTCCGGGCCGACCACCACGATTCCGCCCGTGGCCAGAGAATAGGGCGCGGTCTGGACGGTCTCCGGGTCGCGCCCGTCCCCGAAGCTGAAGACCACGCCCTTGTCCGTGATGGCGTCGACCTTGACGCCTTCGTAGGGCGCGAAGAGGTGCTCCGCGGGACGCAGGATCGTGTCGTCCTTCTCCTTGTGGACCAACAGCTTGCCGTCGATGAAGGTGACGTAGGCCACGCCGTTCTCCGGCTTGGTGGTATCCACCTTGATCGCCAGGACCTTCAGCAGCTGGGAGACTGGGATCTTCGGCGCCACGGTGGGCCCCGTGGAACCACCAGGCCCCTTCGGCTTCTCCTTCTCCTTGCCCGTCCAGTCGTGGTCGTGGAAGACCTTCTGGATCAGCGGGTACTCGACCACGTCCGTCTTCTGCTCAACCGGCTTCTTGACCGAGTCGAGCACGGCCGAGAGCTCCTCGTCTGAGACCTCCTGCGCCAGCTGCTCCTTGGCCTGCAAGAAGTCGTAGACGTAGTAGACGAGGAAGCCCCCGACGGCCAGGGAGCCGAGCCAAACGATCCCTTTCCAGCGCTGGATGTTCATGGGCGGCGGGCTGTCATCGTAGCCTTTTCGAGCGCGCCGCAACGCCAGGCCGGGAAGAGCTTTCCCGCGCCGGTCGGGCGCTCGGGCAGGCCAGAGGACGACCGGACGGCCGCCCTTATTCCCCGCCGCCAGCGAGACGAAGGCGCCCCGCCGGGCCGTTCGTGCTCTGGGGATTGCCCCTGCCCTTGCTGAATCCGCGCAGGGCGAGCAGGAGCTCCTCCGGACGGTCACTGGCCGCCAGCGCGGTCTCGAGCTCGATCACATCCTGCTGCACGAGCATGCGCAGCGAGTGGTTGAAGGAGATCAGGCCCTCTTCCCCGCCGGCCTCGACCACGCGCGAGAGATCGGAGACCTGGCCCTCGTAGAGCAGGTCGCGCACCCGCGGGGTGGACAGCAAGAGCTCGCAGGCCGGCACCATCCCGCGCCCGGACTTCCGCGGCAGCAGGCGCAGGGACAGGACCGCGGCGATGTTCTCCGCCAGGCGCTGGCGGATCTGCTGGTGCCGCGGGGCCGGGAAGAAGGACAGGATGCGGTCGACCGTCTGCGGCGCGTTGACGGTGTGCAGCGTGCTGAAGACCAGGTGGCCAGTCTCGGTCGCGTCCAGCGCGGCCGCCACGGTCTCGGCGTCGCGCATCTCGCCGATGAGGATCACGTCCGGGCTCTGGCGTAGCGCGTGGCGCAGGCCCTCGGCAAAGTCGATCGTGTCGGTGCCAACCTCGCGTTGGCTGATCACGCAGCGGTCCTCGGTGAACAGGAGCTCGACCGGGTCCTCGAGCGTGATGATGTGCCGCTCGGCGTGCGAGTTCATGTACTGGATCAGCCCCGCCAGCGCCGTCGACTTGCCCGAACCCGCGATGCCTGTCACCAGCACGATGCCGCGCTTCTTGAGCGCGATGCGCTCCAACTGCTGCGTGGGCAGGCCGAGCGAGGTGAGCTGCGGGGCCTCCTGCGAGATCCTGCGCAGCACGACCGCCGGCTCGCCCATCTGCTTGTAGGCGTTGAGACGAAAGCGCCCCAGGCCGTCGAGCTGCAGCGCGGTATCGACCGAGCCGCGCGTCCTCCAGGTGTTCATCTTGTCCTCGCCGCACACGCCTAGGAGCACGTCGAGCAAGGCTCCGGGCGGCGGCACCCGACCCGGCAGGAAGTGGATCCGGCCGTCGATGCGACAGGACGGGCGCCCGCCGGCGCGCAGGATCAGGTCGCTGGCGTTCATGCGCACCATCTCCGCCAGCCAGGCCTCCAGCTTGTGACGCGGCGAGATCGAGGTCTGCAGCAGAACCGGAGCGCCATCGCCGTCCGAGTTGCGCAGCGAATCGTCGGCGCGCCGGCCGGCGCTCAGGGGCTCGGTGCCGGGGGACTTCGGATCTCGGGAAGGGTTCGGGTTCTGCACGCGCTCGCTCCGCTGTGGATGGGATGCCCGCCCGCAGGGTCGGGGCTCCCAGGGCTTCCCACGGGATCGGTGCTGGGCGCACCCAGGCTTGAGCGCGGGGGGTGGAAAAGACAGTCAGGGGCCGGGCAGGGTGCCCGCGGCGGAGCGCGCCAGGGCATAGGCCTCGGCCAGCAGCTCGCGTACACCCGACCCGATCACGGCCGAGATGCGCTGCACGGGCCGGCCGGCGCCACGCTCTAGTTCACGTGCCCGCCCCTCGGCCGCCTCGTCCTCGCACTTCGTGGCCACCAGGAGACGCGGACGCTTGGCGAGCTCGGGCGAATACTCCTCGAGTTCGCGCTCGACGACGCGCAGGGCCTCCAACGGCTCCACCGTGGCCTCCACGGAAACATCGATCAGGTGCAGCAGCACGGAGCAGCGCTCCACGTGCTTCAGGAAGCGGTGTCCCAGTCCGGCACCCTCGGCGGCCCCGGCGATCAGGCCGGGAAGGTCGGCCACGACCAACGCCTCGCTGTCCCCCACTGCAGCGATGCCGACCTCTGGCGAAAGCGTCGTGAACGGATAGTCGGCAATCTTGGGCGTGGCCTGGCTCACGCTGGCGAGGAAAGTCGACTTGCCGGCGTTGGGCAGGCCGACCAGCCCCACCTCGGCGATCAGCTTCAGCTCCAGGCGCAATCGGCGCGCCTCGCCCGGCTGGCCCGCCTCGGACTTGCGCGGAGCCTGCTGCACGGCACTGGCGAAACACTTGTTGCCGCGCCCGCCGCGGCCCCCAGCCGCCACGACGCAACGCTCGTCCGGGCGCAGCAGGTCGCGCAGCAGGTGTCCGCGCTCGGCGTCGTAGATCTGCGTGCCCACAGGCACGAGCACCGGACAGTCCGCGCCGTTCGAGCCGCTGCGATTGCGCGGCCCGCCCGGGCGCCCGTGCTCCGCCTCGTAGATCGGCCGGCGCCCGACGCGCAGCAGCGAGTTCACGCTGCTCGAAGCGACCAGCACGACGCTGCCACCGTCTCCGCCCGTGCCGCCGTCCGGCCCCCCCCAGGGCGCAAACTTCTCACGGCGGAAGGACACCGCGCCATCGCCGCCGCGACCGCCACACACCTCGAGCTCGCACTCGTCTCGGAACATCGGAGTCCTTGCCGCGTGCTCGCCGGATTTCGCAGCGCGCGCCCGCGCTGGCGGAACCGGCTAGCTCGGGTCGACGTGGACGCGGCCGGACTGGAAGCGCACCTTGCCCAGGACGCGCGAGTAGATCGTGTAGTCGCTGCCCATGCCCACGTTGTGGCCGGGATGCACGACCGTGCCGCACTGGCGCACGATGATCGAACCGGGAGTCACGAGCTCGCCGCCGTAGCGCTTGACGCCGCGGTACTGCGGATTCGAGTCGCGCCCGTTCTTGGTCGAACCGCCACCCTTTTTGTGTGCCATGGAAGCTTCCTTACGCCTGGATGCCGGTGATCTCGACCCGCGTGTAGCCCTCGCGGTGGCCCTGCTTGCGACGCACGTTCTTGCGGCGCTTGAAGCGCATCGAGACCGTCTTCACGCCGCGGAAGGCGCCCAGGACTTTGGCCTGGACCTTCGCGCCGACGACGGTCGGCTTGCCGAGGTGCACCTGGCCCTCGTTGGAGATCAGGAGCACGCGCTCGAAGGTGACGGCTTCGCCTTCCTTCCAGTCGACGTTGAGATCGCAGGCGACTACGTCGCCCACGCGGACACCGATCTGGCGGTTGCGGTCGGAGATGACGGCGAACACGGTTCGTGAGCTCCTTGCGGGGGAAAAGGGGCGGAGAGTCTAGCCAGCCCAGCCCCGGGCGGCAAGGCAGACCGGGTCGGTAGTGGGCCGGGTCGTGACCCATCTACCCCTGAACGGTTAGCGACGGCGCCGGCCTCCCGGGCGTACTTCCCGGCCGTCGGCGCGCAGGTAGTGCAGGACGCTGTCCTCCACCTGGTCGGGCACGGGCAGGAGCTGGATCTCGCGCCCGCTCTTCTCCTGCAGCGCTTTCATGTCGCCGGCGAGCTCCTTCTGCAGGTACTCGATGGCATCCGGGTGCGTGCGCACCTCGACCGTGGTGTAGCCCTTGAGGGCCAGGGCCGCGGCCAGGCGGCGCATGATGGCCTGAGCGCGCGAGGAGGCGTTGCGCCGACGACCCGAGCCGCGGCAGCGCGGGCAGGTGTCGTACACAAGCTTGGACAGCCCTGGGCCCAGGCGCTGGCGCGTGAGCTCCAGCAGCCCGAACTGCGAGATGCGCCCGAGCTTGGCCCGCGCGCGGTCGGCACCCATGGCGTCGCGCGTGGCACGCTCGACGGACTTGCGGCTGCCGGCGCGCATCATGTCGATGTAGTCGAGCACGATGATGCCGCCCAAGTCGCGCAGCCGGATCTGGCGCGCGATCTCGGGCGCGGCTTCGAGGTTCGTCTTGAGCGCGATGTCCTCGAACTCGGCGCCCTCCTCGCGCGTGCGGCCGGAGTTCACGTCGATCGCCACCAGGGCCTCGGTCTGCTCGATCACGATCGAGCCGCCCGAGGGCAGCTCCACGCGGCGCGCGAAGATCTTCTCGAAGTCCTGCTCGACGCCATAGCTGTGCAGCAGCGGGCGCTCGCCCTCGTGCAGCTTCACCCGCTCCAGGTGCTCGGGCATCAGGCGCTTGGTGAACTCGATCACACGCTGGTGGACCTCGGGATCGTCGACGATCACCGCTTCGGTCTCGGGCGTGAACAGGTCGCGCATCGTGCGGATGGCGACGTCGGACTCCTGGTACAGCGGCGCGGGATTGCGCCCGGCGCGCAGGCGCTTGGAAAAGTCCTCCCAGGCCAGCAGCAGGTAGTCGAGGTCGCGCTTGATCTCGATCTTCGTGCGCCCGATGCCGGCCGTGCGCACGATCACGCCCATGCCTTCGGGGATGTCGAGCGCTTGCAGGATGCGCTTCAAGCGGCGGCGCTCGCGCTCGTCGTCGATCTTGCGCGACACCCCGGTGCGCTCGAGCGAGGGCATGAGCACGAGGTAGCGGCCGGGGATCGAGATGTAGGTCGTGAGCGTCGGGCCCTTGTCGCCGATCGCGTCCTTGGTGATCTGCACCGCGACCATCTGGCCCTTCTTGAGCAGCTTGTCGATCGGCAGCCGCGGACGCGCATGGTGACGCATGACGCGTCCACGCTTCCCGCGCGCGGAGCGCCCGCGCCCCTCGGACGGTTCCTCGACGTCATCGTCCTCCTCGTCGTCCGCGCTCTCGTGGCCGGCGTGGGCTTCGTGCTCGTCGTCGTGGTCGCCGTGCTCGTGGTCCGGAGCCTGTTCCGCGTCGTCGTCGTGGAGAGGGTCAGGCTCGTCGCCCGCCTCGGCCGCCTCACCCTCGGCCGGTTTTTCGCCTTCGGCCCATTCCTCGGTAGCCCGCTCCGGGGGGGTCGTCTCGACCGGCGTGGAGAGCAGCTTCTCCAGGTTCCAGTCCGGGTCACCGTAGCTGACCAGCACGTCGGAAGCGTGCAGGAAGCCGTTGCGGCCTTCGCCGAAGTCGACGAAGGCGGCGCCGATGGCCGACTCGATGTTGACCACGCGGCCGCGGTAGATGTCGTTGACGTAGGAGACGTGCTTCTTGACCGTCATCTGGAGGTCGACGATGCGCCCCTCCTCGACCACGGCCACGCGCTTCTCCTCGGAGTCGCGCGCGTTGACGAGGATCACGCGCTTCTTGTGCGGCTCGGCACGCACGGGCTCGATGCGCTCGTCTTCGTCCTCGTCTTGATCCTCGCGCTCGTCCGCACGCCCGCGGCGTGCGGAGCGCGCGTGGCCACGGGAGCGTTCGCGCTCCCGTGAGGGTGCCGCCTGCGCCGCCGGTTCGCCCAGCAGAACCGCGTCATCCGGCAGGTCCGCGAGCTCCGGCAGCTCATCGTCGTCGCCGGGGATGGTCTCGATCGAGACGGCGCCCATGGGCTTCCTCTGCGGCGGTTTGGCGCGCCGGCGCCCGCCACGCGAGCCGCGCTTGCGCCGCGGCCTTCCGTCCTCTTCCGTCCGCGCACTGCCGGAGGGTTCGGGCGCCGCGGGGAGCCCGGCGCGCGGGAGTTCGAGCTCGTCATCGTCGATCGGTGCCGGCTCGGCGGGAGTGCCGTAGGGAGCTCGCTCGGCCCCCGCGAGGGGGCGCGCCTCACCGCCCTCCCGTCCGCGACGCCGACGACCGCCACGGCGACCTCGACGGCGGCGGGGCTTTTCGCCCTCCTCGCCCTCGGGGCCGGCGTCGGTGGTGGCAGGAAGGACGGCTCCCTGGGTCTCCTCGCGCGGCGCATCGGCCTCGAACTCGCCAGTGTCGTCGCCCGCGGCTGCGGGCGACGCATCGCCCGCGGGAGCATCGCCCTCGCCCGGAGGGCCGTCGCCGCGGTTGCGGCGGCGGCGGCGTCCTCCGCGGCGTCCGCGACGCGAGCGGCGACGCTCGCCATCCGCGGCAGTCACCCCCGAGCCTGGGCCCGGGGATTCGAAGTTGGGGTCATCAGCGGGAGGGGTTTCACCCCCGGATCCCGTGAAGGGCTCGTGCTCCGCCTGCGGAGCATCGGGGTGAAACGGTTGGGACTCTTGTCCCGAGAGCGGATCGCTCATGGAATCTCCGGATTGGTAATGCCCCGCGGAGAGCGCACAGGGACCTCGCGGACGAGGTCGGCGCCGGATGGGCGCAGGGCGCTGCGGGAGCGCCGTCGCTGCGCCCAAGGCTCCTACCTTGGGGCGCGCCGGCGCAGGTGTTCGACGTAGGAAGGGTCATCCCCGTGCTTGGGGCGAGACGTTCTCGCCCGCATCGCTGGTCCCCCCCGTACTGAATGAGGGTCGAAGGGGAAGGGGCGTGGACATGCTGTCCAAACCGACAGAGCAAGTCGAACGCGAGCTGCGAAAAACGAGGCGGACAAAGCAAAAAAGCGGCGGCGCGGACCGGGCTGACCCCGATCCGCGCCACTTGGAAGGGCTACTTGGGCTCGTCGCTGCCCTCGACCTGCTCGATCACCTGCTGATCGGCGGGGTCGCTGGGCGTCTGCACGAAGGTCGCCCATTGGCCGGCCTGGGCCGGGTCCTGAGGCATGGGCTCGGGGGTCACCGCGTCGGCCGCGGGGGCCTTCGAGACGGGCTGGACGTCTTGCATCAGCTCGTGACCCGACATCTCGGGGTCGTCGCCGAAGAGGATTTGCTGCAAACGCTCGCCGTAGGCGTCCTGTCGGCGCAGGATTTCACGCTCGAGCAGCTTCTGCTGGTCCGAGCTCGAACGCACGACGGTGGGCGTCACGAACACCCACAGCATCTGCTTGTCGCGCGTGCGCGACTTGTGCTGGAAGAACCAGCCGAGCAGCGGGATGTCCGACAGGTACGGAACCTCGGAGACTGTCTCGGTGTCGGTGTCGGTCGAAAGGCCACCGAGGATCGCCGTTTGACCACTCTCGAGCATGACGGTCGAGACGATCGTCGAGGAGCGCTCGCGCGGCAGCGCGATCGTGCCTTCGGCACCCGAAGCGCCGACCGTGAACACGTCGAAGCCCGGCGGCGCGACCGAGGGATCGCCCACGCCCGTGAGACTCGTCTCCTTAGGGATGACGAGCATGTCGACCTTGTTCGAACCGGGGATCACGTGCGGCAGGACCAGCAGCTGGAAGCCGGTCTCGACCGGGGAGTTGTCGGCTTCCTCGACCGAGAGCTGCAGGCCACCGGATTGGCCCTGCTCGCTCTTGGCCTGGGCGTAGCGGATCGTCTCGCCGACGAAGATCGTGCCCTCCTTGCCGTCCATCACGACCAGTTTGGGCGCCTGGATCACCTCGGTGGTCGTGTCGCGCTGCAGCAGGCGCAGCGCACCCGCCCAGGAGGTGAAGGACAGCGCGCCGAAGATCGTGGCCGGAACCTGCGCGCCAGCCACGAACGGACCCACGCCCGACTCATCGGCGATGATCAGGTCTTCCCAGCCGCCCGAGCCCAGGTTGAAGGGCAGGGTGATCGGGATCTGGCCGCCGCTGTAGGAAACCTGCGGGCCGAGGTCGCCGTAGTCGACGCCCAGGTTGAACAAGTCGCGGTTGGTGGTGCTGACGAACTTGACGTCGATGAACACCTGCGCCGGCTCGACGTCGAGCAGCGCCAGCATGTCCTTGATCTCCGAGTGCACCTGGGCCGTGTCGCGCACGATGAGGATGTTCTGCGGCGGCGGCATGTACTCCATGTCACCGCCCGGCGACTTGGCCTTGATCAGCGCGGCCAGCACGGGGAACACGCGCTCGTAGTCGATCGCCCCACCCTGACCGCCGCCCGATTGTTGCGTTTTCTGTGTGGTGGTGACGAACTCCGAGTTGAGCACCGGCAGGTAGCGCGTCGGCGGCCGGACGTAGCGCAGCTGGTAGCTGTGCGACTCCATCAGCGCCTGCAGGCTGAGCGGATCGACCACGCGCAAGATGCCGCGCTGCTCCTCGACCACCACGAAGCCCAAGGTCTTGACCGCGACCTCCAGCGCATCGCGCCAGGGCACGTTGGTCAGGCGCAGACTGAGGGTGCCCTGCACCTCGGGGGCGACGACGATGTTCGCGCCCGAGAGCTTGGCGATCGTGTCGATCACCTGCTTGATGTCGGCGTTGTCGAAGGCGAAGTCGACGCGCGGCGGACGCACCACCGTCAGCACGCCGGCCGTGCGCTGCTCGACCGTGCAGCCGGCCAGTTCGGCGGCCAGCTCGAGCGCGTCGCGCCAGGAGACGTCGGTGATGTCGAGCGAGATCAGCGCATCGCCGCCCTCGAGCACGACGATGTTGTAGCCGGACTGCTCGCGGAGGTATTGGACCACCTCGGTCAGCTGACGGCTCTCGACCCGCAGGTTGACGCGGGCATCGGACATGGACATCTGCGCACTCGCGCCGGAGAAGGCGCCGAACAGCGCCAGCGCCGCGCCAAGGATTCGTTTGCGGGTATTCATGGGGAACAGGGAACGGAGACGGGGATGTGCGGGAACGGAGCGGTGGGCTGGACGCGGCTAGCCCGTGGGGCGGGTTTCGAGCGTGCGTGCCAGGATCAGTCCGCGGAAGGCGAACTCGATCTGGTCGGCGAGGATGTGGTGGACGATCAGCTCCTCGCCGAGCATCTCGCCCTCGGCGTACGGCTGGCCGTTGATCAAGGCCACGGGCGCGCGGCCCTGGTACAGGGCCACGCCCTGCACGTGGATCTCGATCTTGTCGAACTCGAGCACGGTCTCGGCCAGGTGCTTCAGCTCGCGGAGGCTCTTCACCAGCGGCCCCTTGAGCGGATCCTGGTCGGCCAGCCCCAGACGCGACTCGACGGTGTTGAAGGCTGCCAGGGCGAGTTCGTACTCCTGGGCGTCGATGTGACGCTCCATGGCCTCGGACGTCTCGCGCAGCAGCGCGGTGGTTGCGCCCTCGCCGCTGCCCTTGTTCATCTGCTCGCGTACCGCGGCCACGCTCGCCACGACGTTCTTGTCGAAGCGCCGCAGGGCGGGCACGAACACCAGGAAGCCGCCCAGGTCGACGCGCCGGATCTCCTCCTCGAGCAGCGCCAGCTTCTGCTCCAGGTCGGCGCGCAGCTTCATGCTCTCGATCAGGGTGATGTCGGGCTTCTTGGCCTCATCCCAGACCTTCTGGATCTCCACGGCCTTGGTGGACAGCTCGTCGACCAGCGAGATCTGCTCCTCGATCGGCATCTGCGGACCACCATCGACGGGCACGCGCGGGTCGATCCACGGGTCACGGCGACCGCGCTGGCCGCGATAGTCGTAGGCCGGCACGCGCAGCTCGGCGGCGCGGCGGGAGATCTCGCTGATCAAGAGCTCCTTCTTCTTGTCGTAGTGGTCGATCTTGACCTCCTTGGCGGCGCCCGTCGGGGCGTACACGTAGGTCTCGAGATCGAGCGTCACCTTGTGCCGCGGCAGCGTGTCCTTGCTGTACTCGTTGCGGTTCGCGGCCTGCAGCTTGAACTGCGTCACGCTGGAGAAGCGCGCGTAGCCCTCGATCTTGCTGAGGAAGGTCAGCAGCTGGAACGCGTCGGCCTCGAAGGCCAGCGAGAAGGACACGCGCTCGAAGTCCTCCTTGTTCTTACGCTGCGTGCGCGTGCCGTCTTTGACCGACGACAGCGTGAAGCCGGAGTCCTGGCTGAACTTGTTGAGCGTACGCGCGAGGTCGGTGACGTCCTTCTCGTCCGAGAGGATCTCCTTCACGACCGCATCGGTCTCGCGCTGGATGATGACTTTCTTGACCAGCTCGGGCGTCTGCTGGAGGAGCTTCTTGTCCTCCTCGATGTCGCGCCGGAGCGCGGCCACCTCGGCGCGCCGCTGCTGGATGCCTTTCGCCTGGTAGTAGATCAGCGTGCCCAGGCCGGCGGCGACCAGCAGGCTGGCGCCTGCGAAGGCAAGCTTGCGCTTCTTCTCGGTGTTCACTTCTTCTTCCCTCCGGCCTTGGGCTTGTCGGTCTTGGGCTTGGCCTGCGCGGGCAGCAACTTGCCGTCAGCTCCGCGCTGACGTTCCTCGGGCGCCTTGAGCTGCGCCTCGAGCGGGAAGGTCCATACCTCGGAGGGCAGCAGCCCCTCGTCCTTCTGCGACTGCGACCCCTCGGGCGGCGAGGGCTTGTTGAAGTCCTCGCAGAACGGCGAGCGCTCGACGTCGTCGAGGAAGTTGGCCACGTGCGCCAGCGAGCTCGAGCCCGAGTGCCCCATGGCCTTCAGGCTGCCGTAGGTCTTGCTGCGCGCGCTCTCCTTCTGGTCGACGGTCACGTCGTCGAACCACACCAGGTACTTCTCGCCGTCGCCGCCGACGTTGACCACGTCGATCAGCTCGTCGAACTTGCGCGTCCACGAGATGCGCGTGGCGGTGATCTTCTTGAGCATCTCCTCGCGCGCCTCGAAGAGCTTGGACTCCTTGTCGAGCTCCTGGTGGTAGGCCACCTGCGGATCCAGGCCGACCTTCTCGTCCTGCAGCACGGACAGCTCGGACTTGACCTCGGCCGCGACGCCGAAGGCCGTCCAGGACCACCACGCGAGCAGCGAACCGTTGACGGCCACCGAGGCGCTGATCGCCAGCAGCAGTTTGACCGGAGTGCGCCGCTTCTGGCGGTACTCCTCGGGCAGCAGATTGATGAGGATCATTGCGCACACACCCTCGAAGCGAGCCCGATCGCGACCGCCAGGGACGGCGCGCAGGCTTCCATTTCCTGAACGTTCACGCGGCTCTCGGCCACGCGCAGACCCTCGAGCGGATTCCACGTGCGCGTCGTGCGCCCGGTGGCCTGCTCGAGGAACGAGACGGTTCCCGGTGCCAGCACGCCGCCGCCCGAGAGCAGGATCTCCTCGACCCGCAGGCCCTCGCGGTTCTCGACGTAGTCGAGCGACAGCGTGAGCTCGCTGACCATGTCCTCGAGCACGGGCGTGATCGCGCGGCTGATCTCGGCCTCACGGCCTTGGGGATCGCGCTTGAGGGCTTCGCTCTCGGCGGCCTCAACGCCCAGACGGCGCGCGATGGCTTGGGTCATGTCCGCGCCGCCGATGCCGATCTCGCGGCTGAAGCAGGTCTCGCCACCGCACAGCACGTTGATCGAGGTGACCGAAGCGCCGACGTCGACCAGGGCGATGGCGCGCTCGCCCCCAGCCTCGCCCGCGACCTCGGACAGGCCGCACAGCTCCCAGGCGTTGGCCAGCGCGAACACGTCCACGTCCACCGCCAGCAGGCTGAGCCCGTGGCGCACGATCTCCTGCACGCGCTCCTCGACCGCGGACTTCTTGCAGGCCGCGATGACCACGCTCATCTGCTCACCGCCCGCGGCCGCGCCCTCGCTGGGCGCATGCGGCTTGCGCATCAGGCGCTGGCAGTCGATCTGCACCTCGTCGGCCTCGAAGGGCAGGTACTTGTCCGACTCGAAGCGGATGGCCTGACGCAGCTCGGCGTCGGTCATCTGCATCATGGTGATGTAGCGCACGACCACCGCCTGCCCCGAGACCGAGGTGACGACGGTCTTGCTCTTGAACTTGCCTTGCTGGAAGACCTTGGCAATGGCCTCGGCCCGATCGGCTCCGGGCGCGATCTCGGCGCACGCAAAGCCGGTGATCACCGGCTCCGAGCCCTCCATCGAGATCTCGACCGCCTTGACTGCCTGGTGGCCCAGGTCGAGTCCGACGACGCTCTTGGTTCTCCGGAACACCGCTACCTCTGGGTTCTAGTTGCCGCTCACGTGGGGAACGCCCGAACGCCCCGGCCGATGGCCGGACGTGGGTCGCGAAAGCGCCTTTCGGTTCGGCCCCCGAGGGAGCTGGAGGGTCTCTTCGGCCTTTCCCGTCGCTGGGTCTCGAGCCGCGAAAGGGCTTCTCGATTCCTGGGGCGTCCAGGACCTCGAGCGGCCAGCGCGCACGCGGATGCGAGCACCCAACGCGCGCCGCGGGGGCGCGCACCTGGCCTTCCGGTGCGCTTCAGCCGCGCTCGAAGCGCTCTTCGCCGAAGCAGCCCTGGAACAGCAGCTCGACGGCGCTCAACAGCGCCTCGGCGTCCGGGCCACGGGCCGAGAGTTCGAGCTCGGTCCCCGGCCCGGCAGAGAGCGTCATCAGCTCCAGGATGCTCTTGCCGTTCACCTCGCGATTGCGCGAGCGGATGCGCAGGTCGCTCTGGAAGCCGAGCGCCTTCGACACGATCGCGTGGCACGGACGCGCGTGCAGACCTTGCGCGTTCACGACCTGGACCGTGCGGCGCAATCCGGCCGATGCGGGCCGTAGGGTCACGAGGCCGACATCTCCCGCAGCAGCTCGACCAGGGCCTTCTTCGTCGGCACGCCCAGCGCGAAGCGCCGGAAGTCGGCGTCGCGACCGAGCTGCGAGATCCAGCGCATCATGTCCAGGTGGCGCTCGGGGCTGTGGCGCGCGCTGGCTTTCTCCGGGCGCAGCACGGTGAACAGGATCGTCACCGGTTCACCGTCGAGCGACGACCACTCGATGCCCGCGGGGTGCAGCGCGAGACTGAAGATCGCCTCCTCGAGGCCGGTCAGCTTGACGTGCGGGATGGCCACGTGCTGGCCCACTCCGGTCGAGGCCAGGTGCTCACGCTCGATCAGCGCGTGCAGCGCCGCGTCCTGCAGCTCTTCCGACAGGGACTTGGCCTTGACGAAGGTCTCGACCAGCTCCTGGAAGACCTCTTCCTTCGTCGACCCACTCAACCTGAGGCTGCAAGCCGTTGGCTTGAACAGCTTCCAGTATTCGTTGGCCTCGGTCTGCATGGTCGCGGGAGCGCGCTCGAGCCAGGAGTGTAACGAAGATCGGCTGCGCGCGCCGTCGCGCTCTGGGCGTGCGCGCCACAATCCAATGCGCGCCGCAGCGCTTGCTCTTCTGGGCGCGACGGACTCGCCGGCACGGGATTCAGGCTCACCCTCCTAGCCCCGTAACCCAGACGGTCCGGAGGTCCCTTCCCTTTCCGTCCTCTGCGTTTCGCCGTGGACGGCGGACAAAGTTGCGCCGGACGCGCCAACTCCGCGAACGAGTGCTTCAGCCTTGAAAAACCCCGGGCCGACCGCGCGGCCCGCGCGGCAAGCGCGCGAAGGCGGGCTCGACGTAGAGCACGCGCACGAGGTACAGGCCCGCGGCCGGAGCCGTGGGGCCGGCGCGGCGACGATCCTTGCCCAGCAGCAACTCGGGGATCTCGTGCGCGGCGCGCTTGCCGCGCCCAACCTCCAGCAGGGTGCCGGCCAGCGTGCGCACCATGTTGTAGAGGAAGCCGTCGCCCTCGACCACCAGCGCGAGGGTGCCGCGGCGCGCCACGAGGTGCAGCGCGCGAATCGTGCGCACGTTGGAGCCGCGCGGCGAGCCGGCGCTGGCCAGGGCCGAGAAGTCGTGCCGCCCGACAAAATGCCGCGCCGCCACGCGCATCGCCGCCAGGTCCAGCGGAGCGCTCACCCAGTGCCAGTGCGCGCGCGCGAAGGGCAGCGCGAAGGTCTCGGTGCGTACGAGGTAGGCGTAGCGCTTGCCGCGCGCGCTCTTCTGTGCGTGGAAGCCGTCAGCGCAGGTCTCCAACCCGCGCAGCACGGCGCCCTCGGCGAGGTGCGCGTTCAGCGCGAACAGCAGGCGCTCGTCGGACAGGCGCGTCTCGACGTGGAAGCTCGCCACCTGGCCAAGCGCGTGCACGCCGGTGTCGGTGCGCCCCGAGCCGTGCACCACGATGCGCTCGCCGGTCAGCGACAGCAGCGCGTTCTCGAGCGCCTCCTGCACGCTGAGGAAGCCTTCCTGGCGCTGCCAGCCGAAGAAGCGCGAGCCATCGTAGGCCACCAGGCAGCGGACGTTGCGCACGGCTACGGGGTCGCGGGCGGAGTGCGCAGCGCCACGCGCCCGGTCAATGCGTCCTGGATCACGCCCTTGTGCAGATACTCGAGGGCCGATCCGGCGGGCACGCCGCGCGCGAGGCGCGTGACCGAGAGCCGCAGCGCGGCGCGGTCGAGCGCCGCCAGCACGACCTGCGCCGTGGCCTCGCCCTCGGCGTCGGGATCGGTGGCCAGGATCACCTCGCGCACGCCGCCTTTGGAGAGGCGCTGCACCAGCGCGCGCACCGTCAGGTGCCGTTCCTCCGTGCCCTCGGCCGGGTTGAAGGCGCCCAGCAGCACGTGGTAGCGCCCGCGGTACGCCTGCGAGCGCTCGACCGCCTCCACGTCGCGCGGCTCCTCGACCACCAGCAGCTGGCTCGCGTCGCGCGCCGGATCCGCGCACAGCGCGCACGGGTCGTTCTCGGTCACGTTGTGGCACTGGCCGCAGCGACGCGTGTTGAGAGCCGCGTCGCGCACGGCCTCGGCCAGCTCCGCGGCCTCGGGATCGCGCAGCACGTGAAAGGCGAGCCGCTCGGCGCTGCGTCGTCCGATCCCGGGGAAACGCTCGAAGGCCTCGATCAGGCGTTCGAGCGGCTTGGGGTAGGCCATGTCGTCGTGCGCGCGCCGCTGAAGGCGCTACAGCAGGCCCGGCAGGTTCATGCCGCCCGTCACGCGCCCGATGGCTTCGCGCTCGGCGTCGGCGGCGCGGCGCAGCGCATCGCGCAAGGCCGCGCCCAGGGCTTCCTCGAGCGCACGCGGGTCGACGGGCGCGCCGGCGGCGAGGTGCACGCCGCGCACCTCGTGACGATCGGCGCTGAGCACGACGCGCACGGCGCCGCCCGCGGCCAGGCCCTCGACCGCGCGCGCGCGCAGCTCGGCGCGCACGGCGTCCAGCTGCCGCTGCATCTCCTGCGCCTGCTTCAGCAGGTTGCCCATCTCGCCCAGGCCGCTCATGGAAGCTCCTCGACCGTGCCTTCGAAGTGTTGCTGGACTCGCTGCGTCAGCGGATCCTGGACCTGGACCATGCGCTCGTCGGCGGGGCGCACCGCCGCGCCGCTGAACTCCAGCGTTAGTGTGCGCCCGAAGGCTCGCCCCCAGGCTTGCTCGCAGGCGCGCTGGTTGCGCTTGTCGCTCAGCAGGCGCTGCTCCTCGCTCGTCAAGCCGGCCGCGCGCACGCGCAAGCGGCCCTCCGCTTCCTCGAGCAGCGTTGGGCCGTGCTTGCAGAACAGCGTGGACAGCGCGCCGTGCGTCTTGCCGAGATCGGCCAGGAAGCCCTCCCAGCCGCCTGCGGCGCCCAGCGCGGCAGCGCGGGCCGGCGCGCTCGACGTAGCGCTCGAGGCGACAGGCGCCGGGCTCGCGACGGCGGAGGGACCAGCGCTGGGCGGAGCACTCGCCCGCGTCGCGGGCGGCGGGAAGGGCGCTGCAGCAGGCGGTGGCGCGACCGCGGCGCGCGGCGCCTCCCCGGCACCGGCCAGGCGCCGCTCGAGACTCTCCAGGCGCTGCACGAGTTCGCTCAGCGGCAGCGTGCTCTCCGCGCGCGACAGGTCCAGCAGGCACAGCTCGACCACGGTGCGCTCCTGGCCCGAGAGCCAGCGCAGGCGTTCGCGCGCGCGCAAGAGCTCCTGCAGCATGAGCTCGAGGCGCTCGGCGCCCAGATGCCGACCGCGCTCGGCGGCCAGCGCGCGCTCGGAGCCAGAGAGCTGCACCAGCGGCGTCTCGGCCCCGCACCAGGCGAGCAGCGCCGCGGCGCGCACGGCGTCCAGCAGGCCGTTGAGCAGCTCCTCTTCGTCGCCGACGAAGGCCTCCAGCTTGGCCAGCAGCGGCGCGCGCTCGCCGGCCTCCACCAGAGAGAGCACTGCCTCGATCTCCTGGCTGCCGGTCTCGCCGCCAAGGCGCGCGAGGTCGGCCAGCGCCGGCTGGTTGCCGGCGAAGGCCAGCAGCTTGTCGGCCTGCGACAGCGCATCGCGCATCCCGCCGCGCGCGCGGCGCGCGAGCTCGGCCGTCACGCCGGCCTCGGCTTGCACGCCCTCGGCGCGAAACACGTCCTCCAGGCGCGCGACGATGCGCTCCTCCGGCAGGGCCGACAGGCGCAGGATCTGACAGCGCGACAGCACCGTATCGAGCACCTTGTGCGGGTCGGTGGTCGCGAACAGGAACACCACGTGCGGCGGCGGCTCCTCCAGCGTCTTCAGGAGCGCGTTGAACGCGTTCTTGGTGAGCATGTGGACTTCGTCGATGATGTAAACTTTGTAGCGCGCGCGCATCGGCGCGTAGGCGACCTCGTCGCGCAGCTCGCGGATGTCGTCCACCCCGGTGTGCGAGGCGGCGTCGAGCTCGAGGGTGTCGACCTCGCCGCCGCTGTCGGCCGTCACGCAGCGCTCGCAGCTGCCGCAGGGCGTGGCCGTGGGACCGCGCTCGCAGTTCAGGCACTTGGCGAAGATGCGCGCCAGGGTCGTCTTGCCCGTGCCGCGCGGCCCGGAAAACAGATAGGCGTGCCCGAGGTGGCCGCCGGAGAGCGCGCCGCGCAGGACCTCGGTCACCACCTCCTGGCCGATCACCTCGGCGAAGGTCTTCGGGCGATACTTACGCGCCAGGACGAGGTACGCGGACATGCGCGCACCAATCTACCGCAAGCGGCCCCGGAGGCACGCGCGCGCCGGAAGGAGCGCGCGGAATGGCGCTCCGCTCGTGCGAGCGCGCCAGTGGGCCCGGGCCGAGCGCACCTGGAACCGTGATCTTAGGGCTGCTCCGTTCCCGGCCTGACCCGGTTCGAAGAGGTTCCACTGCGTCGGACCGAGCCCACTGCCGCGCTCGGACGTCGGAGACGTGAGAAGCAGAGCGTATGGCGGAGAGGGTGGGATTCGAACCCACGGTACCCTTTTGAGGCACACACGCTTTCCAAGCGTGCTCCTTCAGCCACTCGGACACCTCTCCCTGGGCGCACCGCGCTCGCGCGCGGAACGCCTCGGTCGTACGTAGGACGTCGGTCACCCGCTTTGGCGGAGAGGGGGGGATTCGAACCCCCGATGCCCCAAAGGGCATACCGGTTTTCGAAACCGGCGCGTTCAGCCGCTCTGCCACCTCTCCTTGGAGTCGCACTTGGGCGGTCGCAGCCGGCTACGGCCGCGACCCTTGCTCGTCCATCTTCATCCTTCATCCCGGTTTGTCCCGGCCTGCGCTCCGTCCGGCGCGCCGCGGCGCGCACGGAAGAATGCCTGCAGGAGCTCGCGCGCCTCGACCGCGGCCACGCCCTCCTCCAGCTGCACGCGGTGATTCGCGCGCGGGTGGTCGAGGACACGGCCCAACGAGACGCAGCCGCCGAACTTCGGGTCGCGCACGGCGAACACCACGCGGCTCACGCGGGCCTGGACCAGGGCGCCCGCGCACATGAAGCAGGGCTCGAGGGTCGAGTACACCACGCAATCCGCCAGGCGCTCGTAGCCCAGGGCGCGCGTCGCCGCGCGCAGGGCCAAGAGCTCGGCATGGGCCGTGGGATCCGCGTCGGCGCGCACGCGGTTGTGCGCGCGGGCGAGGACCACACCGCCGCGCACAACGACCGCCCCGATGGGGACTTCGGCCAGCGCGCCGGCGGCGCGCGCCTCGTCCAGGGCCAGCGCCATGTAGCGCTCGTCCTCGGCGCGCGTCGGCGCAGCGTCCTGGTTTTCGGGACTGGGGACCAACGCTCTACTTCATGTTTTCAATGCGCGGCGCCGTGACGGTCTCGGCTCCGGCAGCGCTCACACCGCGCGGAACCGCGCGAGGCGAGGTTTGGTACACCCAGGTGGACTCGAACCACCAGCCTTCTGATCCGTAGTCAGATGCTCTATCCAATTGAGCTATGGGTGCACGGAGGGGCAAGGTTCTAGCGATACAGGAGCGTGGGTGTCAAGGCGGCGCTCCCGCGCCGGCAACGCGTGCGACGCGCGGCGGCTGGGTTCGCAGCCGGCGTAGTCGGGTGTCCTGGAGTCGGAGTGTGCGTTCCGACTCTGGCCCACCCAGCGGCGGCAGGGCCCGACGGTGAGCGCGCGCCCGGGAGCTTGCTTCGTGGAGGACCCGCGCCTTCCAGCGCTCGCGGGGGCGGAATCTGCATGCGAAAGCGGGTGACCGGACACTAGCCTCTTGCCCATGGCTCGCTCTCCCCGGCATCTGATCAGCCTCTCAGACCTCGACGACGGCGCCCTGGATGAGATCCTGGAACTCTCCGCACGGCTCAAGCGCCGCACCGGCCGCAACGAGCTCGTCGGCAAGACCATCGGAATGCTGTTCTTCCGCGGCTCGCTGCGCACGCGCGCCTCGCTGGAAGCGGCGGTGGTGCAGCTGGGTGGGAACGTCATCAACCTGACGGCGATGAGCGACTTCTGGGAGCTAGAGGAGCGCGAGGGCAGCGTGATGGACGGACGCGCGCCCGAGCACATCAAAGACGCCGCGGCGGTGCTGTCGCGCTACGTGCACGCCCTGGCCATCCGCCCGCCGCAGACCGGCAACGCCTGGGAGATCGACCGGCGCGACGAGCGCATTCGTGCCTGGGCCAAGCACGCCACGGTCCCGGTGATGAACATGGAGAGCTCGCTGTGGCACCCGCTGCAGTCGTTGGCCGACCTGCTAACCCTGCGCGAGCACCTGGGCGACCTGCGCGGCCAGCCGCTGGCGGTCACCTGGGTGCACTCCCCCACCCCGGCCTCGCCCTCGGCCGTGCACTCGCTGCTGCACGCCGCGCTGCGCTCGGGCATGCACGTGCGCCTGGCGCACCCCCCGGGCTTCGAGCTCGACGGCACGGTCGTCTCGGAGGCCGAGGAGCTCGGGCGGGCCTCGGGTGGGACGCTGACCAAGGATCTGGCGCTGGAGGAGGCCGTGCGCGGTGCGCGCGTGGTGTACGCGCGCTCCTGGCAATCGCTCGAGACCTACGCCAACCCGACCCTGGCCGCCAGCCAGCGCTCGCGCCACACCAGCTGGCGCATCGATGAGAAGCTGCTGGCCCAGGGCCAGGACGCACGCCTGATGCACGCCATGCCCGTGCGCCGCAACGTCGAGGTCACCGACGAGGTGCTCGACGGCCCGCGCAGCCTGCTGTACGAGCAGGCCGCCAACCGCCTCCCGTCGCAAATGGCGCTGCTCGCCAACCTCTTGCGCTGAATCGGCGTGCGCTCGGGCGTGAGGCTGGCCCCTCGCTGGCCCGCGTCCGGCGCGCTAGTGTCCGGCGAGCACCATGAGCGACAGCCCCGACTTCGCCCACCTGCACGTCCACAGCGAGTACAGCCTGCTGGACGGCGCCAACCGCCTCGACGACCTGGTCGCGGCGGCCAAGGCGGACGGCCAGCGCGCGCTGGCCCTGACCGATCACGGCAACCTCTTCGGCGGGCTCGAGTTCTACCAGAAGGCACGCAAGGCCGGGATCAAGCCGATCATCGGCTGTGAGATCTACATCGCGCGCGACTCGCACAAGAAGCCGCACCACAAAACCCAGAACCCCTACAACCATCTGACGCTGCTGGTGCGCGATCGCACGGGCTACCAGAACCTGCTCAAGCTGGCCACGACCGCGTACCTGGAGGGCTTCCACTACCGCCCGCGCATCGACAAGGAGACGCTGGCGCGCCACGCCGCAGGCCTGTCGTGCCTCTCGGGCTGCCTGTCGGGCGAAATCAGCGACCTGGTGCAGGCCGGCAAGATGCCGCAGGCCGAGCGTACGGCGGTCGAGCTGCGCGACCTGTTCGGCAAGGAGCATTTCTGGCTCGAGCTGCAGCGCAACGGCATCGAGATCCAGGCGCGCCTGAACGAGGCTTTGGTGGACATCTCGGCGCGCACCGGGATCCCGCTCGTCGCCACCAACGACATCCACTACCTGCGCGCCGAGGACTGTCACACGCAGGACGTGCTGCTGTGCATCAATACCGGCGCGAAGCGCGCGGACGAGAAGCGCTTCCGCATGGACACGCAGACGCTCTTCTTCCGCACCGGGGCGGAAATGGCGCACGAGTTCCGCGACCTGCCGCAGACCTTGCCGGCCACGCTGGACGTGGCCGAGCAGGTCGCGCTGGAACTCGAGTTCGGCACCTACCACCTGCCGGTGTTCACGCCCGACGAGGGCGGCTCGCCCGAGACGCTCTTCGACCGCCTGTGTGCGCAGGGCCTGGTCGTGCGCTACGGGTCCGGAAACGCGCGCGCCGAGGAGCGCCTGGAGTACGAGAAGCGCGTCATCCGCCAGATGGGCTTCGTCTCCTACTTCCTGATCGTTTGGGATTTGATCCGCTGGGCGCGCGAGCACGCTATCCCAGTTGGCCCCGGACGCGGCTCGGCGGCTGGCTCGATCGTGGCCTACGTGCTGGACATCACGCGCGTCGACCCGCTGCGCTACGACCTCCTGTTCGAGCGCTTCCTGAACAGCGCGCGCATCTCGATGCCGGACATCGACATCGACTTCTGCAAGGAGGGTCGCGAGCGCGTGCTGGAGTACACGCGAGCGCGCTACGGCGCCGAGCGTGTGAGCCAGATCGGCACCTTCGCCACGCTCTCGGCGCGCTCGGTGATCCGCGATGTCGGACGCACGCTCGATCTGCCGCTGAGCGAGATCGACAAGCTGGCCAAGATGGTGCCCCAGGGCCCGAACGCGCCGTCGCTGGCGGAAGCCGTCGAGGACGACGCCGAGCTGGCCGCGGAGCGCAAGCTGGAGCGCTACAAGGACCTGTTCGACTTCTCGATCAAGCTCGACGGCCTGGCGCGGCACATCTCCACGCATGCAGCCGGAGTGGTCATCGCCGACCGGCCGATCGTCGAGTACGTGCCGCTGTGCACCAACAAGCAGGACGTCGTCACGCAGTGGCCCGCCAAGCAGCTCGAGGACCTCGGGCTGTTGAAGATGGACTACCTGGGGCTGCGCACGCTGACGATCCTGCAGATGGCGCTGCGCCTGATCGAGCGCTCCGGCGTCAAGCCGCCCGACCTCGACCGTCTGGCGCTGGACGACAAGCGCACCTACGCGCTGCTCAACCGCGGCGAAACGCTGGGCGTGTTCCAGCTCGAGTCGGAGGGCATGCGCAAGCTCCTCGCGCGCCTGAAGCCCGACTGCTTCGAGGACCTGATCGCGTGCCTGGCCTTGTACCGCCCCGGCCCGCTGGAGTCGGGCATGGCCGACATGTTCATCCGCCGCAAGCACGGCCAGGAGAAGATCGACTACCCGCACGCCTCGCTCGAGCCGCTCCTGCGCGACACCTACGGGTGCATCGTGTACCAGGAGCAGGTGATGCTCATCTCCAACGCGCTGGGCAACTTCTCGCTGAACGAGGCCGACAACCTGCGCAAGGCGATGGGCAAGAAGCAGCCCGAGATCATGAACAAGTACTCGGCCCAGTTCGTGGCCGGGGCGGTCAAGAACGGCTGCGCCGAGCAGGCCGCCAAGGAGACCTGGGAGGGCATCGTCAAGTTCGGCGGCTACGGCTTCAACAAGTCGCACTCCACCGCCTACGCGCTGATCACCTGGCAGACGGCCTTCCTCAAGGCCCACCACCGCATCGAGTTCCTGGCCGCGAACATGTCCTGCGAAATGCAGAGCTCCGACAAGATCAAGGAGTTCCTGGACGACTCGCGCAAGAGCGGGATCCGCGTGCTGCCGCCCGACATCCAGCGCTCGCGCTGGGAGTTCGTGCCCGAGGACGGCGCCATCCGCTTCGGCTTCGGCGCCATCAAGGGCACGGGCGAGAAGGCGATCGAGGGCGTGAGCGCGGCACGTGAGCGCTTGCGCCAGCGCCAGGCCAGCCCCGGCCTGCACGCGCTGTGCGCCGAGGCCGACCCCGCGCTCGTGACCAAGCTCACCTGGGAGGCGCTGATCAAGGCCGGCTCGTTCGATGCCGGCGGCCACAATCGCGGCGCGGTCCTGGCCGCGCTGGAGCTGGCCATGGCCGAGGGCGTGCGCACGGCCAACGACCGCAAGGCCGGCCAGGCCTCGCTGTTCGGCGGCGCCGACGAGAGCGAGAGCGCGGCCGGAGCGGCCATCGACGGCGCCCGCGCCTTCTCACG
Organism: Planctomycetota bacterium; assembly: GCA_009691855.1. Classification (GTDB taxonomy): domain Bacteria; phylum Planctomycetota; class UBA1135; order UBA1135; genus JABFRZ01. The sequence goes on along the minus strand of SIAI01000008.1, from coordinate 96,757 downwards.
GGCCGAGACGCTCAAGGCCGAGTACGAGGTGCTGGGCTTCTACCTCTCGGGCCACCCGCTGGAGGACCGCGCGGGGTTGTTCGCGCTGCTCTCGAGCACCAACACGCGCGACCTGCAGGCCTTGCCGGGCGGCACCGAGCTCACCCTGGCCGGCCTGATCGTGGCCTTCAAGGAGAGCATGACCAAGGCCGGCAAGAGAATGGCGCGCTTCCGCCTGGAGGACATGCAGGGCGGCGTGAACGTCACCTGTTTCCCGCGCACCTACGAGAAGTTCAAGAGCCTGCTGGTCGAGGACTCGGTGGTCATCTGCCGCGGCAAGCTCGAGGAGCGCACGGGCGAGGAGGCCAGCGGCACCATCGGCATGCTGCTGGACGAGATCCTGCAGCTCGAGGACGCGCTCAAGCAGTTCAAGGGCGGGCTGATCATCCGCCTGCAGCCCGCGGACGACGAGAAACTGGTGCAGCTCTCCAGCCTGGTGGGCACGCACCGCGGCGCGAACCGCCTGTACTTCGAGGTCGAGGGCGGTGACGGGCGCCTGCGCCGCGTGCGCTCGAGCGAGCGTCACAACGTGCGCATCTCGACCGAGCTGGCCAAGGGCATCGAAGGCCTGCTGGGCGCGGGACGCACCAAGCTGGCGCGGATCTGAAAGCACACGGAGCACGCCGCTGGGCGGCGTGCTCCGTGTGCTGCAGTACCTCGCCCGGCACGACGCCGCGCAGGTGGCCTAGGCCTCGGCCGGGGCCTCTTCCTTGGGCGTGCGCTCGACGAACTCCAGGATCGCGCGCTCGCCGTTGTCGCCCAGGCGGTTCTTGCTGAGTTTCAGGATGCGGCAATAGCCGCCCTTGCGCGCCAGGAAGCGCGGCCCGAGCACCTTGAACAACTTGGTCGTGGCCGACTTGCTGCGCACCTCGGCGAAGGCCCGGCGACGGTTGTGCATGGTCGGCTCCTTGGAGAGCGTGACCAGCTTCTCGACGAACGGCTTGACGTTCTTGGCCTTCGGCAACGTGGTAACGATCCGCTCGTGCTCGATCAGCGCGATGGCCAGGTTGCGCGCCATGGCCGCGCGGTGGGCGCTCGTGCGACCGAGCTTCTTGCCTGCTTTACGATGCCGCATGGGAGACCTACTGGGGCACGGACATGCCGAGGGAGAGACCCTTCTCGGCCAGACGGTTCTTGATCTCGGTCAGGCTGGTCTTGCCCAAGTTCTTGAGCTTCATGACCTCGGCCTCGCTCATGATCACCAGATCCTTGAGCGTCTGGAGGTTGGCACTGTCCAGGCAGTTGCGTGCGCGCACCGAGAGCTCCAGCTCCGCGATCGGACGGTCGAGCATCTTCTTGAGCTCGTCCGACTGACGGTTCTTCTGGTTGAACTCGGAACGGCCCGGGTCACCGGCCATGGGCGTGGCGCCGAAGCTCGGATCCAGCAGCACGAACGGGTTCAGGTGCTTGCGGTAGATCTTGGCCGACTCGACCAGCGCCAGCTGCGGCGAGATCGTGCCGTCGGTCCAGACCTCCAGAACCAGCCGGTCGTAGTTCGTGAACTTGCCCACGCGCGTGGCCTCGACGGCGTAGCGCACGCGGTGCACGGGCGAGTAGATCGCGTCGATCGGGATCGTACCGACCTGGTGCCACTCCGAGCGGTTCTCGTCGGCCGGCACGTAGCCGCGTCCCTTGGAGACCTCCAGCTCGATGTTGAGCGCGCGGTCGAGCGTCAGGTTGGCGATCACCAAGTCCTTGTTCACGACATCGGTGTCACCCGGGCACTCGACGTCGCCACCCGTGACCGGGCCCTTGCCCTTCTTCTGGATACGGCAGGTGATGCGCTCCGTCCCCAGGTGGCGGATACGCAGGCGTTTGATGTTGAGGATGATGTCGGTGACGTCCTCGTACACGCCCTCCAAGGAGGCGAACTCGTGGTCCGCGCCCTCGATGCGCACCGCCGTGACGGCCGTGCCCTCGATGGACGAGAGCAGCACGCGCCGCAGGCCATTGCCGATCGTGTGGCCGAAGCCACGCTCGAAAGGCTCGACCATGAAGCGACCATACTCGCTCGTCTGGGTCTCGGGGTCGGGGGTGACCTTGCTCGGCAGCTCAAAATTGCGCCAACGGATCCGCATGTTGTTTCTCCCTGTTCTCGCTACTTCGAGCAGAGCTCGATGATGAGCTGTTCTTGGATCGGGTGCGGGACGTGGTCGCGGCGCGGCATGGCCATGACCTCCGTCTCGAGCAGCTCGCCCTTGACCGACAACCAGTCGGGCACGACCTGCGACTTGTTCACTTCCACGGCCTCGGTGACCATCTTCTTGGTCTTGGGGTGCTCGCGCACGCTGACCTTGTCCCCGGGACGCACGGTGTAGGAGGCCACGTCGACTCGCCGGCTGTTCACCTTGAAGTGGCCGTGGTTGATCATCTGCCGCGCGTGGTTGCGGGACAGCGCGAAGCCGCTGGCCAGGACCACGTTGTCGAGCCGGCGCTCGAGCAACGCCAGCAGCGTCTCGCCCGTGTTGCCCGGAGTGCGCTCGGCCTCGGCGATGTAGCAGCGGAATTGCCGCTCCAGCACGCCGTAGATGCGCTTCAGTTTCTGCTTCTCACGGTGGTGCAGCCCGTAGTCCGAGACCTTCGAGCGCCGCTGGGCATGCACGCCGGGCGGGTAGTCGCGGCGCGAGAGGGCGCATTTGTCGGTGAAGCAACGCTGGCCCTTGAGGAAGAGTTTCATCCCCTCCCGGCGGCACAGCTTGCACTTGTTGTCGACGTATCGAGCCATGTTCGGTTCTCCGTTGTCTCCTACACGCGCCGGCGCTTGCGAGCGCGGCAGCCGTTGTGCGGCAGCGGGGTGACGTCTTGGATCGAGATCACGCGCAACCCGGTGTTGGCCAAGGCGCGCACGGCCGACTCGCGGCCCGAGCCCACGCCCTTGACCAGCACGTCGACCTCGCGCATGCCGTGACGCATGGCCGCGGTGGCGGCCTGCTCGGCAGCGCGCTGGGCGGCGTAGGGCGTGCTCTTGCGCGTGCCCTTGAAACCCACTGTCCCGGCCGCGCCCCACGAGATCGTCTCGCCGTTCTTGGTCGTGATCGTGACGTGGGTGTTGTTGAACGTCGCCTTCACGTGGACGATCCCACGGGCGACGTTGCGCTTGATCTTCTTCTTGGTGACTGCTTTGGTCATGACACTCCAGCCCGCAGGCTACTTCATCCCCTTCACGGACTTCTTCCCGGCCACAGTCTTCTTCGGTCCCTTGCGCGTGCGCGCATTGGTGCGCGTGCGCTGACCGCGCACGGGCAACCCGCGGCGGTGGCGCGCTCCGCGGTAGCAGCCGATGTCGCGCAGGCGGCTGATGTTGCCGGCGATACCGCGCCGCAGCGTGCCCTCGACCGCGTAGTTCTTCTGCAGGTGGTTGGCGATCAGCGTGGCCTGTTCCTCGGTCAGGTCGCCGGCCTTCAGGCCGGGGTCGAGCTCGAGCTCTTCGCAGACCCGGGCCGAGGTCGGACGCCCCACTCCGTAGATGTAGGTGAGCGCGATCTCGAGGCGCTTGTTGTTGGGGATGTCGACACCGATGACGCGGGCCATGGGCTAGCTTCCTTGACGTTGCTTGTGGGTCGGATCGGCCTTGCAGATCACTCGCACCACGCCACGGCGCTTGACGACCTTGCACTGCATGCAGATGCGGCGCACGCTGCTGCGGACTTTCATTGTGGCGTTCCTAGTTCTTTCTGCGATCGCCGCGATAGACGATGCGGCCTTTGGTCAAATCGTAGGGAGACATCTCCACCGTGATCTTGTCGCCGGGCAGGATGCGGATGTAGTGCATGCGCATCTTGCCGCTGACGTGCGCCAGGATCTTGTGGCCAGACTCGAGCTTGGCGCGGAAGCGCGCGTTGGGCAGCGCCTCGGTGACTATCGCCTCGACGGTGATCGGTTCTTCCTTCGCCATGGCTAGTGCTTGACCTTCCCGGGGATCAGGCCGTCGAGCCGGCCGAACACCGCGTCAGGGGTCTGCTCGCCATCGAGCGAAGCCAGGAGCCCGCGCTCCCGGTAGAAGTTCACCAGCGGCGCCGTCTTCTCGTGATAGACGCGCAGGCGCTCGCGCACCACCGCCGGCTCGTCATCGCTGCGCCGGTAGAGTTCGCCGCCACAGGCGTCACACACGCCCGCCTTGCGCGGCGCAGCGCCGTTGAGGTTGTAGGTGCTGGCACAGCCGCGGCAGGCCAGGCGGCCCGCGGCGCGCGCGACGATGCTCTCGTCCGCAACCTTGAGCTCGAACACCAGAACTTGGTCGGTGGGCTTCAGTCGTTGCTCGAGCGCGCGCGCCTGGACGTCCGTGCGCGGGAAGCCGTCGAGCACGTAGCCCTCGCGGCAATCCGCGGCCGCCACGCGCTCGGCCAACATGTCCAGCACCAGCGCGTCCGAAACCAGCCCGCCCTTGTCCATGACGACCTTGGCTTGCTGGCCGAGCGGCGTCCCGCGCGCCTTGTGGTCGCGCAAGAGATCCCCGGTCGACACGTGCGGCAGCGAACGGGCCTTGCTCAGGCGCGCGGCCTGAGTGCCCTTGCCCGCTCCGGGAGCGCCGAGGAGGATCACGATGCGCGCCATGGTTCAGCTCTTGCGCGCCCAACCGGCTCCGCCGCCGAGACCGCCCACGCCGCCGGTGCCCTTGCCCTTGACGAAGCCCTCGTAGTTGCGCATCACGAGCTGCGCGTTGAGGCGGTCGACGAGGTCCATGGCCACGCCCACCACGATCAGCACCGAGGTGCCACCGAGGAAGTAGGCCAGGCGTCCCGAGAGGCCCGGGATGTTGCCGGTGATGAAGTTGGGCAGCACCGCCAGGAAGGCCAGGAACACGGCCCCCGCCAGGGTGATGCGTGTGAGGATGTCCTTGAGGTACGCGGCCGTCTTCGCCCCCGGGCGGATGCCAGGGATGAACGAGCCGTGCTCGCGCAGGTTGTCGGCGATCTCCTCCGGCCGGAACATCAGGTTGTTCCAGAAGAAGCAGAAGAAGAACACCAGCACCACATACAGCGAGACGTGCACGAAGCCGACCGAGTCGTTGAAGACCGCGGCCACGCGATCGAGTCCCATCACGCGGAAGAGCACGCCGGGGATGATGAAGATGGCCGAGGCAAAAATGATCGGCATCACGCCGGCCATGTTGATCTTGAGCGGCAGGTAGTGGCGCTGACCGCCATACACGCGGCGCCCGCGCGCCAGGCGCGCGTATTGGATCGGCACGCGGCGCTCGCCCTTTTGCACGAACACGACCACCAGCACGATCGTGAACCAGATCCCCATCAGCGTGAGGATGGCGTTGTAGGGCTCGTCCTGCTGGCTGAGGATGCTCTTCATGCTGCCGGGCATCTGCGCGATGATGCCGGCCATGATGATCAGCGAGGAGCCGTTGCCGAGACCGTGCTCCGTGATCAGCTCGCCCAGCCACATGGCGAACATCGACCCCGCCGTCAGGGCCAGGATCACGACCAGCGCCATGCCCACCGAGGGCTCGCTTGCCAGTGCCCCCGGCATGTTGAGGAACACGCCGAACCAGATGAAGGTCGACTGCACCAGCGCGATCGGCACGGTGACCAGGCGCGTCCACTCGTTGATCTTCTTCTGCCCGGCCGCGCCTTCCTTCTGGATGGCTTCGATCTGCGGTGAGACCTTGGCCAGCACCGAGAAGATGATCGAGGCCGAGATGTAGGGCATGATGCCCAGGGCGAAGATCACCGTGTTGCCGATCGAGCCGCCGGTGAAGGCAGACATCAGGCCGAACACCGTGCTGCCTTGGGCCTGCTCGCGCAGGAAGCTGGCCGAGAGTCCCGGCACGGGCACGTGGAAGCCGAGTCGGTAAACGAACAGGAGCCCGAGCGTCAGCATGATGCGCTGACGCGTCTCGGGGATCTTCAGCAGTTGGAGGAGCTGGTTCACCTGTTCACCGGGGTGGGCTCGCCCCTACTCCTTCGCGCCCTCGTTTGCGCCTTCGGCCACTTCACGGCCACGGGCGTCGAGCACGACCACCCGGCCGCCTGCGGCCGTGATCTTCTCGATCGCGCTCTTGGAGAACTTCTGCGCGCGGACCGTGAGGGCCTTGGTCAGCGGGCCATCGCCCAGGACCTTGAGCAGCGGCACGTTCAGGCTCACCAGGCCCTTCTCGAGCACGGCGCCGAGGTCGACCACCGCGCCGCTGTCGAAGAACTCGAGTGCGCCAACGTTGATGATCGTGTACTCGGTGCGGAAGCGCGCGTTGGTGAAGCCGCGCTTCGGCACGCGCCGGTAGATGGGCATCTGGCCGCCCTCGTAGCCCGGACGACGGTAGGAGCCGGAGCGCTGGCCCCAGCCCTTGTGTCCGCGCCCGCAAGTCTTGCCCAAGCCGCTGCCGATCCCGCGCCCGACGCGGAAGACGTTCAGGAGCTTGGTGCCCTTAGCCGTTACGGTCTTCAGGTCCATGATTAGCCGATCTCGACGCCACGCAGGGCGGCGACCTGTTCCCTCGTGCGCAGCTGCGTGAGCGCATGGAAGGTGGCCTTGACGACGTTGACCGGGTTGGTCGAACCGTAGGCCTTGCTGAGGATGTTCTTGACGCCGGCCATCTCGCACACGGCGCGCACGGCCGAGCCGGCGATCACGCCCGTGCCGGGCGCGGCGGGGATGAGACGCACCATCGAGCCGCAGTAACGGCCATTGACCTCGTGCGGAATCGTGCCGTCGAAGGTGAGCGGCACGCGGATCATGTGCTTGCGCGTGTCCTTGGTGGCCTTCTCGATCGCGTTGGGAACCTGGCGCGCCTTGCCGAAGCCCTGGCCAACGACGCCGGCGCGGTTGCCGGAAACGGTCAGCGCGGCGAAGGAGAAGCGGCGCCCACCCTTGACCACGGCGGCCGAGCGGTTGACCTGGATGAGCACCTCGCTCAGCCCTTCGAGCTGCGAGGCCTCGGTCGTATCGAGATAGTCGAACTTGGTCTTCATCGCGTGGCTGTGCTCTCTAGAACTTGAGGCCCTCGGCCCGGGCCGCATCGGCCAGCGCCTTCACCCGTCCGTGGAACTTGTGGCTGCCGCGGTCGAAGACGACCGTCTCGACGCCCTTCTCCTTGGCCAGGCGGGCGATCTCCTTGCCGACCAGCGCGGCGCGCTCGGTCTTGGTCTTGCCCGTGAACTCCGTGGCCAAGGCCTTCTTGGTGGTACCGACGCCGCACAGCGTGCGGCCGCTGACGTCCACGACCTGGGCGAAGATGTGCTTGGACGAGCGCGACACGGTCAGGCGCACCTGCGCGCCATCGCGCATCAGGCGGTTGCGCACGTGATACTTGCGGCGCTGACGCTTCTCGAGTTTGGTCTTCATCGCTTAGCTTCCGAAGCTCTTGCCCTGCTTCTTGCGCACGTATTCGCCCTCGTAGCGCACGCCCTTGCCCTTGTACGGTTCCGGCGGCCGCTGCGAGCGCACCGCCGCGGCGAACTGCCCGACGAGCTGCTTGTCGGCACCCTTGATGCTGATGTTGGTCGGCTTGGGAGCCTCGACCGTCAGGCCCTCGGGGATCGGCAGCTCGACCGGGTTGCAGTACCCGACCGAGAGCACGAGCTTCTTGCCCTGCACGGCGGCGTTCCAGCCGACGCCGATGATCTCCAGGTTGCGCGAGTAGCCCTGGGTCACGCCCTTCATCATGTTGCTGAGGATGGCGCGCGTCATACCGTGGAAGGCGCGCACGTGGCGCGTGTCCGCGGTATTGGGCTGCACCAGCAGCTGAGCCTTCTCGATCTTGACGTCGATCTCCGGGCGCAGCTCGATCGCGAGCACCCCCTTGGGGCCCTTCACGGTGAGCTTGTGGTTCTGCTCCTCGACGGTGACCCCGCTGGGGATCGCGACGGGCAGCCTTCCGATGCGGGACATGGGGGCTCCTAGTAGACCTGGCACAGGACTTCGCCGCCCACGTTCTCCTTGCGGGCGGCGCGGTCGGACAGAACGCCCTTGGGCGTCGAGAGAACGTAGATGCCCTGGCCGCGCAGCACGCGCGGCAGGGTCTTGGTGCTCGAGTACACGCGGCACCCGGGCTTGCTGATGCGTTTGATCTCGCGGATCACGAACTCGCCATCCGGGCCGTACTTGAGGTCCAGCACCAGGTCGCTCTGCGGCGTCTTGGGCTCGACCCGATACGAACGGATGTAGCCCTCTTCCTGCAGCACCTGGGCGATGCGCACCTTGAGCTTCGAAGCCGGCATGCAGACGCTCTTGGCGTGACGCCGATTGGCGTTGCGCACGCGTGTCAGGAGGTCGGCCACGGGATCGGTCATCGTCATTGGATTTCGCGCTCCTACCAGGAAGCCTTGCGCATGCCGGGGATCTCCCCGAGCAGGGCCTTGCGCCGCAGACAGATGCGGCAGATGCCGAACTTGCGATAGATGGCGCGCGGGCGGCCGCACAGATTGCAGCGGCGCACGACGCGCGACTTGAACTTGGGCGGCAGCTTCGCCTTGATCACCAGACACTTCTTGGCCATCGCTCGCCCTAGTCTTTCTCGTCCGTCTTGAAGGGGATGCCGAGTTGCTTGAGCAGGAAGAACCCCTGCTCATCGCTGGGCGCGCTGGTGACGAAGGTCACGTCCATGCCCTGCACATATTCGATCTTGTCGAAGTCGACCTCGGGGAATACCGACTGCTCGGACAGGCCGAGCGTGTAGTTGCCGCGACCATCGAGCTTGGTTTTCAGGCCGCGGAAGTCGCGGATACGCGGCAGCACGACCGAGATCAGGCGATCGGCGAACTCCCACATGCGCGTACCGCGCAGCGTCACGGCCACACCGATGGGCATGCCCTGGCGCAGCTTGAAGCTGGCGATCGAGGTTCGCGCCTTGCGCACGGTGGGCTTCTGCCCGGAGATCACGGCCAGATCGCGCACCGCGGCGTCGATGCGCGCCTTGGTCTCGACCGCGCCCTTGCAGCCCATGTTGATCACGATCTTCTTCAGGCCCGGCACGGCCATCGGGTTCTGGATCCCGAACTGCTTCATCAGCGCGGGACGCACTTCGGCGCGGTAGCGCTCGCGCACACGCGGCGGCACACGCGGAGCCTCGGCCGCGCCGGTCTGGGCGGCGGCCCGTTCCTTCTTGCGGCCCTTGCCGCCCTTGCCTTTGGCGCCCTTGCCCTCGGCCTGCGCCTCGCCCTCGGCGGGAGCGGCGGCCTGGGGGGCGTCCTTTTTCTCTTCGCTGCTCATCGCTTGCTCTCCGCCTTGCGCTTGCGCACGCCCTTCTTGAGCTCCGCGTCGTACAGCATCACGTTGCTGTGGTGGATCGAGCACTCCTGCTGGACGCGCTCGCCCTTGGGGTTCTGTTGCGACGGACGCTTGTGCTTCCAGCGCAGGTTCACGCCCTTGACGGTCAGGCGGCCCGCGTCGCGATAGACGTCGCTGATCTCGCCCACCTTGCCCTTGTCGTTGCCGGCGATCACGATCACCGTCTCGCCCTTCTTGACGTGCATCACACCACCTCCTGAGCGAGCGAGATGATCTTCATGAAGTTGCGCTCACGCAGCTCGCGGGCCACCGCGCCGAAGATGCGCGTGCCCTTGGGGTTGCCCTCGTCGTCGATGATGACCATCGCATTGTGGTCGAAGCGCACGTAGGAGCCATCGCCGCGGCGCGTGTTCTTGCTGGTGCGCACGATCACGCCCTTGACCACCGCTCCCTGCTTCACGTCCGAAGACGGCATGGCCTTCTTGACCGAGGCCACGATGATGTCGCCCAGGCCCGCGTAACGGCGTCGCGTGCCGCCCAGAACCTTGATGCACATCACGCGCTTCGCGCCGGTGTTGTCGGCGACGTCGAGCATCGTCTGCTGCTGGATCATCGCGAGGCCTCGGTGGTCTTGCCCGTCAGGTCGGCCATGATCTCGGCCGTGTCGTCGGCGACTCTGCCACTCACGATCTCGGAGCGCGTGACGACGCGCAGCAGGCGCCAGCGCTTGCGCTTGGACATCGGGCGGGTCGAGGTGATCTCGACCGTGTCACCGGCGCGCGCGCTGCTCTGCTCGTCGTGCGCCATGTAGCGCTTTCGGCGGCGCAGGAACTTGCCGTACTTGGGGTGCTTGAACGTGCGCTCGACTTCGACGGTGATCGTCTTCTGCGTCTTGGCGCTGAGGACGATGCCGATCATCTCGCGGCGCGAATGGCGGGTAGTGGTGGTCATGGGGTCCTAAACCGTGGCCTGGGCCACTTTGGCGCGCTCTTTCCGCACCGTGTGAACGCGCGCGATCGCGCGCTTCAGGACGCGCATGCGGGCCGGATTGGCCGTGCCCGCGGTGCGTGACTTGAAGCGGAGCTCGAACAGCTCCTTCTTCATCTTCTCGAGCTCGTAGGTGAGCTCGGTGTCCGTCTTGCTCTTGACCTCTTCGATCTTCACGGCGTGCTCTTTCTCACGTGCTGGGCAGGCGACGGATCATCTTGACCTTGACAGGCACTTTGTGCGCGGCGCGCTTGAAGGCCAGCTTGGCCTTGTCCTCGGGCACGCCGCCTATCTCGAACAGCACCGTCCCGGGCTTGACCGCCGCGGTCCAGTACTCGACGTCGCCCTTGCCGCCACCCATGCGCGTCTCGGCCGGCTTGCCGGACACGGACTGGTGCGGGAAGACGCGGATGTAGACCTTGCCCTGGCCACCGGCGGCGCGGTTGGCCGCGACGCGCGCGGCTTCCAGCTGCCGACCGGTGATCCAGCCCCAGTCCAGGGACTGCAGGCCGAAGTCGCCGTAGGCCACGGTATTGCCACGCGTGGCCATGCCGTTCAGCCGGCCGCGGTGTTGTTTGCGGAACTTGGTCCGCTTGGGCATCAGGGACGACATGGAAGGCTCCTATGCTTGGGCGGGACGCCGTTCGGGGGCTGCGCGACGGGGAGTGCGCGAGCGCTGACCCTCACCTTGGCCGCGCCAGTCGACCTTCTCGCCCGGCTCGAGGTCGCCCTTGTAGATCCACACCTTGACGCCGATCACACCCCAGGTGGTGTGCGCTTCGGCGGTGCCGTAGTCGACGTTGGCGCGCAGCGTCGAGAGCGGTACGCGCCCTTCGCGCTCCTTGGCCTGGCGCGACATCTCCGAGCCGCCCACGCGACCGTTGATCTCGACCTTCACGCCCTTGGCGCCGGCCTGGATCGTGGTCTGGATGGCCTTCTTCATGGCGCGGCGGAAGGCCATGCGCTTCTCCAGCGCCTCGGCCACCACCTCGGCCACCAGGGTCGCCTCCAACTCGGGGCGCTTGATCTCGCGCACCGTCAGGTGGCAGGTCATCCCGGTGATCTCCTGCAGGCTCTTCTTGAGCTGATCGACGCGCACGCCCTTGCGCCCGACGAGCACGCCCGGACGCGCCGTGTGCACGATGATCTCTACCGCTTCGCCCGTGCGCGCGATCTCGATGCGCGGCACGCCAGCGGACTTGAATTCCTTGTAGATGTACTTGCGGATGTGGTCGTCCTCGACCAGCAAGCGGCCGAAGTTCTTCTTGTTGGCGTACCAGCGCGAGCGCCAGGGCTCGATGACTGCCAGGCGGAAGCCCGAGGGATGAACCTTTTGTCCCATGTGTGTCCTGTGCTCCTCGGTCAGAGCGCCCGTTCGGCGACGACCACGGTCAGGTGACTGGTGCGCTTGCGCACGGGCATCGCGCGGCCCTGGGGACCCGGTCGCCAGCGCAGGCGGTGCTGCAGCAGCGGTCCGTCGTCCGCGCGCGCGTCGGTGACGACGAGCTTGTTGACGTCGACGTTTTCGTCCTGGCTGGCGTTGGCCACGGCGGACTTCAGCACCTTCAGGTAGAAGACCGCCGCGCGACGCGGCGAGAAGGACAAGAGCTCCATGGCCTCGTTCACGCCGCGACCGCGGATGAGGTCGGCGGCCAGGCGGGCCTTGCGCGCGGGCATCCGCGCGAATCGGTGGCGGGCGATGAAAGTGCTCATTCGGACGGCGCGTCGCCCTTCTTCTCGGCTTCCTTCTTGTTGGTGTGGCCACGGAAGACGCGCGTGTGCGCGAACTCACCGAGCTTGTGGCCGACCATGTCCTCGGTGACGAAGACCTTCAGGTGTTGGCGCCCGTTGTGCACGCCAAACGACAGCCCGATGAACTCTGGCGTGATCGTTGAGCGCCGCGACCAGGTTTTGATCGGGCTCGACTTGCCTTCGCCGCGCGTGATGCGCCTCTGCAGCTTGGGGTCGACATACGGCCCCTTTTTTACGCTACGCCCCATGTTTCAGCTCACGACGACTGGTAGTGCTTGCCGGGCGCCCTGCGGCGCAGGATGAAGCGGTTGGAGGGTTTGCGCGGATTGCGCGTCTTGCCGCCCTTGGCGAGGACGCCGGTCGGCGATACGGGGTGGCGACCACCCTTGGTGCGACCCTCGCCGCCACCGTGCGGGTGGTCGACCGGGTTCATGGTCGTGCCGCGGACATAGGGGCGCCAACCACGGTGACGGTTGCGACCGGCCTTGCCCACGCTCACGTTCTGGTGGTCGGTGTTGCCCATGCGACCGATGGTCGCCCGGCACTCGACGTGGATCTTGCGCAGCTCGCCGGAGGGCATCATCACCACGCAATGCTCGCCCTCGCGCGCCTGCAGCTGGCCATAGCTGCCGGCCGTGCGGCACACCTGGCCGCCGCGACCGGGGCGCATCTCGATGTTGTGGATCATCAGCCCGGTCGGGATCTGACCGAGCTTGAGAGTGTTGCCGGGCAGCGGCTCGGCACCCGGGCCGGAAAGGATCGTCTGCCCGACCTTGAGATCCAGCGGCGCGATGATGTAGCGCTTCTCGCCATCCTTGTAGGCGATCAGCGCGATGTTCGCGGAGCGGTTGGGATCGTACTCGACCGACTGCACCTTGCCGGGGATGCCGTCCTTGTCGCGCTTGAAGTCGATCTTGCGGTAGTGGCGCTTGTTGCCGCCGCCACGGTGGCGCGCGGTGATGCGCCCGACGTTGTTGCGGCCGCCGCTCTTGCGCACGGGCTCGAGCAGCGAACGCTCAGGCTTGCGGCGCGTGATCTCCGAGTAGTCGAGTACGCTGCCGTGGCGGCGCCCTGCGGAGGTCGGTCGGTAGGTCTTGATACCCATGGTTCGGGGTGCTCGGGAGGCGTCAGAGGACGTCGATGGTCTGCCCCTCCTGGAGCACGACCATGGCCTTCTTCCACTCTTGCGTGCGGCCGATCGAGCGGCCGCGGATCTTCCACTTGCTCTTCACCGTCAGCGTGTTGACGCTCTTCACCTTCACGTTGAAGAGGTGCTGGACGGCCTGGCGGATCTCGATCTTGTTGGCACTGCGCGGCACGCGAAAGGCGTAGGCGTTGCGCTTGCCCGTGTCATCGGTCGCCTTCTCGGTGACCAGTGGACGCTGGATGAGCTGGTAGCTCTTTTCGAGGGTCGTCACGCGTCACCTGCCTTCTGGCCCACGCGCGCGGTGAGCTTGTCCATGGCTGCGGACTGGGCGATCACCAGCGAGGCGGCGACCAGGTCGTGAGCGCACACCTCGTCGGCCGTGCGCACCTTCACGCCGGGGAAGTTGCGGAACGACTTCCACAGCCCGTCGTCGTGCTTCTCGATCACCAGCAACGCGCGGCGCGGCGTGCCGAGGTCGGCGAGGATCTTGCGCGCACCCTTGGCCGAGGGCTTGGCGAAGGTGCCCAGGTCGGCGATCACGACCTCGCCGTCGCGCAGCTTGCCGAACAGCGCCGTGCGTGTAGCCACACGCTTGGCCTTGGCCGGCATGTGGTAGCTCCACTCGCGCGTCTTCGGGCCGAACACCGTGCCGCCCCCGCGCCAGATCGGCGACTTGCGGTCGCCGGCGCGCGCACGGCCGGTGTGCTTCTGCTTCCAGGGCTTCTTGTTGGAGCCCTTGACCTCGTCGCGGCCGCGGGTGTAAGCGTCCCCTTGGCGCTGGTTCGCCTGGTGCATGACGATCGCATCCTTGAGGGTGCGATACAGGACGCGCGCCTTGCCGAGCTTGTCGTGCAGCGGACGCTCGTCGATCTCCACCTGGCCGACGTTGCCGGCCTTGTAGCTCTTGACTTGCATGGCGTCCTACTTCTTGTCCTTCTTGGCCGCGCCCTTGGAGGCGATGACCTGCGGCGTCTTCTTCACGCCGGTCTTGGCCGTCTGCACCTCGACGTAGCCGCCGTTCGGACCGGGCACCGCGCCGCGCAGGAACAGCAGGTTGCGCTCGGCGTCGACGCGCACGACCTCGAGGTTCTTGGTCGTCTGGCGCGTATGACCGTAGTGGCCGGACATGCGCTTGCCCGGGGCGACCTTGCCGATGCGCTTCGAGGAGATCGAGCCGGGCTGGCGCACGTTCATTGAGCCGTGCGTCTCGGGACCGCGCTGAAAACCGTGGCGCTTGATCGTGCCGGAGAAGCCGCGGCCCTTGGTCGTACCGATGACGTCGACCAGGTCGCCGGCGGTGAAGACGGTGACCGAGACGGTGTCGCCTGGCTTGGCCGTGGCGGGAGCGTAGAGGCGCTCCTCGCGCACGAACTTCTTCGGCGCGCAGCCCACTTTGTGGAAGTGGCCGCGCAGCGGTTGAGTCGTGCGCTTGTCGGTGGTGTCGCCGTAGCCGAGCTGAACGGCGTCATAGCCGTCTCGCTCGCTCGTGCGCACCTGGGTGACGATGCACGGACCCGCAGAAACTACGGTCACCCCGAGGAGGGTGCCGTCTTCGCGGAAGACGTGCGTCATCCCTTGCTTGCGTCCTAGGATCAGCGTCATGAGTCCTCGAGAACGTTGGTCACCCGCCGGTTCGACCAGGGTCTTCGCCTTCGAGGAGAGGTGAAGACCAACGCCTGGCCACGCGGCGTGAATGGGTGAGGTGGAGTTGTGAAGAGCTTGCCGAGGTGTCTTCCCCCGGCTCGGAGTGGACTCGTTCCCACGCAACCCCGGACGCGCCGGGACCGCGCTCTAGGCTCAGGCCTTGATGCGGATGTCCACGCCAGCGGGCATGTTGAGGCTGCTCAGAGCGTCGACCGTCTGGCCGGTGGGCTCGGAGATGTAGATCAGCCGCTTGTGCGTCCGGATCTCGAATTGCTCACGCGACTTCTTGTCGATGAACGGAGAGCGGAGCACCGTGTAGCGCTCGATCCGCGTCGGCAGCGGGATCGGCCCTGCGACGCGCGCCCCGGTCCTCTTCGCCGTCTCGACGATGTCGACGGCGGATTGGTCCAGGGCCTCGTGGTCGTAGGCCTCCATGCGGATTTGGATTTTGGAGTCGCTCATGTGCGGTCTGTCCCCTCCCGGCCCGACCACACGAACGTGCGCAAGGGTTCCGGAGGAAAGGGGCGAGGAAGATATCTGCTCCCCAGGGGCGGGTCAATGGTCGGGGCCCAACAACGCGCGATCTCCCTCGCCCCGGCCCCGTCGTGGCGCCCACGGCTTGCAGGCCAGTGAGGAAGTCTCGTAGCAAGGCAAGGCGCGCTTCGCCAGGGCTAGGAACGCGACGGAGCGACGGCGGAGGCGGCCTCCTAGCCGCTGAGCACGGCGTGACGACGCGTCGGCGAAGCGCGCGAAGCCACAGCAGGGGCTTTCTCAACGGCCTGCTGGACTGGTGCGGTCTGAGCGGTAGTGCTGGATCCAGATGGAGGGAGTTCCTTGCGATGTCCACTTGCCTCGTTGCCTTCTTGGGGTCCTAGCCGTCCAGAACACCCGATCGCCGGAGGCCTGCCCGCCCGCAGGCTCAATCCCCCGCTCACGCCCAGTGGCTGTCCAACTTCCCTAGCACGGTCGGCGCCTACGCCCTCAGCCCCGACGGCACCTGGTGCCTACTCTACGCAGAGCAGAAGCTCTGGCGCGCGGCGCTCGACGGCTCGTCCCCGCCGGTCGCACCGGGGGGCTTTCGACGTCGGCGTCCAGGAGATTGCTTTCACGCCGGACAGCCCCGCGGCGGTGGTCTCGGTGCTCCAGGACTCGTTCGCGAACAACGGGCTCTCCGTGGTGATGCTCGATCGCAGCGCTCCGCAGCTTCGAGCGGGCGGAGCGGGCCGGTGCGCGTCTCGGGTCTGCGCCCGGCCGACGAGCCGATCCTGCGCCGCCAGCTCGGCCCTGACTGCCTGCACCCCGTATTCGAGAGCGAGAGTGGCTCGCGCATCGGGCTCTATGCGGCGGCGCTGACGAAGGAGGCCGCGCCGAAGCTGCTCGGCGGCGGGCCGGCCTCGAGCGAGCGGGGCACGGCCGTGATCGCGCCCGACTCGTCGCGCGTCCTCTTCCTCGACTGGAACAGCACCTCACGGCGCCTGCTCTCCGCAACGCTCGAGGGCGGCCCGGCGATCGAGCTCTCCCCCCCGCTCGCCGCCAGCGAGAGCATCGACAGCTTGTGCCTCGCCGGGAAGCGAGTGCTGCATCTCTCCGACCACGAGCGCGGCGGCTTGGTCGAGTTGTTCGGCGTGCCGTTCGACGGCAGCACACCGGCGCGCAAGCTCAGCGGCAACC
This sequence comes from Planctomycetota bacterium, assembly GCA_009691855.1. Classification (GTDB taxonomy): domain Bacteria; phylum Planctomycetota; class UBA1135; order UBA1135; genus JABFRZ01. The sequence continues at coordinate 80,340 of SIAI01000008.1, read as the reverse complement.
TGGTGCAGCGGCGACGTGGAGCGCGCCTTCGCCAGTGCGGACGGCCGGCGCGTGGCCAACCTCGCCGACCAGGAGCGGAACGGCCTGCAGGAGCTGTACGGCGTGCCGCTCGACGGCCGCGGTGAAGCTGAACGGCGCACTCGCGGGCGTGATCGCGCGCGCATCTCTCCCCTGCTTCGGCGCCGACGGCGCGCGTGTGCTGTACCTCGCCACCCAGGACAGCGCCGACACGGTCGAGCTCTACTCGGCCCCGAGCGACGGCTCGGCGCCGGCCGTCCGACTCAACGATCCGCTGCCGGCGAACGAGGACGTGCTGGACTGGCTCCTCACGCCCGACGGGACGCGCGTGGCCTTCACGCTGGAACGGTTCGGCCCGACCCGGCTCTATTCCGTGCCGGCGGATGGCAGCGCCGCGCCCGTGCGCCTGAGCCCCTTCGGGATCGCCTCGATCGACGACGGGCAGTTCTCCCCCCCATCGGCTCCGACTCGCCCGCGATCGTCTTCGGCAGTCTTTCGCCGCACGAGCTCCATGCGGCGCGGCTCGACGGTAACGCGCCCGCGCTCGTGCTCAGCGCCGCCTACCGCGCCGGCAGCACGACGGCGAGCTTCGTGCTCAGCCCAGACGGCCGCTACGCCGCCTACATCGAGGAGTTCGTGTTCTCCGCGCTGCGCGCGCCGCATCGACGGCAGCGAGCCGCGGCTCGCCATCACACCACCATCCACGGACGCATCGGCATCCCCTTCGGCTTCGACACGGCCTCGGAGCGCGTCTTCTACGTTTCCGACCAGGACACAGCCCGGTCTTCGAGCCCTACACGACCCCGCTCTCGTCCCCCCCCCGCGCGGCCCGAGGTCGCGTTGAGCTGCCTGGCGCCCGTACCACTCGAGCCCGGGAGAGCGCCCGAGTCCTTCCCTCAGCTCCAGGTCAACCCGCGCGAGCCGAGCTCGGCCTCGGGCACGCGCGCGAAGCCGGCCGGCGTGAGGGCGAACGAGGCCCGGCCCTGGGACAGCGAGCGCAGCGTGGTGGCGTAGCCGAACACGTGGAACAGCGGCACGCGGCCCTGCACCGTGCGCCAATCGCCCTCGGCGGCAAGGTCGCGGATCTCGGCGTGCTTGGCGTTCAGGTCGCCGATGATCGCGCTCATGGCCTCGGGCGGCGCGCCGATCTCGAAGGCCATGACCGGCTCGAGCAGCGTGACCTCGGCCCCGGCCAGAGCCGCGCGCATGGCCTGGCTGGCGGCCTGCACGTAGCCGGCCTCGGCGTCGGACTCGGGGTGCGACTCACCGCCATGCAGGCGGAAGGTGAGCGCGCTCAGCGGGAAGCCGAAACGCGGCCCGGATTGAGCCTCGAGGCGCAGGGCCTCCTCCAGCGCGCTGCGGAACTCGGGCGGCACCTTGCAGTCCGCGTCCCAGGTGAGGCGCGCGAGCCCGTCCACGGCCGGAGCGAGCTCGAGCTCCACCGCGCCGAACAGGTGCACACCGCCGAGCACGCGGTCGACGCGCCCCGCCCCGTGGGCCTTGGCGAGCAGAGCCTCGCGGTAGGCCACGCGCGGCTGGCCGGCGCGCACCGCGAGATGGAAGTCGTCGCGCAGGCGGTGCTCCTTGATCTCGAGGTGCAGCTCCCCCATTCCGGCCACCAGCCATTGCCCGGTGTCCTCGTCCTCGCGCACGGTGAAGGTCGGATCCTCGAAGGCCAGGCGATCCAGCGCGGCGCGCAGCTTGTCGCGGTCGCCGCCCGACTCGGGCTCGACCACGCGCGTCAGCACCGGCTCGGGGAACACCGGGCGCTCCAGCAAGATGGGCTCGTCGTGCTCGCACAGCGTGTCGCCGGTGACGCTGAACTTGCAGCCGGTCAGGGCCACGATCTCGCCCGGACGGGCCTCGGCCAGGGCGTGGCGCTCGCCGGCGTGCATGCGCAGCACGCGCGCGATGCGTTCCATGCGCTTCGCGCGCGGGTTGTAGAGCTTCATGCCCGGCTTGAGCGTGCCCGAGTAGACGCGCGCGAAGAGCAGGTCTTCGTTGGCGTCGGCCACCAGCTTGAAGCCCAGCGCGCAGGCCGGGCCGGCGGGATCGGGGCGGCGCTCGAGCGTGATGCCGCTGAGCGCGTGCACGCCATGCACGGGCGGCGCGTCGGCGGGCGAGGGCAGATAGTCCACCACCGCGTCGAGCAGCGGCTGGATGCCGACGTTGCGCAGCGCCGCGCCGCCGAAGACGGGCACTAGCGTGCCGGCCAGCACGCGCCTGCGCAGCGCGCGCTTGAGCACGGCCAGGGGTGGCTCGCGCTCCTCCAGCACGGCGTTCATCAGCTCCTCGTCCTCCTCGGCGAGGACATCGAACAGCTCGGCGCGCAGCACGAGCACCTCGTCGACGACCTCGGGCGGCAGCGGGACCACGCGCGGATCCTTGCCCTGCTCGGCCTCGGGGAACTCGAGGCATTCGCGCGTCAAGAGGTCGACCACCGCGCGGCCGCCGCGCCCCTGCCCGCGAGGAGACTGTACCAACGGGTACTGCACCGGCACGGCCGGCAGCCCCAGGCGCTTCTTCAGGTCGGCGACGCAGCGCATGAAATCGGCGCCCGGCCGATCGAGCTGGTTCACGAAGGCCAGCGCACGCACGCCGTGACGCTTCATCTGTCGCCACACCGTCTCCGACTGCGCCTGCACGCCGGCCACACCGTTGACCACCAGCACGGCGCCGTCGAGCACGCGCATGCAGCGCTCGACCTCGACCGTGAAGTCGACGTGGCCGGGCGTGTCGATCAGGTGCAGGTCGTGCCCACGCCAGGGCACGGTCGTGGCCGCGGCGGTGATGGTGATGCCGCGCGCGCGCTCCTCCTCGAGGTAGTCCATCGTGGCCGTGCCCTCGTGGACCTCGCCCATGCGGTTCTCGACGCCGCCGTAATAGAGGATGCGCTCGGAGACGGTGGTCTTGCCGGCGTCGATGTGGGCCACGATGCCCAGGTTGCGCATGCGCTCGAGCGCTGTGGGGGCGGCTGGCATGGCGCCTTAACTAAGGAATGCCGCCGCCGCTCGCGAGTGCGGAGGAGGCTTCGCGCCCGCCGCTCAGCGCGCGACCGCCGCGGCGAGTTCAGGATTCGCGGCCAGGAAGGCCTCACGCCAACGGTAGGCGTCGAGCAGCTCGGGGCGCGGCGCGCCCAGCAAGACCGAAGCCGCGTACAGCGCCTCGACCGAGGCGAGCCCCAGCTCCGGGTCGCGGAAGGTCTTGCTGCGCCGCGGATAGGCGCTGGCGAAGGCCGGCAGGCGCCGCGCGTGGAGCGTGCCGTCTACCGTGCGCAAGAGGCTCCGCACGCGGCGCCAGGCACAGTCGATCAGCAACAGGTCGCGCCCGCGGTCGGCGGGCGAGAGCAGCTCGCCCTCGGGGTGCAGCAGCACGCGCTCGCCCGCGGCCACGCGGCGCTCGGGGCGGTACTCGACGAAGCGCACGCCGGCGAGGCCGCGCAGCGGCGTGAGCGAGCACTTGGCCACGGCTTCGCGCGGATCGCGCAGGATCAGGATCTCCACGCAGCGCAGCCTAGTCGAGAGCGACGCGAACTCAGAACGTGCCGACCGTACCTTCGACGGCCGAGCTGACCTTCGCGTCCCCGGCGGAGACCGTGGCCTGGACGGCGAAGTGCAGGCCCAGGAGCTCGAAGGAGGCCGGCAGGGTCGTGCTCACCGTGCCGCGGATCCCGTTGTGTACTCCAGACAGGATTCCGAGCTGCGGCCCGGAGATCAGGATGCGTCCGCCCGCCCCGAGCGGCAGGGGTGCCGGCCCCTGGACCCCGTTCGCAAGCGGCAAGCGGTTCGCGCGCACGCTGACGAACATGGCCCCGGGCAAGCTGCGATGGCCGCGGGTGAGGGTCGCGGTCCACGGCTCGCCGACGACCGGCGCGCTCGCAGTCAGCGTGTCCGGATTGGGCGTCGTCGCCGCGTTGTAGCTCGCGCTCGTCGCGGCGAGATCGGCGGCCTCGTGGATGTCCATCGAGATGGATGTGAAGCTGCCGCTCGTCGTGCCGAACGTGAAGGTCGAGTGCAGCACTCCCGGTGGGCAGTACTTGTCGATCGCATCGACCATCCCCTGGCGGTCCGGCAGCGTTCCGGTGGCGCCCGAGCAGCTCCCGACACACGCCAGGAACGGCCAGGTTCCGGCGAGGATCCCGTCGGTGCCGACGTCGATGAACTTCCACGAGTAGCCGATCGGACCGTCGGCGAAGGCCACGAGCGCGCCGAAGGTCACGGAGGCGAAGTAGCAGTTGAAGCTGCCGAGGAAGCTCGAGCTCGCGGTGTTCGCGGGCAGGCCCGTCAGCGTGAATACCGCCGCCGCGGTCGTCGCCGCCCCGCCGCCCACCTGGTAGCCCTCGTAGAAGCCCAGCTTCACCGAGCCTCCCGGCCCGCCGGCGCTCGTGTCGAGCTTCGACGTGCAGTAGGCGAAGGTGATCTCGCTCATCAGGTCGCTCTGATTGCCCGCGAAGCCCTTCACGCCCGCGTCGAACCACTCGCAGAAGCCGTTGCCGGAGTCGAGGCCGACGAAGCCGCCGAGGTCGTTGTTGGCGAAGTCGACGATCGTGCCTGCGCTGCGCGCGCTCGGCGGGGCCCCGTGGGTGACCGTGCCCGTGGCGAGGTCCACGGAGACGGAGCTCAGGGGCTTCGAATAGCGGCGGACCGACTGGGCGAGCGGGTCGGCGGACAAGGTGAACGCGGCCAGGGCCACGACGAGGGCGGACGCAAGGTTCTTCATGGGTAGCAAACTCCTATGCCCATCTTGACGCGCACCCGAGGCTTCATGCTCCACCGAAGCGCCGCCCATCGCGCGCGAGATCGAGCCTATTCCGTCCACGAGGAGAGGAACAAGGCTCCGAAAAAAAAGGCGCCGCGCTCGGCCTGGCAGAGCGGCGAGCTCCGCAAACGACGCGGCCCGCCGGAGGCGGGCCGCGAGGAAACCGGGCGACGGGCACAGGGCCCGCCAGGCCTATCTGGCGTAGTGCGCGTAGGCCTTGTTGGCCTCGGCCATCTTGTGGACCTGTTCCTTCCAGGCCACCGAAGCGCCGGTGCCGTTGAAGGCGTCCACGAATTCCTCGGACAGGCGGATCGCCATGCGCTTGCCCTTCTTCTTGCGCGCGTTGTCGACCAGCCAGCGGATGGCCAGCGACTGCTGGCGCGCCTTCTTGACCTCGCGCGGAACCTGATAGTTGGCGCCGCCGACGCGCTTGGAGCGCACCTCGACCGCGGGCTTCACGTTCTCGATGGCCTTGGTGAAGATCTCGCTCTGGTCGAGGACGTCGGGCAGCTTCTTCGAGGCCATGTCGAGGGCCTCGTAGAAGAGCTTCTGCGCGATGGTCTTCTTCCCATCCTGCATCAGCTTGTCGATGATCTTCGTCGCCAACAGCGACTTGAACTTCGGGTCCGGCAGCAGCAGCGGAGCCGTGGACGTGTAGTTGCGGGGCATGTCGGTCCCCTACTTCTTGGGGCGCTTCGCGCCGTACTTCGAACGACTGTTGTGGCGCGCATCGACGCCCGAGGCGTCCAGCGTCCCACGCAGGATGTGGTAGCGCACGCCCGGCAGGTCGCGCACCCGACCGCCGCGGATGAGCACGATCGAGTGCTCCTGCAGGTTGTGCCCCTCGCCCGGGATGTAGGCGGAGATCTCCTTCCCGTTCGAGAGCCGAACGCGCGCAACCTTGCGCAGCGCCGAGTTCGGCTTCTTGGGGGTCTGGGTCTTGACCTGGAGGCACACGCCGCGCTTCTGCGGGCAGGCCTCGAGCACGGGCGACTTCGAGCGCTTGCGCCTCGGCGAGCGCCCTTTGCGCACGAGCTGATTGATGGTGGGCATCGGTATGGAAAAAGGGGCCAGGATTCTATGCCGGGAAGGCCGGCCGTCAAGCCGGCCCTTCCCGGGAGTGGCGGCTACTCCTCGCTCAATGAGCCGGAGCCCATGGCCGCATCGAAGGGATCTACGGGGGGCGCGCCACCCGTCTCGGGTCGTTCGGCGGGGACGATCTCGTTGTCCGCCGCGTGGTGGGCGGGCTTGCTGGACAGGCCCAGCTCCTTGATGGCGTCGGTACCGGTGCGGCCCAGGCGCGCGCTCTCGCGCGGCACGAGCGGGTCGATGTCCCCGCTCATCAGGGCCTGCATCTGCGCGTCCATCGCGGCGACCGTCAGGGACGACCCCTTGCCGATCTCGCCGAAGTCGATGTTCTTCTTGACGCGCGTGCGGTAGTGGTCGCGGAAGCCTGTGCCGGTCGGGACCATGTGGCCCAGGATCACGTTCTCCTTGAGGCCCACCAGGTGGTCCTTGCGGCCGGCGATGGCGGCCTCGGTCAGGACCTTGGTCGTCTCCTGGAAGGAGGCGGCCGAAATGAAGGACTCGGACGAGAGCGAGGCCTTGGTCACGCCCAGCAGCAGCGTCTGGCCGGTGGCCGGCTTCTTGCGGTCCTTGCGCAGACGCTCGTTCTCGCGGCGGAAGCGGAACTTGTCCACCACGGCGCCGGGCAGGAACTCGCTGTCGCCTGGGTCGACGACCTGCACCTTGCGCATCATCTGCCCGAGGATGATCTCGACGTGCTTGTCGTCGATGGTCACGCCCTGCGAACGGTAGACGTTCTGGATCTCGCGCAGCAGGTAGTCCTGCACCGCTTCCTCGCCCTTGATGCGCAGGATGTCGTGCGGCACGAGCGGGCCGTCCACCAGCGGATCGCCGGCGCGGACCTCGTCGCCCTTGTGCACGCGCAGGTGCTTGCCCTGCGGCACGGCGTGCTCCTGCTCTTCGATGACCTCGCCCTTGGGGCCGAGCGCGCGCACGATGATCGTGCGCTTGCCACGCTTCTTCTCGCCCAGCTCGACGATGCCGTCGATCTCGGAGATGACCGCGGGGTCCTTGGGCTTGCGGGCCTCGAACAGCTCGGTGACGCGCGGCAGACCGCCGGTGATGTCCTGCGTGCCGCCGATCTCGCGCGGCGACTTGGCCAGCATGTCGCCGGGCTTGATGTTCTGGCCGTCCTCGACCTCGATGTAGGCGCGTTCGGGAATCGGGTACAGCGCAAGGGCCTGGCCGCTGGTGTCTTCCAGGATCAGCTGCGGGTGCAGGTCGCCCTTGTGCTCGATGACCAGCTTGCGCAGGCCACCGCGCGAGTCGCGCTCGTTCTTGAGCGTCTTGCCCTCGATCAGGTCCTCGAAGCGCACCTTGCCGTCGAACTCGCCCAGGATCGGCACATGGTGCGGGTCCCACGTGCACAGGCTGTCGCGCGGCTTGACGGTCTGGCCGTCCTTGACCCTGAGCACAGCGCCCATGGGCGCGATGTAGCGGTCGAGTTCGCGTCCACGCTCGTCGGTGAGGATGATCTCGCCGTTGCGGTTGAGCACCACGGTATCGCCCTCGCGGTTGACGACCGAGCGCACATTGTTGAAGCGTGCGACGCCCTCGCGCTTGGCGCGCACCTCCGACTCCTCGACGGCACGGCTGGCCGTACCGCCGATGTGGAAGGTACGCATCGTGAGCTGCGTGCCCGGCTCGCCGATCGACTGCGCGCCGATGATGCCCACGGCTAAGCCGCGCTCGCCCAGCGTGCTGCGCGAGAGGTCCATGCCATAGCAGCGTGCGCACACGCCCAGACCCGACTCGCAGGTCAACGGGCTACGCACGCGCAGCTTCTCGTAGCCAAGGGCCTCGACGCGCTGCGCCGCTTCCTCGGTGATGACCTCGTTCTCGCGCACGATGACCTCGTCCGAGACGACGTCCATGATCGTGTCGCGCGCCACGCGCCCGCGCACGGCCTGGGCCAGCGTGAGCACGATCTTCTCGCCCTTGTAGACGGCCGCTTTGTACACGCCGTTGGGCGAGCCGCAGTCGTCCTGGCTGATGACCACGTTCTGGGCCACGTCGGTCAGCTTGCGCGTCAGGTAGCCGGCATCGGCGGTCTTGAGCGCGGTGTCGGCCAGACCCTTGCGCGCGCCGTGGGTCGAGCTGAAGTACTCCAGCACGCGCAGGCCCTCGCGGAAGTTGGCTTTGATCGGCGTCTCGATGATCTCGCCCGAGGGCTTGGCCATCAGCCCGCGCATGCCGGCCAGCTGGCGGATCTGGTCGATCGAACCCCGCGCACCCGAGGACACCATGCAGTAGATCGGGTTGACGTAGGGATCGTTCTCGCGCACGTCCTCGCGCAGCACGCGGATCAGGTCGTTGCCGAGCTGCTCACGCGCGTGCGTCCACATGTCGATGATCTTGAGGTAGCGCTCGCCCTCGGTGATCACACCCTTGCCGAAGGCCTTCTCGACCTTCTCGATCTCCTTCTGGGTGCTGTTGATGATCTTCTCCTTCGTGTCCGGGACGCGCATGTCGTCCTTGGAGAAGGAGAGCCCGGCGCGGGTGGCCGCCTTGAAGCCCAGGTCCTTGAGGTCGTCGAGCAGGCGCAGGGTCGCGTCGCGGCCCAGCAGCCGGTGGCAGTCGCTGATCAGCGCGGCGATGCCCTTCTTGTCGAGCTCATAGTTGTAGAACGGCATCCCGGGGGGAAGGATGTCGTTGAAGATCACCCGCCCCATCGTGGTCAGCGGGTACTCCTTCTTGCCGGTCAGGTCGAGCTTGCCCTTGGCGTCGACCTCGAGCGGCGTGGCGGCGCGGCTGTTCTTGACCATGCGCCCGGCTTCCATGCGCACGCGCAGCGGACGGTGCGTCTGCGTGATGTCGTGCCCGTAGGCCAAGAACAGCTCGGCCAGCGAGCTGTAGAAGCGCGGCGTGTCCTTGTCGTAGGCGCCGATGTGGTCCTTGGTGAGGTAGTAGATGCCCAGGACCATGTCCTGCGACGGTGTGATGATCGGCTGACCGTTGGCTGGCGAGAAGATGTTGTTCGTCGACAACATCAGCGTCGAGGCCTCGATCTGGGCCTCGTAGCTGAGCGGTAGGTGCACGGCCATCTGGTCGCCGTCGAAGTCGGCGTTGAAGCCGCCGCACACGAGCGGATGGAGCCGGATGGCGTTGCCCTCGATGAGCACCGGCTCGAAGGCCTGGATGCCCATGCGGTGCAGCGTCGGCGCGCGGTTCAGGAGCACGGGGTGGTCGCGGATGACCTCGTCGAGGATGTCCCACACCTCTTCGTCGCGGCGCTCGAGCATGCGCTTGGCCGACTTGATCGTGTCGGCCAGTGACAGCTCCTTGAGCCGGCGGATGATGAACGGCTGGAACAGCTCCAGCGCGATCTTCTTGGGCAGACCACACTGGTGCAGGCGCAGATCGGGCCCGACCACGATCACGGAGCGCGCCGAGTAGTCGACCCGCTTGCCCAGCAGGTTCTCGCGGAAGCGCCCCTGCTTGCCCTTGATCATGTCCGTCAGGGACTTGAGCGGGCGGTTGGAGGAGCCCAGCACCGGGCGGCGGCAGCGGCCGTTGTCGAACAGCGCGTCGACCGACTGCTGCAGCATCCGCTTCTCGTTGCGGATGATGACCTCGGGTGCGTTGAGGTCGAGCAGCTTCTTCAACCGGTTGTTGCGGTTGATGAGGCGCCGGTAGAGGTCGTTCAGATCGCTGGTGGCGAAGTTGCCGGAGTCCAGCAGCACCAGCGGGCGCAGGTCGGGCGGGATGACCGGGATGACCTCGTACACCATCCACGAGGGGTCGTTGCCCGAGTCGCGCAGCATCTCGACCGTGCGCAGGCGCTTGATGATGTCCTTCTGGCGCTGCTTCGAACGCGTCGAGAGCAGCTCCTCGCGCAACTCCAGCGAGAGCTTCTGCAGGTCGAGCCGCCGCAGCATCTTCTTGATCGCCTCGGCGCCCATGTCGGCCTCGAACTCCGAGCCGTACTTGGTGCGCGCCTGGCGGTACTCGTCCTCGGTCAGGAGCTGCTTTTCCTCCAGCGGCGTGTCACCCGGATCGATGACGACGTAGTCCTGGAAGTACACCACGCGCTCGATGCTCGACGTTTTCATGTCGAGCAGGGTTCCCAGGCGCGAGGGCATGGCCTTGAAGAACCAGATGTGCGCGATCGGGGCGGCCAGGTTGATGTGGCCCATGCGCTTCCGGCGCACGCGCGAGTGCGTGATCATCACCCCGCACTTGTCGCAAACGATGCCCTTGTGCTTGATACCTTTGTACTTGCCGCAGAAGCACTCCCAGTCCTTTTCGGGACCGAAGATGCGCTCGCAGAACAGGCCGTCGCGCTCGGGGCGATAGGTGCGGTAGTTGATGGTCTCCGGCTTCTTGACCTCGCCGTAGGACCAAGAACGGATGTCCTCCGGCGAGGCCAAGCTGATCTTGACGCTGCCGTAGTCGTTGACGCGGTTGGTCGTTTCGTTCATCTCGGACATCGGTGAGCCTCCAGGCTAGAGCGCGACCTTCTTCTGCAGCTCAATGTTGAGCCCCAGGCCCTTGATCTCGTTGCACAGCACCTCGAAGGACACGGGCGTGCCCGGCTCGAGGATGTTGAGGCCCTTCACCATCGATTCGTAGATCTTGGTGCGGCCATCGACGTCGTCGGACTTGACGGTGAGTTGCTCCTGCAGGATGGCTGCGGCGCCGTAGGCCTCGAGCGCCCACACTTCCATCTCGCCGAAGCGCTGACCTCCGAAGCGCGCCTTGCCGCCCAGCGGCTGCTGGGTGATCAGGCTGTAAGGCCCGGTGGCGCGTGCGTGCACCTTCTCGTCGACCAGGTGGTGCAGCTTCAGCATGTACATGACACCCACGGTGACGCCCTGCTCGAAGGGCTGACCGCTGCGCCCGTCGTACAGCTTGAACTTGCCGCTGGTCGGCAAGCCAGCCTGGTGCAAGGCCTGCTCGATGTCCGACTCCTGCGCGCCGTCGAAAGCCGGCGAGTGGAAGCGGCAGCCCAGCTTTCGCGCGGCTAGCCCCAGGTGCGTCTCCAGGATCTGGCCGACGTTCATGCGGCTCGGCACGCCGAGCGGGTTGAGCACGATGTCGACCGGCGTGCCGTCCTCGAGGTACGGCATGTCTTCCTGGGGCAGGATCTTCGAGACCACGCCCTTGTTGCCGTGGCGGCCGGCCATCTTGTCGCCGACCGACAGCGCGCGCTTGGTGGCCACGTAGACCTTGACCATCTCGAGCACGCCCGTGGGCAGCTCGTCGCCGCGCGAGAGGCGGTTGACAATCTTGTTCTTCTCGCTCTCGCGCCGCTCGATACGCACCTGGTTCTCGTTGATCACGACCAGGGCCTTCTCGCGCTTGGAGGGCTCGGAGGAGTCCTCGGCCGAGGCCAGGCACAGCAGCTTGATGCGGCGCATGGCGTCGGTGGCCGCGTCGTCCAGCGTCACGCGCCCGCCGGTGATGTCGTCCTGCACCTGCACACCGAGGATCCGCTCGACCTCGGTGAGCATGGCCGAGGTGTGCTCCTTGAACGCCCGCAGGAAGTCCTTCTCCGCGTCGCGGATCTGCGTCAGCACGCGCTGGCGCTCGGAATCCGTGAGGTTCACGCGGCGCGAGAACTTCTGCGCGTCGATCACGACACCACGCGTGCCCGGTGGCATGGTCAGCGAGGCGTTCTTCACGTCCACGCCGGCGCGCCCGAAGATCGCGTGTAGCAGCTTCTCTTCGGGTGTGAGCTCGCTCTTCGACTTCGGCGCGACCTTGCCGACCAGGATGTCACCCGCATCGACCGAGGTGCCGATACGGATGATGCCGTTCTCGTCCAGGTTGGAGAGCGCCTTCTCGCCCACGTTGGGGATGTCGCGCGTGAACTCCTCCTTGCCGAGCTTGGTCTCGCGGATCTCGACCTCGTACTCCTCGATGTGGATCGAGGTGAAGGCGTCCTCTTTCACCAGACGCTCGGAGATCAGGATCGCGTCCTCGTAGTTCAGGCCCTCCCAGGGCATGAACGCGACCAAGATGTTGCGTCCCAGCGCGAGCTCGCCGTCCTTGGTCGCTGCGCCGTCGGCCAGCAGGTCGCCCTTCTCGACGTGGTCGCCCTCGCGCACCACCGGCTTGTGGGTCTGGCAGGTGCGCTCGTTGAGACCGCGGTACTTGCTGAGGCGGTACTCCTCGTCGTCGACCATCACGACCTGGCAGTCGGCGTAGGTGACGGTGCCGGCCTTGTCGGCGCGCAGGACCAGGTTCGTGTTGCTGGCCACGACCTTCTCCATGCCCGTACCGACCACCGGGGGCTCGGTCACGAGCAGGGGCACGGCCTGGCGCTGCATGTTCGAGCCCATCAACGCGCGGTTCGCGTCGTCGTGCTCCAGGAACGGAACCAGCGCCGCGGACACACCCACGATCTGCTTGGGCGATACGTCGACGTAGTCGACCTCCTCCGGCGGGACCTCGACGTTGTCGCCGTCGCGGCGTGCGAGCACGCGCGGGCCCTTGAGGTTCGAGTGCTCGTCGACCTCGACGTCAGCCGGCGTGATGACCTTGCCCGACTCCTCGTCGGCGCGCAGGTTGGCCACCTCGTCGGTCAGCTTGCCCTTGCGCACCACGCGGTAGGGCGTGACCAGGAAGCCGTAGGCGTCCAGGGTGGCGTACAGGGCCAGCGAGCTGATCAGGCCGATGTTCGAGCCCTCGGGGGTCTCGATCGGGCACAGGCGCCCGTAGTGTGAGAGGTGCACGTCGCGCACGTCGAAGCCGGCGCGCTTGCGGTTCAAGCCTCCCGGCCCGAGGGCCGACAGGCGCCGCTCGTGGGTGATCTGCGACAGGGGGTTGGTCTGGTCGACGACCTGCGAGAGCTCTCCGCGTCCGAAGAAGTACTCGACCGCGCTGGAGAAGGTCTTGGAGTTGATCAGGTTGCGCGGGGAGACCGTCTCCGGGTTCTCCAGGTTCATGCGCTCCTGCGCGGTGCGCCGCAGCTTGAGCAGACCCTTGCGGAACTCCTCCGCGGCCAGCTCGGCGATCGTGCGCACGCGCCGGTTGCCGAGGTTGTCGATGTCGTCGATCTCGCCCTGGCCGTTGCGCAGGCCGATCAGGTACTTGATCGAGTTGACGATGTCCGCCGGCTGCAGGACCTGCACATCCTCGGGGATCGTCTGGCCGTACTTGCGGTTCAGGCGGAAGCGTCCCACGCGCCCCAGGCGGTAACGCTGCGGATCGAAGAACTTCTCGTGGAAGAGCTCGCGCGCCTTCTCGAGTTGCGGCGGATTGCCGGGTCGCAGGCGGCCGTAGATCTTGAGCAGCGATTCCGTGTGGCTCTTGCACGGATCCTCGCGCATCGAGTTGATGATCAGGAGATCGACCTCGCCGGGTTCGGCGTCGATGATCTCGACCTCGGCCAGGTCGCTGGCCGAAACCTCGACCGCGGCGGCCTCGGAGATGGCCGAACCCGAGGGCACCAGCACCTCACCCGTCTTGAGCACCACGATGTCCCCCACCGCGATGCGCGCGGTGATGGACTTGGCGAAGGCGCTCTCGGTCTGGCCCTTGCCCTTCTTGACGGTCTTGGTCGGATAGAAGTGGCGCAGCAGGTCCTGGTCGGTGGAGAGTTTCTCGTCCAGAGCGCGCAGCAGCGTCACGGCCGAGAATTTGCCCGACTGGTCGATGCGCACCGTCAGGATGTCCTTCTTGGTGACGTTCAGCTCGATCCACGAGCCGCGCTCGGGGATGATCCAGCAGCTGTGGAGTTTGCGCTCCGTGCTGGTCGTGTCCATCGAGAAGTCGACGCCCGGCGAGCGGTGCAGCTGGCTGACGATGACGCGCTCTGAGCCGTTGATGATGAACTCGCCGCCGCCGATCATCACCGGGATCTCGCCCAGGTACACCTCTTCCTCGATCGGCTCGGGCTTGACCAGGCGCAAGCGCACCTTGAACGGGTAGCCGAAGGTGAGGCGCAGCTTGCGGCACTCGTCGATCGTGTAGCGCGGGCGCCCGAGCTCGTAGCCCACGTACTCGAGGCACATGGTCTTGTCGTACGAGTAGATCGGGAAGACTTCCCGCAGGAGCTCTTCGAGGCCCCTCACCGGGCGATTGGACTGGGGGACTTCGATCATCAAGAAGTCCTCCCAGGCCTTGCGCATGATCACGGTCAGGTCAGGGACCTCGATCACGTGCCGGTAGCGTCCGAACTTCTTGGGTTCCTGGGTGGTCGCGGTCATCGGCGTCTAGCAAGGATCGGGACGAGGGGGCTGCGGAACTCGGAGCGGAGCTCGGACGGTGAGGAACTCTCGGGCGCGGAGCCGTGGGCTGGCGCGCCATGCCGTCCGGAAACGAAGTCGAGCGAAGGCGTGGACTCACCACGGAGCGCATGCGGACGACGAGGCGCTCCCCGCGAGAGGAACGCCCGCCTTCCATGGCTCCGGCGGTGCCCCGAGCCGAGCTCGAGACCCCGCATCGAGTCCGGGGTGCACAAAGGGACGAGCCCTATTAGTCCACCTTGACTTTGCCGCCCGCCGATTCGACCTTGGCCTTGATTTCTGCCGCTTCTTCCTTGGTGACGCCTTCCTTGATGGCCTTCGGCGCAGCGTCCACCAGGTCCTTGGCTTCCTTGAGGCCGAGGCCGGTGATGGCGCGGACTTCCTTGATGACCTGGATCTTCTTGTCGCCCGAGTTCTCCAGGATGACGGAGAACGTGGTTTTCTCGACTGCGGCGGCTGCGGCGGCGGCAGGCGCGGCGGCCATGGCGACGGGGGCAGCGGCACTGACGCCCCAGTGCTTCTCGAGGTGCTTGACGATCTTCGAGGCCTCGAGCAGCGTCAAGCCGTCCAGATCTTTCACGATGGACTGAAGCTTGGGCTCGAGCTCGATTGTGGTTGCGTCCGACATGGGGTCCTTTCTTGCCTTCTAACAAAACGGATGAGGGTTGGATCGGACCGGAGCGCCAGCGCCCCGGTTGAGAGGAATCAGGTCGTGGCAGGCTCGCCCTTGTCGGCTTTGGCCTGCAGAACGCGCGCGAGCGACGAGCCGGGGCCAGCGATGAGCGTGGCCAGGGCGCGGGCGGGGCCGCTGAGCAAACCGAGCATCTGCGCGCGCAGCTCGTTCTTTCCGGGCAGCTCGGCCAGAGCCGCGGCGGCCTTGGCGTCGAGCAGGCTGCCCTCGAAGAAGCCGCCGCGGAAGGCGACCTTCCCGGGCTTCTTCGGGTCCAGCGCCTTGGCCGCCTTGGTCACAGCCTTGGCCACGTTGATCGTGTCCTCGGAGCTGCCCCAGGCACAGGCGATGTTGCCGCCGAAGAGTTCGTCCGAGGGCTTGAGGCCCTTCTGCTCCAGGGCCAGTCGCGCCAGGCGGTTGCGCACCATGCGCAGACGCACGCCGCGCTCGGCCAGCTGGTCGCGCAGGCCTTCGGTCTGCGCGACCGTCAGACTGGTGAGCGACACGATCACCATGCCCTCCGCCCGAGCGAACTCGGCGGAGAGCTGGCGCACGATGATCTCGTTGATCAGGTTCGGCATGACGACTCCTAGCCTTCGAAGGCGATCAGGGCGCCCGGGCTCATGGTTGTGCTGACCGAGACCTTGCGCAGGAAGTTGCCCTTCACACTGGGCGGGCGCAGGCTCGTGAGGTGGGAGAGAAACGCGGTCAGATTCTGCTCCAGGTCATCGACCGAGAACGAACGCTTGCCGACTGGAGCGTGCACGTTGCCACCAGCGTCGGTGCGGAACTCGACCTTGCCGGCCTTGAACTCCTGCACCGCTTGGGCGACGTCGGGCGTGACCGTGCCGGACTTCGGGCTCGGCATCTTCCCCTGGGGACCCAGGACTTTGCCGAGCTTGCCCACGTGCTTCATCATGTCGGGGCTGGCGATGACGATGTCGAAGTCGGTCCAGCCATCGAGGATGCGCTTGGCCAGATCCTCCGAACCGACCTCGTCGGCCCCGGCCTTGCGCGCAGACTCGGCGCGCTCGCCCTCGGCGAAGACCACCACGCGCACCACCTTGCCCAGGCCCTTGGGCAGGGACACGGCTCCGCGCACCAGCTGGTCGGTCTTCTTGGGGTCGATGCCCAGGCGCACCACCACGTCGACGGTCTCGTCGAACTTGGGGGCGGGCAAGGCCTTGAGCAGCCCGAGGGCCTCTCGCGGCGGGTAGGTCTTGGAGCGGTCGATCCGCTTGCTGGCTTCTTCGTATCGCTTGCTGCGCTTGCGCATGGCTGTCCTCAGTCGACCACCTGGATGCCGGCGGAGCGCGCGGTGCCCGCGATGATGCGGCTGGCGTGCTCGATGTCGCGGGCGTTCAGGTCCTTGAACTTGAGCTGCGCGATCTCGCGCACTTGCGCCATCGTGACCTTGCCGACGGCGTCCTCGTGACCCACGTTGCCTCCGCCCTTCTCGACCTTGGCCGCCTTCTTGAGCAGCACCGAGGCCGGGGGCGATTTCATGATGAAGTCGAAACTGCGGTCTTTGTAGACCGTGATCTCGACCGGGATGATCAGCCCCATCTGGTCGCGCGTCTTGTCGTTGAACTCCTTGACGAACGCGCCGATGTTGACGCCGTGGGCGCCGAGTGCCGGGCCAACGGGCGGCGCCGGAGTGGCCTGCCCCGCAGGGCACTGCAGCTTGACCTTGGCTGTGATTTCCTTCGCCATTGTGTTCGGTTCTAGTCGGAGTTCGTGGTGGTCTGAGGTCCGCGTCGCGCGCGGTCTACAGCGACTCCACTTCCCAGTACTCGAGTTCGACCGGCGTCGGCCGGCCGAAGATGGTCACGATCACCTTGATTGTGCCCTTGTCGGGGTTGACCTCATCGACGGTGCCGTCGAAGCCGTCGAACGCGCCCGACTTGATCTTGACCATGTCGCCCTTGCGCAGGGAGATCGAGACCTGCGGGCGCTCCTCGCTGTCGGACATGCGCGAGAGGATGCTGGTGACCTGTACCTCGGTCAGCGCCGAGGGCTCGCCGCGCGTGCCCAGGAAGTCGCCGAAGCCCGGCGTCTCGCGCAGCGTGCTACGCGCTTCCATGGTGCGCGGCTCGTCGGTGCCCTCGCCAAAATCCGCCTGCACCATCAGGTAGCCGGGGTAGAGCTTCTTGGAGACGACCTTGCGCTTGCCGCCCTTGAGGTCGGTGACGCGCTCGAAGGGCACCAGGACTTGAGGGATGACGTCCTGCAGACCCTTGATCTGGATGCGCGTCTCGAGCTGCTTGCGGATCGCGTCCTCACGACCCGACTGGCAGCGAACGAAATACCACTTGTACGGCATCAGGAGATCCCCAGGATCACGTAGCGCATCAGGCGGAAGAGGAAGATGTCCGCGACCGCCAGGAAGCCTCCCAGCAGGATCACGCTGACGATCACCACGATCGATGCGTTCCAGACCTCTTGGCCGCCGGGCCAAGTGACCTTCTTCAGCTCGGCTTCGGTGTCGATCAGCAGATCCGCGACCTTCGGGCGCTGCTGCCAGCTACGGATCAGGATCGCCCCGGCGCAGAAGATCAGGAAGCAGATCAGGAAGGCCGGCGTGAGATCGACACCGACGACGGGGATGCGGATCCCGCCCAGGGGCACCGTCAGCGACTCCCACTGCACCAGCAGGTTGTGCAGGAAGCTGCAGCCGAAGAGCAAGAACGCGATCAGCGCCCAGAAGGCGGCCATGCGCGCATGACGCCCCTGGTCCTCCCGGTAGGGAGCGAACAGGCCGCCCGAAACGCCAGACTCGGCCGGCGTCGCGCCTGCCTTGCCCTCGGGCTCCTTTTTCTCCGGCTCTTGCACGGTCATGGCACCTCGGTTAAGGGCTCCGCCCTCAGAGCTTCTTTTCCTTGTGCGGCAAGTGCTTGCGGCAGAAGCGGCAGTACTTGCTCTTCTCGAGCTTCTTGGTCGACTTCTGCCGCTTGTGCGTCGTGTAGTTCCGGTTGGCGCACTCGGAGCACACCAGATACACGTAGCGTTCCTTGATCTTCATGGGTGCAGCGGTGCCCGGCGCAGCGCGGGGCGCTGCGCCGGACGAGCAGGACTAGGCGATGATCTTCGTGACGACGCCGGCGCCGACCGTGCGGCCACCCTCGCGAATGGCGAAGCGCAGCTGGGACTCCATTGCCACCGGAGTGATGAGCTTCACTTCCATGCGGATGTTGTCACCCGGCATGCACATCTCCGCCTCGCGCCCGTCCATGGCGGTGAGCTTCTCGCTCGAGCCGGTCACGTCCGTGGTGCGGAAGTAGAACTGCGGGCGGTAGCCCTTGAAGAACGGCGTGTGACGGCCGCCTTCGTCCTTGGAGAGGATGTACACCTCGGCTTCGAAGTGGCTGTGGGGCGTGATTGTCTTGGGCTGCGCCAGCACCATGCCGCGCTCCACGTCTTCCTTCTTCAGGCCGCGCAGCAGACAACCCACGTTGTCGCCGGCCTCGCCATGGTCGAGCACCTTCTGGAACATCTCGACGCCGGTTACGACCGACTTGCGCGTGTCGCGCAGGCCGACGATCTCGATCTCGTCGCCGGCCTTGACCTTGCCGAAATCGATGCGCCCGGTGACGACCGTGCCGCGACCTTCGATCGAGAACACGTCCTCAACGCACATGAGGAACGGCTTGTCGACCAAGCGCATAGGCTGCGGGATGAAGGAGTCGAGCGTCTGGACCAGCTGGTCGATGCAGGCGTTGACCTTGTCATCGGCCGGACCGTTCTCGATGCAGGCCTTGGCATTGCCACGAATGATCGGGGTGTCGTCCCCCGGAAACTTGTACTTGTTCAGCAAGTCGCGGATCTCGACCTCGACGAGCTCGACCAGCTCCGGGTCGTCCACCAGGTCGATCTTGTTCAGGAACACCACGATGAACGGCACGTTCACCTGACCGGCGAGCAGCACGTGCTCGCGCGTCTGCGGCATCGGACCGTCGGCCGCGGACACAACCAGGATGGCGCCGTCCATCTGCGCCGCGCCCGTGATCATGTTCTTGATGAAGTCGGCGTGGCCCGGGCAGTCCACGTGAGCGTAGTGGCGCTTGGGGCTCTCGTACTCGGAGTGCGAGGCCGCGATCGTGACCGTCTTGTCGGTCGAGCGCACCGTGCCGCCCTTGGTGATCTCGGCGTAGGTCTTGGCCTTGGTCTTGTACTTGTGAGCCGAACGCGCCACCAGCGCAGCGGTGAGCGTGCTCTTACCGTGGTCGATGTGACCGATCGTCCCGACGTTGACGTGGGGCTTCGTACGCTGGAAGACTTCCTTGGCCATCGGTGATCCTTGGAGGAGGGGCCGCGAGGGCGCCCGGCGTGTCGTGCGGTTGGTGGAGTGGCTTGGAGTGGGGACACGCCGAGCAACGCGCCCGGCGTGTCAAGAATTTGGCCGCCCGCGCAGCGCGCGAACGGTTGGTCGTTTTTTGGAGAGAGTGAAAGAGCGAGAGAGATGGAGCTGCTGATGGGGATTGAACCCATGACCTCTTCCTTACCAAGGAAGTGCTCTACCGCTGAGCTACAGCAGCGCCGCGTTTTCCTAGGGAAGCTGCTCGCAGGCTCGCGGCGCAGCGAGTGCGCGTGGAGCGGGCGATGGGAATCGAACCCACGCGTTCAGCTTGGAAGGCTGACGTTCTGCCATTGAACTACGCCCGCGCGCGACCGCGAGCCGGTCGCTCGAGGGGAGCGCGGGCGGACGGCGCGGGCGCGAGATCGCGTGGGAATCGCAGCAGACGAGACGGGTCAGGCCCAGTCCAATCTCTCGCGCGCACGCCAGGCGTCACGCGAATTCAGAGTGGTGGGAGGAACAGGATTCGAACCTGTGAAGGCGTAGCCATCAGATTTACAGTCTGACCCCTTTGGCCGCTCGGGAACCCTCCCGGCCATCGCGAGTGCCCCGCGCTCCGCGAGTGCGCGGCCATACGCGATGGAGTCCAGACGTCCCGCTCCTGGCCGGCGCGCGGCGAGGAGGGGCGGGCTTCGGATGTCCGGTGCGAACGCGCGCGACCCGGTCTGGGACCGGGGATCGGATCCGACCGCGCACGGATGCGCAGCGCGGATTCGCGGCGTCACCCAGCAAGCTGGGGGACGCGCCGCGCTCCCGTCTCATCGATTCAGTCTCGTTGCCAGTGAGCAGCCCGGACGAGCCGGGTCCTCCGCCCTGCGCTGGCGGTGGAGCCAGCGGTGGGAGTCGAACCCACAGCCTCCTGATTACAAATCAGGGGCTCTACCAGTTGAGCTACGCTGGCCTTGGGTTTCGGTCCCGGTTCGGACGGAAGAGGGCGAGAGAATAAGGATCCGCAGCGCCAGCGCAAGGGCCTGGCCCGACTTCTGCTGTCTGCGAGCTCTTGCCGGGTCCGGAATCTACCTTCCAACTGAGGCACAAGCGACTGTAGAAAAAGGCCTTACGATCGCCAGCATTCACAGTTCGTGGACTCCGGCCCGCCAGCCCTCGAAGGCCGCGCGAACCTGCTCGAGCGAGTCGCCTGCGAACTTCTCGAGGAACGCGGAGCCGAGTTCGAGCGCTAGCACGGCCTCCCCCACCACGCTCGCCGCGGGCACCGAGGTCACGTCGGAACGCTGGTACGTCGCCGCGACCGCCGCGCCAGTGGCGAACTCGACCGAGGGCAATCCGGCGCGTAGGCTCGGGATCGGCTTCATCGCCACGCGCGCGATCAGTGCTTCGCCGGTCGTCATGCCGCCCTCGAGCCCGCCGGCGCGATTCGTGGTGCGCGCGAATCGTCCCCAGCGCGCGCTCGCGCTCGACGGCGCCTGCGCCGAGGGCACGAGCGCGTCGTGCATGCGTGAGCCGGGCACGCGCGCTGCGCCGAAGCCCAGGCCGAACTCCACGCCCTTCATGGCCGGAATCGAGAACAGCGCCGCGCCGAGGCGCGCCGTCAGACGGTCGTAGGGATTCGCGTAGGAGCCCAGACCGGGCGGCAGGCCGAGCACGCGCACCTCGAACACGCCGCCCAAGGAATCGCGCGCGTCACGCGCCTCGTCCACGCGCGCGCGCAGACGGCCTTCGCTGTCGGGATCGAGGCCCAGGAACTCCGACGCCTCGCGCAGCTCCGCACGGCGTTCGCCCGCCGCGTCCCAGGCGTCTTCGCGCACAGCCACGCCGCCGAGCTCGACCACGTGCGCGAAGAGCTCCACGCCGAAGCCCTCCAGGAGCTGTCGCGCGAGGGCGCCCAGGGCCACGCGCGAGGCCGTTTCGCGCGCGCTGGCGCGCTCCAACACCGCGCGCGGATCGCGATGACCGAACTTCTGGCACCCGGCGAGGTCCGCGTGCCCCGGACGCGGATTCGTGGGCGTGGGCAGGCGCTCGATGGTCTGGTCCTGGTTCAGGATCGTGAACGCGAGCGGCGCGCCGATCGTGACGCCGCCCTTGGTGCCGGAGAGCAACTCGATCTGGTCGCTCTCGATCTTCATGCGCCCGCCACGCCCGTAGCCGCGCTGGCGCCGCGCGAGCTCCGCGTCCACGCGCCCCACGTCGAGCGCGAGCCCGGCCGGCATTCCTTCGAGGATGCCGACCAATGCCTTCCCGTGCGACTCCCCCGCCGTGACCCAGCGCAGCCCTTTCATCGGCGCCGATTCTACGCCACGCGGCCCCCGGCAGACGACGCCTACAGGCTCTCGTAGAAGGTCACGTCGTCGAACGACACGCGCAGCTCGCGCGCGCCGAGCTTCACGTCTAGCTCCTTCTTGTCCTTGTAGATGCGCGTGACCTGCACGCGCTTCTTGAATTTGGGCAGCCACACCAACTCGCCCTTCTTTAGCGCGGCCACGAAGCTCGCGCGGCGGTCGGAGAGCGCGGCGCCCCCCAGGGACTCCTCCAGCTCCGCCAGCCAGCGCTCGAGCTCGCCGCGACCGGCCGGCGCGAGCTGCGGCAGGATCGTGCGCGCGCGCACCAGGATCGAGCGCGCGCTGGCGATGCGCTCCTCGATCATGCGCTGGGCCTCGGCATCGACCTGCGCCCGGCGCCCGGCGAGCTCCTCGTGAGAGCTGGCCAGCTCGGCGCGCGCGCGCTCGAGCTCCTGCAGCTTGTCCTCGGCCTCGCCGCGCAGCTTCTCGGCCGCCACGCGCAGGTCGCGCACCTCGTCCAGCATCAGCGAACCGTCGCCGGCCGTTCCGATCAGCGCCGCGGCGCGGTCCAGCAGGGCCCCCGGCAATCCCAGACGCCGCGCGATGGCCAGCGCACGCGATTCGCCCGGCGCGCCGATCACCAGACGATACAGCGGGCGCAGCGATTCGACGTCGAACTCGACGTGCGCATTCTCGGCGCGCTCGTGGCGGTAGGCGAACTCCTTGAGCGCGCCGATGTGCGTGCTGGCCAGCGTCGGCGCGCCGCGCGTGAGCAGCTCCTCCAGCAGCGCCTCGCCCAGGGCCGCGCCCTCGCTCGGGTCCGTGCCGCCGCCGAGCTCGTCCAGCAGCACCAGGGTGGACTTCCCGGCGCGCGTCAGGCCCGCGCGGATGCGCACCAGGTGCGAGGAGAAGGTCGAGAGGCTCTGCTGGATCTCCTGCTCGTCGCCGATGTCGGCCGCCACGCCGTCGTACAGCGGCACGCTGGTGCCCTCGGCGCACGGCAACGCCAGGCCCATGCGCGTCAGCAGGGCCGCCAGCCCCGCGCTCTTCAGCGCCAGCGTCTTGCCGCCCGTATTCGGGCCGGTGATCACCAGCAGGTCGAACTCGCTGCCCAGGCGCAGGTCGAGCGGCACGACGCTCTCCAGGTGCCCGAGGCGCTGCTCCTCGAGCAGCAGCGGGTGGCGGAACTCGCGCAGCACGAGCGCCGGGCGTTCGCCCTCCGCCAGACGCGGAATGCAGCCGCGCGTTTCGCGCGCATAGCGCGCGGCCAGCGCCGCCAGCTCGAGCTCGCTGGCGCGCTCGGCCGCGGTGCGCAGCGTATCGCGCCGCAAGAGCACCGCGCGCGTCAGCTCCGAGAGCACGCGGTGCTCTTCGCGACCGGCGTCGGCCTCGAGCTCGGACAGCGCGTTGGCGTGCTGGACTACGGCCTGGGGCTCGACGAACACGGTCTCGCCGGTCTGCGAGCGGTCGTGCACGATCCCGGGCACGCGGTGGACGTACTGCGCGCGCAGGGCCAGCACCGGACGGCCGCCGCGGCGGTGCACGCGCCCGGCGTGGCCCTCGGCCACGGCCGTGCGCAGCTCGCGGTCGCGCAACAGCGCCTGCAGCGTCTTCTCGATGGCCTGCTCCAGCGCCGCGATGGCCTGGCGCAGGCGCGCGAGCTGCGGCGAGGCGTCGTCCTTGACCTCGCCCTTCTTGTCCAGCGCGGCCTCGAGCTCCTCGCGCAGCGGCGCGAGGTCAGGCAGACGCGCGAACAGCGCCGCGCACTGCGGCAGGCACGCGCGCCGCGCACCGAGCCACAGGTACAGGTCCTCCAGCGCGAACAGGAAGCGCGCCACCTGAGAAAGCTCGTCGCCGTCCATGGTGCGCTGGAACTTCTCGGCGCGCTCCAGCACGCCGCGCGGATCGCTGGCCCCGCCCAGCGGCGGCTCGCCGCCCTCCGCGCGCAGCAGCGCCAGCAGCTCGCGCGCACGCTCCAGCGCCGCGCGCACATCCGCCGGCTCGCGCGGCGCGAGCTCGTCGAGCGCACGCTGGCCGAGCGGCGCGACCACCAGGCGCCGCAGCAGTTCCCGCACCGCCGGCCAGTCCAGCGCGTCGGCGGCGAAGCGCGCCAGGCGGCCGCGGGTCGAATCGGCGCCGCTGGATTGCCCGGTGTGCTCCATCGCGAGGCGCGGGATTGTAGGGAGCCATCGCGGCCCGCGCGCGGAGAGCTACACTCCCCCCATCATGGAGCAGCACGACAAGCCGAAGTCCGGCAAGGGCCCGCGCCTGCGCTTCG
Source organism: Planctomycetota bacterium (assembly GCA_009691855.1). Classification (GTDB taxonomy): domain Bacteria; phylum Planctomycetota; class UBA1135; order UBA1135; genus JABFRZ01. The sequence goes on along the minus strand of SIAI01000008.1, from coordinate 56,747 downwards.
AGACTCTGGCGATCCACGCCGGCCAGCAGTCCGATCCGAACAACGGCGCGGTGATGACGCCGGTCTACTTCTCGAGCACCTTCGAGCAGGACGCGCCGGCGCAGCCGCGCCAGGGCTACGAGTACTCGCGCACCTCCAACCCGACGCGCACCGCGCTGCAGGACAACCTGGCGGCGCTCGAGGGCGGGCGCTGGGGCCTCGCTTTCGGCTCTGGCCTGGCCGCGACCAACGCGCTGTGCGACCGCTTGCGTCCGGGCGACCACGTGGTGGCGATGAACGACACCTATGGCGGCACCTATCGCCTCTTCATGCGCGTGTTCCGCCACTACGGGGTGGAGTTCAGCTTCGTCGATGCGACCGATACAGGCGCCGTCGAGCGCGCCTTCAAGACCAACACGCGCTACCTGTTCCTCGAGTCGCCCACCAACCCGCTCCTGTCGGTGTGCGACATCGCCAAGCTCGCCGCGCTGGCCAAGAAGCGCGGCGTGCTGACGATCGTGGACAACACCTTCGCCACGCCGTACCTGCAGCGGCCACTCGAACTCGGCGCGGACGTCGTGCTGCACTCGCTGACGAAGTACATCGGCGGGCACTCGGACGTGGTCGCGGGCGCGCTGATCGGCAACGACGAGGAGCTGCGCAAGGACCTGGCCTTCTACCAGAACGCCGTCGGCGGCCAGCTCGGCCCGATGGACGCGTTCCTGGTGCTGCGCGGGGTGAAAACCCTGCCGCTGCGCATGGATCGGCACTGCGCCAACGCGCAGCGCATCGCCCAGGCGCTCACGCAGCATCCGCTGGTCGAGAAGGTCTTCTATCCGGGCCTCACCACGCACCCGCAACACGAGCTCGCCGCGCGGCAGATGAAGGCCTTCGGCGGCATGGTCTCGTTCGAGCTCCACGGCGGCATCCCCGCCGCGAACGCCTTCGCCACCACGACCGAGCTGTTCACGCTGGCCGAATCGCTGGGCGGCGTCGAGTCGCTGGTCGAGGTGCCGGCGAGCATGACCCACGCCAGCATCCCCGCCGAGGAGCGCAAGAAAGCTGGCCTGTCCGACGGGCTCGTGCGCCTGTCGGTCGGCGTGGAGCACGTGGACGATCTCCTGGCCGACGTGCAGCAGGCGATCGAGCGCTCGGCCGTGCCGGCGAAGCTGGCGGCGCGGTAACGCGCTACTCCTTGCGCCAGCCGCCGGCGGCGTCGCGGCGGAAGTGCAGCTCCAGGTCCTCGACGTGGACCGCATTCTTCCGCCCGAAGCGGGCGCTCTCGAGCCAATTCACTTCCAGCTTGAAGCGCAGATCGTTCGTGACGGCTTGGAGGTCGCGGATCTCGCCGCAGAAGCGCTCGGCGGCAAGCGCATGCGACCAGAGCAGCTCGCCCTTCGCGCTCAACAGAGCCACCATCCCGTTGAGGTCGGGACCGACGTAGTTGCCCGGGCCTGGCTCTCCCTGGACCGGGCCCCTCACCCAGAAGGTGCACAGGAGGAGCCCGTTGCCTTCCTCGGCCACAACATGCGTCAAGCGATGGAATCTCGGCTCTCCGCCGTGCGCTTCTGCGACCAGCCGCTCGGGCTCGACGACGCCACAGCGAGCGCCGTCGGATATCCGGTAGGTCCACAGCTGGTCGGACTTGGCCAGGTCATGGACCCAGAAGGCGCACAGGCCGAGCGCCTCCCAGACGTACATCTCGCACACGCTCGGATACGAACCGGAGTGAGTGATCGTCCCGACGAAGGGATGGATCTCGAGCATCCGCGTTCGCGTCAGCTCCTCCGGGCCGAGGATCGTCAGTACGAAGCCCTGGTCCTTGGCCGCTCCCCTCGACGTGCGTGGCGCCATACGCGACCACGGCGCCGGACTCGCAGACGTAGGCCTTGTCCACCGAGTGGCGGACCTCCTGAGTCCATTGCGCACCACCTGGAGCGAACAGCCTCAGGACGAACGTTCCGTCGTCGAAGTCCTCGACCTCCAGCCGCTTCTCCCCGGAACGCGAGGCGTATGTCGCGCCCTCCTGCGGCACGACCAAGAGGAGAGCGAGTAAGCCGGCAGCGAGCATGGAATCCTCTTTCAGTCCTATCCGGCTTCACACGGGTCGTGACGGGGCCCAGAAGCGTTCTGAGCGCGCGCTCCGCGCGCTCAGAACGGCGAGTTGTTCGTCGGCCGCTGCGGCTGCTTCGACGCCGGCGGCGGTTCGGGGCGCACTTCCTTGGTGCTGCTCTTGGCCTCGACGCGCTTCTTCGGCGCGGGCTCGTCGCACACCTTGGCGCGCATCTCGCGGCCGACCTTGAACTTGACGATGCGCTTGGCCGGTACGTCGACCTTCTCCAGGGTGCGCGGGTTCTGGGCCCGGCGCGCGCGGCGTTCCTTGACCTCGAACACGCCGAACTCGCGGAACTCCAGGCGATTGCCCTGGGCCAGCTCGACCACGATCTCGTCCAGGAAGGCCTGCAGGATCTGCTTGACCACGACCTTGGTCTGGCCGGTCTGGTCGGCGATCCGACTGACCAGCTCCTTCTTCGTGGTGGTATGGATGCCGTCGCTCGACATGCGCGGATCCTCGCTTGGGACCTCGAATGGCGGTGGGCGCACGCGCCTGGGGGCGCGGCAGGGGGGGAGCGCTTCCCCGGGGCCCTGGCGTGCCACCGGACGTCGCTCGTGAGGCCCATCTTAGCGGCACCAATCCCATGTCAAGCAAGAACTTGCGTCCGGTCCGACGGCTGGACGCGAGCCCCCAGCGGGGCAACGCAATCTGGCCCGAGGGGCGCGCCCTTGGGCGCCTCAGGGCGCCGTCGGGCGCGGCGGAGGCTCCTCCAGCGCGAAGGTCACCGGGCCGTCGTTCACCAGCTCGACCTCCATGTGCGCGCGGAAGATCCCCGTGGCGCAGGGCACGCCGAGCTCGCCCAGGGCCGCGACGAACGTTTCGTACAGCGCGCGCGCGAGCTCGGGCTCGGCGGCTAGGTCGAGCGACGGCCGCCGGCCCTTCTTGCCGTCGGCGGCCAGCGTGACCTGGCTCACGACCAGCGCTGCGCCGCCGCTCTCGAGCAAGGATCGATTCATGCGTCCCTCGGCGTCGGCGAAGCAGCGCCAGTGCGCGAGCTTGAGCGCGAAGCGCCGCGCGGTGGCCTCGTCGTCGCCGCGCAGCACGCCGAGCAGCACCACCAGTCCGCGCTCGATGCGCCCGACGACCTGGCCCTCGACGCGCACCTCGGCGCGCGACACGCGCTGCAGCACGCCCTTCACGGCGCGACGCGGGCCAGACGATCGAGCCGCGTGTGGGCCTGCAGGCGAAACAGGGCCGCGTCGAAGTCGAGCGCGTCCGGATCCGCGCTCGGGCCCGTTGCGGACGCGGCCTCGGTCAGCTCCAGCAGCCGCAGCCAGGTCCTGCGTTCGCCCTCGACGTCACCCGCGGCCTGCAGCAGCAGCGCGCGCTGTACCAGCGGCAGGAGCGCGTCGGGGCGTTGCTCAGCCGCGCGCGAGACGGCCGCCAGCGCGCGGGCAAGCTCGCCGCGCGCCTGGTACGCGGCCGCGCGCACCTCCTCGCTGCGCACCGGATCGCGGACCGCGCGCGGGTCGAGCTCGTCGAGCCGTTCGAGGGCCTGCTTCGGCCGATTGCGCAGTACCTCCAGGGCCGCCAGATCGAGCAGCGCGTCGGCGCGCTCGGCCGCGGCGTACAGCGGATCGTCGGCCGTGCGCTTGAGCCACACCTCCAGCGCCCCGGCGGCCCCTTCGTACTCGCCCGCCCCCGCCAGCAGCGTCGCCTGCAGGCGGATCGACGGCAGGTGGCCACCGTCCAGGCGCAGGGCCACGCGCAGGGCCTCGCGCGCCTCCTTGAATCGGCGCAGGCCGTAGCGGCACCAGGCGCGCGCGTAGTGCACCCACACGCAGCGCGGATCGACCTCGTCCCCCTCGTCGAGCAGCGCCAGCGCGCCCTCGCCGTCCGCGGCCAGGCGCGCGGCCAGCACGTAGCCCTCGGCCGACGGGCGCGTCTCGGCCGCGTGCTCGTACTCCCGGGCCAGGGCCGCGCGCGCCTCCGCGGGCGAGGTGGCGCCGAGGTCGCCCAGCCGGCCCTCGCGCGTCAAGAGCTCGAGCTGGAGTTCCTGCAGGAACATGCGCACCGGGACGAGGCGCGGAGACTCGAGCGCCAGCGGCGCCACGAGGCCGTAGGCCACGTGCGCGTCGCCGCGCTCGTAGGCCAGGCGCGCGGAGCTCAGCGGCTCGCGCCAGTCGGCGGGAATGCGGTCGTAAGGACCGGGATCGGGCACGTAGGCGCGCGTCGAGCCACAGGCCGCGAACAGGGCGACGAGCGCGAGCCAGGACACCGCGCGCACCCCGAGCGCTGCCTGTCGCTCGCCGACTGAACGCGCTCGTCCCACGTCACTTTCCGTGCAGGCCCTGGAAGACGAGCTGGTTCTCGCGCTTCTCGCCGCTGCCGTCGGCGGGCGCGAAGTACGCCTCGCCGCTGGCGCGCACGGTCACGCACACCTCGCCTGGGCGCTGCAGCACGGTGATGCGCCGGAAAGCGGCCAGCTTCCAGGCATCCAGCTGCGCGCCCAGTTCGACGTGCGAGTTGGGTTTGGCCACGAGCTCCTGCAGCAGGCCCTGCGTCACGGTCTTGGTGGTGTACTCGTTCGTATCGGGGTCGGCGACCAGCACGACGTGGTCGATCAGGTCCGACGGCCCCTCGATGAAGATCTCGTCGGCCACTAGCACGGCTGCCTTCTGGAAGGCCCGCGTCCACTCGCGCGGCGGCTGGGCCGGCTCCAGGTTCAGGGCTGGGCCAGAGCCCGAGCTGGCGTCCTTCTTCTCCTGCGTGCGGCAAGCGCAGAACAGCACGGCGAAGGCGGCGACGAGGATTCGGGAGTGCTTCATGGAAGGGGTGGGCTGTCGCAGTCAGCGCAGCCCACAGGCGCGGTAGCAGCGATCGACGGTGGCGCGCGCCTGCGCGCGCGCATGCGTGCCGCCCTCGGCCAGCACGCGCTCGACCTCGGCCGGGTTCTCCAGCAGGTGTTTGCGGCGCGCGCGCGCGGGTCCGAAGGTGGCCTCGATGGCCTCGATCAGGCGCAGCTTGAGATGTCCGTAGCCCGGCGCGCCCGCGCCGCCGGCGCGCACGCGCTCGCACCACTGCGCAAACTCGTCGGCGGGCAGGAACAGCTCCAGAAAGCGCAGCAGCAGCACGCTCGACGGATCCTTGGGCTCCTCCGGCGGACGGCTGTCGGTGGTGATGCGGTTGACGGCGTTCTTGAGGAGCTTCCCTTCCTCGAAGATCCAGATCGAGTTGCCGTAGCTCTTGCTCATCTTCTCGCCGTCCACGCCCGGCACCTTGGCCAGGTGCTCTTCGCTGGGGATGCGCGGCTGCGGGACGGTCAAGCAGGGCCCGTAGAGGTGGTTGAAGGACTGGGCGATGTCCTGGGTCATCTCGACGTGCTGCTGCTGGTCCTTGCCGACGGGCACCACGGTCGAGCCGTAGGCCAGGATGTCGGCGGCCATCAGCACGGGGTAGGTGAACAGGCCTACGTTGGGCTTCAGGCCCTTGGCGACCTTGTCCTTGTAGGAGTGGGCGCGCTCGAGCAGGCCCATGGAGGTCACGCACGCGAGCAGCCAGGCGAGCTCGCACACCTCGGGAACGTCGCTCTGGCGGAAGAGCGTGGCGCGCGCGGGATCGAGGCCCAGGGCGAGGTAGGTCAGGGCCACCTCGCGCGCGTTGTCGCGCAGCTCCGCCGGATCCCGGCTCGAGGTGAGCGCGTGGTAATCGGCGATGAAATAGAGGTGCTCGCCGGGCTCCTGCTGCAGGGCGACGTGCTGACGGATCGCCCCGAAGTAGTTCCCTAGGTGGAGCCGCCCCGAGGACTGGATGCCGGAGAGGACGACGGTCACGAGTGGGACGGACCGTAGCAACGTGCGCCGCGACGAACAAGGCACGCGCTTGAGTCCAGCGCGCGCCTTCTCTACACCGTGAACGATGCTGCAGGGACTCTCGTCCGTCCTGGCCGCGCTCGGCGCGCTCGCACTCGCCTCGTGCGCGGCGCTGGACAGCGACGTGCATCTGGCGCCGGTGTACACGCGCATCGCCACCGCCGACGGCGGGACCCTGGTCGAGATCGCGGGCGGTTTGTACCGCCAGCACCGGCGTGACGAGGGGCAATTCCTCGAGTGGCAGACGCTGGCCCCGCTGTGGGGCATCGAGCGCGAGCGCAACGGCGACTATGTGGCCGAGCACCCGTTTCTGCTGGGGCGCACGCGCGCCATGGGCGACGACCAGAACTCCTACATCGTGCCGCTATACCTGAGCTGGAACCGGACCGCCGCCAACGGCACCGACCGCAGCGTGCTACTCACGCTGCCGGGCGTCATCCTGCAGAAGAACGGCGACGAGCACCACGGCGGTTGGTTCCCGTTCTACGGGCGCTTCGAGGACCTCCTGACCTTCGACGAGGCGAGCTTCGTGCTGTGGCCCCTGTACGTCCACAACGAGCGCGCCGGGCACGAGTCGCGCCACCTCCTCTGGCCGTTTTTCGGCTGGACCACCGGCGGCGGCGAGACGAGCTGGCACTTCTTCCCCCTGTACGGGCACTCGCGATGGGAAGGGCGCTACGACCGCAGCTACGCGCTGTGGCCCTTCTTCCACTGGCAGGACAACAACCTCGCCGGTGGCACCGAGGAGCCGGAGAAGGCCTGGTGGTTCTTCCCCTTCTTCGGCAAGAAGCAGCGCGGCACGTACGAGGCCTGGACGTTCCTCTGGCCGTTTTTCGGCTACGCGCGCGACACGCGCAGCGGCTTCTGGGCCCTCGACTGCCCGTTCTTCCTGGTGCGCCTGCAGCACGGCCCCGACGAGACCAAGCGCACGCGCTTCTGGCCCGTCTACTCGCACCTGGAGGCGCCCGAGCTCGAGAGCACAAACTACCTGTGGCCGTTCGTGAACCTGCGCCACGAGGACGATCCGCTGCAAGAGCGTGACGCGGTCACGGTCATCCCCTTCTGGCAGACCTGGGACGCGCGCAACAAGGCCACCGGCGAGACCTCGGCCTGGCGCAAGCTCTGGCCGCTCTTCCGCTACGAGCGGCAGGGCGAGTGGAGCAACGGCGCACTGCTGGAGCTCGATCCCTTCTTCCGCAACGACATCTGGCCGCGGCATGTGACCAGCTTCTTCCGCATCTGGGAGTGGGAACAGGAGCCCGCCTACCGCCGCGAGCGCGCCGTGCTGGGCCTGTATCGCCACGAGCAGGGCCGTGGCGAGGACCGACGCTCGCTCAGCGGACTGTGGGCCGACCGACGCTACGAGCTCGAAGGCCAGCCGGTGCACGAGACCTCGCTCCTCTTCGGGCTCCTGCGCTGGCGCGTGACCGAGGGCCAGGGATTCGCCATGCTTCGTCCCGCCTTCCCGGGCCCCGGCTGGCCGCGCCCGGCAGAGCCCGGCACGGCGGCCGAGAGCCGCACCTACTTCTGATGATCCTCCCCGAGCGCATCCGCCAGCCCTTCGACGCCGCAGGCTACCGCGTCGAGCTGCTGCTGCAGGTGCTCCCGCGCCTGCTGGCGATCTGGAAGCGGCGCGTGCTGATCAACGAGCAGCTGTACGTGGGCGGCATCAAGGTCGTGCACGTGGTGCTCTTGGTGGGCTTCTCGATCGGCATGGTGGTTTCGCTGCAGACCGGGCTCGAGCTCGCGCGCATCGGCCAGCAGGACCAGATCGGGACCCTGGTGGCACTGTCCATGGCGCGCGAGATGGGCCCGTTCATCACGGCCACGATCCTGGCCGCGGCGGTGGGCAGCGCGGTGGCGGCCGAGCTGGGCACGATGGCGGTCAGCGAGGAGCTGGCGGCGCTGGAGGTGCTGTCGATCGACCGCATCAGCTTCCTGGTCATGCCGCGCGTGGTGGCGCTGGCGATCCTGTGTCCGACGCTGACGATCCTGTGCGACACGGTGGGCATCGTCGGCGGCGGCTTCGTTGCGCGCTCGCAGCTGGGCGTGGGCATGCAGCTCTACTACGACACCGCGATCGAGTCGCTGCAGGACCCCTCGGCCTTCTTCGGCCTGCCCAAGGACGTCTACTCCGGGCTGTTCAAGTCGTTCGTGTTCGGCATCGTCATCGCGATCATCTCCTGCTCGGCCGGGATCCGCGCCGAGGGCGGCGCGCTGGGCGTAGGCAACGCCACGCGCTCGGCCGTGCGCGACTCGATTATCCTGGTGATCGTGCTGAACTACTTCATGACCTGGTTCTTCTATCAGCTGTGATGAAGAGCAGACGTGAGCGAGCGGCGCTGAAGGGCGGGCGCGCATGAGCGCGGCGGCGACGAGCGCGCACGGCGAGGTCGTGATCCGCTACGAAAAGGTCTGCAAGCGCTTCGGTCCCAAGGTCGTGTTGCAGGACCTCGACCTCTCCGTGCGCCGTGGCGAGACGCTGGCCATCATGGGGCCCTCTGGGATTGGCAAGTCGGTCACGCTGCGCCACGCCGTGGGCCTGTTGCACCCCGACAGCGGGCGCGTGCTGGTCGAGGGCCACGACATGCGCACGATCGAGCCCGTGGACCTGATCGCGCTGCGCAAGCGCATGGGCTATCTCTTCCAGGATGGCGCGCTGATCAACTGGCTCAGCGTGGGCGAGAACGTGGCCCTGCCGCTGCGCGAGAACACCGCCCTCCCCGACGACGAGATCCGCGCGAAGGTCGAGCACAGCCTGGCGCTGGTGCAGATGGTCAACAGCTACCACCTGCGCCCGCCCGAGCTCTCGGGCGGCATGCGCAAGCGCGTGGGCCTGGCGCGCGCGCTGGTGACCGAGCCCGACATCGTCTTTTACGACGAGCCCAACACCGGCCTCGATCCCGAGATCTCGATGTCGGTCAACCACCTGATCCGCGACCTCGCCGAGCGCCTGAAGATCACCTCGATCGTGGTCACGCACCTGGTGTCGTGCGTGCTGTTCGCCGCCGACCGCGTGGTGCTGATCGATCAGGGACGCGTGTTCGCCGAGGGCACGCCCGAAGAGTTCCTGAAGGACCCGAACGAGCGCGTGCAGCGCTTCCTGGCCAAGCCCTACGACTGAACGACCGCTGGGACCGAGCAGAAGAGCATCCAACCATGAACAAGTCCGACGAAGACGAAGTGGTCAAGCCTCCCCACTCTCCCGTGCAGCCTGGGCACCAGCGCCAGCTCCTGCTGGGGGCCTTCTTCATCGTCGCGCTCTCGATCCTCGCGTACTACACGCTGTTCCTGACCGACAGCCACCTGTTCTCCGAGCCGATCCTGATGACGGTGTACTTCGAGGAAGCCAACAACCTGCGCGAGGGCGATCAGGTGCAGCTGCTCGGCGCGAAGATCGGACGCGTCAAGGAGGTCACGCCCAACACCTCTGCCAAGCGTTCCAAGCGCATCCGCACCGTGCTGAGCCTGGAGCGCGAGGTCGAGCTGCTGCAGGACGCGGTGATCAGCATCCAGGAGACGTCCTTGCTCGGTGGACGCAACGTGATGATCGACCCGGGCACTTTCGGCGGCCCGGTGCTGCCGCCGCTCGAGGACGGGGGCGGCTACCTGGGCAAGGTGCAGAAGAACCCGATCGCCTCCTTCGGCGACTTCGGTGCCGAGCTCTCCAAGCTCGTCTCCGAGAACCGCGAGTCGATCAAGAGCTCCTTGGCCAACCTGACGGTGATCACCGATGACCTGCGCAACGGCAGGGGTCTGCTCGGCAAGCTGGTCAAGGACGAGCAGATCGTGGCCGACGTGCGCACCATGCTCGCCGACGCGCGGACCTTCATGGCCAACGCCAGCGAGGCTTCGGCGCAGCTGAAGAACGGCCAGGGTCTGGTGGGAGCCCTGCTCTACGATCCCGTCGCCAAGCAGAAGTTCAGCGACACGCTCGACAACCTGCAAAGGCTCAGCGCCGACCTGAACGGCCAGGACGGCGTCCTTGGCGCGCTGATCCACGATCCCGCGCTCAAGGAAAGCCTGACGCATGGCATCGACCAGTTCGTGGCCTTCGGCGAGAAGCTCAATCAAGGCGAGGGCACGCTGCCGATGCTGCTCAGCGACAAGGCGACCAAGGAGCAAGTACAGACGCTCATCGCCGACTTTTCGGCCACGATGAGCGACGTCCGCGGGCTCGTCGCCGACGTGCGCGCCGGCAAGGGCTCGCTCGGCAAGGCGCTCACGGACGACACCCTCTACGACAACCTCGCCAAGGCGAGCAGCGTCCTCACGCGCAGCCTCGAGGACTACCGCGAGGCGGCGCCGATCACCGCCTTCACCAGCGTGCTGTTCGCCGCCTGGTGAGCGCCGGGCGGAGACGCTCCGGTCCACTAGGCCGCCCTTCGCCCAGACGCGGCCGCTAGTTCCTTTCCGGACAAGCGCTTGCGCTCATAATATGAGCGCGCTCATTTTAGCTCTTGCGCCCGGGAGGCCTTCGGCCGACAATGTGAGCGCGCTCAGATAACGCCAGCCATGCGCATCTCCGAAGCCCAGAAAACCGAGGTCCGCGAGCGCGTGCTCGCCCAGGCGCGCCTGCTCTTCGCGCGCCGCGATCCCGCGCGCGTGAGCACGCGTGAGGTGGCCAGCGCCGCGCGCATCGCCCACGGCACGCTGTTCAACTACTTCCCCACCCAGGAGGCGCTCGTGCTGACCCTATTGGGCGCGGACCTGCAGCGCGCGCACGCGCGCTTCCGCGCCCGGCGCCGCGCAGGGGCCGCGCTCGAGGAAGAGCTGTTCGCGCTGGTGGCCGCCGAGCTAGAGGAGCTGGCCGGCGCGCGCGCGCTGGCCCTGGCCGCGCTGAGCGCGCTCGGCCCGTTGGCCGACGCCGGCGGCGTGGCGGCCGAGCTGCGTGCGCGCGAGCTGGCGCTGGTGGCCGAGCTGTGCGCCACGCACTCGAGCGCCGCGCCGCCCGCGCACGCGCTGCACCTCTACTGGAGCCTGTTCCTCGGCGTGCTGTCCTTCTGGGCCCGCGACGCCTCGCCCAACGGCGAGGACACGCTCGCCCTGCTCGACGAGACCACGCGCCTCGTGGCCCAGCTGGGCCGCGGGACACCTCGCCCCACCGGAGCGCAAGTATGAACCCCGAACCCGTCACGAGCTGGATCACCTCTTTCCCCGCGGAACTCGACGCGCGCGACGAGCACGCACTCGCGCTGGCCGACCTGCACGAACGCTTGGCGGGCCGTGCGCCGCCGAGTGGACGCTTCGTGCGCATGTGGGCGCTCTCGACCCTGCCGGCGAAGCTGTTCGCGGCCTACTCACTCGGCTGGGTACGCGCGCGCTTCGGTTCGGTCGAGGAGCGTGAGCGCGCGCGCGCCGAGGCGCACTGGCAGGCCGCGCTGTACGCGCTGGGTACGATGGGCTACCTGCGCGGCGCCGTGACCAAGGCCGGGCAGGTGCTGGCGAGCTATCCCGACGTCCTGCCGCGCCAGGTGGTCGAGCTCTTCGCGACGCTGCACAGCGAGGCCCCGCCGATGCACTTCGCGCTGTTGCGCGAGCTCGTGCGCGGCGAGCTGGGCGCTTCGCCCGAGGAGCTCTTCGCCGAGTTCGAGCCCACGGCCTTCGCCGCGGCCTCGATCGGCCAGGTACACCGCGCGCGTCTCTCCGACGGCACCGCGGTGGCGGTGAAGATCCAGTACCCTGGCATCGCCCGCGCGATCCGCGCCGACCTGGCCAACGCACGGCTCTTGCTCCTGCCGCTGCGTCTCGGGCGCGACTGGGAGAACCTGATGGAACAGCTGACCGAGATCAGCCGCGGCCTGGAGCACGAGACCGACTACCTGCGCGAGGCGCTGTGGACCGAACGCGCGCGCGCGCACCTGATCGAGCTCGACGACGTGGTCGTGCCGCGCGTGTTCGCCGGCCGCTCCTCGGCGCGCGTGCTCTCGACCGAGCTCCTGCGCGGCGCGCACCTGGACGAGTTCCTGGCCACGAAGCCCGCGCAGGAGCTGCGCGACCGGCACGCCGCGGCCATCACGCGCGCCGGCTTCCGCCTGTGGAGCAGTCAGCGGATGTTCAACACGGACCCGGGCCCGGGCAACTTCCTGTTCCTCGCCGACGGGCGCACGGGTCTGCTCGACTTCGGCTCCTGCCGCGAGTTCGACGCGCAGGAGTGGGAGCTCATGCGGCTCGGCCTACGCGCCTCGCGCGAGGGCGGCGAGGCGCAGCGCGAGAGCATCCGCCGCTCGGCGCAGCTCGAGAGGCTCGACCCCGACTCGCCGCAGGCGCGCGCGCTGCACGCGACCTGCGAGTGGCTGTGGGCGCCACTGCGGCACCAGGGCCCCTTCGACTTCGGCGACGACGACTACCTCGCGCAGGGCGTGAGGCTCTTCGGCGAGAGCCTGCGCCAGGGCCACACGCGCCAGGCCCCGGTCTTCGTCTACTGCCTGCGCCAGTTCTTCGGCGTGCGCGCGCTGCTGTGGGCCCTGGGCGCGCGCATCGACTTCCGCGCCATCGCCGAGGAGGAGTACGCGCGGGCGGGCTTGTAGCCGAGTCTGCTGTGCCGTCGGCCTGCCAGGCGCGATTGATCTCAGCCACCCCCCACTTCCTGAAGCGTCAGCGCCTACCGGTATGCGATCTGGGACATCTCGACCCGGGCTCGGAAACCGTGTAGGCGCAGAAACGACAGCCTTCAAGCTCTTGCACTTCGGGCCAAGGAAAACCCGGTCAACCAGTGGGTACTTGCCATAGTGCTCTTCGCCTTCGGAAGTCAGGATCCTCTTGGTTTCGTACCAAGTGAGCGTCTCCCCCCTGAGCGCGAACTCCTCAAGTCGCGGTCGTTTGAACGTGCGTTGATCAAGGGAGATGAGCAAGGACGTCAGTCGCCATTCCTGCTCCTCTTGGAAACTCCGCTGCTCGAGGAACGGCGCTGCCAAGATCAGCCGACTGCGGACTTCCTCGATGGCCCGCTTGTCAGCGGACTTGTCTAGAGGTGCAAGACATGCCTTCACGGCATCCGCCTGCTTCTCCCGGTCGTACTCAACGGGATCGAACCTGGGCGAAAGAAACACGACGTCACCTTGGCGGTCGGGTTCCTGCATGCCCCTAAGGTCATTCAAGCTCGCGACCTGTACACCCAGAGCTACTCCTGCACCATCGCCCGCGTAGGCGCGCCACTGTCCGAGGTTGTCCTCAAGTGCGGAGAAGCACGCCACGAACGCGGGGATGTCATCGAGTCCGCGAAGCAAGGCGCTGGCTTGCGCAGCCTCCAGGCTGGAAGTAACGACCTCGTTGATCACCCTCATGGAGTAGTCGACTTCGTGGCGGTCGTTCGTTTGCCGCGGATCTGTGAGGCGTACTTCCTTGTGCTCGACAATGCTGAACAGTGCAGGAGTCGGGCATTAGTGCCAAACCCAACGAGGTTCGCGCAGCTGCGCGCTCACCGTCTCCCCCTCACACCCACCAGCCGCGCGACCCATTTGCCGATCAGATCCGCCTCGAGGTTCACGCGCGCCCCCGCGCGCGCCGCGCCCAGTGTCGTCTTGCGCAACGTCTCCGGGATGAGCGCCACCTGGAAGCGCCGTCCGCGCGGCGCGACCACCGTCAAGCTCACGCCGTCGATCGTCACGCTGCCCTTCGGGATCAGCCAGCGCTCGAAGCCGCGCGGCACCTCGAAGGTCACGAGCCGGCCGCCGTCCGCGCTGTCGAGAACGCGCAGCACGCGCCCGACCGCATCCACGTGTCCGGAGACGAGGTGGCCGCCCAGGCGATCGGCGAGGCGCACCGAGCGTTCGACGTTGACGCGCGTTCCCGCCTCGAGTTCACCGAGGTGCGTCTCGGCGAGGGTCTCGCGCGACAGGTCGTAGCCCGTGCGTCCGCGCGCGCCGAGGCGCGCCACGGTGAGGCAACAGCCCTGGACGGCGATGCTCTCGCCGCGCACCGGTTTCCAGCGCGGCGCACCGCGTTCGAGCCGCGGCGGGGCGAGTTCGAGCCGTGCTCCGCTCCTGGCACGCGTGAACGCGCGCACCTCTGCACAACCCTCGACGAGTCCGCTGAACATGGTCCTTGGGTGCTACCGGGTCTCGGCCGGCAAGTCTCGGCTGGACAAGCAGTTAGGAAACGAGCGGCAACCCCGCTCTAAGGCCCCGTCCCGAGCCCGCGCATGGGCCGCCGACGCGGCCGCAAGTCTTGCCCCGCGCGAGGCTTCTGAATAGACTCCTCTCCCATTTTTCCGCGGATGCCCCGACTGCCGTGCAGATCGCCCTTCTCACCCTCTTCCCCGAGGCGCTCGAGCCTTACCTCCGAGCGAGCATCCTGGGCGTCGCCCAGGAGAAGGGCTTGGTCCGTGTGCAGACGGTCGATTTCCGCGACTTCACGCGCGACCGGCATCGCACGGTAGACGACCGGCCCTACGGCGGCGGTCCGGGCATGGTGCTGAAGCCCGAGCCGGTGTTCGACTGCGTCGAGTGGCTCGAGCGCGAGCACGGGCCCTACCGCAAGATCCTGCTGACGCCCGACGGCGAGCGCTTCCGCCAGCCCAAGGCCCACGCGCTGGCCAAGGAAGAACGCCTGCTGTTCCTGGCCGGCCGCTACGAGGGCTTCGACGAGCGCCTGCGCAGCGAACTCGCCTGGGACGAGGTTTCGCTGGGCGATTTCGTGCTCTCGGGTGGCGAGCTGGCGGCGCTGTGCGTGATCGAGGCGATCGCGCGCCTGGTGCCCGGCGTCCTGGGCCACCACGAGTCCGCACTGCGCGAGTCGTTCGAGCAGGGCTCGCTCGACCACCCCCACTACACCCGGCCGCCGACCTGGCGCGGCCGGAACGTTCCCGACGTGCTCAAGAGCGGCGACCACGCCGCGATCGAGCGCTGGCGCGCCAACGAGGCCCACCAACGCACGCGAGCCCGCCGCCCCGATCTCCTCCAGGAACCCCAGACGAAGACTGCGTGAGGCGGGGCCAGCCCCGAAGCCACCGATGAATCTGATCGAACAACTCGGCAAAGAGAACGGCAAGAAGACCGTTCCCTCCGTGCGCGTGGGCGACACCGTGCGTGTGCACTACCTCATCAAGGAAGGCGACAAGGAGCGCGTGCAGCCCTTCGCCGGCACCGTCATCGCCCTGCGCGGTCGCGGGATCGCGCGCAACGTGCTGGTGCGGCGTCTGGTGCAGGGCGAGGGCGTGGAGCGCATCTTCCCGCTGCACTCCCCGCGCGTGAAGGAGATCGAGGTCATGCGCCGCGGCGACGTGCGCCGTGCCAAGCTCTACTTCCTGCGCGACCGCGTGGGCAAGAAGACGCGCGTGGACGAGCTGCTCGGCGAGCGCGCGCGGCGCTTCGACCAAGCCGGCGAGGTGAATGCTGCCGCAGATCTCTCCGGCGCGCCGTCCGTGGACAAGACCGACCCGCAGCCCGTGCAGGTCTGAGCCCGTTGAGCCTTTCCTAGTGCTCTCGCATCCCGCGAAGCGCTGACGTTTCATTCGCCGCGCCGCTCCTCGGCCCGAGGGGCGCGGTCGTTCCCACCCGGCCACCCGAAACGCCATGCTCGAGAACGTCGGCCGCAAGGTCGCCCTCATCGTCATCCTTCTGCTCGTCTCGGTCGGGCTGATGGTGGTCCCGCGTTTCATGGACCCCCCCAGGAAGCCCTTCCAGCTGGGCCTCGACCTGCAGGGCGGCACGCGCATCGTCTACCGCTTCGACTTCGCCGCCGCGCGCGCGAACGGCGAGATCGGGCCCAACGACGACACGCAGGAGATCCTGCTCCAGGCGGTCGGGGTGCTGCGCGGGCGCATCGACCCGACCGGCACCAAGGAGATCAGCGTGCGCGCCGCGGGCACGGACGAGGTCGTGATCGAGCTGCCCGGCGACATGGGCGCCGGCTCGAGCCAGGCTGAGTCCAAGCTGGTCGAGGGGCTGAGCGAGACCTCCTCCAGCGAGGACGCGCTGACCCTGGCGGACGGCACGGGCTTCTCGCAGTCGGGCGTGGTCGCGATCGGCACCGAGGAGATCCGCTACGCGCGCCGCGATGGCAACGGGCTGCACGGACTGTCGCGCCACAACAACGGCAAGCAGGAGGCCCACGCCGTCGGCGACGCGGTGCGGCTGGTGAACTCCGACGCGATCCGCGACGCGATCGAGAACCTGGGCGAGCTGGCCTTCGTGCTGATGGCCGAGGACAGCGACTTCGCCGGCAAGGCCACCGACCTGCGCGCCGAGGAGAACAAGCTCAACACCTGGACGACCGCCAACCCGGGCGTGCCGGTCAAGGGCTTCAACCAGGTCCCGCCCGACAAGGGCGGCCCCGACCCCTCGATCCGCTGGTACGCGACGCGCTTCGACGAAGCCTCCGGGCCCCCGCGCCCGGTGCTGACGCCCAAGGGCAAGGCCGACACGTTCCGCGGCGAGGCGCTGCAGCGCATCTTCTCGACCAGCGACGACCTCGGCTACCCGGCCGTGGGCTTCGAGATCCGCCCCACCCGGATCGACGACTTCGCCACCTTCACGGGCGACAACGTGAACCGGCGGATGGCGATCATCCTGAACGACGAGATCCGCTCGGCGCCGACGCTGAACTCGAAGCTGGTCGGCAGCGGCATCATCGAGGGCCGCTTCAAGGACGCGGAAGTGAAGAACCTCGTCACCGTGCTGCGCTCGGGCTCGCTCAAGCTCAAGCCGATCCTCGAGCACGACGAGCGCGTGGGCGCGACGCTGGGCGACGACTACGTGAGGCGCGGCGTGTACTCGAGCGTGCTGGCCATGCTGATCGTCGTGGCCTTCATGATCCTGTACTACCGGCGCCTGGGCGTGTTCGCCTCGCTGGCGCTGCTCACGAACCTGCTCATGTTCCTGGGCGGTCTGGCCTTCATGCAGGCCACCCTCACCCTGCCGGGCATCGCCGGCATCGTGCTCACGGTCGGCATGGCCGTGGACGCGAACATCCTGATCTTCGACCGCTTGCGGGAAGAGTCCGAGAAGGGCCGCAATCCAAAGCAGGCCGCCAAGGCGGGCTTCGACAACGCGATGTCGGCCATCATCGACTCGAACGTGACCACGTTCCTGTCGGCGGTCGTGCTGTACTACCTCGGCACCGGCCCCGTGCGCGGCTTCGCCGTCACGCTGATGATCGGTGTCCTCACCTCGGTCTTCGCCGCGCTGGTCACCACGCGCGTGTTCGTGCACTGGGCCCTGTCGCGCGGCTCGCAGATCTTCAAGATGGGCCGCTGGATGGCGGACGCGAAGTTCGACTTCCTGGGCAAGACCAAGATCGCCATGTGCGGCTCGATCGTGGTGTGCGTGGGCGGTCTGCTGGTGTTCGCCTACCTGCCCGACGAGGAGAAGCTCGGCATCGACTTCACCGGCGGGGTCGAGGCGCAGCTCGAGACGGCCAAACCCGAGACGATCGACACCATGCGCGCGCGCGTGGCCGCGATCGAACGGATCGGCGAATCGGCCGAGGTCAAGCCGGTGCTGAACTCGGCCAAGGAGGGCGGGACCTTCACGCAGTTCCGCGCGCAGTTCAAGACCACCTCGAAGGAGAGCGGCGTCGGCGAGGGCACCTCGCTGCGCCCGAAGATCCAGGACGCGCTGAAGGACATCCTGCTGGCCGACGCCGTGCAGGTGCGCATGAGCGCAGAGGGCGATGCCGCCAGGGCCGAGGTCGAGCTCTACTTCCAGAAGGCCCCCACCGAGGCCGAGGTCAAGACCACGCTCGAGGGCCTGGGGCTCAAGGACGTGGGCGTTGCGCTCGGCGACCGCGTCGGCGCCTACAAGGTACTCGCCACGACCGCCGCGGGCCGCGCGGTGGACGAGCTGAAGCAGACGATCCACGATGCCTTCGCCCAGCCGGGCAGCAGCTTCCTGTTCAACTCGGCGATCCCCAACTGGACCCAGGTCGGCCCGCAGGTGGTGGGCGAGCTGCGCGACAACGCGCTGCTGGCGCTGTTCGCCAGCTTGTTCATCACCGTGATCTACCTGCGCGTGCGCTTCGCCGAGTACAGCTACGGCGTGGCCGCGATGGTGGCCCTGGTGCACGACGTGCTCGTGACCCTGGCCGCGCTGGCGATCGGCAACTACCTCGGCATCGTCAACGGTGAGATCAACCTGGCCACGATCGCCGTGTTCTTGACGATCATCGGCTACTCGGTCAACGACACGATCGTGATCTTCGACCGCGTGCGCGAGAACCTGCCGAAGACCAACGCGCCGCTGAAAGAGGTGCTCAACACCTCGATCAACGAGACGCTCTCGCGCACGATCATGACCTCGTTGACGGTCTTCCTGACGATCGTCGTGCAGTACCTGTTCAACTACGGCACCGGCAACGTGCTCGAGACCATCTCCTACGCGATGATCTTCGGCACGCTCTCGGGCGTGTACTCGACGGTCTACATCGCCAACCCGATCTTCCTGTGGATGGAGGAGCGCGGTCAGAAGAACAAGGGCAGCGGCGCCAGCAGCGCCCAGGTCCGCGCGCGCCGCGACGCGGAGCGCAAGCGCCTCGAGGCCGAGCGCAAGCAACTGGGCGAGGGCGAGGACGGCGAGGAAGGCCTGGCAGCTGGCAAGGTGTGAGCCCTTGCGGAATCACGACACCACGGTTAGCTTCCGGACTGCCATGAGCGCCCACACGAACACCGCCCACCCGCTCGCGCCGGGACTGTGGCGATGGCGCCGCCTCGAGGAGGTGGGCGCCGTGCTCTAGTTCGAGCAGGTCTCCTCAAACGAAACCCACCTTCTCGGGGCTCTCCCGGAGGTGGGTTTTTTCGTGCCCGCGTCCGGTCGCCCGGTCCTCACACCCAGACCCGACCATGCAAGCACCCTTCGATCTCGCCGCCGACCTGGACACCCCGGTTTCGGCCTACAAGAAACTCGCGCCCCTGCGCCCACGCTTCCTGCTGGAGAGCGCGGCCGGCCCCGCCCACGCGGCGCGCTACTCCTTCCTCGGCTTCGGCGCGGCCGACGAGTACACGCTCGACGGCCGCGGGCTGCTACGCAACGGAACACGCATCGCGCAGCCCGTCGGCGCCGCGGAGCTTCTGCGCGAGCTGCGCCGGGCGCTCGACGCGGCGCCGGTGCTGGCGGCCGAGGGCGAGCTCGAGCTGCCCTTCCGCGGCGGCCTGGTGGGTGTGCTGGGCTTCGAGCTCGCGCGCCGCTTCGAGCGCCTGGGCCCGGCGCGCGACGGGCGCACCGAGCTGAAGCTGCTGGCCCCGCGCGCACTGCTGGTGTTCGACCACCATCGGCGCGCGGCGGCGCTGCTCACCGCCGGCGACGCGGGCGAGCGCCGCGAGCTGCGCGGCGAGGTGCGCCGCCTGCTGGCCGGTCCCCTGCCGCCGGCGCGCGTCCCCGGCCGTGCCGACGCGCCACGCGCCGGGCTCTCGCGCGCGGACTTCCTGGAGCGCGCCGCGCGCGTGCACGAGGCGATCCTCGACGGCGAGCTCTACCAGCTGGTGCTGTCGAGTTCCTTCCGCGGGCGCTGCGAGCTCGAGCCGCTCGAGCTGTACCGTGCGCTACGGCTGCTGAATCCCTCGCCCTACATGTCGCTGTTCGAGTTCGACGAGCTGGCCGTGGTCGGCGCCTCGCCCGAGGCGCTGGTGCGCCTGCAGCACGGCCGGGCCACGCTGCAGCCGATCGCCGGCACGCGCCCGCGCGGGGCCGACGAAACTCGCGACCGCGCGCTCGAGCTCGAGCTGCTGGCCGATCCCAAGGAGGCCGCCGAGCACGTCATGCTGGTCGATCTCGCGCGCAACGACCTCGGGCGCGTGGCGCGGCCGGGCACGATCGCGGTCGCGCCCTACCGTTCGGTCGAGCGCTACAGCCACGTGATGCACCTCGTCAGCGGCGTCAGCGGCACACTCGAGGAACCCGCCGATGCCTTCGACTGCCTGGCGGCGTGCTTCCCGGCCGGTACGGTGGTCGGCGCGCCCAAGCGCCGCGCGCTGGAGTGGATCGACGCGCTCGAGCCCGAGCCGCGCGGCTTGTACGGCGGCACGCTCGGCTACTTCGGCCACGGCGGCGCGCTCGACCAGGCGCTCTCGATCCGCACCTTCTTCCTCGAGCACGGCGAATACCACTACCAGGCCGGGGCCGGGATCGTGGCCGACAGCGTGCACGAACGAGAATACGACGAGATCCTGGCCAAGGGCGCGGCCATGCGCGCGGCGCTCGAGCTCGCCCAGGAAGGCCTGTCGTGAGCGCGCGCGTGCTGCTGATCGACAACCACGACTCCTTCACCTTCAACCTGGTGCAGGCGCTGCGCGTGCTGGGGGCCGAGGTGCGCGTGGCGCGCAACGACGAGCTCGATCTCGCCGCGGCCCACGCCCATGCGCCCACGCACCTCGTGCTCTCGCCGGGTCCCGGCAGCCCGCAGCACGCCGGCATCACGCCCGCGATCCTGGACGCGTTCCTGGAGCGCGTGCCGATCCTGGGCGTGTGCCTCGGACACCAGGCGATCGGGGCGCGCTTCGGCGGCCTGGTCTCGCGTGCGGCCAAGCCGGTGCACGGCAAGAGCTCGCGGGTGTGGCACGACGGCCGTGGGATCTTCCGCGGCCTCCCCAACCCGCTCGTCGCTGGCCGCTACCACTCGCTATGCGTGAGCGAGCGGGGCCTGGCGCCCGAGCTCGAGATCAGCGCCTGGACGGCCGAGGGCGAGGTCATGGGCCTGCGCCACCGCACCCTGCCGATCGAGGGTGTGCAGTTCCATCCCGAGAGCGTGCTCACGCCGCGCGGCGCGCGCCTCTTGGCCGGCTTCCTCGCGCTGCAACCGGCGCGCGCAGCGGAGCCGAGCCGATGACGCTGGTCCTCGACTCGCGCGCGCGCCTGACGGCGACGCTCGAACGGCTGCTGAACGGCGACGCCCTCGGCAGCGAGGCCGCCGAGAACGCCCTGACCGACCTGCTGGCCAGCGGCACGCCGCCCACGCTCCAGGCGGCGCTGCTGACGGCGCTGCGCGCCAAGGGCGAGACACCGGCCGAGCTGGCGGGCTTCGCGCGCGGCATGCTGCAGCGCGCGCGCCTCGTGTCGCGCGCGCCGGAGCGCGTGTGCGTCGACACCTGCGGCACCGGCGGCGACGGCACGCAGAGCTTCAACCTCTCGACGGCCACGGCGCTGCTCGTCGCCGCGCTGGGTGTGCCCGTGGCGAAGCACGGCAACCGCGCCGTCTCGTCGCGCTGCGGCAGCGCCGACCTGATCGAGGCCCTCGGCCTGGCGTTGCCGTCCGAGCCCGACGCCGCCGCGGCCGAGCTCGCCCGCCAGGGCTTCGTGTTCCTGTTCGCGCCGCACTTCCATCCGGCGCTGGCGAGCCTGGGCGCGCTGCGGCGCGAGCTCGGCGTGCGCACGATCTTCAACCTGCTCGGCCCGCTCTTGAACCCGGCGCGGCCGAGCCACCAGCTGATCGGCGCCGCGCGCGCGCCGCTGGCCGCGCAGCTGGCGCAGGCGGCCCACGCGCTCGGCATCCCGCGCGCCTTCGTGGTGCACGGCGAGGGCTTCGACGAGGCCACGCCCTGCACTCCGTTCCTGCTCTTCGCGGTGACCCCCGCCGGCGTGCGTGAGGAGCGCCTCACACCCGAGGACTTCGGCCTGCAGCGCGCGCGGCCCGCCGACCTCGCCGGCGGCGACGCGCGCGAGAACGCCGCGCGCACCGTGAGCCTGTTCGACGGCCGCGAGCACGGCCCGCTGCGCGACGCGCTGTGCCTGAACGCGGCCCTCGTGCTGCTCTTGGTGGAGCTCGAGCGCGAACCGCGCGCGGCCCTGCGCGCCGCCGCCGCGGCCCTCGATGATGGCCGCGCGACGCGCTTTCTCGCGCAACTGCGCCGCGGGGGTGGCGCGTGAAGGAGCTGGCCTCCGACTTCCTGGCGCAGATGGCGCGCGCCAGCCGCGCGCGCGCACGGCGTTTGGCCACGCGCGTCGGGCGTGCCGAGCTGGAGCGCCGGGGCCGGAGCGCTCGGCCGCCGCTCCCGCTGGTGCTCGCGCCGCGCGGCTTCGACCTGCTGGCCGAGGTCAAGTTCGTCTCTCCCGCCGCGGGAGCCCTGACGCGCTCTGCCAGCGCCGGCGAGGCGGCCCAGCGCGCGCGCGTCTACGCCGCGGCCGGGGCCTGCGCGCTGTCGGTGCTCACCGAGCCGACGCGCTTCGCCGGACGCCTGACGCACCTCGCCGCGGCCGCGCGCGCGGTGTCGGTGCCGGTGCTGCGCAAGGACTTCCTCGTCGCTCCGCTGCAGGTGCTGGAGGCGCGCGCGCACGGCGCCAGCGGCGTGCTGCTGATCCTGTGCCTGCTGGACGACGAGGCGCTCGAGGCCTCGCTGGCCGAGGCGCGCGCGGCGGGCCTGTTCGTGCTGCTGGAGGCCTTCGACCGCGCCGATCTGGAGCGCGCGCGGCGCGTGCTCGACGGACGCGCACGGCCGCCGCTCCTGGTGGGCGTGAACACGCGCGACCTGCGCACGCTGCAGGTCGATCCGACGCGCCTGGAGCAGCTCGCGCCACACCTCCCGGACGGCGCGCCCAGCGTGGCCGAGAGCGGCATCACGACTCCCGAGCACGCGCACGCCGCGGCCGCGCTCGGCTACCGTCTGGCGCTGGTGGGCAGCGCGCTGATGACCAGCGCCGCTCCCCTGGCGAGCGCGCGCGCCCTGCTCGCGGCCGGTCGTACGGGTGTCCGCGGAGGCCCGCGATGAGGCTGCGCATCAAGATCTGCGGCCTGAACGATGCCGCCGCAGTCGAGGCCGCCTGCGCGGCGGGCGCGGACGCGCTGGGCTTCGTGCTCGCGCCCTCGCCGCGCCGCCTCACGCTGGCCGCGGCGCGCGAGCTGCTGCGCCTCGTCCCGCCCGGGATCGAGCGCGTGGCCGTCTTCGCGCGCGCCACGCGCGCCGAGCTGGAGCAGGCCCTGGAACTCGGCGTCGATGCGCTGCAGGCCGAGGCCGACTCCGACTGGCCGCCGCTGGAGCGCGGGGTGTTCGCGCTGCCGATGCTGCGCGATGGCGCCGACCTCGCCCAGCGCGCCGCGGCCCTGCGCCTCGCGCCTTCCGCTGGCGCCTCGCTGCGCGGCGCCTTCGTGCTCGACGGCACGCGCGGCGGCGGTCAGGGCGAGCTGGTGGAGCTCGCCCGCGCCCAGGAACTCGCCGCGCGCCACGCGCTCGTGCTCGCCGGCGGCCTGACGCCCGCCAACGTCGCCGCGCGCATCCGCGCCGTGCGGCCGTTCGCCGTGGACGTGAGCTCGGGCGTCGAGCGCGTCCGCGGCCAGAAGGATCCCGCCCTCGTGCACGCCTTCGTGCGCGCGGCGCGCACGCTCGAGACCGGACTCAGCCAAGAGGAGCCCCCGCGATGAAGCCCGCACCCGTCCCCGACGTCCCCCTCGCCGGCCGCTACGGCCGCTTCGGCGGCCGCTATGTGCCCGAGATCCTGATCGGCGCGCTGCACGCGCTCGAGCGCGCCCTGGACGAGCACCTGCACACGAGCGCGTTCCAGGCCGAGCTCGAGGCCGAGCGCAAGAGCTGGGTCGGCCGGCCGACGCCGCTGACGCGCGCCGCGCGCCTCGGCGAGCGCTACGGCTGCGAGCTGTGGCTGAAGCGCGAGGACCTCGCGCACACCGGCGCGCACAAGATCAACAACGCGCTCGGCCAGGCGCTGCTGGCGAAGCGCATGGGCAAGCGGCGCGTGATCGCCGAGACCGGCGCGGGCCAGCACGGCGTGGCGACCGCCGCGGCCTGCGCGCGTCTGGGCCTGGCCTGCCGCGTGTACATGGGCGCGGTCGACGTCGAGCGTCAGGCGCTCAACGTGCAGCGCATGCAGCTCTTCGGCGCCGAGGTCGTGCCCGTGCACGCGCTCGACGCCACGCTGCGCGCGGCGATCGACGAGGCCCTGCGCGACTGGTCCGGCGATCCCGAGGGCACGTACTACCTGCTCGGCTCGGTCGTCGGCCCCCATCCGTATCCCGCGCTGGTGCGCGAGCTGCAGGCGGTGATCGGCCGCGAAGCGCGCGCGCAGATGCTGGAGGCGGCCGGAGCATTGCCCGACGCCGCGCTGGCCTGCGTGGGCGGCGGCTCGAACGCCATCGGCCTGTTCGCCGGCTTCCGCGACGACGCGGCGGTCGAGCTGCTCGGCGTCGAGGCCGGCGGTCGCGGCACAGAGGCCGGCGCGCACGGCGCGACGCTCAGCTTCGGCCGGCCCGGCGTGCTACACGGCGCGTACTCCTACCTGCTGCAGGACGAGCGCGGTCAGGTGCATGAGACGCACTCGATCTCGGCCGGCCTCGACTATCCCGGCGTCGGCCCCGAACACGCGTACCTGAAGGAGTCGGGCCGCGCGCGCTACATCGCCGCCAGCGACGACGAGGCGCTCGCGGCCCTGCGCGAGTGCTGCGCGCTGGAGGGCATCCTGCCGGCGCTCGAATCGGCGCACGCGCTGGCCGGCGCGCGGCGCCACGCGGCCGAGCATCCGGGTGCGCGCGTCCTGGTGTGCTGCTCGGGCCGCGGCGACAAGGACCTGGGGATCCTGGCCGCAGCGGGAGGTGCGCGGTGACCGCTACCAATCTCGCAGGGCGCCTCGCCGCCGCGCGCGCCCAGGGACGGCTGGCGCTGCTGCCCTACTTGATGGCGGGCTTCCCCGAACCGCGCGGCTTCGACGAACTCTTGCTGCGCGTCGCGCGGCGCGCGGACGTGATCGAGCTCGGCCTGCCCTTCTCGGATCCCACCGCCGACGGGCCGGTGATCGCCGCGGCGGCGCGCACGGCTCTGGCCAACGGCATCGACTTCGCCTGGGTGTGCGCGCTGGCCAAGCGCACGCGCGCACAGCACCAGGCCAGCCTGGTGCTGATGAGCTACCTGAACCCGCTGCTCGCCGTGGGTCTCGAGCGCGCGCTGCGCGAGCTCGCCGCGGCCGGCTTCGCGGGCCTGATCGTGCCCGACGTGCCGCTGGAGGAGGGCGCCGAGCTGCGCGCGCTCGCCGACGCGCACGGGCTCGCGTTGGTGCAGCTGGTGACCCCGCTCACACCCCTCGCGCGCGCGCGGGAGATCGCCCACGCCAGCCGCGGCTTCCTGTACGCCGTAACGCGCGCGGGCATCACCGGCGCACGCGCCGAGCCGCTCGCCATCGCGGCCTACCTGCGCGCGCTGCGCGAGCTGTCGCCGCTTCCCGTGTGCGCCGGCTTCGGCGTGCGCGAGCCGGCGCAGGTGCGCGCGCTGGCCAACCAGTGCGACGGCGTGGTCGTCGGCAGCGCGCTGATCGAACTCCTGGCGCGGGGCGACGACCCCACGCTGCTCCTCGAGTCCCTGTACGCGGCCACCCTGGCCGGAGCCACGCCATGATCGCCGTCCTGAAGCCTTCCGTCTCGCTGCGCGACAAGGCGCAGCTCGTTTCTCTGATCGAGGCGCGCGGCCTGCGCGTGCACCTGGACAAGAGCGGCGGCGAGGAGTGGGTCGGCGTGCTGGGCGAGGAGCTGCCCGGCTTCGCGCGCGAGCTCGCCGCCCATCCCGCCGTGGCCGAGATCCGTGCCACCAGCGTGCCCTACGCGCTGGCCTCGCGCGCCTACCGCGCCGAATCGAGCGTGGTGCGCGTGGGCTCGTTCGTGTTCGGCGGTGCGGAAGCCATCGTGATGGCCGGACCCTGCGCGGTCGAGAACGAGGCGCAGATCTTCGCCACCGCGCGCGCGGTGGCCGCGGCCGGCGCGCGCATCCTGCGCGGCGGCGCGTTCAAGCCGCGCACCTCGCCCTACAGCTTCCAGGGCCTGGGCGAGGAGGGCCTGGAGCTCATGGCCGCGGCCGGTCGCGCGCACGGTCTGCCGATCGTCACCGAGGTCGTCGCGCCCGAGGACGTGGCGCTGGTGGCGAAACACGCCGACGTGCTGCAGATCGGCGCCCGCAACATGCAGAACTTCCGCCTGCTCTCGGCCGTGGGCGAGTGCGAACGGCCCGTGCTCCTGAAGCGCGGCCTGGTGGCCACGCTCGAAGAACTGCTGCTCGCCGCCGAGTACGTGCTCGCCGCCGGCAACCCCGACGTGATCCTGTGCGAGCGCGGCATCCGCACCTTCGTGCGTGAGACGCGCAACACGCTCGATCTGGCGGCGATCCCGCTGTTGAAGCAGAAGAGCCACCTGCCGGTCGTCGCCGACCCGAGCCACGGCACGGGCGTGCGCGCGCTGGTGCCGCCGCTGGCCAAGGCCGCGCTCGCCGCCGGCGCGGACGGACTCTTGATCGAGGTCCATCCCGATCCGGCCACGGCGCTCTCCGACGGCCCGCAGAGCCTGACGTTCGCGGGCTTCGCGCAGCTGATGGACGAGCTGCGCGTGCTGGCGCCGGCTCTCGGTCGCGAGATGCACCGCGTCCGCCCGTGAAGGGCTCGCCGTCGCGCGCCTACGGCCCTACGACCGTGAGCCGCGCCGGATCGAGCGCGACCGGCAGACGCGCGACCTCCTCACCGCCCTTCAGCAGCACGAGCGTGGCCGCCGCCTGCGACACGCGCACGACCTCGGACTTGCCCTGGATCGGGAAGGAGGACTCGGCCGAGATCCACGAGCCGTGGGACAGGACCCCCCAGAGCTCACGCCCGTCGGCATCGAGGATGCGTGCGCGCGAGGCGAGCTCGGGCCGCCCGCCGAGATCGATCTGCAGTTCGCACAGGCGCGGCGCGACGACCTCGAGCCGCTCGAGGTCGGCGAAGCCCTCCAGCGAAACCTGCAGGCAGAGACACTGCGGATGCATGAACGCGAGCTTCGTCCCCTCGCGTGCGAGCCGCTCGAACTCGAAGCGTCCCTCCGCGTCGGTCGTCCGATCGAGGTCGAGGCCCTCGGGCAGCGGCGGCTCGTAGCTGAAATCCTCGGAGATCGGACGCGTCGCGTGCACCATCGCTCCGGCCAGCGGGTTGCCGTCCGCATCGACGAGCCGGCCGGCCACGCGCGCGGTCCCGGTCTCGCGGTCGAGGACCAGCACGGCGTTCCGCGTGCCGGCCGGAAGGGGGAACGGGCCGCCGCACACCGTGGTGCGCGGATCGTAGGCGAGCAGCCGGTACTCCTGCGGCAGAAGACCGTCGAGCGTGAAGCTCCCCTCCGCCGAGGTGACGACGCCGCGCTCACCGCGGCGCAGCACGTTCTCGAGCGCCAGCGGTGCGCCCAAACCAGCGCCCTCGCGCTCCTGTCCGAAGGGCGTCGGATTCGAGAGCCACAGCACCACCCCGGCCAGCGGCTGCCCGGCGGGATCGACGACTCGCCCCGTGAGCGCGAGGTCCTCGCCCAGGCGCAGCACGATCGGCTGCGCGATGTCGAGCTGAGCAAGCTCCGCGCGCGCGGCCGCGAAGCCCTCGTGCACCGCGGCCACGTGCGTCGGGCTCCAGCGCACGCTCGCACCGTCGGGCCGAACAATCACGTAGCTGTCGTGGGGACGCCAGGAGAGCGCGAAGCCCCCGTCCGCGGCCGTGCGCGTGATCTCGTGGCCGGCCGAGACGCGTGCGCCCTCGACCGGCCGGCCGGCCGGATCGAGCACGAAGCCCGTCAGCGGCACGGAATCCGGCTGGCGCTCGAGCACGACGCGCAGGGCCGGGTCGTCGTGGCCCGGAAGTTCGACGCGCCGCGGGCGGAAATCCGGCGCCCAGGCGCGGAGCTCCACGGGCGCCCCGCCGGGCACGTTCGGCAGTGCGAACGCGCCGTTCGCTCCGCTCTCGGCCACCCAGGTTCCGCCGTTGCGCTCGAAAGGCTGCGCGATCCCGAGCTCGCGGAAGTAGGACGGCGAGACGTCGACGGCGAGACTCGCGCCGGGGACCGGCATTCCGCCCTCGTCCTCGACTCGACCCGCAAGGGAGGTCGTTCCGGTGAGCACCAGCAGCCACTCGCCATCCCGTTGCTCGCACTGCAGTGTCGCGCGCGCGGGGTCGAGCGCCACCGGCTGCAGGTCGGCCGGGCTGCCGGGGGCGAGCACGAACTCGAACGCGCCATCCGCGGCGCTCGCCTGCTGCGGGACGTCGGGCCCTTCCGTCCCCTGCAGGGGAGCGAGCAGCGCGATCGGGATCCCCGCCAGCGGCGCGCGCAGCGGATCGAGCACGCGCCCGCGCAGCTTGGCCTGGGCATCTTCGCGCGCGGAGCTCGAAGCGTTCGAGCTCGTCTCCGCGACGGACTCGCGCCGCGCCGCCGGGAGCGTGGCGAGCGGCTCGGGCTCCGCTTCCGGCTCGCGCGCGCCGAGAACGGCGCCGGCGACGACGCTCGTCTCCTCCTGCGCCACGCGCGCGTCACGCAGGAACCACGCGCCGAGCCCCACGAGCACGACCAGCGCCGCCCCGACCTTGATCCCCGTCCCCATGGCGAGCCCTCCGAGCCCCGTCGCCGCCGCGAGACCCGTGGGCCGCGCGAGAAACATCAAACCCAGCGCCCACGACCTCCGCCCGCCGCGTTCGCTATCCAGCCGCGCGCGCAGCTCGCGGAGCCCGCGCTCGACGCGCTCGTGCGCGCTCGTGACCGAGATGCCCTCGCTCTTCGCCAGCGCCTTCAGCGACTGCTCGCGCAGGAAGCGCAGCGTCAGCGTACGGCGGTAGGGCTCGGCGAGCTCCAGCAGGCAGCGGCCTACGAGCTGGCGCAGCTCGAGCTCGGCCGCGAGCTCGTCCAGCGGCTCGCTGGCCTCGTCGCGCGCCACCGCGCGCTCGCGCCGCTCGCGCCGTTCGCGGCCACGCAGGAGGTCGCGCCACAGGTTGCGCAGCACCGCGCCGGTCCAGGCGCGCGTGAGCTCGCCCGCCGCGCGCGGGCCGGAGAGCGCCGCCACCCAGGTGTCCTGCACCAGGTCCTCGGCCTCGTTGGGATCGACGACGAGCTGCCGCGCCAGGCGCCGCAGCCAGCGCTCCTCGCGTAGCAGATTCTCCAGCTCCAGAGTCGGCGGCACGGCCATTCACACTACCGATCTCCGCCCGGGCCGCATTTTTCGGGACTCTCCGCGGCGCAGGCCTGACTTGCGGCCGACCCTCGCCCGACAGCCTCACGGCCGGACGGTCGTGAGCGCCAGCGGATCGAGCGCGAGTGGCCGGCGCAGGACCTCCACGCCCTGCTTCAGCAGCACCCTCGAGCTCGGAGGGCGCCATGGTTCCACGGTAGCGTTGCCGCCGCGGGGCGGCGTTCCGATGGAACCCCGGGTTTTCCCGGAGGCCAGGCTCGGCGCGTATCCACGACCCAAACGGTCCGGAGGCCCCTTTCCCTTCCTTCCTCCGCGCCTCTGCGTCTTCCCTCCGCGCTCTCCGCGTTTCGCCCTGGTCTGCGGCCTGGATCGCGCCGAACGCGGCAAGCAACCGAACGCTGGGCTCAGAACTCGAAGCGGTTCACCTGCCCCGGCACGAGCGCGAGCGGCTGGGTGTCCAGGCGCAGGCCCGCCTTGTAGAAGCGCACCTCGCGCGCGCGCAGCGAGGCCGAGACCACGCCCGAGCGCCCGTCCACCAGCGGCGCCGAGGAGCGCGCGTCGGCGCTGCCGTGGGTCAGGAACAGGATCGGCACGGTCTGGCCGGCGCCGTCGGCGAGCTCGAAGCGGTCGTAGCGCTCGCGTGGCTCGCGCAGCACGAGCTCGAGCGAGGCGCGCGACTCGAGCGTGATCGTGGGCGCGGCCTCGGCCAGCTCCACCGTGCTCGGCACGCTCTGCTCGCCGCGCAGGAGGAGATGCGCGCCGTGCTTGGGCACGTCGTGGAACTGGAAGCGGCCCTCGGCGTCGGTCGAGGCGAAGCCGCCGCGCTCGTAGAGGATCGAGCGCTGCGTGCCGCCGAAGACGCGCCCGCTGGTGTCGATCACGGCGATCATCAGGAAGAGCTGCACCTCGGCGAGCGCGAGGCCGCGCTCGTCCAGCACGCGGCCCTCGACGCTGGCGAACACGTCCGGCGCGCCGAGCCGCACCAGCGCGTCGCGCGCGCCGGCGGAGAAGGAGTCGCTGGTCTCGACCGCCAGCGAGCCCGGCGCGAGCAGGTCGAGGCGATAGCGGCGGTCCACGAGCCCGCCGAGCTCGAACGCGCCGCTGGCGTCGCTCGCGACCCAGTACCAGGCCGCCGAGGGCGCTCCGGCGACGTCGTCCTCGGTCCAGCTCAGGTTGCCGTCCCGCGCCGGCCGTTCGGCTTCTTGATTCAGCGCCTCGGGGGGCACCTCGACGCCGGCGGAAAGCGTCTCCAGCTGCGTCAACAGCCGCCCGATCGGCGCGGCGGGCGTGGGATCGTGCAGCCACAGCTTGGCCCCGGCCACGGGCTGGCCGTCCGTGTCGAGCACGTGCCCGGCGAGCGTGAGCGGCGGAGCACCGAGCACGAGGGTGACGTCGTCGGGCCAGCCGCTCGCCTCGCCCTGCGGCTCGCCGGGACGCTCGAGGAACGCCGGTTGATAGCCGGCCTTGACCGCGCTCAGCGTCTCGGGGCTGACCGCCTGCGCGAGCTGCAGCGCGAATTCCCCGTCCTCGTCGCTCTCGCACGAGGCCAAGCCGAGGCCGACGCGTGCGCCGACGACCGGCACGCCCGAGCGCTCGAGCACGTGCCCGCGCAGCACACCCGCCAGCGGCGCGCGCGGGCGGAACAGCACCAGCTCGAGGTCGTCGCGCGACTCGAGCGGCGCGGCGAGCTCCTCGCGTTCGTAGCCCGCGCGCACGGCGCGCAGCCTCGCGCCCGCGATCGCCGGCAAGCCCGCGAAGGCGAAGCGCCCGTCGCCGTCGGCGCTCTCCAACCAGCGGCGCGCACGCGAGGACTCCAGCACGTCTTCGAAGCGCGTGTCGAAGCCCTCCGGCAGCTCGTAGCGCACCTCCGCTCCGCGCAGCGCTCGCCCTTCTCCATCGTGTACGCAGCCGCCGAGGTCGAGCGCACGCGCCACGACCACCACCGCCGGATGCGTCGAGCCGCGCACCGGCGCGCCGTCGCGCACCGTGACCCAGGCGGGATCGGCCGAGGCCAGGGCAAGGTGCTCGGCGCGCGTCTCGATCTCGCACCAGCCGCCCGATGCGCTGGTGCCCAGGACGAGCGGCGAACCGCTGGCGCACAGCGGGATGCCCGCCAGAGGCTCGCCCTCGGCGCCGAGCACGCGCACGCGCACGGTCCAGGCCGCGGGCAGCGGCGCGGACTCCTGCGCGGACGCCGAGGCGCGTCCCGGAGCCGGCACCACGGGCTCGCGCGCCGCGGGTTCATCCGGCGGCGCGAACTCGCCCGCCGCTGCGGAGAACGGCGCGCGGAGCTCCGCGGCCTCGGCGGCGACGCGCACGGCGGCGGGTTCCTCCTGCGTCTTCGAGCGCGTCCACCACAGACATGCGAGCAGCGCCAGGACGGCCGAGGACAGGGCGACGGACAGCTTCGCGTTCATGAGCGTCGGGAGGAGGGAGGCGGTCAAGAAATCGGGACGCTGGACCCACGGCCACAGCAGCACCGCCCAGGCGTCGCTCTCGCGATCCAGGCGTCCGCGCAGCTGCGCCAGGGCGCGCTGCAGACGGCTGTGCACGGTCGCCACCGGCACAGCGGCGCGGCGCGCGATCTCGCGCGGCGGCAGGTCCTCGAAGAAGCGCAGCAGGACGGCCGAGCGATAGGGCTCGGAGAGGGAGACCACCGCATCCACCAGCCGGCGCTGCAGCAGCACGCGCTCCAGCACGGCCTCGTCGCCCTCGACCGCCTCGCTGCGCGCGCGCAGTTCCTCGCGCCGACGCCGTCGACTGGCCGCGCGCTGGTGCTGGCGCAGCGCGTTGTGCAGCACCCTCGCCAGCCACGGGCGCAGCTTGGCGGGCCGCTCGGCTGCGCGCTCCAGGTAGGCGGCGCAGGTCTCCTGCACCAGGTCCTCGGCCAGGTCGCGATCCGCGACCAGGACCCGCGCCAGGCGGCGGATCCAGTCGACCTGCGCCAGCAGCGCGGCCTCGGAAGGCGAGTCGGGGCGTGAAAAAGGCATGAAGGGTCGGGAAGCGTGGAGGCTGCCCAGAGCGCGCTTCCGATGCCGCCCATTCGCGATCCGATGCAAGAAATCTCGGCGCGAGCCGAGCTCCGGCGCGAGGCGGATGCTGGCGCTGGGCCGCGCGAGCCCTATCATGTTCGGCCACTTTCACAGGATGAAGCCGATCCGCAACATCGCCATCGTCGCCCACGTCGACCACGGGAAGACCACCCTGGTGGACGCGCTGTTCCGTACGGCGGGCACCTTCCGCGCGAACCAGGTCATGGTCGAGCGGGTCATGGACTCGAACGCCCAGGAGCGCGAGCGCGGCATCACCATCCTGGCCAAGAACACGGCCATCGACTTCCGCGGCACGCGCATCAACATCGTCGACACCCCCGGCCACGCCGACTTCGGCGGGCAGGTGGAGCGCACGCTGGCCATGGCCGACGCGATCCTGCTCTTGGTGGACGCCTTCGAGGGCCCCATGCCGCAGACGCGCTTCGTGCTGCGCAAGGCCTTCGAGCGCGGGCTCAAGGCGCTGGTGATGATCAACAAGATCGACCGCCCCGGGCAGCGCGCGCCGCAGGTCCTGGACGAGGTCTTCGACCTGTTCGTGGAGCTCGGCGCGGGCGACGAGCAGCTCGAGTTCCCGGTCATCTACGGCTCCGGCCGCGACGGCTGGGCCGCGCTCGACTACACCACTCCGGACGCGAAGGAGCGCGGGCTCCTGCCGCTGCTGGAGATGCTGGTCGAGAAGGTCCCGGCTCCGCCGCAGATCGAGGACGCGCCGGTCCTGTTCCAGGCCGCGACGCTCGACCACGGCGACTACCTGGGGCGCATCGGCATCGGGCGCGTCGTGCGCGGCGTGCTGCAGCAGGGCGCGCGCCTGGCCGTGTGCCATCCGGATCGCAAGGAACAGCCGGTGGTGCAGGTCAAGTCGCTGTTCCGCTACGAGGGCCTGGACCGCAAGGCGGTCGAGGCGGTCTACGCCGGCGACATCGCGGTCGTGGCCGGCATCGAGGAGCTCTCCATCGGCGACACGCTGTGCCACCCCGAGCACAAGGAGCCGCTGCCCGCGATCCGCGTGGACGAGCCCACCATCTCGATGGTGTTCCAGGTCAACGACTCGCCCTTCTCTGGGACGGAGGGCACCTTCGTCACCAGCCGACACCTGCGCACACGCCTGGAGCGCGCCGCGTTGCGCGACGTGGCCCTGGTGCTCTCCGACACCTCCGCGGCCGAGGCCATCGAGGTCAAGGGCCGCGGCGTGATGCACCTGGGCGTGCTGGTCGAGGAGATGCGCCGCGAGGGCTACGAGTTCGCGGTGAGCAAGCCCAAGGTGATCGTGCGCGAGGAGGACGGCGAGCTGCTCGAGCCGTTCGAGATCGCCTCGGTCGAGACGCCGCCCGAAGCCGCCGGCCGCGTGATCGAGTACCTGGGCCGCCGGCGCGGCGAGATGCTCTCGATGGAGCCGCTGGGCGAGCAGACCAAACTCGAGTTCCGCATCCCCGCGCGCGGCCTGATCGGCGCGCGCACGGCGCTGCTCACGCTCAGCCAGGGCAACGCCGTGCTGTCGCACATCTTCGACTCCTGGCGCCCCGACGCGGGCAAGATCCCGCGCCGCACCAGTGGCGTGCTGGTCTCCGACCGCGCCGGTCCGGTCGTGCCCTACGCGCTGAACGGCCTGCAGGACCGCGGCATCTTCTTCGTGGCGCCGGGCATCGACGTCTACGAGGGCATGATCGTGGGCGCCAACAACAAGGACGGCGACCTGCCGCTCAACGTGTGCCGCACGAAGAAGATGAGCAACATGCGCGCGGCCGGGAAGGACGACAACGTCATCCTGGCCCCGCCGCGCCTGCTCAGCCTGGAGGAGTGCCTGGAGTTCATCGACGACGACGAGCTGCTCGAGGTCACGCCCAAGAACCTGCGCCTGCGCAAGCGCGAGCTGAACGCTGACCGGCGCAAGAAGAACGATCGCCGCGAGGACGAGTGAGCGTGCGCGCGCTGGCGCTGCTGCTGGCCCTGGCGCCGTTGACGGGCTGCGGCGACGAGCCGCCCGCGCAAGCGCCGCGAGCGCCCGCTCCGCCGGCGGCCGGACAGCTGGCCGCTCCACCGCCTATCGTGCTGATCACGCTGGACACGATCCGGCGCGAACACCTGTCGTGCTACGGCTACTTCCGCGCCACCACGCCGCGGCTGGACGCCTTCGCGGCCGAGAGCCTGGTGTTCGAGCGCGCCCTGGCCTCGATGGCCTCGACCCTGCCCTCGCACCTGACGCTGTTGACGGGCCTGTACCCGCACCAGCACGGCATGACCTCGAACCGGCGCGGCGCCAGCGTGCCCTTCACCTCCGAGGTCGGGCGCCTGTCGGCCGCGGCCGTGCTGGCCCAGTGCGGCTACCGCACGGCGGCCTTCGTCAGCGCCTCGCCGCTGTCCTTGACCACCGGCATCCAGACCGGCTTCCAGCACTACTCCTACCGCGAGCGCAGCGCCGCCGCGCGCCAGCGCGCGGGCGACACGAACGCGCTGGTGTTCGAGTGGCTGGAGCGCCACGCCGCCGAGCCCGGGCCGCTGTTCCTGTGGGTGCACTATTTCGACACCCACGAGCCCAACGAGCCGCCGCCGCCGTACGACACGCGCTACCAGACCGACGAGCGCCAGCGCCAGTGGATCCGCGAACGCGGCATCGATCCCGCGGCGCTGGAGCAGCGCTACAGCCGCTCCTCCAGCGCGCGCCGGCACTTCCTGCGCAACCCGCCCGAGGCCGCGCGCGACGAGGGGAAGTCAGGCAAGCTGCGCGTGACGCTGGACAGCGTGGCCGAGCTGATGAACCGCTACGACGGCTCGCTGAGCTACCTGGACGAGAACCTCGGCGCGCTGTTCGACGCGCTGCGCCGCCACGGTCTGTACCACGAGGCGCTGATCGTGGTCGTCGGCGATCACGGCCAGTCGCTGGGCGAGAACACCTGGCTGGGGCATGGCACCATCACCAACGTGAACACCTTCGTGCCGCTCTTGCTGCGCCTGCCGGACAGCCTCGCCATGGCTCCGCAGCGCAGCGCCACGCTGGTCTCGCTGACCGACGTCATGCCCACGCTGTTGGCGCGCTTCGAGCTGCCTAACAGCGAGCTCCTGAGCGGCCAGTTCGAGGGCGAGGACGTGCTCTCGGGCGCCTTCGCGCGCGACTTCGCGCTGACCGAGCGCACCGCCGACGCGCCCAAGGACGGCGAGAGCGGACGCCAGTTCGCGCTGCTCTCCGGAGCGTGGAAGTACATCCATCGTCCGGAGGGCCAGGACGAACTCTACGATCTGGCCGCCGGAGGCGAGTTCGTGGACGTGCTCGCGCAGCACCCCGAGGTGGGCGCGCGCCTACGGGCCGAGACGCTGACGCTGCTGGCGCGCCGCCCGGCGCTGCTCGAGGAAGCGCGCGGGGAGGTCGATGCGCGGCTCATCGAGCAGCTCGAGGACCTGGGCTACGGCGGCGGCGACGACGAGGGGCCGGACGAGCCTAGCGATGACTAGCAGCCCGGCCCCGAAGTAGCGCCAACAATCCGCCGCACTGAATCGCCGCTGGCGGCGTTGCGCCTCCTCCGACAGAAGGGCGCCCCTCGGCTGTACCGAGGGGCGCTACAGCTCGATGCGGTTCACGTCGCCCGGCACGAGGTCGAGCGGACGCGTCTCCACCAGCGTCTTGCCCTTGAACAGGCGCAGCTCGCGCGCGCGCGACGAGACCGAGACCACCCCGGACTTGCCATCGATCAGGTCCACGCTCGTCCAGGCGCTCACGCTGCCCTCGGTGAGTTCCAGCAGGTCGAGCCGCTGGCCCTCGCCGTCGGCGACCTGGATCGAATCGAACTTGCCCAGCGCGCGCAGCACGACCTCCAGGTGGCAACGCACGTCCACCGGGATCTCGAGCGACGGCCCCGTGACCGCCAGCGAGAGCGGCACGATCGAGTCGCCGCGCACGGAGAGCTGCGCGCCCTGCTTGGGCACGCGTTCGAAGTGGAAGCGCCCCTCGGCGTCGCTCGTGACCTGCGCCCCCTGCTGCAGGATCACCACCTGCGATTGCCCGCCGAACACGCGCGCGCGCACGTCCACCAGCGGACGCCACAGGCGCACCTGGACGTCGGCCAGCGGCTTGCCGTCCTCGGCGAGGATGCGGCCCTCGACGCGCTCGTAGAGCTCGGGCGCGGGCAGGCGGATGACGGCCTGGCCGTCGCCAGCGGCCAGCGCATCGCTGGTGAAGATCTCCAGCGACTGCGCCGCGGAAACGTCGAGCCGGTAGCGCCGCTGGTCGAGGCCGGGGAGCTCGAAGCGCCCGCTGACGTCGCTGGCCACCCAGTTCCACAGCGCGCTCGGCTCCTGGTTGCTCGTGTAGCTGTCGCTGAAGTTGTCGCCGTCCGCGGCGGGCAGGTTGGACACGGACTCGAGCGCCGCGGCGGGCACCTTGGCGCCGGCCATCTGTGGCTCGAAGAAGGTCGGCATCTGCCCGATCGGCGCGGAGGGCGTCGGATCGTGCGGCCACAGGCGCGCGCCGGCCACGGGTTGGCCTTCGTGGTCGAGCACCACGCCGCGGATCGTGAGCGCCGGGCCGGGCAGGACGAGCGTGACCTCGGCGGGCCAGCCGGTGGAGTTCGCGCCGGGCTCGTCAGGGCGCTCGAGGCGCGCGGGCAGGAAGCCGGCCTTGAGCGCCACCAGGGTCTCGGTCGTGACCGCGCGCGCGAGCTCGAGCTCGAACGAACCGCGCTCGTCGCTGACCACCGAGGCGAGCCCGAGACCGACGCGCGCGTCCGCGACCGGCGCCCCGGCGGAATCGAGCACGCGGCCGCGCAGCGTGCCCGCCAGTGGCAGCCTGGGGCGCGTGAGCACGAACTCGAGGTCGTGCGCGTCTACCAGCGGTGACTCGAGCACCCCGCGCTCGTAGCCCGAGCTCACGGCCGTCAGCTGCGCGCCCGCCACGGCCGGCACGCGCGCGAAGCGGAACGCGCCTGTCGCGTCCGTCGTGGTGCGCCAGCCGAGCGTGCGCGAGGCCTCCAGCACCTCGGTGAAGCGCGTGCGGAAGCCCTCGGGCAGCGAGCAGCGCACGCCGGCGGCGACGAGCGGCCGGCCGAATTCGTCGCGCACCACGCCGGCCAGCTCGAGCGCCGGCGCGAGCACCAGCACCGGATCGACCGAGCTCGCGCGCGCCGGGCTGCCCTCGTGCACCGTGACCCAGCGCGGATCGGCGGCCACCAGCGTCAGCGTCTCGGCGCGCGTCTGGAACACGCACCAGCCGCCCAGGCCGCTGGTGCCGAGCACGCTCTCGTCGCCCTCGGCGCGCACGGCCACGCCCGACATGGGCTGGGCCTCGGCGTCGAGCACGCGCAGGCGCACGGGCCACGACGCGGCCTCGACCCGCGGCGCGGCGGAGCCACTCGCCGAGCCCGCGCGCGGCGCGCTGGCGGCCAGGGCCTCGCGCTCGGACGGCGGCGCTGCGGCGCCCATCCCGCCGCTGTCGAAGGGCTGGAGCGGCGGCGTCAGCGCCGCGCTGGGCACGGCCTCGGGAGCGCGCTCGCGCACGCCCTCCGACGAGGCGCTCCACCACACGAACGCCGTCGCGGCCAGCGCCGCCACCCCCGCCACCACAGCCAACTGGGTCTTCATGAGCACGCTCAACAGGGTCGGTGGACCGAACGGTTCGACGCCCCGCGCCCAGCTGAGCAAGAGGCCCGCCCAGGCTGGCCGGTCGGCGTCGAGGCGCTCGCGCAGCTGCGCCAGGGCGCGCTGCAGGCGACTCTGCACGGTCGCCAGCGGAACGCCGGTGCGCTGCGCGATCTCGCGCGGCGGCAGCTCCTCGAAGAAGCGCAGCAGCACGGTCGAGCGGTAGGGCTCGCTCAGCGCGAGCACGGCGTTCACCAGCTCGCGCTGCAGGAGCACGCGCTCGACCAGCTCGTCGGTCGGCTCGAGCGCCTCGGGCCGCGCCACCCAGGCTTCGCGCGCGCTGCGCCGGCCCTGGCCGCGGGCATGCTGGCGCAGCAGGTTGCGCAGCACCTCGGCCAGCCACGCGCGCAGCTTGGTGGTCTCGCGCGGCGCCTGCTCGAGGGCCACGACGCAGGTCTCCTGCACCAGGTCCTCGGCCAGCTCGCGATCGGCCACGAGCTCGCGCGCGAGCCGGCGGATCCAGCTCACCTGCTCGAGCAACACGGCCTGGTCGACGGGGCCTCGGAGAGTCATCGTTGGGAGCCGGCGCGTGCGGAGATCCCCATGATCTGCGCACCGGCCACGAAACGCGATGCCGCGCAGGGCGGATCGGATGCGTGGTTCGCGCAGATTCGGCCGGAGGGCAAGCTGGCATGGGCGAGAAACCATCCAGCTCGAGCCCCGGCTGGCTCAGCGGAGCGTGAGGAAGTCGCCCCCTTGGACTCGGAGGCCGAGCAAGACGCCGCGTCATGCCGACGCGGCGTCTCCTTCTTGGGCGCTCAGAGGCTGTCGGAAAATCCCAGACCCCTGCGGGTCCGGCTTTCGAAGGAGTGTTTTCGCCCCTTGGGAGCGGGCCTTTGCCGGCGAATCGCTGCGCTGCAGGTCGGCAGTGGGATTTTCCGACGCGCTCTCAGACCGTCACGGGCGTGCCGTCGAAGCGGTTGAACGCGTAGCTGAGGCCGCTCTCGTTGAAGGTGAGCTTCTGGTCGCTCAGCACCTGGATCGCGATCTCTTCTCCCAGACGGATCGACTCCTCGCCGTCCGTGCGCCAGTGGACGCCGGCGATGTTGCGGCCCGTGGCGATGTTCGAGGCCAGCTTGTTGAGCTCGCCCTCGATCGTCAGCGAGCCCGCGTCGCCTCCGGCGTAGACCATCAGCGCCGTGCCGGCGTCGGTCGGCTCCTGCGGCGTGAAGAAGTCCGTCACCAGGCGCTGCGTGTCGAACAGGGCCTTGAGGATCGTGACGCAGGCTCCCGCCACGGTCGCGTGGCCGGCGCCATAGGAGGGGTGCGCCGGCGAGCCTTCCGGGAAGGCCATCGGCAAGAGGTACGTGCCGTTGCGGCTGAAGCTCTCGGCCACCGCTGCCGAATTCAGGATGTCGGCGTGCAGGTCGTAGCCGCCGGGCTTCTGGCCCGTCTTGTGGACGTGCACACGACCCAGATAGACCTCGGGCCGGAGGCGCCGGTGCAGGAACCACTTCTGGAACCAAACGGCCTTGAGCGCGCGCGTGGCGACCTCGCACAGGAGCGCTGCGAAGTACGGTCCTCCCAGCGTGCCGAAGCCGATCTGCGTGGCCGAGGTGTTGTAGGGATTGCCGGGATTGGCGGGCACGCCCAGCGAGGCCATGACCAGCAAGGCCTGGAAGTACCCCTGGAAGAGCACGTCGACGTGCACCCAGGCGCCGATGTCGCGGCCGTTGCGCATGTACACCAGGCCGCCGGGCACGTTGCTGAAGTTCGGATTGACGCCGTTCTGGCGCGCCAGCCAGTCGCTCTGGTTGGTCAGGTAGTCGATGCCCGCCGCGTAGGTGTGCGCGCGCGGATCGATGTCCTGCGTGCCGAAGGGCTGGGGCCGATACCAGAACTGCGACAGATAGGGACCGCTGGTGCAGCCCGGGAACGGATCGCGGAACAGGGTCTGAGCCGTGACCAAGCCGCTCTGCTTCGGGCCGCGAAAATCGCTGGCCGCGTTCAGGTCCGCGATGGCCGTGGCGGCGTCCGGATCGCTCGCGTACAAGCGAAAGGGGACGTCGCGCAGGTGCGCCATCCAGGTGTTCTCGATGCCCTCGCCCGCTTGCCACGCACTGGCGAAGGGCGGCGCCGCCGGAATCGTGAGCGAGTGTGCGTCGGCGCCCTCGAGGTCGTAGGCCAGCCCGGCTTGAGGATTGATCTGCTTGTGCACCGGCGTGTTTCCCGGCGCGGGGCCAGCACCACCGGGGTTGCCGAGCTGGATCAACTCGAAGTCCGCGGGCTTCCCCGTGTCGAGAGCGTGCAGGAACGAAGCGTAGGAAGCCGCGTCCACCTCTCCGATCGCGTTGTGGACCAACCCCTTCGAGTAGCTCGCGCGCTGGTCGGCGTAGAGGCTCTCGTCCTGGTTCCGGTCGTGACAGGGAAGCGGCCGACTCTTCTGCACGAGCGCCGCCTGTCCTCGCACGAGGAAGGACTTGATGTGGCGCTTCTGGGGCTTGTCCGGTCCCAACGCTTCGTTGCCGCAAGGCGCAGCGGCGGAGGTCGGGAGTGGGACGCGCTGCGCTTGTTGCGCAGCGGAAGGTGTCCCGAGCAACAGCCCCGCGGCTCCGAGGCCAGCGGCCTGGCCGAGGAGCGCTCGGCGATCGAGCGGATCGACGGGAGCCGAGCTTTGAATCGCGGTCGCGGGCTCGCGAGAGAAGCTGATTCTGTCTTGCCTGATGATGTCTTGCCTGGTGATGGAATCCATCGAGCTTACTCCTGGGATTGGACGGCCCCGTCAGAAGCCAATATGCCTCCCCGGCGCCGGTCCGTGACTGCGCGAGATTCTAAGAGAGTCGCGAGCAAGACGGCATCAGCGCCGACCGATCGGGCTCTCGCCGACCCGCGCCTGTCCGCCGCGGCCGGCGTCCTGGATCGTGTAGAGCTTGTCGGCGTCGAGTGGGCCGAAGCTCTCCTTGCGGCCGTCGGGCCAGGTGACCTCGAGCGTCTCGGCCTGCGTGGCTGTGCCCAGGCCGAAGTGCTCGCGCGGCTCGTTGCTGCCCAAGAAGCCGCCGCCGGTGCCGATCAGGCGCAGGTGGCGCTTGGCGCCGACGGAGAGCAAGAGGCGCGCGCCGATCGCGTCCCGATTCTTGCCGCTACCGACGACGAGCACCTTGAGCCAGTGCCCGTTCCGCGAGTCGTTGCGCAGCAGCGTCGGCGGCGCGTCGAGGTTGCCCACCAGGAGGTCCACGTCGCCGTCCGAGTCGACATCACCCAGGGCCGAACTGCGTCCCGCGCGCGGCAGTGTGAACGCCGCGCCGCCGCCGCCGGCGGGCGTGACGTAGCGGCCGTCCCTCCACTCCCACAGCTGGTTCGACTGCTTGTAGCTCGTACCCAGATCGAGCAGATCGACCTGCGGGTACACGTGGCCGTTGATCTCGAACAGCTCCACGTCGCCGTCCGAGTCGAAGTCCACCAGGCCACAGCCCCAACCGACCATCGACCAGGTGTCCCTGCGCAGGCCGACCTTGTTGGTCACGTCGTCGAAGAAGCCGCCCTTCTTGCCGCGGAAGAGCGTCGAGTAGTCCTCGACGTAGTTCGAGACCCACAGGTCGATCACGCCGTCGCCGTCGTAGTCGCCGAGCGCGCCGCCCATGCCGCCCTGCGGCACGCCGTCCTGGCGCACGGCCATGCCGAGGTTGAGCGCGGCTTCCTTGAAGCGCTTGCCCTGCTCGTTGTGCCACAGCGAATCCTCGACGACGTCGTTCACGACGAGCACGTCGAGCCAGCCGTCGAGATCGGGGTCGAAGGTGAGCACCTGGAAGCCGAAGCGCGTCAGCTTGTCGATGCCGACCTCGACCGAGGCGTCGCGGAAGCGACCGTCCTCGTTGAGGTAGAAGATGCTCGGCGCCGGATCGAGGCCCATCGGGCCCTTCATCACCGTGACGTCGGCGAGCTCCTGGCCGCTCTTCAGCGTCTGCGAGTGGCCGTGCATCGTGCCGCGCGGGCGCTCCTTCAGCATGCGCGGCTCGTCGAACTCGAGGTAGTTCGCCACGAAGAGATCGAGATCGCCGTCGTGGTCGAAGTCGAGGAAGGCCGCGCCCGTGCTCCAGCGCGGATCGCCGAGGCCGGCCTGAGCGGTCACATCGGCGAACCTGGCGCCGCCGAGGTTGTCGTACAGCACGTCCGGCCCGTAGTTCGTCAGGTACATCTCGACGTCGCCGTCGCCGTCGAGGTCCACCGTGCGCACGCCGCAGGTCCAGTGCGCATCGCCGAGGCCCGCGGCCGCGGTCGCATCGTGGAAGCGCGCGCCGCCGTCGTTCAGGAACAGCGCGTCGCGCGGTTCCTTGCCCGGCACGACGCCCTCGAGCATCGAGCCGTTCGAGAGGTAGGCGTCGAGCTCGCCGTCGTTGTTCGCGTCGAACAGCGCCACGCCCGCGCCGAAGGAGTCGACCACCCAGCGCTTCTCGGGCGTGCCGTTGACCTGCGTGAAGGCGGCGAGGCCAGAGGACTCGGTGATGTCGCTGAAGAAGTAGGGCAGCGTCCTGGGATCGACGGCGGGCTGCGCGGACTTGGGAGTGGGTGATGTCGGAATCGAGTTCGGCTCCGAGCGTCGGCTCATCCAGAACAAGGCCACCGCCACGACGACCAGCAGCGCCACGACGGAAACGGCGCGTGCGTTCAATGCTTGCCTTCCTGCGCATCGGCGCCGGCCGGAGCGATGAGCACCTGTTCCTTCAGCTGCTTCAGCTGCTTCTCCTGCTCCGCTTGCTCGACCCTCATCTGGATCATCTGCTGTAGCCTCCTTGCCTCCGCGCCCTGCGGATCGAGGCGCAGCGCGCGCTCAACCCACGAGCGCCCGGCGTCGAGCATGTCGAGCTCGAGGTACAGCGCACCGACCTCGGCCAAGGCTGCCGGATCGCGCGGGTTCTGCTCGGCGCGCTTCGTGGCTTGCGACAGGCGCTTGGCGAACTCCTTGGAACGCGCGAGGTCCTCGGCGGCCTTCTGCGCATCGGCCTCGCGACCGAGGCGCTGGTACAGCGCGACGAGCTGCGTGCGCGGCCCCGCATGCGCCGGATTGAGCCGCACGGCCTCCTGGAACAGCGCGATCGCGCCGTCCAGCTCGTCCTCGTCCTTGAGCTGCAGCCCGAGCTGGAACAGGACCTCGTCGTCTTTCGGCAACAGCTCGCGCGCGCGTTGCAAGGCGACCTTCGCCTGCGCGCTGTTGCCCTCGGCCACCTGCGCCAGGGCGAGCTCCTTCTGCGCCAGCTTGTGCTGCGGGTCGAGGCCGAGCGCGTGCTCGAAGTGCGGGATGGCCTCGGCGTATTGCTTGTTGGAGAAGAACGCGTGCCCCCACCAGTAGGAGACCTCGACGTCGAGCGGCGCGAAGCGGTGCGCGGCCTCGAACTGCGCGATCGACTCCCGGAACAACGTCTGCTCGCGCGTGGCCGTGCCGAAGTTCACCGACGAGAGCGTCAGCGCGAGCTTGCCGAGCTGCATGCGCGCCTCGAGCCAGCCCGGCGCGAGTTCGACCGCGCGGCGCGCCTCGACCAGCGCTGCGGGCCCGTCGCCGGCCTGGTAGATCGAGCGCGCGCGGTCGTAGGCCGCCTGCGCCTCGGGGCCCGGCTTCGCGGGCGCCGGCGGAGCCGGGACGAGGCTCCCGGCCGTCTGCTGCTCCGGCGTGGCTCCGCCGCCGTCGCAGCCCAAGGCGAGGGGCAGGACGATCAGGATGGAAAGGCGAGCCGTGGGCACGTGAGGGGGTCCCGGTTGGAACGCACTCTATCGTCGCCGCCACCCGCCGAACCTCGGGAATCTTCGCCGCGATCCGGGGCCGAGCGAGCGAGCTCAATCAGCAGCTAGCAGACGCGACCGGAGCCTGCTGCCCTCTTCATCTTCTCCGCGCTCTTCGCGGCTCGCCGCGATCAGGCGGAGGAACCGCGCAGGAGCACGGAGAGCCCCGTGCGCACCTACTTGCTCGGATAGGTCTTCAGCACCCACGCACTCCACTCTTGGTCGAAGTGCTCCAGATCGCCGCCCGTCGCCGCGGGCAGGGCCGCGCGCGCGCGCTCGACCAGCTCGTCGGCCGTGGGCGCGCTGGCGCCCTCCGCCAGCGGCGCCTTCAGCTGACGCAGGAAGTTCCCCGCCGCGCCGTCCTCGCGCGCCAGCAGGCAGTCGAGGCGCGACCACAGGATGAGGTGGTCGGCCCACTCGAGCGGCGTGCTCGGATTCCAGGCCAGCATGTCGTTCGTGCTCGGGAACACGCGGTGCTCGACGCGCGCGCGCACCGGCGGCGCCCAGCCGCCCTCCGCGGCCGAGATGCGCGGCTCGGCCGCGCCGCCGGCCAGCAGGTGGTAGCGCGGATCGACGCGCTGCGCGAACCAGTGCGCGATGCCCTCGCGCACCGCGAAGCACAGCCCCACCTCGGGTCCGCGGAAGCCCAGGGCGAGGTTCTGGGCCACGCCGCCGACCACCGCGCAGGCGAGGCCCGTGTCGCTCGCGTTCTCACCTACCAGGAACTCGCTCGCGGTCAGGAACAAGAACGAGTCGCTGGTCGCGAACAGGTGCTGCGTCGGCGCGTCGAGCTCGTGTCCGAGATAGACCCGACCGTAGCGCGCGGCGCTGGCCTTGCGCTCCAGCAACAGCACCGTGAACTTGGCGCTCATGCCGAGGTAGTGCCCCCGACCCATGAAGTTCGCGGGCGGCTTCTTCGGATCGGGGGGAGCGCTGGGGAACTCCTCCTCGCGCAGATGAAAGGCACCCAGGAACTGCCCGTAGAGCTCCTCCAGGCGCAGCGCGTAGAGGTGCAGCCGCAGCCACGGATCGAGCTTCTTCGTCTTGGCCTTCACGTCGGGCAGGCGCAGCGCCAGGCGCTCGAGCTCGCCCTGCACGCGGCGCTTCTCGTAGTCGTCGCCCAGGGTGTATTCACCCAGCGCCGAGCCGAGCTTGAAGTGCTCGGTCTCGACCCACAGCAGCGGGATCCCGCCGAGGGTCTGCGTCGCCTCGAGCGAGGTGTGGTCGTCGCCGAAGCGGAACGGCCCGAACGAGACGTAGCCCGCCTTCTGGATGAGCCCCGGATCGTTCTTGGTGTAGGGATCGACGCGCGGGAACGACTTCGGCTCGGCCTGGGCGGCGAGCGGAACGGCGAGCGCGAGCAGAGCGACGAGCGTGCGCATGGCGGGATCCTCTGTCGCGCGCCAGGGTACGCACGCGGTGCGCAAAGGAGAAACGCTTCAAAAGAACAAGTCGTTCCGCGCGTGCGCCGCCCGCAACCGAAACGCAGCGCGGAGACGCGCAGAGCGCGGAGCGCCACGGAGGAAGAACGGGGAGCGGGGCGGAAGACCTGCGGAGCGTCGGATTCCAGCAGGCTGAACCGCGGGGGCCCAGGCTCCTTCCTTCTCCGCGCTCTCTGCGTCTCCGCGCTGCGCTTTCCGCCACTCCAGGAGTCTTGCTCGCCGTGCAGGCGGCCGACGA
This sequence comes from Planctomycetota bacterium, assembly GCA_009691855.1. Lineage (GTDB taxonomy): Bacteria > Planctomycetota > UBA1135 > UBA1135 > JABFRZ01. The sequence goes on along the minus strand of SIAI01000008.1, from coordinate 11,942 downwards.
ATAGAAGCTCAGCGGACCTGGGCAGCCTGTTCTTTCCTGACCCGGCCCGCCTGCGGCGGGCAAGCGGCTCAGAGTGTGAGCAACCATCCAACCACGGCGAGCTTCCAGGTCCTTGGGGCGCGAGGAACTCACGCCCAGGGGGTTCGAGGGTGAGCAAGGACACCCGCGCCGGAGCGGCGCGGGATTCTTGCTCATGCTCTCAAGGCTTCGAGCCGCGCAAGTACGCAAGCCAGGCCTCGAAATCGGCCGGCGGCGCGCTCTCGAAGACGAGCGGCGCGCCGCTCACCGGGTGCGCGAAGGTGAGCCCGGCCGCGTGCAGGAAGTGGCGCTCGGCGCTCGGGGCGTCCTTGGGCATCGGCGTGCGCACGCGGCCGGGATAGATGCGGTCGCCCACCAGCGGGAGATCGATCGAGGCCAGGTGCACGCGGATCTGGTGCGTGCGTCCGGTCTTCGGGCGGCACTCGAGCAGCGCGAAGCGCTTGAAGCGCTCGAGCACGGTGTAGAAGGTCTCGGCCGCGCGGCCGGTGCCCTCGGGCAAGGTTTGCATGCGGTCGGAGCGGCGCTCCGAGCGGCCCAGCGGCGCGGTGATCCAGTCCGAGTCGAAGCGCGGCTCGCCGTGCACCAGCGCGAGGTAACGCTTCTCGACCACGCGCTCGCGAAAGGCCTCGACCAGGCGCTCGGCGGCGACGGCGCTCTTGGCCAGCACCAGGAGGCCGCTGGTGTCGGAGTCGAGGCGGTGCACGACGCCGGGGCGGTCCTCGCCCTGCGGCGCGGGCAGCTCGCCCCAGCGTGCGACGGCGAGCTCCGAGACCGTCCCGCCGCGCACGACCGAGGTCGGGTGGACGAGCTGACCGGCGGGCTTGTCGATCACGGCCAGGTGCTCGTCCTCGAAGCGGATCACGAGCTCCCCCCCCGCCGGGCCGCCGGCGCGAATGCGCGAGCGCGGGACGTCGAGGATCTGCAGCTGGTCGCCGGCCTCCAGGGTCTGGGCCGGGCGCTCGGCCGGGGCCCCGTTGACCCGGATGGCGCCGTCGTGGATCAGCTCCTGGACCCGGGCGCGCGAGAATTCCCCGCCCAGGAGCTCGGTCAGGACCCGGTCGAGGCGTTCCCCAGCCAGGGGGCGTGGGACGGCGAAGCTGCGGGGGTCCATCCGGCCACTATAGCGGCCCGGGGAGGGGCTCCGCGGTCCAGGGCATGGCCAAGAGGGCGGTCGGATCGTTAAAACGTTGCGCCCTTTTTCATCCCGGGCCCACGAAAGGTGGTCGCGTGTCGCTGCTCCAACCCCTGCACAGTTTCGTCTCCCTGCTCTCCGTCCCCCCGCAACAGGCGCCGGGGGGTGCGCACGCGAGCGAATTCGACCTGGTGCTGCCCGATCTGCGCTCGATCCAGATGCTCGGCTTCAGCGGGCACACGCTGCTGCTGGGCGGGATCGTGGTGTGCGCGCTCGGCCTGCTGTTCGGGATGATCTGCTACGCGCAGCTCCGGAACCTGGCCGTGCACTCGGCGATGCGCGAGATCTCCGAGCTGATCTACGAGACCTGCAAGACGTACCTGTTCACGCAGCTGCGCTTCATCGGGATCCTGTGGGTCTTCATCGGCGCGGTGATCGTGGCCTACTTCGGCCTGGTGCATCACAAGTCGTTCGGCGAGCTGACCATGATCCTGGCCTTCAGCCTGGTGGGCATCGCCGGCTCGGTGGCGGTGGCGGCCTTCGGCATCCGCATCAACACCTTCGCCAACTCGCGCACCGCCTTTGCGGCGCTGCGTGGCAAGCCCTATCCCGTGTACCAGATCCCGCTGAAGGCGGGCATGTCGATCGGGATGCTGCTGATCTCGATCGAGCTCCTGTTGATGCTCTTGGTGCTGCTCTTCGTGCCCGAGGAATACGCCTACAAGTGCTTCCTGGGCTTCGCCATCGGCGAGTCGCTGGGCGCCAGCGCGCTGCGCATCGCGGGCGGCATCTTCACCAAGATCGCCGACATCGGCTCGGACCTGATGAAGATCGTCTTCAACATCAAGGAGGACGACGCGCGCAACCCGGGCGTGATCGCCGACTGCACCGGTGACAACGCCGGCGACTCGGTCGGGCCCACGGCCGACGGCTTCGAGACCTATGGCGTGACGGGCGTGGCGCTGATCAGCTTCGTGCTCCTGGCGATCTCTCCGAAGCCCTACCTCGAGCAGGGCATGGCGCCCGACGCGGCACAAGCCGCGGCGACTGCTCTGCAAGGGTCCTTGATCGTGTGGCTGTTCGTGATGCGCATCCTGATGGTGATCGCCTCGGGCCTCTCCTACGGGCTCAACGAGCTGATCTCGAAGGCGCGCTACGGCAACTCCGACCACTTCGACTTCGAGGCGCCGCTCACGTTCCTCGTCTGGCTGACCTCGCTGGTCTCGGTCGGCATCACCTTCCTGGCCTCGTACCTGCTCATCCCCAACCTGGGCGGCGACCCCACGCTGTGGTGGAAGCTGTCGGCGATCATCAGCTGCGGCACGCTGGCGGGCGCGGTCATCCCCGAGCTGATCAAGGTCTTCACCTCGACCAAGTCGGCGCACGTGCGCGAGTGCGTCGAGGCGTCCAAGGAGGGCGGCGCATCGCTCAACGTGCTGGCCGGCCTGACGGCGGGCAACTTCAGCGCCTACTGGATGGGCGTGGCGATCGCGATCCTCATGGGCATCGCCGCCTGGATCAGCACCTCGTTCCCGGGCTCGAGCACGCCGCTCGTCACGAGCGACGACCTGATGCTGGCCCCGGCGATCTTCGCCTTCGGTCTGGTGGCCTTCGGCTTCCTGGGCATGGGGCCGGTGACGATCGCGGTCGACTCCTACGGCCCGGTCACCGACAACGCGCAGTCGGTCTACGAGCTCTCGCTCATCGAAGAGGTCAAGGACGTCAAGAACGCCGTCCAGAAGGAGTTCGGCTTCACGCCCGACTTCGAGAAGGCCAAGCACTTACTGGAGGAAAACGACGGCGCCGGCAACACCTTCAAGGCGACCGCCAAGCCCGTGTTGATCGGCACGGCGGTGGTCGGCGCCACGACCATGATCTTCGCCACGATCATGGCCCTCACGCACGGCTTGACCGTGAACCTCGACAAGCTCTCGCTGCTCAACCCGCAGTTCCTGCTGGGCATGATCCTGGGCGGCTCGGTGATCTACTGGTTCACCGGCGCGACGATCCAGGCGGTCGCGACCGGCGCCTACCGCGCGGTCGAGTTCATCAAGAAGAACATCAAGCTCGAGGGCGCGACCAAGGCCTCGATCGAGGACTCGAAGAAGGTCGTCGAGATCTGCACGCAGTACGCGCAGAAGGGGATGTTCAACATCTTCCTCACCGTGTTCTTCTGCACGCTCGCCTTCGCCTTCTACGACCCGTTCTTCTTCATCGGGTACCTGATCGCGATCGCGCTCTTCGGCCTGTTCCAGGCGATCTTCATGGCCAACGCCGGCGGCGCCTGGGACAACGCCAAGAAGGTCGTCGAGGTCGAGCTCAAGGCCAAGGGCACGCCGCTGCACGCGGCCGCGGTCGTGGGCGACACGGTCGGCGATCCGTTCAAGGACACCAGCTCGGTGGCCATGAACCCGGTGATCAAGTTCACCACGCTGTTCGGCCTGCTGGCGGTGGAGCTGGCGGTGGCGCTGACGGCCAACGACCCGGAGTCGAAGCTGACGCTGGTGCTCTCGGGCGTGTTCTTCGTGATCGCGTGCGTGTTCGTGCACCGCTCCTTCTACGGCATGCGCATCAAGTCCGGCGGCGCGTAGACGCCTGAGCTGAACCGCGCAGCAGACGCGGGAACCACGGGCCGGTCCGGGTGCGAGAACGCACACGCGCCGGCCCGCGCTCTTTTCGGTGCGTGCAGGAGAGCGCGCGCGAAACCGCGCCGAAAGGCCGAGGTAAGGGAGACTCGGAGGGCTCGCCCCCTCCCGGCCTGCGCCACCGGCCGTTCCCCGCGAACGAAAGGCTTCCTATGGCTCCGCGCGACGAGCGCCTCGTGCGCCGCTTCGTGTCCTTCGCCAAGAATTCGCCCTGGCTGATGATCGCCCTCGGGCTGCACGTGATCGTCGCCGCGGCGATGAGCGTGCTCTACATCCACAACGCGCGCCAGAAAGAGAACGATGCCGTGCTCACCATGGCGATCGCGGCGCACGTCGCGCCGAACGAGAATCCGCTGCCGCCGGAGCCCGAGCCCGATCGACAGAAGATCCCCGACAACAAGACGCGCACGGAGCTCGTGAGCGAGGACGAAGTCGAGCAGTTCCAGCCGAGCCTGGACGCGCCCGAGGACGTGGACTGGCACGAACGCCTCGGCGATCCCACCGGCACGGAGGAGGAGAACTCCGCGAACGGCAACTCCGGCATCGGCGCCGGCTTCGGCGCGATCCGCGGCAGCGGCGGGCCCTCGTCCTGGGGCGCGGGCACGGGCAAGGGAGGCCTGACCGAGGGGCGCGCCAAGGGCCGCCAGACGGACCGCGTTCCGAAGGCCACCAAGGAGGCCGTGCTCGAGGGCCTGCGCTGGTTGATGCGCCATCAGAACGACGACGGTTCGTGGAGCCCGGCGACCCTGCACGAGCACTGCACCGAACCCGCCTGCATCCCCGCCGATCCAACGCTGGACACCAGCTACGACATGGGCATGACCGCGCTCGCGCTACTCGCCTTCATGGGCCAGGGCATCGCGCCGGGTTCGAAGGTCGACCTCGTCGATACGGCCATGGGCCACCCGCCGCGCGCGACCGGCGAAGTCGTCAAGCGCGGCATCCGCTGGCTGCTGGAGCTGCAGAAGGCCGATGGCTCGTTCTCCGGCTCGGCGCCTTTCGCGCTGCCCGAGAACGACACGCTGCCGACGATGGCGCTGTGCGAGGCCTACGCGCTCGCGCCAACGAACCGCCTGATCGGCCAGCGCGCGCAGAAGGCGCTGGACTACCTAGTCGCTGCGCAGAAGCGCAGCGCCGACGGTGGGCTCGGCGGCTGGGGCATCGGCGCGCAGGGCGACATCGACGCGCGCCACGCGCGCGGCGAGCTGGACGACGAGGGCTACGCCGTGGAGTGCGCCAACGTCGACCTGTCGGTCACCTGCTGGGTGGTGATGGCCTTGAAGTCGGCGCAGAGCTGCGGCTTCCGCGTGCCCGACGCCGCCCTGGCCGGTGCTCTGGCCTTTGCCGAGGAAGCGACGCGCGCCGAGGCCCCCGAGGCGGCTGTGCGCCCCGATCCCAAGGACCGTTTCGACACCCACGACGCGCGCCGCGCGGCGCTGGGCATGCTCATCCGCACCTTCGCCGGCGGCGCCATCGAAGACCCCTTCTTGGAGCGCGCCGCGCGCGAGATCGCGGCCGACGTGCCGCAGGTCTCCAAAGACGGTCTGTCGGTCGACTTCTACTACTGGTACTTCGCCACCCTGGCGCTGAACCAGTACGACGGCCCCGACAGCCCGCGCCGCCAACGCACGAAGGGGGAGTTCTGGGAACCATGGAACAAGGGCCTGGTGGCCTCGTTGCCCGGGCTCCAGGACCGCACCAGGAAGAACGACGTGTGCGCGCGCGGTGGCTGGCTGCAGGAGGCGCGCGGCAACCGGCGCGGGCGCGCGCTCTACAACACCGCGCTGAACGTGCTCACGCTCGAGGTCTACTACCGCTTCGAGAACGTCTTCGGCTCGGCCGCACGCGATTCGGCCGTGCGCGGCAAGTAGTCCTGCGCCTCCGCGGACACTCGCCGCGCGGCCCCGAGCGGGTCGAGCGCGGAGTGCGGGCGCGATCCGGCGAGGCGGGGCCGGATCGGCGCAATCCCGCTCGAAACCCTCGCCCGCGAGGGTGGTAGAGCGGAGCGGATGCCATTATGCTCTTGCCCCCTCAGCGCCCCCCTCAGCGCCCCCCTCAGCGCCCCCCTCGGTCCCCTTCGCCCCGCCCATGGCCCAGGAACTGAACCCCATCCAGTGGATCAAGACCATGGCGAAGAACTCGCCGTGGTTGATGATCGCCATCGGTCTGCACGTGATCCTCGCGGCGGTGATGAGCATCGTCTACATCCACCACGAGATGCAGAAGGCCAACGACGGGGTCACCCACATCGACGTCGGCACCAAGCGCGAGATCCAGGAGGTGGTGCAGCCGCCCGAGGAGCTCGACCGCAAGAAGATCCCCGAGAACGAGGTCCAGGCCGAGCTCGTCACCTTCGAGGAGGAGACGACCTTCGTGCCCACCGACGAGGTGGTCGAGGACCTGTACCAGGACCTGGGCGACCCCACCGGCGCGGACGACGGCTCGGAAGCGTTCACGGGCGGCACCTCGGTCGGCGTCGGCGCCGGCGGCCACTACGGCACGGGCGCGCCCTCGGCCTTCGTCTCGCGCCGCGCGGGCACGGCGACACGCACCAAGAAGGGCCGCCCGCCGAAGGGCGCCACGGTCGGCACGGAAGAGGCCGTGCTCGAGGGCCTGCGCTGGCTGATCCGCCACCAGAACGCCGACGGTTCGTGGGGCGTGGAGACTGTGACCTCGCACTGCTCGCCGCCCAACAAGCCGTGCATCGCGGTCAAGGACGGACAGGAGCTCTCGCCGAACTACAACACCGGGCTCACCGGCCTGGCGCTTCTGACCTTCCTAGGCCAGGGCATCTCGGTGGGCTCGAAGATCGAGATCGTCGACACGGCGATGGGCAAGCGCCACCAGGCCGGCGAGGTGGTCAAGAAGGGCGTCAAGTGGCTGGTGGACCAGCAGAGCAAGGAGCAGGGGTACTTCTCGAACCCCGACTTCTCCGCCGCCATGTACAACGAGGCCCTGGCCACGATGGCGCTGTGCGAGGCCTACGGCATCTCGCGCAACCGCGAGCTGAAGCGCCCGGCGCAAAAGGCCGTCGACTGGCTGTGCGCGGCGCAGAAGCTGAGCCCCGATGGCGCGCGCTGGGGCTGGCGCTACTTCTCGAAGAAGTTCCTCGACGACACGCTGGCCAAGGGCACGATCGACCAGCTGGCGTACAACGAGCTCGCCGCCGAGGTCGACATCTCGGTCACGACCTGGGTCGTGATGGCGCTGAAGTCGGCCCTGCTGGTGGGCCTCGACGTGCCTTCCGACGTGCTGCCAGGCGCCGTCGCCTACGGCGAGTACGTGACCGGCAAGGAAGGCCTGGTCGGCTATCGCAACCCGTATCAAGCCGGCGAGCCCATCACCGGGCCGGGCGACAACTACGCCTATCACACGGCGACGATGTCGGCCCTGGGCATGCTCGTGCGCACGTTCGTGCGCCACGACCTCGACGATCCGTTCCTCGAGCTGGCCTCGAAGCAGATCGTCAAGGACCTGCCCACGGTGTCCAAGGACAAGCTGTCGATCGACTACTACTACTGGTACTACGCCACGCTCGCGCTGAACCAGTTCGACGGGCCCGACAGCCCGCGCAAGGGTTCGGGCCGCTACTGGGAGCCGTGGAACAAGGACCTCGTGAGCGCGATTCTCGGCCTGCAGGATTCGTCCAAGGGCCGCGACGCCTGCGCGCGCGGCGGCTGGCTCGACAACGACCGCTGGGGCAGCCACACGGGCTACGCGCTGTACTCGACCGCGATCAACGTGCTGACGCTCGAGGTGTACTACCGCTACGAAAACGCCTTCGGCGTCGAGCCCGCGAAGGGCACCGAACCCGCCGCCGTCCAGAAGCCCAAGTAGCGCGAGGAACGAGACGAGGATGCACCGCAATCTCCTGTTGAGCCTCGGGCTCGTGAGCACGCTCGTGGGGTCCGCGACCTCCGCCCAGACGAAGGGCGCACTCGGCCGCGACAACACCGATTTCGCCCGCAAGCTCTTCGAACGGGGCTACACCGACCTCGCCGAGGGGTTGTGCAAGACGCTCACCGAGACGGGTGTGACCGGCAACGACCAGCTCGAGGTCCAGGCCCTGGGCTTCGAACTCGCCGTGGCGCGCATCCAGCGCGACCCCGACCTCGCCGGGCGCGTGCCCGCGCTGCGCAAGGTGATCGAGGACGAGAACGCGTTCATCAAGGCCAACGCGCGCACGAGCACGGCCGACGTGGTGCGCACGAACCTGCCCAACGTGTACCTGGAGCTCGCTGGCACGTTGACGAGATTGGTCGAGCTCGAAAAGGACGCGGGGAAGCGCGCCGAGCTGATCGCCCTCGGCGAGTTGGTCTTTCGCGATGGCAAGGCCGGCCTCGATGAACGGCTCAAGCGCTTCGCCGATGCGATCCAGGCGGGCCAGGCCACCGAGTACGTGGTGAATCAACACCGCAACACGCTCTTCAACCTGGCGAAGATGGAGTTCCAGAGCGCGCAGCTCTATCCGGAAGGCTCCTCGTTCCGCACCACGCCGCTGGAGGCCGCACTGAAGCTCTTCCAGGACTACGGCTACGACTACTCGGACAAGCTAGACAACTACCAGGGCATCATCTACCAGGGCCTGTGCCACGAGGGCCTGGGGCTGCCGGACGACGCGCTGACTGACTACACGGACGCGCTCGCGCTGCGCGAGCTCGAGCTGTACGAGCTTGACGCCAAGGGCCAGTACCAGGTCGGCGAGGAGGAAGCCAATGTGATCTCGGGCGCGACGCTGCAGCTCGTCAAGCTGCTGACGAAGCAGAAGCGCACACGCGAGGCGATCGGCGCGGCCGAGGAGTTCCGGCGCACGATCCCCGGGGCGGACAGCGCCTCGGCCGGACTGAAGGTGCTCGAGGCCAAGGCCGAGGCCGAGATCGCCGCGGGCGACATCGCCGGCGCCAGCGCCACCGGGCAGATGCTGGTGGACCTCGATCCCGACGGCGTGCCCGGCCGCATGGGCCGCGCGATCCTCGCGCGCCTGCCGGTCGATGACCTGGCGCCCGACAAGATCCTGGGCATCGCCGAGACCTCCTCCCAGCGTGGCGAGTTCAACCGCGCGCTCGACCTGTGCCGCCGCGCGCGCGAGACCGCCAAGGGCGCGCGCGACGAGCAGGAGATCGGCGCGGCCTCCTTCTACCTGGCCGGCAGCATCTACAAGAATCTCCCCGGGCGCCTGAACGAGGCCTCGCTGGCCTTCGACCTGGCGGCCGAGCTCTATCCGAACGGCTCGCGCGCGCCGGACGCGCTCAACGGGGCGGTCAACGCTTACCGCGAACTCTCCAGGCGCGACAAGTCGCGTTTCTATTCGGACCGCGCGAACTCGCGCATGACCGCGCTGGCGACGAAGTACTCCAAGCACCCCGCGGCGGCCAACGCCGGCATCTTCCAGGGCCTGCAGCTTGAGGACTTGGGCGACTACGCGGGCGCGATCCAGTTGTACGAGAAGATCCCGGCCGGCCAGCCGGTCTACTACGAGGCGGCCTTTCGCATCGCCAGCGCGACGTACTCCCTGGCGCAGGCGCTGAAGAAGGACAAGCCCGACGAGGCCGCGAAGCTCCTGGCCCTGGCCGAAGAACGCTTCCGCGCGGCGCTGACGCTGTTCAAGAGGGCGCAGGACGAGACGCTCGACCCGGCGGTGCTGGCCAGGATCAACAACTGGGCCTTCTCGGCGCGCATCGGCCTGGCCACGCTGCTGATCGACAACAACAAGGCGGGCGAGCTGAAGCCGGTGCTCGACGAGGCCGAGGCCAAGGTCGGCAACGACGCCGACAAGTCCGCGGCCGTTTGGGGCCTGCGCATCCAGGGTCTGCAGGCCGAGGGCAAGCTCGACGAGGCCGTGCGCCTGTTCGAGTCGCTGCTCAAGGGCAACCCAGACGCGCCCGGAATCGCACGCTCGGCCGGCGTGCTGGCGCGCGCGCTCGACAAGGCCGCGCAGGCCGAGTTCGACCAGGACCACGCCTCCAAGAAGGCCGAGGAACAGTGGCGCAAGGCCGCCTTCTACTACTCGCTCTCGGTCGAGCGCGCCCTGGCCGGCACGGCCGCGCTGCAGGCCGACGACGTGTCCGAGATCGCGCAACGCCTGTACGTGCTGGGCCTGTTCTTCAACCACGTGCCGGACGGCCAGTTCACCTTCGTCGACTGGCAAGGCGAGGTGACCGACACGGACCTGTGGGAGAAGACGGCGCGCATCTACGAGAAGCTCGAGGCCCAGGCGCCGAGCAAGAAGATCTCGATCGCGCACGCGCGCGTGCTGGGGATCCTGAAGCGCACCGGCGAGGCCGAGGACATCTACGCGCGCCTGTTCGACCAGGTCACGCTGCTCGACCCCAAGGGCAACTTCGACAACACCGTGGTCGAGGCCATGCCCGAGCTGCTCAGCGCCTACCTCGAATGGGCCGTGGCCACGAACCAGGTCGGCCTCGAGAGCAATGACGACGGTCGCCTGGATCGCGCCTACAGCATCTACGAACGGATCGCGAAGTACTCGAGCGAGGCCATGCGCCTCTGGTGGCAAGCCAAGTACTCCCAGATCAAGCTCCTGTCCGACCGCGGCAAGTACGACGACGCCGACCTGGCCGTGCGCAACGTCAAGCGCGGCACAGGGCCGAAGTACGACGAGGGCAAGTTCGGGTTCCAGGAGAAGCTCCAGGCCCTCGAGGCGGAGCTCTCCAAGAAGGTCAAGCCGGGCAGCAAGCCCAAGCCGGCGGCTCCTCCGCCTCCCCAGAACCCGCCCAAGTAGAAGTGATCCGCGCCGCGCGCGCTGTCCGCTCCACGACGAGGATTCGATGATCCAAGAGTTTCGTTTCCCTGCTTCCCTCGGCGCCTGCGCGCTGAGCCTGTGCCTCGCGACTCCGTCGCTGGCGCAGGAGACCGACACGGTGTACCTGGCCGGTGGCACGAGCGAGACCGGCAAGGTGCTCGAGTCGAGCTTCTCCGGGCTCTCCTTCCAGCCCGAGAAGGGCGCCAAGAAGGTCGTGCCCTGGGAGACGGTCCTGCGCGTCGATTACTTCGATGCGCCCGAGGATCTGCAGCTCGGATTGGCGGCGCTGAACGCGGGCAACGCCGAGGCCGCGCTCCAGCCGCTCGAGGCCGCCCTGGCGTCCGAGGGCATCCGCCCGCCGCTCGTCCAGGAAGCGCTCTTCCACCTTTCCTATGCCGAGCAGCGCGTGGGTCAAGCCAAGGAAGCCGCCGACGGCTACACCAAGCTGCTCACGAACTTCCCCAAGGGCCGCTACCTGCGCATGGCTGGCGAGAACCTGCTGGCGCTCAGGCTAGCGGCGAACGATACCGGCGGCGCGCAGAGCACCGTCACCACGCTCAGCGAAGGCGCCAAGGGCCTGGAGGGCGTCGAGGCCGTGATCGGCCTGCTCGAGGCGCGCCTGCTCGAGGGCCAGAACAAGGCGGCCGAGGCGGGCTTGCGCTACGCCGCCGTCGAAGCCCTGGCTGGCGCCGCGCCGGGCCTGGTGCAGGAGGCCAAGCTGGGCCGGGCGCGCATGCTGCTCGGCACGGACAAGGCGGGCGAAGCCGAGCCGATCTTCCGCGAGCTGACCATCGCGGGCTCCTCCTCGCGCGTCCTGTCCGGAGCCTGGAACAGCCTCGGCGAGCTGCAGGCCAAGGATGGCCGCGCCAAGAAGAACTCAGAACGTATACTGGACGGGCTGTACGCCTATCTCCGGACTGTGGTCCAGTACAAACCCCTGCCCGGTGAGAGCACCGAAGAGTACGAGCGCGCCGTGGCTGGCGCCGAGAACTGCTTCCGGCTCCTGTCCGAGCTGGAACAGAACCCCGAGAAGAAGCGCAAGCTGCGCGACCTCGAGCACGAGCGCCACGACCAGCTCCAGCAGGAGTACCCGAACTCGGTGTACCTGAAAAAGTAGTTCGACCTCCCCTGCCCACTCCCCCACCCGTCCCCGATCCCTGCACCTCGACATGAAGCTCTCGCGAATCCTGTATCTGATCGGAGCGGCTCCGCTCCTCGCCTGCCTGCTCGCGGCCCCGGCCGCCGCCTACCAAGAAGGTGGCGAGGGCAAAGGCAGCACGAAGACCTGGCTGCAGCTGTTCGAGACGACTGGCCCGGTGGGTTACCTGATGGCGGGTTGCTCGGTGGCGGGCACGACGCTGGT
>SIAI01000007.1 GCA_009691855.1 Planctomycetota bacterium | reverse complement strand
GGTGATCCCGTTCAACTGCACGATTCAAGACGGTGAGACGACCTACCAGGACCTCGATCTCAGCGAGTGGGAACCGTGCGCGCTCAGCGGCGTGTTGCTTGTCAACGGCGCACCCGCGGCGAGCTGGGGCGTGATGGCCTGGCCCGGCGAGACCGAGTCCATGGTCGGCACGCCGCCCTCGACCGCAACCGGCGCGGATGGAAGCTTTGCGCTGACGGTAGACGAGAGCGGGCCTGCGCGGCTCTCGTTCTCGTCGCCAGCCGAGCTCGGCGGCAGCGGACGCGTCGACGCGCGGATCGAACTTCGCCCCGGCGCGAACGAGTGGCGTGACGACCTCGTCATGGGAAGCCTGCGCGGGCGTTGCCTGACGACGCTGGCCGGGAACGCGGCGCTGTTCTACTGCGCCGGTCCCGCGGCCAAGAACTCCTGCTGGCTGGAGATCCAGCCGGACTCGGACGGGCGCTTCGCGTTGCCCTTCGTGCCGGCCGGCGCGGGCTCGATCCGCCTGCTGTCCGCGCAGGGCGAATGGAGCACGCTGCTCGAGACCGAGATCCCCGCGCGCGCCGAGCGCGTGCTCGACGTGCCCTGAGCGCGGGACAGCGGCGCGCGCCGGCGCGGCAGGCTACAGTCTCACGCCGATGAAGATCCTGGTGGTCGAGGACGATCCGCGCACGCGCTCGTTGCTCACCAAGGGTCTGGGCGATTCCGGGCACGAGTGCGCGGCCTGCGCCAACGGCGAGGAGGCGCTGAGCAAGCTCGCCGAGAAGGAGCGCGCTTCGACCTCGTGCTCCTCGACGTGATGATGCCGGTGTGCGACGGCTGGCAGACGCTGGAGCGCCTGCGCGCGCGCCGCGATCGCACGCCGGTCGTCATGCTGACCGCGCGCCACGAGGTGGAGGAGCGCGTGCAGGGTCTGAAGCTCGGCGCGGACGACTATCTCCTGAAGCCCTTCGCCTGGTCCGAACTCCTGGCGCGCATCGAGGCCGTGGGCCGGCGCACGCAAGGCGTGCTGCGCTGCGGCGATCTCGAGCTCGATCTAGAGGGACGCTTCGTGCGCTGCCGGACGCTGCGTCTCGAGCTCGCGCCGCGCGAGTTCGCGCTGCTGCTCGAGCTGGCACGCGCGCCGGGCGCGCTGCTGACGCGCAAGACACTGCTCGAGCGCGTGTGGGGCATCGACTTCGATCCGGGCACGAATCTGGTGGACGTGGCCGTCAGTCGTCTGCGCAGGCGCCTGCACGACTCGCACGAGGTGAGCATCCGCGCCGTGCCCGGCGAGGGCTACGCGCTCGACCTGCGCGGCAACGCGACGGCCGGCGGGGCATGAGCGCGCCGGCCGCCTGGCAGCTCTCGGCGCGCATCACGCGCTGGTGCGTGGTGGTCGGGACGAGCTTCGTGGCCCTGCTGGCGGTGATCGGCGTCGTGCTGGAGCATCTCGAAACGCAGCAGGAGCTCGACGCCATCGTCGCTGAAGAGCTGGGCGAGATGGTCGCGGCCTTCGCCGCTTCGCGCGGCGCGCCCGCGGACTTCGCGGCCTGCGCGACGGAGCTGCAGGCCTCGCACCCCGACGACGGGATGGCCTGGCGCGTGTGGCGCGATGGCGACGGCTCGGTGTGGAGCTCGCTCGGACGCGCGCAACTCGTGACGCAACTCCCCGAGACGCGCGCCCTGGCCCCGGCCCTCGACAACAACTCGCGCTGGCGCACGACGGCGCTCACGCCCGAGTTCACCGTCGGCTTGCTGCTGGAAGGCGGCCGTGAGGTGGCCAGCGAGCGCCAGTTCCTGAGCGTCGCGCTCGCGACCGTGGCCTGCGCCGCGGGGATGTCGTTCCTGGCCGGACGCATCCTCGGCCGGCGCATCGGCGGCGTGCTGCGCGAGATCGCCAGCGAGACGCGCGCGGGGCACACGACGGCGGTCGCCGCGCTGCCGACCGAGCTCGGCGAGGTGGTGCTGGCGCTGAACGAGGGCCTGGCGCGCATCCGTGGCGAGTCCGACCAGGCGCGCCTCCTGGCTTCGGGCCTGGCGCACGAGCTGCGCTCGCCGCTGCAGAACCTCCTGCTGCAGGCCGAGGTCGTGCTGCTGCGCGAGCGCGATCCGGCCGAGTACCGCGGCGCCCTGGCGCGCCAGATCGTCGAGCTGCAGGAGCTGATCCGCGCCGTGGACAACCTGGTCACGCTGTGCGCGCCGCCCGAGGCGCGGCGCGCGCGGCACGGCGAGCGCTTCGACCTCGCGGCCGAGATCGGCTTGCGCCTGCGCGGCGAGGAGGAGCGCGCGCGGCGCGCCAACGTCGCGCTCGTGCGCCTGCTGCCGGCCTCGCTGTCGATGCGCGGCGACCGCGAGAGCCTGATGCTCGCGCTGCGCAACCTGGTGGCCAACGCGCTCGACTGGTCCCCCGCCGGCGGACGCGTCGAGGTGCGCATCGGCAGCGACGATAATGGCGTGCACCTGCAGGTCGACGACCAGGGTCCGGGCGTCCCCGAGGCCGAACGCGCGCGCGTCTTCCTGCCCTTCGAGCGCGGACCGGCGCGGCCGGACGGCCGCGTCGGCTACGGTCTGGGCCTGGCGCTGGTGCGCACGGTGGTCGAGCTGCACCAGGGCACGGTGCGCGTGACGAGCTCACCCCTGGGCGGCGCGTCGTTCCGGCTGGAGATCCCCCATCCACCGGGCGAGGCGCTCCGCGAGTGAGACGGTCTGGGCGCGAAGGACTCGCGCCCTGGAGGTTCGCGGATGAGCAAGATGCCCGCGTCGGAACGGCGCGGCCTTCCTGCTCCTGCGCTTCCAAAGAACAAGCCGTTCAGGAGACCTGGGCGGCCCGTTCTTTCCTGACCAAGTCCGCCCCCGGCGGGCAAGCGGCTCAGAAGCGATAGCGCAGCTGCACCTTGGCCATGAAGGCGTCGTCGCCGACGGTCCAGGCGTCGCCGGCCTGGAACCAGGCGCCCACGAGCTCCATGTCCCAGCTCGCGAAGCGCCGATAGCCGAAGATGACGTCGAACTCCGCGCCGATGTCGGCGTCGGTGCCGTTCAGCGTGGCGCGCCGCAGGTTGCTCTCGACCGGCGAGAAGGAGAGCTGGTTCTGGATCACGTCCTGCGTGTAGGTGTGATAGACGAGATCGAGCGAGGTCTTCTTGGTCAGGACGGCGCCCACGCCGAGCGTGAAGATGCCCAGGTTGGAGAGCTCGGGGTCGATCAGCTCGCCGTAGTACTGGAACGAGGTCACGCCGCCGAATTTTCCGGTGTTGTCCTGCAGGCCCGTCTGACGGAACGTGCCGTCGTCGCCGCCGTTGCCGTCGTCGCCCGTGCCGAGCGCGTAGCCGAGCGTGAAGTACAACGGATCCGCGAAGGGCGGCGACCAGGTCGTGCCGGCGTCGTAGGCCCAGCCGAGGATGTCGCTCGAGGACGGCACACCGGAGTCCGTCGAATCGCGTGAACCGCTCAGCACGGAGAAGTCCGCCCAGCTCTCGTTCTGAGGCAGGAAATCGCCGATCGCGCGCACTCCCAGGTGCAGGTTCTTCTCCGTGGCCGTGAGGTTCGAGTTGAGGCGGTAGCTGCCGATGTCTCGGTAGAAAACCCAGGCCGCGAGGTGCTTCTTGCGATTGTTGTTGTCGAGGTACAGGCTCCAGTTGTCCGCGTGGTTGTCGCGCTCGCTGCCGTCGGTCAGCGTCGTGGCCACACCCAGGTCGAGGTGCCAGGTCGGCTGTTCCCAGGACAGGCGCAGCCCGTCGAGGTTCTGGTCGTAGATCCACTCACGCTCGTCGTCGAAGTCTTGACGACCGAGGGTGATGTCGAAGGTCCCGGCGAGGGTTCTCCACTTCAGGAAGGTCTCGCCCATGACGCCGTTCTGATCGGATTCGAAGCCGAAGTTCTGCTGCTCGCGGAAGAGCTGGTTGAAGCGCAACTCGACCATCCCCGAGAGCGAGCCGCCCGAGTCCCAGCTCACGCGCGTCCGCACGGTGAGCAGCTCGTCGGTGCGATTCCTGTTGCTCGACTCGTCCAGGTCGAACCCGTCCTCGGTCGTGCGCTTGGCCTCGAGCTGCCCCGTCAGGGAGATCTGGTCCGTCAGACGGAGGCCCTTGCCGAACTCGTCGTCCTCGCCGCGGAAGCGGGTCGAGTCCTCCCTCGACACGGCGACCTTGTGCTCCTTGGCCAGGCCGTACTCGGCCACCGGTAGCGCGTGTTCCACCGGCGTGTCGTCCTTCAGGAGCACGGTGAAGATCATCAGGCGCGCTTCCCAGCCGCCCTCGACCTGCTTCAGCTCGTCGATGCGGCCGGCGATCCGATCGCGGCCGGCCCCGCGCGCGATCACGTTCTTGGCGATGAACCTGCGCGGGCCCTTCCAGCTGCCCTCGACCTTGAGGCGCTTGCCGCCCGGGCTGCCGCGCTCCAGGCCCGCCCACTTGGTGTCCGCGTCGGTCACCACGATCTGTCCGAGCAGCGCGAAGCTCTCGGGGTCGCTCTCGCTCGCGGCGACGTCGCCGATCAGCACGTCGTCCGACGACGGCTTCTGCAGCTCGGCCTTGTCGGCCACGAAGCGTCCCTGGTCGTCGAGCGCGCCGCGCAGCTCGACCACGTGGCCGACCTGCAGGACCGCGGGGGTGTCCTCGGTTCCCTGCGCGGCCAGGAGGAGCGTGACCAGGGCGGTGAAGAGACTCGGGATCATGCGTGGCTTCGAGCGTTGGCTCAGCGGAAGGTGACCAGATCGTTCAGCGTGGCTTCGGCCAGGGAGAGCAGCCCACCGATGCGCGGACTCCAGCGCGGACGCAGGCGATAGACCAGCGCCAGGCGCAGGAAGGCGCTGGCGGCGTAGAAGGAGAGGCGCGCGCCGAAGCCTGGCTCGCGCATGCGGCCAAGGCCCGCGACGAAGGCGACTTGCAGGGCCTGGATGGAGGCCGCATCGGCGCCGTGCAGACCCTGCAGCGCACGCCAGTCGAGGTGCGCGAGCAGGTTGCCGGCGTCGAGCGCGACATCGGCGCGGCACAGCAGGTCGAAGTCGAGCAGCGCGACGTCGCCCTCGACCAGGTGCACCTGGCGATCGTGCAGGTCGCGGTGCGCGAGGCCCAGCTCGGGCGCGGGCAGGCGCTCGGCGCTGTGCAACAGGCGCGCGTGCAGCGCCGGCCAGCCCTCGGGCAAGGTGCCGGCCGCGCTGAGCACCTTGCGCTGCCACAGCTCCTGCACCTCGAGCTCTTCGCGCACGCCGAAGACCTTGAGGTCGGCCGCGCTCTCGTCGCGCTGGAAGAGCGCCAGGCGACTGCCGAGGCGCGCGTAGAGCGCAGCGCTGGCCGCGCTGAGCTCGACCTCCCCGCCGCTCATGAACTCGAACACCAGCGCCTCGTGCTCGCCGTCGTGCGAGAGCATGCGCGGCACGCGGAACGCGCCGCGACGCATGGCACCCTCGGCGATGCCCTGATTCATGGCGGCGCGCGCGGAGCGCGACTTCTTGTGGCCCTTGAGCACCTGACGCGCCCCGCCGCGCTCGCACAGCGCGACCATGCGCCGCGCCGGACGGTAGGAGAGCACCTTCCAGCCTTTGGTGGCCGCCAGATGCTCGGCCAGGGGCAGCTTCTGGTCGCGCTCGGGGAAGCACTCGATCAGGCCGCGATCGTCGTGCGTGAACCAGCGGGTCGTGTCGCGACCGACGGCCGTGAGCACCAGGCCACCCTCGTCGTTGACGTCCACGCGCAGGATCTCCAGCAAGGTCGGGAAGACCTGCTCGACCTCGCGCACGGCCGTGTCCAGACGCGCGCTCATCCGCGCACGCCAGCGCTGGTGCGCACGACCTCGCGGTACAGCGGCACGTCGCGCAGTAGTTCCTCGTGGCGCCCCTCGGCGACCTTGGTGCCGTTCTCCAGGAACACGATGTGGTCGTAGGCGTCGAGGCGCTCGAGGTCGTGGGCGATCACGACCAGGATGCGCTCCTGGGCCAGGCGCTGCAGCGTGTCGGCCACGCGCTTCGCGGCGGCAAGGTCGAGGCCCGCGAAGGGCTCATCGACGATCAAGACCGGCGCGCGCCGCAGCAGCGTACGCGCCAGCGACAGGCGCGACTGCTGACCGCCGGAGAGGCCCACGCCGTTCGAGCCCAGCTTGGCGTCGAGCTTCTCGGGCTGGCTGGCGACGAAGCTCGCCGCGCCGGCCTGCTCGAGCGCGGCCCAGATCGCCTCGTCGGTCGCCTCGGGGCTGGCCAGCAGCATGTTCTCGCGCAGCGACTCGCCGAAGAACACCGTGCGCTGCTGCGCCAGGCCCATGCGCGCGCGCAGCGAGGCGAGGTCGAGGTCGCGCAGCGACTGGCCGTCCAGGCGCACCGCGCCGCGACTCGGGTCGAACAGGCGCAGCGCGAGCGCGGCGATGGTGGACTTGCCCGCGCCGCTGCGGCCGACCAGGGCCGAGAGCTGGCCGCGCTTGAAAGTCGCCGAGAAGCCGCTGAGCGCGTCGGCGCCCTCCTTGTAGGCGTAGCTGACGTCCTCGAAGGCGAGCTCGTGCGGCACCTCGGGCGCGGGCGGCGCCCCCACCTTGCTCTCCACCAAATCGGTCGCATCGAGCACGGCCAAGACGCGCTCACCGCAGGCCGTGCCCTTGGAGAAGCGCGCGGCGTTCTTTGAGGACGCGCGCAACGGCTTCAGCAGGCTGCGCACGTAGGTGAAGAACACCGTGAACGTGCCGATGGTCATGCCATAGTCGGCGGGGTCGGCGTTGGCGAGGCCCGAGGCGCGCGCCAGGTCCGTCGCGTGCAGCACACGATAGGCCGCGAAGACCATCACGATGGCCGCGGTCGTCCCCAGAGTCGATTCCACCAGGCCCGACAGGCGCGCGGCCAGGCGTCCCGCCTTGACGTCGGCGCGGGCCGAGCTGCGATTCGAGCGCGCGAAGCGGCGCACGACCTGCTCGCCGCCGCCCATCGACTGGATCGTCTCGGTGGCCGCGATGGCCTCGTGCAGATAGTCGGCAAGGTCGCCCTCCTTCTCGCGCGCCTTGCGTGTCGCCGTGCGGATGCGCACCGAGATCAGCCGCACGAAGAGCATCAGGATCGGGATCGAAGCGCCCATCGCCAGGGTCAGGCGCCAGTCCTTGAGCAGCATGATGCCCACGGTCGCGATCACGACCAGCGAGCGCTGCATCACGTCGAGCGCCGTGTCGACCAGCATCCCCGTCACCAGCGAGGCGTCGCCCATCAGGCGCACCAGCAGATCGCCCGACTTGTGGCGCGCATGGAAGCCGGGAGAGAGGCGCGTCATGTGCGCGAAGATGCGGTAGCGCATCGCCCGTGTGACGCCGCTCGAGGTGGTCGAGAGCAGGACCTCCTTGGCGTAGCCGAGCAGCGCGCTGCCGACCGAGATCAGGATCAGCGTCCCGCCGCTGAGCCAGATGATCTGCGCCGGCTGCATTTTCAGCAGCGTCCAGTCGCCGAGCTGGAGCTTCATCGACTTGCCGGCAAACGCGTAGTCGATCACCCACTGGATCGTCCACGGTCGCAGGACTTCGAAGCCGGCCAGTACCAGGGCCAGCAGGAAGATGCCAACGATCTTGCCGCGGTAGTCCTGCAGGTCGACGAAGAAGCGACTGGCAACGCGGTAGCCATGGGACCCCTTCTCGAGCCAGCGGCGCAGGGCGTTCATCGCTCGGCCCGCCGTCCGTGGGCGCTCGTGGAGTCGAGGACGAAGGCCGCGATCTCGTTCCAGCTCTTCTTCTGCGCGTTCGCGATGGCGCCGCGCGACAGGCGCGTGCGCCGCGCGGGGTCGGCGATCAGGCCGCGCAGCTTGGCCACCAGGGTCTCGAGATCGCCGGCCGGATAGAAGAGCGCGTCGACCTCGTCGGTGGCCGCGCTGACCAGGTCGCCCAGCGCGGGCAGGACCGGCACCACGCCGCAGGCCATGGCCTCGGCCAGCTTGAGCGGGGAGAAGTAGCACGGCGCGCTGGGGTCGTAGGTCAGCGGCAGCGCGTCGAAGCTGGCCACGTAGGGCCCGATCTCGGCGTGCTCGACCCACGCGATGCGCGTGACGCGCTCGGCCGGTACGCGGCGCGCGAGGTGCGGCTCGAACTCGCCCTCGCCCACCAGCACGAGGTGGATGTCCTCGCCGGCGGCGAGCATGCGCTCGGCCGCGCGCGCGAACAGCTCGAAGCCGTGCCATGGGCGCAGGCGGCCGTGGAAGCCGAGCGCGAAGCGGCCCGCGGGCACGAGCTTGGCGCGCACCGCATCGCCCTCGACGCGCGGACGGAAGCGGCGCGTGTCGACGCCGTTCGGACGCACGTGCACGCGCTCCGGGAGGGCGCCGCGCTCGATGGCGTAGCGCGCGACGTCGCTGGAGACGGCGATGACGAGCTCGGCGCTGGAGAACAGCTCGCGGTCGCTCGCGCTCACATCCGCGGCGCCGGCGCGATAGCGCGCCTCCTCCTCGGCCAGCGGCGCATTGACCTCCAGCACCAGCGGGATGCCCTGCGCGCGCGTGAAGCGCGCCGCGGCGGACTTGCCCAGGGCGTAGCGCTCGTAGACCAGATCCACGCCGCGTGCGCGCGCAGCCGTCAGCGCGGCCTCGACGCGTTTTTCGTCGCTCTCGTCGAGCGGCACGACCTCGGCACCCTGCACCACGAACGCGTCGCGCATGGCCGCCAGGTGCACGGCCGCGCCCTTCTTGCGCCCGGGACCGATGCCCGCGTCTTGGTTCAGACAGACGATGCGCACGCTCGGCCGGCCTCCAGGGCTTGGTCGAACCAGTCGGAGAGGACGCGCGAGGTCTTCTCGGAGTCGAACAGCTCCTCGGCGCGCTTGCGTCCGTCGACGGCGATCTTCTCGCGCCGCGCGGGATCGCGCAGCAGGGCCTCGATCGCGTCGGCCGTGGCTTGCACGTCGTTCTCAGGCACGAGCACGCCGCAGCGGCCCTGATCCAGGATCTCGGGGATGCCCGTCACGGGCGTGGAGATCGAGGGCAGCTTCATCGCCAGCGACTCGATCAGCACGGTCGGCAGCGCGTCACGGTTGCCGTCGTTCCCGATCAGACACGGCTGGACCATGATCGCCGCGCGCGACATGAAGCCGCGCACCTCGGCCTGGTCGCGCGGTCCGAGCATCTTCACGCGCGCGCCGACGCCGCGCGCGCCGATGAGCTGCTCCAAACTGGCCTTCTGGTCGCCGTCGCCGATCAGCGTGGCGTTCAGGTCCACGCCCTTCTTCAAGAGCTGCGTCAGGGCCTCGACCAGGAGGTGGAAGCCCTTCTTCTCGACCAGCCGGCCGACGCCCAGCACGTGGTTGGGTTCGCGCGGCGAGCCGTCGGCCACGAACGAGCGCAGGTCGATGCCGTTGTAGAGCTTGCGCACCTTCTTCATGGCCTCGGGCGAAAGGCGCTCGCCCATCCATTTGCGGTTGGCGTCGCACACCGTGACCACGAAGGCCGAGTTGCGCACGAGGATGTCGAGGAAGCGGTAGTCGACCGTCTCGCGGTAGATGTCCTTGGCATGTGCGGTGATGCTGTAGCTCGGCCCGCCGAGCTTGCGCATGAGCATGGCCACCACCGCCGAGTCCGTGGCGAAGTGCACGTGCACATGCTCGATACCGAGCTCGCGCGTGCGTTTGAGCATGTGCAGCGCCTCTACCAGCAGACTGGGCGTGCGCGCGTGGCCCCAGGTGCGCACCTCGCGCACGAGCGCGCCGAGCTTGCCCAGCAGGTCGTCGGGGTTCGAGTCGTCGCCGACCAGCATCTCCCAGGGATCGATCTCGCTCTTCGGCGGCAGGTTCTCGACCGTGGCCTGCAAACGCGCGAGCTCGGGGTGGCGCGGCTCGTTGTCGGGCGCCCGGCGCGAGAAGATGTGCAACTCGCGGCCGAGACGCTCCTGCGCCAGGAGCTCGTTCAGGATGAAGGTCTCGGAGAGGCGGGGGAACTTCTTCAGCAGGTAGGCGACGCGCGTGCTCATGGATTCAGGACACCTAGGGGCAGGCGGCGCGAGAGGGGCGCGGCCGGTTGCTGCACGAGCTCGCGCAGGACGGCGCACATGCGCGCGACCCCGTCGAGGCTCGGGATGCGCTCGAGCGGGAGCGGACCGCGGCGGAGGGCTTGCTCGACGGCCCGCACCATCTCCTCGGGCTGCGGGTCGATCAGACTCTGGGTCAGGCCGAGCTTCTGGAAGCGCTCGGCACGCAGCGCTTGCTCCATGCGCGGGTGCGTTCGCGGCAGCAGAACGGAGGGCTTGCGACTCTGCAGGATCTCGGCGCACGTGTTGTAGCCGGCCATGGCGACGACCGCGTCGCAGTCGGCCAGCAGCCAGGGCAGGTCGGCGTGGAAGCGGCGCACCTGCGCGGTGCCGAGGCTTTCGGCGCGGCGCCGCAGGCGGCGTGCATCGCGCTCGTCCAGCAGCGGACCACCGACCAGGACGCTGTCCCACTCCGGGCGCAGCTTCTCGAGCCCGGCGATGTACGTCTCGAGGTACTCGGCACCGTCTTCGCCGCCGCCCATGGTCACCAGCACCTGCGGACGCCGCGAGGGGCTGCGCGTCGGCAGAGGGTTCGGCTCGGGGCGCACGACGTAGCCGGTGAACTCGACGCGCTGACCCAGCTCGGGCGGGAGCGGATATTCGAGGCGCGTGTCGAAGACGTCCTGCGAGCCGTAGACGCAGATGCGCTCGTAGCCCTCGGACAGCGCCCAGCGGCACTTCTCGCCGCCCCACTCGACCGCCACCGCGCCCGGGGAGTCGATCACATCGCGCACGCCGAGCACGGTGTGCACGCCGTCGGCGCGCGCCTCGCGCAGCATCTCGTAGGCCTCGCCCTGCAGGCCGATCACCTTGTGATCGACGAGCACGAGCGTCGGGCGGAAGCTGCGATACGCCTCGAGGATGAGGTTGCGGCGCAGCTTGAGCGTCTCGGCGATCGAGCCGGCCAGCGAGCGCGGGACGTACTCGCCGTTCGCGCTCTTGCTGACCGAGGGGATCTTGACCATGCCCACGCGCGAGGGCGTGGGGAAGAGCGTCGCGCAGGGCGAGCCGGTGATCAGCAGGATCTCGGCTTCGGGGAACGCCTCGGCCATGCCGGCGGCGAGGGTCAGGCTGCGGCGTAGGTGCCCCAAGCCCCAAGAGTCGTGGCTGTAGAGCAGGAAGCGCTGGGCGGCGGGACGGCGCCAGCCGAGCAGGTCCGGAGAGGAAATCGATTCGGGGTCGAGTTCGTGGCGCACGGGGGTTTGTTGGGCAAGCCCAATGCCACCAGCAGCTCGGGAGAAGGCGACCAAGATCGGAAGAGCCCCGCAGGGTCCGTCAGGATCCCTTATCGCTAGAGAACGAGTCCAGGCCGGTGTTGGACATCCGCGAGGCCGGAGCCCGATGCATCCGCCCCTTGGATCAAGGTCTACATCGTGGACTGAGTCCTGGACGGGGCCGCCCTGGGGCCTGCCCGTTGAGGTGAATGCAAGATCCAAGGCTTGGCACTGCATTTGAGTTAGGGGACTCCCAGCGGGGGCTCCCCCGGGCCCCCGTTACCCCCCAATTTCGGACTCCTTGACCCCGCCGCTCTCCAGCACGAAGCAGATGACCCCCCTCCGGCTCCAGCGGCTCCACACCGTTCCCCTCCTCCTCCTGATTGGCTCCCTGGCTTCAGCCGACGCAATCACTGGCCGGGTGGTCGATTCGAACGGTGTTGGAGTCGCTGGCGTCGACATCGACTTCGTGACCCTGGGGGGCGGCGGGAACCCCCACGAATTCAACGACGGCACGGACGCCAACGGCAACTTCCTCACGACCGTGGACGCCGGCGTCTATGAGGTGCGCTTCTATCCCCCCGTGCCGCCGGCCACGACGCTGCTGACCGGCTCGGTGCCGAACGTCGTCGTCGTGGGTACCAAGAACCTCGGCACGATCACCCTCGGCAACGGATTCTCGCTGCAGGGCACGGCCAAGAACGCGGCGAACCAGCCCGTGGGCAGCGTCAAGGTCGACATCTACAACGCGGGCGGCGCGCTCCTGCCGCTCAAGAACAACACGACCAGCGCCTTCGGCACGTTCAACGTCGCGGTTCCCGCCGGCGCCCTGCGGCTCGAAGTGCGCACGAATCTCGTCTTCGGGCAGATCCTCGTGCCCCAGCGCCTCTTCACGACGGTCTCCACGGCGACGAACCTCGGCACGATCGCGCTGCAAACGGGCTTCCACGTGACCGGCACCGCGCGCACCCAGGCCGGAACGGCCGTGTCGGGCGCCAACCTGGACGTCGTCGACACGCTGACGGGCGACACGCTCTTCACGCCCGGCGACAGCACGACTACGGCGGGCCTGTTCGACGTGGTCCTGGCTGCCGGAACCTACGACTTCGAAGTCACCCGTCCGGCGGCGCTGGCTCTGGTCGGTGCTGCGCAGAACGGCGTCACCATCGGCGCGACCACCAACCTGGGCACCTTCGCCCTGCGCAGTGGCGTGTTCCTGTCCGGCACCGTGCGCGACCGGAAGGGCGCGCTGGTTGCGGCCGCGGACGTCAATGTCCACGAGGTCGCGACGGGGCTCCCCATCGCGCTCGGATCCGACAACACGAATGCGGCGGGCTTCTACTCCGTGGTCGTTCCCCGCGGGCTGATGAACGTCGTATTCACGCCCCCGGGAACGCGCAACACGCTGGCCAAGGATCGCCACAACGGCGTGGAGATCGTCGCGAACACCACCCTGAACGGCCGGCTGCCTGGGACGCCTGCGAGCTTCGCTTCTACGACCCAGTCGCCCGCCGCGGTGGCTCCGGTGGCTCTGCCGCTGGGCAACGGATCCCTGGGCACCGGCGGCTCGACCCCGCACGTCCTGGCCTCGGCCAACGGCAACACACTCACGTTGCATCTCTTCGGTGGCCGCCCCCATGCCCCTGCGCAGATGGTGCTGGGCCTGAGCGAGCGCACGCTGCCCTCGGCCCCGGAGGTCCACGTCGTGCAGCCCCTGGCGCGCGTCGCGCTGAGTCTGGACGCCGACGGCTCCGCCGAGTTCACTCTGCCGCCGGACGAGATGGGCTCGTTCGGTCGGACGACCTTCGCGCAGTTCGCGGTGCTCGATCCTGCGGCCAACCTCGGCCGCGCGCTCAGCAACGTGATCGCCCTCTCGACCCCCCGTTAGTCCAAGTTCACGCCCTCATCACTTCCCCACCGGAATGGCCTCAACCTCTCCCCGGTTCGCTTTCTCTCCAATCCTCCTCCTCATCGGAGGCTGCGCTGGCGGGAGCGGTGGTGGTGGCGGAGGTGGGCCAGTTGACCCCCCGACTGGTCCCACCGCTTTCACACCCACCGCGGCGCTCTCGAGCGTCGCGGTGGGGTCTGGCGCCCTGCGCGCGTACTTCACGCCGCCCTCAGACGCGGCCTTCGAGGTCGCCGTCTTCGTCTCGACCAGCGAGAGCGGGATCTTCCAGTCCACGCCGCAGGTTCCGCTCGGGGGCGCCACGAGCGTGACGGTCAACGCCCTGACGAACGACACGCACTACTTCGTCGGTCTCGGCATCCGCCCGACGACGGGTGGGACGTACGTGCAGACGGGGCCAAAGCTCACCGCGATCCCCGCCCCGCCGATCTATGTGGATGCCGCCTCCAGCGCGGGAGGAGCCGCCGACGGCCTCACTCCCGCGACGGCCTTCCCGACCCTGTTCGGTGGCGTGCTCACCGGCTTCGCCAATCTTCTGAACGGGAGCGTGGGAGCGAATGTCTGGATCCGCGAAGGCACCTACGACGCCGCGAACCTGCCCATCGCCTCGGGCGTGTCCCTGTTCGGCGGCTTTGACGCGAACTTCGACCTCGCCACCCGCGATCCGATCGCCACTCCCACGGTGTGGAACGTCGGCCCCGGCCAAAAGGCCCTGGAGTGCGGCTCGCCGGTCGACAACGGCTGGGCGGCCACCTTGGACGGGATCCGCATCACGGGCAACGGCGTCGGCCAGATCGCGGTGGACACGAACCAGACCGACCCCTGCTCGATCGAGATGCGCAGCGTGGTCATCACCGACATGGCCGACCGCGGGATTCGCCTGCGCAACCTGGTCGGGCTCTCCTACGACGTGACGCTGACGAACTGCCAGTCGAGCCGCAACGGCGCCGACGGCCTGAACGGCAGCGGCGTGTTCGACTACCACATCTTCAACTCGGTCTTCGCGGCCAACGAGCAGGAGGGCCTCGACCTCAACGCTCTCGTGCCCACGACGATCCTGCCCACGAACGGCGACATCGCGACCCTGGAGGTCACCAGCTCGCGCTTCTTCGGCAACGGCACCACGGTCAACCTCGCCTCAGGCCTGCGCGCGGCGCTCACCGCTCCTCTGGCCCCTACGGACGGCCTCTACGCCGTGCGCATCCGCGGCTGCGCCTTCGAGCGCAACAAGGGGCCGGGCATCTTCCTGGACCACGACTATGAGCTGTCTCCCAACTACTCCTCGAACATCCAGATCAGAGAGAGCTTCTCGCGCGCCAACGGCGGCGCTGGCGTGCACCTCGACCTGGACGGTCTGGGGAGCGCGCTCGTAGAACGCGTGCTGTCGACCGGCAACGGGACCCATGGCTTGTTCGTGACCTGCGAGACCGCGGCTGGCCTGCTCTCGGTGACCAGCTCGGCCTTCGTCGGCAACAGCGAGTTCGGCGTGCGCGCCGAGGGTCCGCCGGCCGGCATCGGCAACCGCTCGGTGGTGCTCACGCACTGCCTGCTGGCCAGCAACTTCGGCGGCGGGCTCTCCAGCCGCGACCTCGCGGCCGCGGCCTCCTCCACCATCGCCTATCAGCAGACGACCGCGTTCGACGCGAACACCATCCAGGTCGGCAACGTGAGCGCCAGCGACCTCGCCACGATCGCCTTCGCCAGCGCGCCCGAAGAGTACTGCCACGTGCTGGCGCGCTCAGGCGCGACGCTGACCCTTTCGACGCCGACTGGCTTCAGCACGGCGGGCGTGCTCGAGCTCGGCGACGACACGAACGAACTCGCCGCGGCCACGATCGCCGGCTCGACGGTCACGCTGACCGCCGCTCCGGCGGACTTCGATGCTCCCGGCCTCCTGGCCGCCTTTCCCCCGGGCTCGGCCGACGTCAACGAGGACTACCAGCTCCTAGCGGGCTCCACCGCCCTCGCTACCGGCATGAACGGAGCCGACGCCGGGCCCTTCGGCTCGCCCCTCGCGGCCGCCCCGGGCGTGACCGAGGAGAAGCCGGCCGAGCTCCTCAGCGCTCTGACCGTGACCCCCGCGCTCTCCACCACGATCGGCAGCAACCAAGCCCTGGTGATCGCCTTCTCCAAGACCCTGAACGGCGCGAGCGCGAACGCCGGCACGGTGCGCGCGCTGCGCGGAGCGAACACGCTGAACGTGACGCTCCAGACCTCCGGCGCTCAGCTCACGATCAACGCCCCCGGCGGCGGCTGGGGCGCGGGTGACTTCCGGATCGAGCTCGACGGCCTCGCGGCCAGCGACGGAACCGTGCTGTCAGGAGCCCTGGCCCTGCCCTTCCAGCGTTAGTGCTGTGATTCACGCGCAGAAGCCTTTGTCTCGGGCCGCCTGCGCCCGCCGCGGCGTTGCGCCTTCTCCGAGACTTGCACCGAAGTCGCGGCGGCGGCGCGCCTTGCGGCGAACGCAGGCAACCTCGGGATAAAGGCCCCTCTGCGTGAATCACACCACTAGTGGGTCGTGCTCGCGCGCGCGTGGCCCGAACGGCCGCGCCGTGCGTTGAGAAACCCGCTCCTCGCCCTCGTCACCCTGCTGCTCGGGCGCCTGCGGTCCAGGTGAGCCGGGCTGGATCGCGCTGACGAGCCTTCCGATCACGGAACGCAAGGCCGAAGACCAGCGCCAGAAGAGCGTGCTCGCCCAGCTCGCCGCCCTCGATCTGGGGGTCGCTCCCCGCGCAAGAACTCGACCTTCTTGCGCGGGGCCTCCTGGCCGAGGGAGCTGCAGGAGCACCTCGAGCGCCATCGCGGCGAGCTGATGGAAGCGGTGATCGGCCCCGTGCCAGCCGAGATCGACCAAGAGCAGCGCGAGGACCCGAAGGACCAGGGCTACGGCGGTCGCTGAGCCTCGCTTCGTCCTCGAACCGGACGCAAGTCTGCATCCTGGACGGTCCCGGCCGAGCTCCCCCATTCGGCGATTGCCCCAATCGCCGGCCAGTCGTCCAGTTCCTGTGGGTCCATCCCATCGCCAGGCAGGATGAAACAACCCAGCCCCTAATAAGCGGGAAGGCCTCTGGAGCAAGCTCCAGAGGCCTTCCCAAGAGTCACAAGCTCGGGGGCGCGGGCCCCCGAAAGGGTGAGCCTCTTAGGCAACTGGCGGACCATCATCGGGCCTTCGGGGTGAAAGAGGCGGAAAGGCCCACGCGACTCGACGCGCCAGACCCGGATGCTGGTGGGCAGGTGGCGAGGCTCGTTGGAAGGGTTGCTCGAGCTCGGTTGCGACCTCGCGTCCCTGCGCGAAGGCGGGTAGAACCGGGGCCCCGTGCGCAAGACCACCCGCTTCCGTGAATTGCTCCTCACCCCGCGGCTCGAGTTCCTGCTGGAGGCCCACAACGGACTCTCGGCGCGCGTGGCGGAGGAGGCGGGCTTCTCCGGCATCTGGGCCAGCGGCCTGTGCCTCTCGGCGCAGTACGGGGTGCGCGACAACAACGAGGCCTCCTGGACGCAGATCCTGGAGATGCTCGAGTTCATGGCCGACGCGACGTCGGTGCCGATCCTGCTCGACGGCGACACGGGCTACGGCAACTTCAACAACGTGCGGCGTTTGGTGCGCAAGCTCGAGCAGCGCGGCATCGCCGCGCTGTGCATCGAGGACAAGCTGTTCCCCAAGGCCAACAGCTTCCTCGAGGGCGAGGCGCAGCCGCTGGCCTCGATCGAGGAGTTCGCGGGCAAAATCCGCGCGGGCAAGGACGCTGCCCAGGACGACGACTTCGTGATCGTGGCCCGCACCGAGGCCCTGATCGCGGGCTGGGGCATGGCGGAGGCGCTGCGTCGCTCCGAGGCCTACGTCGAGGCCGGCGCGGACGCGATCCTGATCCACTCCTCCCAGGCGACCGCCGACGAGGTACTGGCCTTCCGCAACGAGTGGGGCGACCGCGCGCCGGTGGTCATCGTGCCCACCAAGTACTGGCGCACGCCGACGCAGGTCTTCCGCGACGCCGGGTTCTCGCTGGCGATCTGGGCCAACCACGTGCTGCGCTCGTCGCTGGCCGCGATGCAGAAGACGGCGCGCGCCCTGGCGCGCGAGCAAACGGCGGCCGCGGTCGAGAACGAGATCGCGCCGCTCTCCGAGGTCTTCCGCCTGCAGGGCGTGGCCGAGCTGAAGGAGGCCGAGACGCGCTTCCTGCCGCGCGCGTCGCGCGGCGATCGCGCGATCCTGCTGGCGGCCACGCGCGGGGTCGAGCTCGGCAAGCTCACCGAGGACCGCCCTAAAGCGATGGTCGACGTCGCCGGCCAGCCGCTGCTCGCGCACATCGTCTCGGCCTTCAAGTTGGCCGGCGTGCACCGCGTCCACGTGGTGCGCGGCTACAAGAAGGAGGCGCTCAGCCTGCCCGGCCTGCACTACGTCGACAACGACCTCTACGAGACCACCGGCGAGTTGCACTCGCTGGCGCTCGCGCTCGACGCGGTGGGCGTGAGCGAGGGCGCGCTGTACGTCGGCTACGGCGACGTGCTGTTCCGTCGCCACGCGCTCGAGCTCTTGCTCGATCTCGACGCGGACGTCGCCCTGGTGGTCGACTCGAACTGGCAGGAAAGCGCCAACCTGGGGCGCGATGCCGACTACGCCAGCTGCTCCTCCCCGCCCACGCGCCGGAGCTTCGGCGAACCCGTGCGCCTGAAGCGCATGGCCGCCGATCTGCCCGAGGCGGAGCGCCACGGCGAGTGGATCGGCCTCTTGAAGATCGCGCCACCAGCCTGGAACGCGGTGCGCGAGACCACAGCCGAGCTGCTGAAGCAGGCCAAGGGGGGGCGTCCGCAGGTGGCGGCGCTCCTGAATCGGCTCGTGGCCGCCGGGCTGGACGTCCAGGTGACCTACACGGCCGGGAACTGGCTCGATGTGGACAGCCTCTACGACGTGATCCAGGCGGGCAAGTTCAGCGCGCGCTGAGCGGGTGATGGAGGGGCGGCACCGTTCCTGACGCGGCACGCTCCATCCCCCGCGAGCCTCCTTGCTCTCGCGCCCCCCTACCCTCAGAGGAACTCGCGGTCCAGCCGACTAGACTGCCCCCCCCCCAGCCCGGGGGGGATTGTTCCGAATAAGTCCCGGAGTCCCTGCCGCCGCATTGCGTTTCCCAGGTTGCCCCCGAGTGAGTCCATGGCCGACGCCGATCCCGCCCAGCCGAAGAAGAAGCTCTACCGCAAGGCCGTCGGTTCGAAGCTGAAGTGGTGGCTGTACGTCGTCTTCGGCCTGTTCGCCGTGCTGGGGGTGAACTCGGTCTACCTGGCGGCGATCACCTTCGCCCAGTGGCTGAAGGGCGAGACCTTCGAGAATTACTTCTACCAGCTGATGTTCGCGGGACACCTCGTCCTGGGACTCTTGATCACCGTGCCGGTGATCGTGTTCGGGGTCGTCCACACCCTCAACACCTACGACCGGCCGAATCGCCGCGCGGTGATCGCCGGCTACGCGCTGCTCACCACGGCGCTCCTGCTGCTCCTCACGGGCTTCCTGCTGATGCGCGTGGACATCGGCGGCGTGAAGCTGGAGGTGGGCAGCCCCACCGCGCGCGACGTCTTCTACTGGGCGCACGTCATCACGCCGGTCCTGGTGGCGTGGCTGTTCGTGCTGCACCGCCTGGCCGGGCGCAAGATCAAGTGGAAGATCGGCGTGGCCTGGATGGCGGTCTCAGCCGCCTTCGCGCTGGTCATGGTCGGCCTGCACTCGCAGGACCCGAAGAAGTGGGGTGTGGTCGGGCCGAAGGAGGGCGAGCAGTACTTCTTCCCCTCGCTGGCGCGCACCGCGACCGGCAACTTCATCCCGGCTCAGTCGTTGATGAACGACGAGTACTGCAAGCAGTGCCACGCCGACGTCTACGACAGCTGGTACCACAGCGCGCACCGCTTCGCGTCCTTCAACAACCCGGCCTACCTCTTCTCGGTGCGCCAGACCCGCAAGGTCGCGCTCGAGCGCGACGGCAACGTGCAAGCCGCGCGCTTCTGCGCCGGGTGCCACGACGTCGTGCCGTTCTTCAGCGGCGCCTTCGACGACCCGAACTTCGACGACGTCAACCACCCCACCGCCCAGGCCGGCATCACCTGCACCGCCTGCCACGCGATCACCAACGTCAACAGCACCCAGGGCAACAGCGACTTCACCATCGAGGAGCCCTCGCAGTACCCGTTCACCTTCAGCGAGAGCCCGTTCCTGCGCTGGGTGAACCGCCAGCTGGTGAAGGCCAAGCCCGCCTTCCACAAGAAGACCTTCCTCAAGCCGCTGCACAAGACCACCGAGTACTGCGGCGCGTGCCACAAGGTGCACCTGCCCGAGGAGCTCAACAAGTACAAGTGGCTGCGCGGGCAGAACCTGTACGACGACTTCCTGCTGTCGGGCGTCTCTGGCCACGGCACGCAGAGCTTCTACTACCCGCCCAAGGCCGAGCCGAACTGCAACAACTGCCACATGAAGCTCGTGGCCTCGGACGACTTCGGCGCGCGCGAGCGCGACGAATCGGGCGAGCTCAAGGTCCACAACCACCAGTTCCCCTCGGCCAACACGGCCATCAGCGTCTTCGCCGACGCGCCCGAGTCCCTCGCCACGCACGAGAAGTTCAACGAGGGCGTGATGCGCGTGGACCTGTTCGCGCTGCGCCAGGGCGGCACGCTGGAGGGCGAGCTCGCCGCGCCGCTGCGGCCCGAGACGCCCGCGCTCCAGCCCGGCCAGAGCTACCTGTTCGACGCCGTCGTGCGCACGGTGAAGATGGGCCACAACTTCACCGGCGGCACCTCGGACTCGAACGAGATGTGGCTGGACGTCGTGGTGAAGAGCGGCACGCGCGTCATCGGCCGCAGCGGCGCGCGCGCCGCGGACGGCCAGGTCGATCCCTGGTCGCACTTCCTCAACGTCTACATGCTCGATCGCAACGGCGAGCGCATCGACCGGCGCAACGCGCAGGACATCTTCGTCCCGCTCTACGACCACCAGATCCCGCCCGGCGCCGCGGACGTGGTGCACTATCGCTTCGACGTCCCGCCCGACGTGAGCGAGCCGATCACGATCGAGGTCGCGCTGCGCTACCGCAAGTTCGACACGACCTACGTGCGCCTCTTCCAAGGCGACGAGTTCAAGGGCAACGACTTCCACATCATGGAGCTGGCCAAGGACGCGCTCACGCTGCCCGTCGCCGGCGCCGCGCTGGGCGAGCAGAAGTCGGCCATCGACCCCTGGCAGCGCTGGAACGACTACGGCATCGGCCTCTTGCGCAAGGCCGGCGCCACCGGTCCCGCCGGCGAGCTGCGCCAGGCCGAGGTCGCCTTCAAGAAGGTCGAGGAGCTCGGCCGTGCCGAGGGTCCGCTCAACCTGGCGCGCGTGTACCTGCGCGAGGGCCGCCTGGACGAGGCCGCCGCGGCGCTGAAGCGCGCCGGCGAGCACCAGCCGCCGGCCTACGCCTGGAGCCTGCTGTGGTTCGGCGGCATGGTCAGCAAGCAGAACGGTTTCCTCGACGAGGCCGTGGCCTCCTTCAAGAAGCTCGACACGCTCGACACCGAGGAGACGCGCAAGCGCGGCTTCGACTTCTCGAAGGACTACCGCATGCTGAACGAGCTCGGCCAGACGCTGGTCGAGCTCGCCAAGGAGCAGCGTGGCGACGAGAACCACGCCGCGCGCGAGGCGCTGCTGCGCGAGGCCCAGACCTACTTCGAGCGCACCCTGGCGATCGACTCCGAGAACCTCTCCGCGCACTACAACCTGAGCCTGATCCTGGGCGATCTCGGCCAGACCCAGCTGGCCGAGGAGCACCGCAAGCTGCACGAGAAGTACAAGCCCGACGACAACGCCCGCGACCGCGCGGTGACGATCGCGCGACGCAACAACCCGGCCGCGAACCACGCGGCCGAGGCGGTCGTGATCTACGACCTGCAACGCGCGGGAACCTTCGACTTGCCCGACGCGCCGCCCCCCAAGGGAGGCAAGCAGTAGTCGTGCGCCTCCGGCTTGCACGCCGCCGGCCGGTATCATCCTTCGCCCCATGACGCAGAAGCCCCGCCAGGAAGAGCCCGCCGTGCTGAAGGACGGCGTGGAGTACGAAGAAGTCACGCACGACGACCAGGTGATCGGGCGCGCGTTCCGCGCCTCGCTGGTGGTGATCGGCGTGGGGCTCGCCGCGGGTGGCGGGATCTACTGGTGGACGCACCGCGCGCAGGCGCTCGCCCCCGTGCAGGTGGTCACGCCCGAGGCGCCCAAGACGATCCAGCACGACGTGCAGCTGCCGGAGGTGCGCTTCCGCGACGTCACCGCCGCCGCGGGCATCACCTTCGCGCACCAGAACGGCGCCGAGGGCGACAAACTCCTGCCCGAGACGATGGGCGGCGGCTCGGCCTTCTTCGATCTCGAGGGCGACGGCGACGTCGATCTCTTGCTGGTGAACTCGTGCAACTGGCCGGAGAGCCAGCGCGGCGACAAGCCGACCCAGGCGCTGTACACCAACGACGGCCGGGGTCAGTTCACGAACGCCACGGCGGAGAGCGGTCTGGGCGCCAGCTTCTACGGGATGGGCGCGGCCTGCGCCGACGCCGACTCGGACGGCGACACGGACGTGTTCTTCACCGCCGTCGGGCCCAATCATCTGTTCGTCAACGAGGGCGGTCGCTTCAGCGAGCACAGCGACGAGCTCGCCGGTGCCGCCGACGCGTGGAGCACCTGCGCGACCTTCTTCGACGCCGACTCGGACGGCGACCTCGACCTGTACGTCGGCAACTACGTCCACTGGTCGCGCGCGATCGACCTCGAGGTGAACTTCACGCTCTCGGGCATCGGCCGCGCCTACGGGCCACCCACGACCTTCGAGGGTAGCCAGCCGTACTTCTACGCGAACCAGGGCGACGGCCACTTCCTCGAGGTCAGCAAGGAAGCAGGCCTGCACGTCGTCAATCCGGCCACGGGCGTGCCGGTGGGCAAGGCGCTCGGCGCACGCGCCAACGACCCCGACATGGACGGCGACCTCGACCTGATGATCGCCAACGACACGGTCGCCAACTTCTTCTACCGCAACAAGGGCGCTGGCTCTTTCGAGGAGCGCGCCAGGGAGTTTGGCCTGGCCTTCGACAAAAGCGGCCTCTCCACTGGCGCGATGGGCATCGACGCGGCCTGGTTCCGCAATGACAACACCATCGCCTACGCGATCGGCAACTTCGCCAACGAGATGAGCTCGTTCTACGTCTCGCAGGGCCGCGCGGACCTGTGGGCCGACGAAGCCATCGGCACCGGCATCGGCGCGCCGACGCGCAAGTACCTGAAGTTCGGCACGCTGTTCCTCGACTACGACCTCGACGGACGCCTCGACTACCTCCAGGCGAACGGTCACCTCGAGTCCGAGATCAGCCAGGTCCAGGCCAGCCAGACCTACCAGCAGCCGGCGCAGCTCTTCTGGAACGCGGGCAACGAGGTCAAGCGCACTTTCGTCGAGGTCGGCGCGGACGCCAGTGGCGACCTCTCGCGCCCGATCGTCGGCCGCGGCTGCTCCACGGCCGACATCGACGGCGACGGCGACCTGGACGTGCTGCTGACGCAATCCGGCGGCAAGCCCGTGCTGCTGCAGAACGAGCAGGCGCTCGGCCACCACTGGCTGCGCGTGCGTCTCAGCGCCAAGGGCAAGAACCACGCGGCCATCGGCGCGCGCGTCGAGCTCTTCGTCAATGGCGTCAAGCAGTGCCAGGACGCGGTGCCGTTCAAGAGCTACCTCTCGCAGTGCGAGGCCACGCTCACCTTCGGCCTGGGCGCGGCCACGAAGGCCGACAAGCTCGTCGTCACCTGGCCCGACGGCGCGCACCAGGAGCTCGCCGCCGTGGCCGCCGATCGAGTGCTCGACGTGCGCCAGGAGTGAGCGCGGCGCGGCCTCCGGGCCGCGCTAGGCTAGTTCCGTGATGCTGCGGAGCACGAGGGGTTCTGGCTGGCGGCGCTCGTCGGGGCGCTCGGGCTCAACTCGTGCTTCATGTTCGACGAGCTCGGGCGGGCGATCGCCCAGGGCCTGAGCTTCTTCGCGGCGCAGTTCGTCCTCGGCGACGCGCCCTGGTCGCCGGACGGGCGCAGCCTGATCGCGGGTTGCTGGAGTTCGGGGGGCGGGCTGTATCTCTTCTCCCTGGAAGGCGGCGCCACGCGAGCTGGTCGCCGGACGGAAAGTGGATCGCCTATCGAGCCGGCCAGACGGATTCCGTTCTTCGGCGCGTGAGCGCGGACGACCCGGGCATGCCGCTCGACCTCGCGCCGCTCGTCGAAGGGCCGGCGTGGTCGCCCGACGGAGAGTGGCTCGCCACCTCGAGCCCGGCCCACACGATCGTGCTCGTGCGCGCGGACGGCTCGGCGTGGAAGGACATCGGGCCCGGCTTGCTCGCCGTCTGGTCACCCGACGGAGAACGCCTCGCCTGCACGGTCCCCGAGGAAGAAGAGACGTTCATCGAGATCGTCGATCGCGACGGCGCTCAGCGCACACGCCTGACGCGCGGCGCGGCGCCGAGCTGGTCGCCGGACGGCCGCTCGCTGGCGTTCACGGACCTGCAGGAGGGTGTCGAAGAAGGCCAGCGAATGAGGCAGGTGTTCCGCATCGAAGCCGACGGCTCCGGACTGCAGCCCCTGTGCGAGGGCCAGGTGCCGCGCTGGTCGCCGGACGGTTCGCGCATCCTCGTTGCGCGCGCGAGCCTCGACGAGGAGCTCTCGTGCGCGCTGTTCACACTCCGGCCTGACGGCAGCGACGAGCGTTTGCTCGCCAAGGACGGCCTGTGCGGCCGCTGGTCGCCGGACGGCTCGCGCGTCGCCTTCCTGCGCGGCATGTTCTTCTACGAGCTCTTCGTGGTGAACGCGGACGGCAGCGACGAGCGCTCGCTCGGCATGGTGCTGTCGCCGGAGACGGAACACGCGCTGCGCGGCATCCAAGCGGAGGCGCCTCCACCCGAGGGCCGGCAAGATCCGGCGCTGCGGCGGTAGAGAGCGCAAGCGCGCACCGGGGAACTCGCTCGCCAGGCGCAAGCGGCTTCGTTCGAGCGCGTCGTCGCCTCGAAAGGCACGCTTCCGGCAGCGAGACGGCTCGCGCCCCCAGGGCTTCGAGTCCGAGACGAGTGCTGCGCCGGAACGGCGCAGCACTCGTCTCGAAAGCTCAGGCCTTCTTCGTCGGCGCCTTCGCGACCTTGGCCGACGACTTGGCCGGCGCCTTCGCGACTTTCTTGGCCATCGGAATCACGCTCTTCACTGCCTCAGCCTTGGACTTGGGCTTGGGCTTGGCTTTGGGCTTGGCCTTCGCTCCAGCGCTCAGCGCGGCGACGTCCGCCAGCACTTCCGCGGCATGGGCTTCGGGCTTCACCTTGGGGTAGACCTTGGCGATCTTGCCCTTGGGATCGACCAGGAACGACTGGCGCAGGATGCCGTCGAACTCGCGGCCCATGAACTTCTTCTTGCCCCACGCGCCGTAGGCCTCGACCACGGTCTTCTTCTCGTCGGCGAGCAGCGTGAAGGGCAGGCGGAACTTGTTGGCGAACTTGGCGTGGCTCTTGGTCGAATCGGCGCTGATGCCGAAGACCGTGATCCCGGCCTTGCCGAAGGCGCTCCAGGCGTCACGCACGCCGCAGGCTTCGAGGGTGCAGCCCGGCGTGTCGTCGCGCGGGTAGAAGTAGACCAGCACCCACTTGCCGCGCTGCGCAGCGAGCTTCTGGGTCTTGCCGTCTTGGTCGGGGAGGTGGATGTCGGGCGCCGAAGCGCCGACCGCGGGGGTCTTGGCCATGATTTGGATCTCCTAGGGAAAGCGCCGGATCCTAGCAGGTCGCAACGCTCGGCGTGCATCGTTGCGCAACGCTGACCGAGCTGCGGCCCGAGCGGAGGACGCGCCCGCTATCCTCTGCGCGCCTCAATCCACGCAGCTCCGAAGGGTCGTTTCGATGTCACCGCGCAGCCCGTTCCTCGTCCTCTCCGCGCTCCTCGTCTCCTGCTCCGCGCCAACCGCGCGCGAGCCCGCCGCCAGCGCTCCCGCGACGCGTTCCGGCGCGGCCGCGCCGGCCTCCTTCCACGGCGCGCCCGACACGGGGGACACGCGCCTCCTGGAGCAGCCGGCGGCGAGCGCCACCCAGCTCGCCTTCGTCTACGCCGGGGATCTGTGGAGCGCCAACCTCGACGGCACGAACGCGCGACGCCTGACCACGCATCCGGGCCAGGAGTCGCGCCCGCGCTTCTCGCCCGATGGCAAGTGGATCGCCTTCTCGGGCCAGTACGACGGCAACACGGACGTTTTCGTCGTGGCGGCCGGCGGCGGCGAGCCGCGACGTCTGACCGCCCATCCGGGCGTGGACGTCGTGCAGGGCTTCACGCCCGACAGCTGCGAGGTGCTCTTCAGCTCGCAGCGCGACGTGTACACGCGCCGCTTCTGGCACTTATTCCGGGTGAGCGTCGAGGGCGGCTTCCCCACGCCCTACGGCCTGCCCACGGTGTACAAGGCTGCGCTCTCGCCCGACGGGAAGAAGCTCGCCTACGTGCCGCTCTCCGAGGCGTTCACGCAGTGGAAGAACTACCGCGGCGGGACGGCCGCGCGCATCTGGATCTGCACCCTGGCCGATCTCTCGGTCGAGCAGGTCCCGCAACCCGCCGGGCGCTGCAACGACACCGACCCGATGTGGCTCGGGAACCAGCTCTACTTCCGCTCCGACCGCGCGGGCGAGTTCAACCTGTTCGCCTACGACGCGGCCGCGAAGGGCGTGAAGCAGCTCACGCGTCACGAGGACTTCCCGATCCAGAACGCGAGCGCCGGCGCGACGAAGATCGTCTACGAGCAGGCCGGTTGGCTGCACCTCTTCGATCCCGCCAGCGCCAAGAGCGAGCGCTTGAAGGTCGCCGTCGCCGCCGACCTGCCCGAAACGCGCGCGCGCTTCGCGTCGGACGCGGACTACGTGCGCAGCGCCGAGCTCTCGCCCCACGGCGCGCGCGTGGCCCTCGGCTACCGCGGCGAGATCGTCACCCTGCCGGCCGAGAAGGGCGACGCGCGCAACTTGACCAACACCCCCGGCGCGAACGAGCGCTATCCGGCCTGGTCGCCGGACGGCCAGACGCTGGCCTACGTCTCGGACGAGAGCGGCGAGAACCAGCTCGTCCTCGCGCCCCAGGACGGGCACGGCGAGCGGCGCTTCGTGTCGCCGGGCGGCGCGGGCTTCTACGAGAACCTGCGCTGGTCGCCGGACGGCAAGTCGCTCTCGTTCATCGACAACTCGCGCACGCTGTTCGTACTCGACGTGGCCAGCGGCAAGAGCACCAAGGTCGACCAGGAGCCGATCTACGGCGTCTACAAGACGCTGCACCACGCCTGGTCACCGGACTCGAAGTGGCTGGCATACACGCTGGGGACCTTGACCGGCTTCCGGCGCGTGTACCTGTACGAGTTGGCGAGCGCGACGAAGCACGAGCTCACCGACGGTCTCTCCGACGCCGCCGAACCGGTGTTCGACGCCGGCGGCAAGTACCTCTACCTCACCGCCTCGACCGACGCGGGTCCGTTCTTGACCTGGTTCTCGCAGGCCAGCGCGGACATCGAACAGACGAACTCGCTGTACGTCGTGGTGCTGGCGAAGAGCACGCCCTCGCCGCTCGCCAAGCCCAGCGACGAAGAAAAGGTGGCGGACGAGAAGCCGAAGAAGGACGACGACAAAAAGGACGACGACAAGAAAGAGGACGACGAGAAGGCCGCGGCGCCGAGCGTGGTGATCGACTTCGACGGCCTGAACCAGCGCATCCTGGCCCTGCCGCCCGAGCGCGCCTACTACTCGAGCCTCCAGCCCGGCAAGGAAGGCCAGCTCTTCTACCTCGTGGCCGAGCGCGGCGCGTTCTCCGGTGAACCGGCGAAGAGCGCGCTGGCGCGCTTCGACTTCGAGTCGCGCAAGCAGAAGACGCTGCTCGAGAGCGTGCAGGGCTTCGGCCTGGCCGCGAACCACGAGAAGGTGCTCGTGCGCACCGCGGCGGGACTCTTCGTGCGCCCGCTGGGCGACAGCGTGGACACGAAGGAGGGCCAGCTCGCCGTGGACTCGATCCAGGTCAAGCTGGAGCCGCGCAGCGAATGGGCGCAGATCCTGGACGAGGCCTGGCGCATCAACCGCGACTACTTCTACGACCCGGGCATGCACGGCGCCGACTGGCCGGCGATGAAGAAAAAGTACGCGCAGTTCCTGCCCGACCTCACGGTGCGCGGCGACCTCTCGCGCGTGATCCGCTGGATGTGCTCGGAACTCGCCGTCGGCCACCACCGAACGAGCGGCGGCGAGACGCTGGTCGAGGCCAAGACCGTGCCCGGCGGCCTCCTCGGCGCGGACTACGCGGTCGACGGCGGGCGCTACCGCTTCGCCAAGGTCTTCGGTGGCCTGAACTGGACGCCCGAGCTGCGCGCGCCGCTGACCGAGCCCGGCGTGGACGTGAAGGCCGGCGAGTACCTGCTGGCCGTGAACGGCGTGGACCTGAAGGCCAGCGAGGAGCTCTACGCGCGCTTCGAGAACAGCGCCGAGAAGCAGCTCGAGCTCAGCGTCGGCCCCAACGCCGACGGCTCGGGCTCGCGCACGGTGAAGGTCGTGCCCATCGAGGATGAAGCGGCGCTGCGCAACCGCGACTGGGTCGAGGGCAACATCGCCAAGGTCACCGCGGCCACCGACGGGCGCGTGGCCTACGTCTACGTGCCCGACACGGCCGACCTCGGCCACGTCTACTTCAAGCGCTACTTCTTCCCGCAGTCCGACCGCGAGGCGCTCGTGATCGACGAGCGCCACAACGGCGGCGGCTCGATCGCCGACTACTACCTCGACATCCTGCGCCGGCCCTACGTCGCGCACTGGGCCATGCGCTACGGCGCCGACCTCTCCACGCCGCAGGGCGCGATCTACGGGCCGAAGGTCATGATCATCGACGAGACCGCGGGCTCGGGCGGCGACCTCCTGCCGTGGATGTTCCACAAGTTCGGCTTCGGCAAGCTGGTCGGCCGTCCGACCTGGGGCGGCCTCGTTGGCATCCTCGACTTCCCCGAGCTGCTGGACGGCGCCAGCGTCACCGCGCCCAACCTCGCCATCTGGACCGAGGACGAGGGCTTCACCGTCGAGAACGTGGGCGTGCCGCCCGACATCGAGGTCGAGCAGCTGCCCGCACTCGTCGCCGCCGGCCACGACCCGCAGCTCGAGAAGGCCATCGAGGTGGCGCTCGCGGAATTGAAGGCCAACCCGCCCAAGAAGCCGGTCAAGCCGCCCTTCCCGGTGCGCGTGCGCAAGTAGGCGGGCGAGCCAGCCAGGAAGTCCGCGCGAGCAGGCGGTTCGGGGCCACAACGGTGTGGAGCGAGAACTGCGTGATGGAACCCCGGTGCGCGGGCAAGGGCGGCCCTGCTCAGCCCTTCTCAACCCGCATGCGCATCCCGTCGATAGGGGCGCCCGCGGAGTCTCCGGCTTGAGCCAACCCCTGGTCACGCGCCAACCCATCCAGCTCGGCAGGTACTTGCTGGAACGCGGCAAGATCAATGCGCAACAGCTCGAGCTCGCGCTGAAGCACCGCCAAGAATTCGGCCTGAAGATCGGACAGTCGCTGGTCGAGCTCGGCTTCGTCGCCGAGGCGGACGTGCTCGAGGCGCTGCGC
The DNA here is from genome assembly GCA_009691855.1 of Planctomycetota bacterium. GTDB lineage: Bacteria > Planctomycetota > UBA1135 > UBA1135 > JABFRZ01. The sequence goes on along the minus strand of SIAI01000007.1, from coordinate 107,055 downwards.
GCCCAGGCGCGCATCCCCTCCATGCGCCTGACGAGCAGCATCGTCGATCCCGAGGTGGCCGCCAAGCTGGGCCACGAATCCTCGCGCCGCCTGCGCGCGCTGGCCGTGAACCGCGTGGCCGACTACGTCACGGTCGCGCTCGAAGATCCGGAGAGCCTCCGCGTGGTCGAGGAGCTCGCACTCCTGCTCGGGGCCAACGTGTTCCCGGTCTACGCCGAGCCCTCGGCGATCCGCAAGGTCACCGAGCAGGTCTTCGCGCAGGGTGCGCCAGCCGCGGCCACACCGGCGAAAGTCGCGGGTCCGCCCGCGCCGCTCGCGCACGCGGCCGTGCCCGACGAGAAGGCGGTGGTCGAGCTCGTGCGCGCGCTGCTGCAGGAGGCCTTCACCAAGGGCGTGAGCGACATCCACCTCGAGGCGCGCCGCGAGGACCTGCGCGTGCGCCTGCGCGTGCACGGCGCCTTGATCGAACACAATTTGCTGCCGCTCTCGTGGGTGCAGCCGACGATGCAGTGCTTGCGCTCGCTGGCGGGGCTGGAGGGCGAGGAGGGCCGCGCGCGCGCCGGGACGATCTCGTTCCTGTTCAAGAAGCAGCCCGTCGATGTGCGCGTCCTGACCACACCCTCGATGCACGGCGAGAGCGCGGTGCTGCACGTGCTCGGCGCCGAGCGCCGGCGTCGGGGTCTGGGCGAGCTGGGCTTCACTTCCAGGCAGCGCGCCACGCTGGACGCGCTGCTGGCCGAGCGCGGCGGCCTCGTGCTCGTGACCGGCCCGGCGGCCAGCGGCAAGCTCACCACCCTGCACGCATTGCTCGAGCACCAGATGCGCCCCGACCGCAAGGTCATCGCGCTCGAGGAGCGCAACGAGCAGGCGCTCGACGGCGTGCTGCAGGTCGAGATCGATCCCGAGTCCGGCGCGGCTGGCAGCCTGCGCGCGCTGATGAATCAGGATCCCGACGTGCTCCTGCTGGGCGTGATCGACGGTGCCGAGACGGCACGCGCCGTACTCGAGGCCGCGCGCTTCGGCTGCTTCGTCCTGGCCGGGATCCAGGCGCCCTCCGCGATCGCCGCGATCGGTCGCTTCGCGGCCCTCGGGCTCGAGCCGTATCTCGTGGCCGAGACTCTGCTGGGCGTCGTCGCGCAGCGTCTCGCGCGCAAGCTCTGCCCGGACTGCAAGGTGCCCCACGAGCCCGACCCTGCCTTGCTGCAGCGGCTCGGCCTGGTCGCGGACGGCACGAGCTGGTTCGAAGGCCCGGGTTGTCCCTCCTGCCGCCACACCGGCACCAAGGGACGCCTACCGCTGTTCGAGGTCCTGCCGATGACCGCCAGCCTCTGGAGTGGCATCGAACAGCGAGCAAGCGACGAGGCGCTCGAGCACGCCCGCCACGTGGCGGGCCTGGAGACGCTGCGCGACCACGCCCTGGGCGTCGCGCGCGCCGGCGTGATCAGCCTGCGCGAGGCGCTGGCCGCGGCCACCTGAGCGGAGCACCGATGAAGCCCACGATCCTCTTCGCCCACGACCAGCAGGAATGCCCCGAGGCGCGCCAGCGCGGCCTCGAGCAAGCCGGCTTCGCCGTGCACCTCATCAAGAGCCACGCCGAGCTGATGAGCGCGCTGACGGGCGAAGCACCCGCCCTCGTCCTGATCGACAGCCTGCTGGAGGGCAAGACCGGCTTCGAGTCCGCGCGCGAGGTGCGCGCGCGCGACGCGGGGCGCACCTTCCCGATCGTGCTGTGCACGCACGTCTACCGCCTCGAGGCGTTCCGCAAGGAAGCGCTGCGCTGTGGCGCGCAGGAACTCCTGCTCTTGCCGCTGCCGACCGAGGAGTTCGTGCGCCGCATCCAGCTCATGCTCGCCGGCTTCGCACAAGCCACCGCCGGCGGCAGCGCGGCGGCCTAGCCCGGGTTTCATGAGGCCTGGAGCGAAACGTCGCGAATGGCTGCGGATGCCGCGGTGAGGGACCGAGAGCCCGGAGACGACCTCTCTGCAGGTCGTTGAGGACTCGCAGGGAGCGAAGCGCTGCAGATGCAGCCAGTCGCGACGTTGCAGCCGAGGCCTCATGAACAATCCGGGGTAGTGCCCCGCGCTCCAGGACGACGGCTGCGAAAGCGCGCGCGCCACGCTACCGTGCTGGCGCAGGAGGCAGCTTGCACGCCGGATGGATCACGGCCGCGCTCGGTTGGATCGCGGGGACGCTTGCAGCGCAGACGGAGCCGGCGACGGACGGCGCGCTCGTCTCCGGCCCGCTGGCGCAGGCGATCGACGCCTACCTCACGCGCTGCGTGCCCTTCGGTTTCTCGGGCACGGTGCTGGTCGTCGAAAAGGGCCTGCCGATCCTGGTGCAGGGTTACGGCGTCGCGGAGCGCACCAGCGGCGCGGCCTGCACGTCGGCGACGGTCTTCGACCTTGGGCAGCTTGCGCAGCCGTTCACGGCCTGCGCCGTGCTCGTGCTGGAGCAGCAGAAGAAGCTCGAGACCAAGGACACGCTCGATCGGTTCTTCGCCGACATCCCGGCCGACAAGAAGAAGATCCAGCTGCAGCACCTGCTCGTGCACACCTCGGGCCTGCCCTGGTCGATCCCCGGCGTGGGTCCGAAGCTGGTCGAGCGCGACGAGCTGGTGCGCGCGGCCCTGCGCATGCCGCTGCTCGACACGCCGGGCGCCGACTGCGTGCCGAGCGACGTCGGCTACGCCTTGCTCGCGGCGGTGATCGAGACGGTGACGAAGCAATCCTTCGAGGACGCGCTGCGCGAGCTCGTCTTCCGCCCGGCCGGACTCGCGAGCACCGGCTTCCGTCAGGGTGGTGCGCTGGCCGCGGAGCACGTCGCGCGCGCCTTCCTGCGCCCGGACGAGCCGCCGCCCGAGGGCGCGCTGGGCCTGCGCTTCCCGCTCGATCCGGACCTGGCCGAGGAGCGCGAGCTGGCCAGCGAGGGCTGGTACTCCTGGGCCCTGCGCGGCGCAGGCGGTGTATTGACGAGCGCGCCCGACCTGTGGCGCTTCGAACAGGCGCTGCGCGGCGACGCGCTGCTCACCAAGGCCTCGAAGAAGAAGCTCTTCGCGCCCGCGCTGGACGACATGGCCTGCGGCTGGCTCGTGCGCAAGGCCGAGAAGAAGACGCTCGTGCACGAGCGCAGCGGCTGGACCAAGAGCGGCTTCGCGGCCGAGTGCGTGAGCGCCCCCGGCGACGAGTCCTTCGTGGTGCTGCTCTCCAACGCGCCCGCGGTCCCGCGCACTATCGCGGCCGACGTGCGCGCGCTCGTCGCCGGCAAGGTCCTGGCGCCGCCGCCGGCCACGACGACGACGCCGGAGTCCGCGCTGGCCGCGCTGGCCGGCGAGTACGAGGCCCTCGGCGGCGCGCGCTGGCGCGCCTTCGCGCATGGATCGGCGCTGTTCCTCGAGGCGCGCACGCCGGCGGCGCTCGAGCTCGTCTCCGGGAAGCTGAGCGGCGACCAGAAGCACCTCCTGACGCAGGCCGAGGAGATCGTGGCCGGCCTGCGCCACAACGACTTCACGCGTCTGCATGAGTTCGACCGCGACCTGGAGCGCTTCCACGGAGTCGAGAGCTGGTGGCGTGAGCTCCTGGCTCCGCACGGCACGCTGCGCGAGGCGACCCTGCTCGGCTTGCGGCCGGACGCGAACCAGCTGAACCACCTGATGGTGCGACTCGAGTTCGAGCACGGCGAGGAGCTGCTCGACCTGCAGGCTGGCGACGAGTACTTCTTCGGCCTCGACTGCGGGCCGCCCTACGCCTCGCGCCTGCGCTTCGTGCCGCGCGCGGAGCACGGCTTCGTGTGCTACGACCTCGTCGCTCACCGGCAGGTAGCCGGCGCGCTCCGGAACGCGGCCGGGGAGCTCGAGCTCGAGCTCCCCGGTGGCAAGGTCACGGCGCGCAAGCGCTGAGATCGAATGCGTAGCTCAGGGCGCCCCGACCTGGATGCGCAAGGCGTTCGCGAGGCGTAGGCTCGGCGCGCCGCCGGCCTGTGCGAAGACGCCCTGCGTGAAGAGCTCCAGGTCGACCAGCGCCGCAGCGGGAGGGATGTCGATCACGAACGGCACCGCTGCGCCGGTCCACGGGGCGCCGAAGAGCGTCGCGATGCGGCTCGCGGGCTCGACCAGCAGCTCGCCACCGACGGTCGCGGCGCCGCAGCCCGCGCTCGAGCGGATCCCGCGCGTGCCGACCAGCAAGGCCGGCAAGGCGCCGAGCGCCTGGGCGCCGTCGAGCGCGAGCGTCAGGCGCTGGCCGGTGAGCGCGTCGCCACTCGCCTTGCGCAGCTGGGCCGTGTTCGTCGCGCAGCCCTGCACCGGCACCACGAGGCCGAAGTCCGCCGTGACCAGCGCGTCGCCGATGCCCTGGAGCTCCACGCGTCCGGCCCAGAAGCGGCCGTCGGGACTCGCGTCGAAGGCGTCTCTGTCCAGCGCGACGCGCGTCACCAGCGCGCCGCCTATCTGCGTGACGTTCTCCTGCACGATCACCTCCATGTTGCGCAGGAAGGTCGCGCTGGCGCCGGTGGCATCGCTCGCGCGCCAGAAGAGATCGCCGCTGTTGGCGAGGGACAGCGGCGCGGCCGAGCCGTTGCCGAGCGGGCTCGGCAGGAAGGGCACGACGTCGCCCGCCTGGGCGAACTTCTGCCCGTTCCGGATGATGCAGTAGGTGTCGGTCGTTCCGTCCAGAGTGGCCGTGAACGCGCTCTCGCCGAAGTCGTTGAGCGCCACCTTGCTCAGAAGCCCATAGGAGCGCCCCGCGATCGGCGCGGGATCGCCCTCACGGGCCAGAACGATGTCGAGGTTCTCGAGCAGCGCCCCGGGGCCGCCGGTCGGATACACCAGGCTCAGGAAGTCGCCGCTGGCGTTGAGCGCGCAGGTCGTCGCCAAGCTGCCCAGGATGTTCACCTTGCCGTTCACGGCCGGAACGAACTGCCCCTTGGTCAGAAGCACGTTCTTCGAGACCACCGCACCCGCTCCGTCGAGCTGGAAGCGCACCAGCGCGTCCTCCTTTGGCCCGGCGACGTCCGGGTTGCTGATCTCGCCGAGCACGAGCAGCGCGCGCGAACCGTTCAGCCAGGCGCCCTGGAAGTGTCCCCAGGTCGCCGCGGCAGAGACTTCAGGCGCACCGACGGCGCCATGCTGCAAGGCGACGAGCTGATCGTCGAAGTAGAGACCATAGATCTGCTCGACGCCCAGTTGCACCTTCAAGATGGAGACGTAGTCGCCGCCCGCTCCGCTCGCGACGAAGACGAAATCGTCCAGGGTGGCTCCCGCCGGTCCTGCGACGTTTACGCCCTCGCGCACGAGCACCTGCCCGTCGCGCAGCAGGAACGCGTCCTGGGTCACGTCCGCGAAATCCGAGTCGACCAGGGAGAGCCACGAGCCGCGGTCGTCGATCTGATTCGTGCCGACGAAGGTCACGTGATCGCCGCTCGGCAGCGCGTCACCTTCGCGGATGCGCGGCGAGGGAGTCTGCGCCCAGGAAGCCGAGGCGAGGAAGAAAGCAGCGAACACGGGGAAGGTGCAAGAAGACATGGCAAAGATGGGAAGGGGAGAGAGAGAAAGGGAAGAGCCTGAGACGAGAGTCTCCCTAGTCTGCCAGCTCACCTCCGTCACGCCACCGCTCCTTGGCGTCTTACTAGAGCTGGCGCGCGCGCACGCTCAGCGGCCGCTGGCGCTCGCGCGGACCACGGCCTGCCGTTGTCGTCCATCCGCGCTACGGCAGCTCAGCACCACGCACTCGCCCGCGCGCAAGCGCGCGTGGGTCGTGAGCTGCTGATCCATGACCAGCGGCACCTGCAGCATCACCGGCGTGCTGCCGAGCGGCAGAGCGTGCGTGAGCTCGGGCAGTTCCGGGTCGAGCTCGCACAGGCGCCACTCGAGGTCCAGCTCGAGCGCGTCGTCCGCGGCGACGCGTGCGCACACCGCGAAGCTCAGCCCATGACGCACCGTGTCGATGACCGGATCGGCGACCATCGACGTGCCGTCGCCCGAGACCTCGAAGCGGCTGACGTAAGCACGCTGGTCCGTGACGGCGCAGTGCGAGCGCTGGCCATCGAACACGACTAGGCTCGGCGCGCTCAGTCGCTCACCTCCGCTCGCGAGCAGGCGCGTCGCGTTGTCTTCGGAAAGGATCCAGGCCGTCGGGCCGAGGGCGAGCGCGCCGAGCTGCGCCTCGGCCTCGCGCGGCGAGCAGCTCCGCACCTCGATCCGGACCTCGATGCGACGCTCGCTCGTGACCCGCTCGGCCTCGTCCACCTCGATCGCCAGCGGGCTCTGGCTCGACAGGCTGGCGCGGTACTCGAGCGGCAGGCTGGTGCGCAGCTCGGCCGGCTCCGGCCGGATGGGCAGGCCGCTGCAGGACGCGAGCAGGGAGCAGAGACCGAGGAAGAGAGCGGGCAACTTCATGGAAAGCCTCCGAGGGGTGGGACCGCTGCTAGCGGGTCCCCCACGCACGGTTACCGCGCCGCGAGCCGAGAAGCGCCGCTCGCGCGAAGAGTCGAAGAAAAGTCGGGAATCCGGCAGAGGTAACTCCCGCGCAAGCCGTCTATGCAGGCCCTCCGCTCTCAGCGAAACTGTGGCGCACCCCAGGGGTAGGTCGCTGCGGCAGGCGAGGCGGGGGCTCTCCGAATTGGGCATCACGACGCGATCATGGGGTTGGCTGATCCTCGCCTGTGCGGCGGGCGGCTGCTCGGCAGAGCACCACGAGCGGCTCGCCGAGCGCTCGGCCCTGCGCATCCTGGAGGAGCGCGGCCGCGAGGTGCTCGGCACGCGCGAGGCGACGGTCCTACAGCCGGCTCTGCGCCCGCCGACGCCCGAGGCTCCCGCGCTGCCCACGGGCGACGAGCCGGTGGCGCCCGAGGCCGCCGCTCCCGCGCCGCAGGTGCTCGACCTGCGCGCGGCCCTGGCCATCGCCTACCGCACGAACCGCCAGATGATCGACCAGCGCGAGGACCTGCACGCGCAGGCGCTGTCGCTGGGCAGCGTGCGGCACGACTTCGAGCCGCAGCTCGCGCTGGCGCTGGCGTATGTTTTAGATGACGCGGCCGTCCTCCAGGACTCGCACTCGGGTAGCGCCAACTTCAGCGCCTCGCAGATCCTGGCCTCCGGCGCGCGCGTTTCTCTCGAGGCGGCCAGCTCGGCGGTCGGACGCGAGGGCGACGCGGGCGAGTACGACTCGCTCGTCTCGCTGCAACTGGCGCAGCCGCTGTTGCGCGGCGGCGGCTACGCGGTGACGCACGAGTCGCTGATCCAGGCCGAGCGCAGCCTGACCTATGCCTTGCGCGAGTTCGAGCTGTTCCGCGAGGACTTCTCGATCGACGTCGCGCGCCGCTACTACGACCTGGTGAACCAGAAGCAGGCGATCGAGAACCAGCAGCGCAACCTGGACAACAACGTCTTCGGCCGGCGCCAGGCCGAGGCGCTGTTCGCCGTCGGGCAGGGGCAGGTGAATCAACTGGACGTCCTGCGCGCGCGGCGCAGCGAGTTGAACGCGCAAAACGACTTGCTCGAGGCGCAAGAGAGCCTGCAGCTCGCGCTCGACAACTTTCGCATCTTCCTGGGGCTGCCCGCCGACCAGCCGGTCGACGTGCAGCCGGACGCGCCGCCCTACTTGTCGGTCGAGTACGACGAGCGCTCGGCAATCGAGGTGGCACTGGTGAACCGGCTCGACCTCCTCAACCGCCACGAGCAGCTGGAGGACGTGGAGCGCGGCGTGAAGCTCGCGCACAACACGCTGTTGCCCGACCTCCAGCTCCAGCTCGGCACGAGCTACGCCACCGGGAGCTCGACCTCCTTCGGCGGCAGCGATATCGAGCGCAGCGACACGAGCCTGTCGCTGACGCTGGGCATCCCCCTCGACCGCGTGCGCGAGCGCAACTCCTACCGCACCGCGCAGCTGGACCTGGCGCGCGCCCGGCGCAGCCTCGAGGAGTTCGAGGATCAGCTGGCGGTCTCGATCAAGAGCTCCTTCCGCGAGCTCACGCGGCGCCTGCAGTCGCTCGACATCCAGCGCCAATTGATCAAAGACCAGACCAAGAACCTGCGCATCGCCGAGCTGCGCTTCGAGCGCGGCGAGCTGCCCAACCGCGACGTGGTCGAAGCCAACCAGTCCCTGCTCGACGCGCAGAACGCGCTGATCGACGAGCAGGTCCGCTACGAAATCGCGCGTTTGACGCTGCTGCGCGATCTGGGAATCTTGTTCGTGGACGAAGACGGGATGTGGAAACGATGAAGACGGCTCTGTGGGTGGCGCTGATCGCGATCGTGGGCCTGGCGGCGTCGAGCCGCTGGCTGGCAGCGGACAAGGCCGAGGCCGCGGGCCGGAGCGCGTCGTCGAGCTCGCTGTTCACGGTCGCGCGCGGCGACCTGCGCATCGCGATCGAAGAGAACGGTAGCCTCGCCGCGCAGGACAACGTGAAGATCTCGCCGCAGTTCGAGGGCGAAGGCAAGATCATGGTGCTGGTCGAGGAAGGGAAGAGCGTCGTGCCGAGCGACGTGCTGATCGAATTCGACAAGACGCAGCTCGAGCAGCAGATCCGCGAGCTCGAGAACAACTTGGTGCAGTACGAGATCGAGCTCGAGGCGGCCAAGGCCAACCGCGAGATCCAGGAGCGCGACAACCAGGCCTCGATCGAGAAGGCCGAGCTCGGCCTGCAGATGGCCCAGCTCACGCTCGAGCGCTACAAGCAGGGCGACGCGCCCAACGAGCTGCGCAAGCTCAACCTGGCAACCGAAAAGGCCAAGAGCGAGCTGGAGCGCGGCAAGGAACAGTTTCGCCAGGTGCCCGAACTCGTGCGGCAGGGCTTCTTGACGCGCATCCAGGAGGAGGAGGAACGCATCCGCCTGCGCGAGGCCGAGATCGGCGACGAGAACGCACGCAAAGATCTCGAGCTGCACGAGGCGTACACCGCGCCGATGGAACTCAAGATGAAGGAGAGCGAGGTGCGCAACGGCGAGCGCGAGCTCGAGAACGCGCGCAAGAAGTCCGACATCAACCTCAAGGAGAAGCAAGCCGCGCTGACCCAGCGCGAGAGCCAGGTGCAGGCGACCAAGGCGGACCTGGAGCACCAGCGCATCGAGATCGGCTACTACACGGTCAAGGCCGAGAATCCCGGCGTGGTGTACTACGGCGATCCGGAACACACCTGGTGGCGCCAGGAGGTCAAGGTCGGCAACTCGGTCTATCAGGGCCAGACGCTGATCACGATCCCCGACTGCACCACGATGCAAGTGATCCTGCAGGTGCACGAGGCCGACATCGACAAGCTGAAGCTCGACATGCCCGCGGTGGTGACGGTCGATTCGCGCAAGGGCGAGTCCTTCAGCGGCAAGATCACCGAGATCGCCTCGGTCGCGAGTTCCGGCAACTGGGCCGACCAGGCCAACAAGACCTTCAAGATCGAGATCACGCTGGACTCGAAGCAGAGCGACCTGCGCGCCGGCGTGACGGCCAAGGCCGAGATCGAGATCGAGACCGTGAAGGACGCGCTCTACGTGCCGATCCACGCCATCGTGCCCGAGGGGGGCAAGCACCTCGCCTTCGTGGTCGTGGATGGCAAACCCGTCGAGCGCGAGGTCAAGATCGGCAAGAACAACGCGCACCACGTGCAGGTGCTCGGTGGCCTGAGCGAGGGCGAGCAGGTGCTGCTCTACGATCCGCGCAGCGAGGGTCAGGCCACCGACGGCCAGTCCAAGGACGAAGCCGAGCCGGCCAAGCAACTCCCCGGCGCGCCGGTCGAGTGAACCCAGCAGAGTGAAATCCGTGCCCGCGCCCGTCCTCGAGCTCGCCGCGCTGACCAAGGAGTTCGGCTCCGGCGACAGCCTCCTGCGCGTGCTGCACGGTCTCGACTGCCTGGTGAGCCAGGGCGAGCTGCTGGGCATCGTGGGCGCCTCGGGCTCGGGCAAGACCACGCTGCTCAACATCCTGGGCTGCCTGGACCGGCCGACGGGCGGCTCGTACCGCCTGGACGGACGCGACGTGGCCCAGCTCGACGACGACGAGCTCGCGCGCGTGCGCAACCGCTCGATCGGCTTCGTGTTCCAGTCGTTCCAGCTCATCCCGCAGCTGACGGTGCTGGAGAACGTCGAGTTGCCGCTGTTCTACGACGGCGCGCCACGCAAGACGCGGCGCGCGCGCTGCGAGGAGCTGCTCGAGTCGGTGGGCATGATGCACCGCCTGCAGTCGAACCCGACGCAGCTCTCGGGCGGCGAGTGCCAGCGCGTGGCCATCGCGCGCGCGCTGGTCAACAAGCCGGCGCTACTCCTGGCCGACGAGCCCACCGGCAACCTGGACTCGAAGAACGGCGCCGAAGTCATGCAGCTCTTCCGCGAGCTCCATCGTCAGGGGCGCACGATCGTGATGGTCACGCACAACCCGGACATCGCCGCCGAGCTCCCGCGCGTGGTCGAGATGCACGACGGCCGCATCGTGCGCGACGGAGCGCCGACCAAGCGCGCGCACATCGGCGACCACGCGAACGCCGGAGCGCACGCATGAGCCCGGAGCGCGCGCTCGAGATCCTCGGTCAGGGCCTGCGCGGTCTGCGCCGCAACAAGCTGCGCTCGTTCCTGACCATGCTGGGCATGATCTTCGGCGTCGGCTCGGTGATCACGATGCTCTCGGTCGGCGCCGGCGCGCGCGCCGAGATCCTGGCGCGCATCGGCGAGCTGGGCGTGCGCAACATCATCCTGAACTCGGTCAAGCCGCCCGAGGAGACGAAGCCCGAGAACACAAACCAGTACCTGCTGCGCTACGGCCTGACCTTCGCCGACGCGGACTACATCCAGGCGATCGTGCCCACCGTGGCCAGCCTCCTGCGCGTCAACCGCGTGACGCAGCGCGCCTGGTACGGCTCGAGGCGCATCGAGGCCTCGGTGCTGGGCGTGCAGCCCGAACACCTGACGATGTTCGGCCTCTCCGTGCGCCGCGGGCGTACCTTCACCGCGCTCGACGACCAGAGTCGCGCCAAGGTCGCGCTGGTGCGCCCGGGCTTCGTCAAGCAGCTGGAGAGCGTCGACGACCCGCTCGGACAGTGGATCTACATCGGCGGCTTCCCCTTCGAGATCATCGGTGTGCTGGAGGACGCGGGCTTCCGCTCGCACACCGCCAAGGCGCTCAACCTCGACGGCCTGGCGCAGGAGATCTACATCCCCTACCAGACCTCGATGAGCACGCTGGGCACGATGACCGTCATCCAGCGCGCCGGCAGCAACGAAGCCACCCAGGTCGAGCTCGACCAGATCATCGTCTCGACCACCACGGCCGAGCAGGTGTTCCAGACCGCGCAGATGCTGTCCTCCGCGCTCGCGCAGCTGCACAAGAAGAAGGACTACGAGATCGTCGTGCCGCTCGAGCTCCTGCAGCAGAGCGAGGCCACGCAGAAGACCTTCAACCTGGTGATGATCCTGATCGCCTCGATCTCGCTGCTCGTCGGCGGCATCGGCATCGCCAACATCATGCTGGCCACGATCACCGAGCGCACCCGTGAGATCGGCGTGCGCCGGGCGCTGGGTGCGCGCCGGCGCGACATCTCGATCCAGTTCCTGACCGAGACGACCTCGATCGCGGTCGTCGGCGGCCTGATCGGCTGCCTCCTGGGCCTGCTCGGCATCCAGGGCATCGCGCGCTACACCGCGTGGACGGCGATCGTCGAGCCGCACTACGTGCTCGTCGCGCTGGGCATCTCGTGCGCCGTCGGCATCCTGTTCGGCATCTACCCGGCGCGGCGCGCCGCGCAGATGAATCCGATCACGGCACTGCGGCACGAGTAGGAGAGCCGCGTCAGCGCGTGAGCGCCTCGATGCGCCTGGGCACGTCGGCGGGCCTCGCCGCCGGTGCGATGTACGGTGTGCGTTCCTCATCCGGGCTCTCTACGCGCGAGAGCGGCCCGCCGGATTCAGGATGGCGCGGGCCCTCCGGCCGGCGGCACCTCGCGCGTGATCCCGTGCTTCGCCGCCAGGCGCATGTAGGCGAAGCCGGTGGCCACGTCGTAGAGCAAGTGAACCCCCATCGCGACGTACAGCGTGCCAGTGAGGAACACGAACGCGTGCAGCACGAGGCCGATCACGGCCACCGGTATCAGCGCGCTCCAACTCCGATGGAGGTGCCCGAGCGTGAAAGCGAGCAGCGCCAGCGCGACGGCGAGCGGCGCGCTGCCCGTGACCCGCGCCAGCAGTGTGCACAGCACGCCCCGGTAGACGAGCTCCTCCCAGAAGCCCGCCGAGAGCGACAGCACCACCCACAGCGCGCGGTCCGTGCGCGTCGGCTCGCAGAAGTGCTGCATGCTCCGGTCGCGCCTGCGTGCGATCCTCGCGCGATAGGGCGCCAGCACCAGCACGAGCACGACCGTGGCCAGGAGCCCGAGACCGATGTCGCGCGGCAGCGGCAAGGCGCCGGGGAAGAGCGCGAGGCCCTCGACGCGCGCGACCCACAGGCCCAGGCCGCCCAGGACAGCGGCCGTCTGCAGCGCGCTCAGGATGTACGTCGTGCGCGGCGGCGCCGGCAGGTCCCGAGCGCGCCGGCCCGACTTCCACACCGCCCTAGGCAAGAGGAGCCCGATCAAGAGTAGGTAGACGGCGCCCAGCGGACCGACTGGCTGCCACGGGGTGTCCAGCAAACGCCTCAGCTCCGCTTCTGGCTCACGCGCCCGCCTTGCGCAGCGCGAAGCACATCCCCGACCAGTCCGCGTCGAGCGCGCAGATCTTGAAGTCCACGAGACCCAGCGCGTGCGGAGCGGTGCGCACGCGCTCGCCCGTCAGGTCGGTCGCGAGCGCCGAGCCCTTCTTCGGCCAGCAGACCCACACGCGCGTGCCGGCCGCGGCGGCCTTCTTCCACTTCGGCAGCGCGGCGCGCAGCTCCTTCTCGCTGCGCACGAACCACAGCACGAGCTCCGGCTTCCCGCGCAGGCCGCGCACGAGCTTCGCGCCCTCGGGCTGCGCGCCGAGCAAGCGCTCGCAACCGTCCGGCGCGTCGACCAGCGCCAGCGTCGCGCCAGCCTTCCAGCCGAGCTTCCCGGCCAGCGGCTTGTCGGCGTAGAAGTGCTTCGATTCGGGCACGACCGGCTCGCGCGGCGGAGCGGCAAGCGCGCGTTCGATCGCGCGTGCAGCGTCCTTCCACTCGCAGTAGCTCGCATCCGGCAGCTCCTTGTGGATGCGCGCGACCTTGGCCGGCTCGCCGCCCACGAACACCAGCGGCACGTGACGTGTCTTCTTGCTCGTGCGCAGCGCCCAGGCCATCTCGCGGCCGTGCGAGGGCAAGCGCGTGAGGTCGATCACGAGCGCGTCCGGCGGCTCCTCTTTGCTCGCGCGCAGCGCGGCGGGCGCGTCGAGTTCGTACTCGACCCGCAGACCGGCAGCGCGCAGCTCGCGCGCGCGCGCGTTGCCCTCGGCTTCCTTCCAGTGGACGAGGCGGATGCGCGGCATCGGCGGAGCGCGCTCAGCGGGGCGCGAGGAAGTCGTAGGCCGAGACCCACGCCAGGGTCGGGCAGCACTGCACGCACTGCTGCAGGATCGGCACGTGCCCGGCGCCGACGATCACCAGCAGGCGCTCGTCGGGCGCGCTCGCCAGGCGCTGGATGTTGCTGAACATGCGCAGGTTGCGGTTGTGCCAGGCGCTGGCGAAGCCGTCCGGTCCGGGGAAGTTCTCGCCGTCGTTGACGCGGAAGCCGGCGAAGAAGAAGTACGCGCCGTGGCTCGCGCGCAGCATGTCGGGGTGGTTCAAGAGGCGCAGGCGTTGACGCAGGCTCAGCGTCTCCTCGATCTCGTCGCCCTGCGCATAGGCGCGCGAGTAGAGCGCGCTCACCGGGTCTTCGAGGAACTCGAGCTTGCCCATGCGCTCGGCTTCCTCGCGCATGGCTTCGTCCGTGTCGGGCGCCGTCGGCAGCCACTCCGGACGCGCGTCGAAGGCGTAGACGCGCTCGTGCGTGAGGCGCTGGGCGAGCGCGAAGCCGACGGTGACGACCTCGTTGGCGGTCTTCGTGCTATTGCCGGCCTTGTAGCTCGCGTACCAGCGATCGAGGCTCCCTTGTGCGTCGCTCGGCTGCTCCACCAGGATCTTCGTCGGGCGGAACTCGGCCAGGCGCGCGAGCAGCTCGGCGAGCTGGCGCTGCCCCTCCTCGCCGAACACGTCGAAGGTGTACTTCGGCTTGTGCGTATCGAGCCCGGGATTGTCGAGGTGGAACGTGCCGAGGAGCAGCACCTGCGGACGCGGCGCCTCGGGCGGACCGGCGACGAGCTCGCGCAGCGTGGCGACGTGCTTGGCGAGCAGCGCGTCCTCGGCTGCGCGCGCGGTGGGCGCCTGGGCGGCGAGAGCGCAGGGCAGGGCGAGGAAGGTCGACAGGGCGAAGGCGAGGTTCTTCAAGCGTGCGTCTCCATGCCCCCAGGATGCCGTACGAGCCCCACAGGGTTCGAGGATTCGCCGCTTCAGTAGCGGTAGCCGTTCACCCCGCCCGCGTCGTCGGCGGCGTCGAACCAACAGTCGAGCAGCTCGAACCAGTTCTCGACCTTGCCGTTGTTCGGCGTGGCGCCGTCCGCGAGGAACGACCAGTGGCCGATGTCCTTGCCGCCCTCGTCGTGCGCGAGCGGCGTGTACCAGGTGAAGTTCTTCCAGCGGCCCGGCTCGTCCACGGGCAGGATCACGAACACGCCGTTCTTGCCGCCGGCGAAGCCGGGGTAGCCGGACATGCCGAAGGAGGCGAGCACGAAGGCGTCGCAGCTCTCCATCACCTTCTTGGCCGCCGCGCGCGTCGCGTCGCTCAAGCCATCGCACTCGGCCGCGCGCCGTGTCAGGTCGTAGAGGTCGATGAACGGGCCGCCCTCGTCGTAGGTGAGCGCGTCGCCGATCGGCCCGGGCCCGCGCATCTCCATGAACATGTCCTTCTCGTCGGGGTGCGCGGCGAGCGTCACGGCGAGCGCGTCGAGCCCCTGCTTCACGGCCTTCGCCTGGCGCAGGTCGTAGCAGCCGGCGGCCTCGTGCGCGACGCGCTCGGGGCGCCGCTCCTTGGCGAGCTCGCGCCCGCGCTGGCCCTCCTCCATCACCAGCTTGCCGAAGTCGGCCGCGGTCATCGTTGCGGGATCGAGGAACGGCGCCTTCAACGGGCTCGCCGTGTGCCCCTTGGAGCGGATGCGCGCGAAGGCGCGGTCCCAGTCGAGCGGCGGGCCGGCATTGGGGATCGCGACGAGCACGTCGGCGCCGAAGCGCGGCGCCTCCTTGTCGGCGGCCGGGCGCCACTGGTAGCTGATCTCGATCCCGCCCATGTTGCACAGCTCGAGCGCCAGGAAGTCGACCGACTGCTTCGCGCTCAGCACCTGGCTGAGCTCGGGGATGCCCATGTCGTGTCCGCTCTCCTGGTCGGGGCACATCGAGCGCCCGCTGGCGTGGCTGTAGATCATCACGCCGTAGTGCTGGGCCGGGTAGTGCGCCTTGCCCCAGTCGATGAAGCGGCGCAGGTTGTCGGCGTCGGCCGAGTCGAGCTCGGCCTCGGAATCCAGCGTGAGCTCGGGAAACTCCGCGCCGCCGGACAGGCGCTCGGCCGTCATCTTGTGCAGGCGGAAGAGCTGCACCCCGCTGAAGTCCGAGCCCAGCATCGTGGCGTCGTCCGAGAACTTGTCGCTGCGATCGAGGAGCAGCAAGAGCTCGATACCCGGGTCGTCGTCGATCGCCACGCGCACCTGGTCGAGGAACTCGAGGATCGGCCCGTCGGCGTTGTTGTCGGCGCCGCCGTAGACGAGCAGCGTCCAGGGGCGCACGGGCGTGGCCGCGGCTTGTTGCGCGTGAACGAGCGTGGTCGTGAGGGCGGCGAGGAGGCTGACGGCGAGGATTCGGCTCATGGGTTTGTGCACGCGACGCGTGGTGCTGGATGCGCGCGGAGCGCGTGTGTCGAGCGCGCGAGGCGCGCGGGCTTTGGACGTCCCTGAAGCGCTCGCCGACGATCGTTACGAAGAAAAGCGAGGACGCCCCGGCGCGTCCAGTCTAAGCGCCGAGCCGCGGCGCGCCTCGGCGCAGCGAGCAAGGGATCCGCTAAGCTCCTGCGATGCCCTTCCAGACGACGCGCTGGACTCTGGTGCGCGCGGCGAGTCACGCGAGCGCGCCCGAGCGTCGCGCGGCGCTCGATACGCTGTGTCGCGCGTATTGGCCTCCGGTCTACGCCTTCGTGCGGCGCCAGGGCGCACATCCGGTTCTAGCCGAGGACCTCACGCAGGGCTTCTTCGCGCGCCTGCTGGAGAAGGACGACTTCGCCCAGGCGGATCCCGAGCGCGGGCGCTTCCGTTCGTTCTTGCTGGGCGCGCTGCGGCATTACCTCGCCAACGAGCACGCGCGCGAGAACGCCGCGAAGCGTGGCCCGCGCCCGCTCTCGCTCGATTCGGCGGCGCTGGCGGAGCTCGAGCGCGCCTTCGAGCCGGCCACCGCGCTCACGCCCGAGCGCGAGTTCGAGCGCGCCTGGGCCGCGGCCGTGCTCGAGCGCGCGCGGGAGCGTCTGGCAATGGAACAGGAATCGATCGGCAAGCTCGCCCAGTGGCGCGCGCTCGAGCCCTACCTCGCCGTCACCGACGAGCGCGGCCACGGCGCGCAGCTCGCCGCCACGCTCGCCTGCAGCGAGAACGCCGTGCGCGTCGCGCTCCACCGCCTGCGCCGGCGCTTCGGCGAGCTGGTGCGCGACGAGGTACGCGAGACCGTCGCGCCGGGCGAGGTCGAGGACGAGGTGGACGTGCTGCGGCGCGCGCTGGAGTGAGCGCTCAGCGAGCCGAAGGCTCGGCGGGTGCGGAGTCGGGTGCACTGCGCGCGCGGCGCCATGCCGTGATCTCGCGCCAGAGGGCAAGGCCGATGGCACCCCAAAGCACGACGCCCAGCACCCCGCCCACTCTCTGTCCCTGTGCGAAGGCGCTCTCGGCGGCCGTGTCCGTCTGGAAGAAGCCGAACAAGCGCAGAAGACTCCACATACTCCCGACGAAAGCGGCCAGGGCGATCGGATACCAGGCCCAGGCGGCCCAGAGCTTGCCCTTCCACAGCGCGCTCGCGGCGACGACGAGGAACACGCCGACGAGCGCCACCGCGACCCGGCCGGAGGCGAGCGCGGCCGGCACCGCGCACGCGCCGGCCCAGCCCAGAAACTTCGAGGCGAAGCCGAGGTTCCCCCCGGGCGAGACGAGCCTCAGCCAGCGCCCCCACGGGACCGCGAGCCCCGCGCTGCCCACGGCCCACCCGCCGAGGACGAAGGCGCGCTGCAGCCTCTCGGCCGCGTCGAACTCCGCAGGCGGCGCGCTGAAGAGCATCCCCGCGGTCGTGAGCGCGAGCACCACGAACAAGACTCGTAACAAGACTCGAATCAGCAAGGTTGTCCCCTCCGGTGGGCCGCCATCCTAGCGCCGCCCGGACGTGAGGAGCGCGCCGCGCTCGAACCCGCTCACATCGGCGCGTGAAAGCCTTGGGAATCCGGTAACGTTCCCCCGCTGAGCCTTCAGCACCGGGCGTGACGAAGCAAACCTGCGAGAAGTGCGGCGCGACCCTGCCCGCTCCTGGCGCGACGTGCCGGCGTTGCCTGATGGAGCTGGCGGCGAGCTGGAAACCCGAGCCGGGCGAGAACGTGAGCACTCAGGCTCCACGGCCTGCGCCGCCGCCCGAGCCGGGCGAGCTCGCGCCGCTCTTCCCCGAGCTCGAGCTCGAATCGCTGCTCGGCGCGGGCGGCATGGGCGCGGTCTACAAGGCGAAGCAGAAGCGCCTGGGCCGCGCGGTGGCGCTCAAGGTGCTGCACGGCGAGCTCTCGGGCGATCCGCTGTTCGTCGAGCGCTTCCTGCGCGAGGCGCAGGCGCTGGCGAAGCTCGCGCACCCAGGGATCGTCGCCATTCACGACTTCGGTGAGCGCGAGAAGCGCTGTTACCTGGTGATGGAGTACGTCGACGGCACGAACCTGCGCACGCTGCTCAAGCAGGGCCTGCTCGCGCCGCGTCAGGCGCTCGACATCGTGCGCCAGCTGTGCGACGCGCTGCAGTTCGCGCACGACGAGGGCGTCGTGCACCGCGACATCAAGCCCGAGAACGTGCTCGTGGACACCGCGGGTCGCGTGAAGATCGCCGACTTCGGTCTGGCGAAGCTCGTCGGCGGTCCCGCGCAGCTCTCGCTCACCAGCGCGAACCAGGTGATGGGCACGCCGCACTACATGGCGCCCGAGCAGGTCGAGCACCCGCGGGATGTGGACCATCGCGCCGATCTCTACTCGCTGGGCGTCGTCTTCTACGAGATGCTGACCGGCGAGCTGCCGCTCGGACGATTCCAGGCACCGTCGGAGCGCGTACAGATCGACGTGCGGCTCGACGAGATCGTCATGAAGTCGCTCGCGCGCGAGCGCGAACGCCGCTACCAGCACGCGGTGCAGGTGAAGACCGACGTCGAGCGCGTCGAGCGCGAGCCGCAGGCGCCGAGCAAGAAGAAGCGCGAGAAGCTCGTGCTGAAGAACGGGCTCTACCTGCCGCGTCTCTCCGGCGGCGTGTGGGCGAACTATCGCCCGTGGCTCCTGATCTCGTTCGCGGTGTGGATCGCCTGCGCGGCGAGCTTCGACCTCGGCCCCTTCGGCTTCGGGTTCGTCTCGGTGCCGCTGCTCACGTGGCTCTTCTTCGGCTACGCAAACACCTCGCTGGCCGCCGAGCCGGCGGGACCGGGGCGCGGGCGCTGGATCTTCCACGTCAACCTGGGCGCGGCGGCGCTCTTCGTGCTCGGACTCGGCGCGCTGCTCACCGCGCACGTCGCGTGGTGGGAGCGCTGGACGCCGGGGTACGTGTCGAGTCCGCAGGCTCCCATGACCGCGGTCCAGGGCTGGTCGGGTCGCGAGGGCGAGCTGCTGAGCGCCCTCGACAGCGTAGCGGCGAGCGCAGGGACCACCCCGACGGATGGACACCTGGTCGTGCAGTCCTCGCACTGGCTGACGTTCCCCAACGCGCTCTTCGAGGTGCAGCCGCTGCTCCTCGTCCTCGCGGCTCTCGCGTTCCTGTGCGTGAGCGCGTACTGGTTCCTGCACACGCGGGGCGTCCCGCCCGAGGAATGCGGCGCCCGGCTGAGGAAGGCGATCCTCCTGTTCCTCTTTCCGCTCGCCTCACTCGACTTGCTGACGACGTCGCTCGGCATCCTCGAGGCCTCCAAGGCGCCGACCCAATTCACGATTGCGACCAGCGGCGATTCGGGAGACGAGGCAAGGAAGGCCCTGGAGACGGCCATGGCCGCAAGCGACCAGGGAGCCCTGCAAGCGCCGGTCACCCTGCCTTGCGCAGGTTCGGCGGACGACCTCGGAGCGCGTCTCTACTCCGGACTCGTCGAGCGCGCACTTCAGGTGCACGCCGAACACTCCGCCGAGATCGTCGATGCCCACGGCACCGTCCTCGCCCACCTGCACGTACTCGCCGCGGCTCCGGCCTCACCCTTCGATCGCTGGCGCCTCGGCTGGAACGGCCCGCAACGCCTTCGCCCCCACGTGATCTACACCGTGGCCACGGACGCGCAGGGAAAGAACGCGCTCGTCCACTTCGACTGGGGCAAGGGTGCTCGGCCCGTCGTGTTCAACTGGCGGCTCGAAATCGACGAGCTCCTGCGCAACGTCTGCAGGTAGCAGTCGCGAAGCAAGCTCACAACTCCACCGAGACCTTCTTCCTCTTCGATCGTCAGCTCGCGCCCCATGCATCCCAGCGGGCCACGGCGAGCCGTGACCCGTGGAGCGCTCGCCGCCGGCCGTGCGCCGGTCAGAACCCGGTCACGAGATCGACGGCGTTGCACAGCTCCGGCAAGCCGCCGAGGGCTCCGCCCTGCGTCGAGAGGGTGAACCCGTCCAGCGCGAGGTCGTTGGGGATCGGGAAGGAATAGTGGGCCACACCGCTGGCGTCGGGCACGGCCGGGCTCGAGAACAGCTTGCGCGAACGGAGGTCGATCAGGAACTCGCCATAGCGCGTGAGCCAGCCCGGGCTCGGGCGCGTCCATCCGAGGAGCAGGGTCGCGGTCGCTCCGGCGTGCGCGCTCGTGTCGATCTCGGCCGTCCAGGTGCCGCCGATCTGCGGCAAGCTCGTGCTCACCAGGCACGGAGGATTCACGCCCGAACCGTTCCGGCTCGTCGCGCTGGCCGCGTGTCCGACGAACACCAGTCCGGGCTGGATCTCGCGATCGGTCCCCGCGAGTCCGGTGGCGAGGAGCTCGACCCTGTAGCGCCCGGCGGCGGCGTAGGTGTGCCCCGGATGCTGCGCGAACGAGCTGCCGCCGTCACCGAAGTCCCAGCTCCAGTCGGTGACGCCGCCGCCCGACTCGTCCGTGAAGGCGACCGGGAGCGGCGCGGGACCGCTGGTCGGCGCGGCGGAGAAGGCGGCGTCCGGGCAAGCGGGATCGTCGAGCGCGAAGACGTAGGCTTGACCGCGCGCCCAGGAGCCGACGGCCAGGTACCCCTGGCTCTGCGCCAGCGTTCTTCCGAACTGGTCGTCGGCCCGCGTGTCGGCACCGTAGAGCTTGTCCGTCGCCGTCCAGACGCCCGCCAGACGTCGGTACACGCGGACCGCGCCGGCGTTCGTCCCGGCGTCGGCGTTTTTCCATTCACCGGCGAGCAGGCGCTCACCCTGGAGCGAGGGCTGCATGCCCCAGTCGTTGGAGGGATTGCCCGGCAAGTGTGCGACCAGGGGCCACGAGCCTGCCGCTTCCTCATAGACGTAGAGGCTGGCGTACGGGTACGTGCTGGACAACCCCGAAGAGATCACGACCGTGCCCCCGTCGAGGGCGAGGAACCAACCGAAGATGTCCCACTGCGTCCCGTCGCCCTGGGCGAAGCGCTGGATCTGGTTCCACGTCGAGCCGGTGCGTTCGTACAGGAATGCCTGGCCGGGATTCGTAAGGAAGCCCGGTACCCCGACGAGCAGGCGCTCTCCATCGAGAGCCATGCAGGTCGCGATATCGCTCCAAACGAGGGGGCAGGGCCACTCGGCCTGGCGCGTCCACACTCCGCCCGCGCGCACGAAGACGTGCACGCTGCCGTAGCCGACGTCGCTGTACCAGGCGTCCTGGGCGACCGCGAGCGTATCGCCCTCGAGCGCCACGCCCGTGCCGAAGAAGGAGTAGCTCACGGGTGAACTGGGCAGGAGCTCCTGCACGAGGTTCCACACGCCGGCGTTGCGCTCGTAGATCTGCGCCTTCCCGACCCAGGCCTCCCCGGCCTGATCCTCGTAGGGGTTGGAGAGCACCAGCGTGTCACCGCTCAGCGCGATGGCCCGCGCTGACGAAAAATCCATGACCTGCTCCGAGTTCCACACGGCCCCCTGGCGCCGGAAGATCTCGATGTGCCCCCATGTAGAGAAGGCCAGCGTGTCGCCGTCGAAGGCGACCAAGCCTCCGACCGGCCCGGCCGCACCCGTGAAGGACGCGGTCTGACATTGTGCCTGGCCCACTCGCGCCAATGCCGTCAGGGCGAGCAGGAGCGCAAGGGGACGCAGCAGGCGGAGCGAGCGTGATTCGAGCATGGCGATACCTCGCGACGAGAACTCCGCTGATTGTCGTCCCTCGGCATGGCTCGAACCCTCCGGAGAACTGGGCAGGAGCCGCACGCAGAGTGGGTAGGAAGGCGAACACGCTTCCTCGTCCCTCACCCGATCGGACTCGCATGTGCGCGAAGACGCCCGGCGGTCCGGGGCCAGCAAAATCACGCCCTGCTCGAGGCTGGCACAAGCCCCGCGCAGCGACGACACTGAGCGCCCCCGGAGGCTCCATCCATGCTTTCACGCCGCTCCTTCCTCGCGTTCCTCGCCCTGCCGTTCCTCGCCGCCTGCAGCGCCCTCTCCGGCGCCGGTGGGCGCGGCATCTACGACGCCGAGACGCTCTACGCCACGACCTCCTACGCCGGCGCGTCGTTCTCGCCGGACGGGAAGGCGCTGCTCGTGACCAGCGACAAGAGCGGGATCTTCAACGCCTACACGCTGGCGATCGAGGGCGGTGCGCTGGAGCAGCTCACGCACTCCACCACCGACGCGACCTACTCGGTGGGCTTCTTCCCCGAAGACCGGCGCTTCCTGTACACCGCCGACCAAGGCGGGAACGAGCTCAACCACCTCTACGTGCACGACCCGGACGGCACCGTCGCCGACCTCACGCCGGGCGCGAACCTGAAGGCGCAGTTCGCGGGTTGGGCGGCCGACAAGCGCTCCTTCTTCGTGCAGACGAACGAGCGCGACCCGCAGTTCTTCGACCTCTACCGCTACCACTTCGGCCCGCGCCCGATCGAGGCCGCAGCGACCGAAGAAGTCGCGCCTGGCTACCAGCGCGAGCTCCTGCTGCAGAACCCGGGCGGCTTCGACATCTCGGGGGTGAGCAAGGACGGCAAGTGGGTCGCGCTGCGCAAGGAGAACAACAACGCCGACAGCGACCTCTACCTGGTGTCGCCGAAGACGCCGGGCGAGCGCCTCCCCGTGACGCCCCACCAGGGCGCGGTGCTGCACGGCTTCGCCGACTTCGCCCCGGACGGCTCGACGCTCTACTACACGACCAACGAGGGCAGCGAGTTCGACACGGTTTGGTCCTACGAGCTCGCCACGCAGAAGCGCAAGCTGGTCTTCGCCGCCGACTGGGACGTGGTCGATTACTCCTTCTCCGACGACGGGCGCTGGATCGCCACCGCCGTGAACGCCGACGCGCGCACGATCGTGCGCGTGCTCGAGGCGGCGACGGGGCGCGAGGCGCTGCTCTCGAAGCTGCCCGCCGGCGACATCACCGGCCTGGCCTTCGAGGCTGGCGGCCATCGCCTGGCCTGCTTCGTGAACAGCGACGCCGCGCCGGCCAACCTCTTCATGGTGGACCTCGACACGGGCCTCAGCCAGCGCCTGACCGACGCGCTGCCGCCGGCGATCCAGGAGAGCGACCTGGTCGAGTCCGAGGTCGTGCGCTACCCGAGCTTCGACGAGCTCGGGATCCCCGCGCTGCTCTACAAGCCGCGCAACGCCTCGAGCACACAGCGCGCGCCGGCGTTGGTGTGGGTCCACGGCGGTCCGGGCGGCCAGAACCGGCGCGGCTACAACGCCGCGATCCAGCACCTCGTGAATCACGGCTACGCGGTGCTGGCGGTGAACAACCGCGGCAGCTCGGGCTACGGCAAGACCTTCTTCCACCAGGACGACCGCCGCCACGGCGACGTCGATCTGAAGGACTGCATCTTCGGCCGGCGCTACCTCGAGTCGCTCGACTGGGTCGATGGCCAGCGCGTCGGCATCGTCGGCGGCAGCTACGGCGGGTACATGGTCTGCGCCGCGCTCGCCTTCGCGCCCGACGAGTTCGACGTCGGCATCGACATCTTCGGCGTCACCAACTGGATCCGCACGCTGGAGAGCATCCCCGCCTGGTGGGCGAGCTTCCGCGACGGCCTGTTCGCCGAGATGGGCGACCCCGCCGTCGATCGCACCAGCCTCGAAGCGCGCTCACCGCTCCTGCACGCCAAATCGATCACCAAGCCATTGCTCGTCGTGCAGGGCAAGAACGACCCGCGCGTGCTGCAAGCCGAGAGCGACGAGCTCGTCGCCGCCGTGCGCGCCAACGGCGTGCCGGTCGAGTACGTGCTCTTCCCCGACGAGGGCCACGGCTTCCGCAACAAGGAGAACCGCATCCGCGCCTCGGAAGCCTATCTCGACTTCCTGGACGAGCACCTGCGCGGGAAGCGGACGGAGTGAGGGCTTGAGCAAGGATCCCGCGCCGGAACGGCGCGGGATCCTTGCTCACTCTCGAACCTACGGGGCGCGATTCCTCTCGCGCCCAGAGGCGCGCGCCAGCGGCGCAGGTCGGACTGATTCTCACACCTTGAGCTCGCCGCTCATCACCCGCCGGCGTCGAGCACGGCGCGGGCGAGCTCTTCGGCCTTGAGGCGCGCCTCGACGAGCGGAGCGACGGCGGTGTCCGGGATGGAGACCGTCTGGCGTTCCGCCTGCGTCACCGGGAAGTCGACGCCCGTGCCCGTGTGGCGCACGAACCAGGTGAGCGCGTAGTCGCCGGGCCAGGACTGCTCGAGGCGCACGCTGCCGTCGTCGTGGACGACGGGATCCTCGATGTCCACGTCGTCGTAGGTCTCGAACTCCACCTCGGCGGGACGAACGCGATCCGCGCGGAGCATCAGCTCGAGCGGCGGCGCGGGAAGGGGAATGATCCTGGCGAGCTGGAGCACGATCGCGGGTGAGGCCGGAAGGACGAAGCGGTCGCCGTCGTGGACACCTTCGAAGAGCCGTGCACGCGTGCCGCGGCCGACGGCCCACAGATCGACGCTCGTCTGGAGCGTGAGGAACGTCGCGCGGCCGGAGGAGTCGATGTTGGTCGAGGTCGTGAGCGAGCCGTCGGGCTGGCGTAGCTCGACGTGCCCGCGACGCCAGGGCTCGCCGCTCGCATGTTCGAAGCTCAGCGTGAAGGAGTGCAGGAGGTCGCGCAGGTCGATTGGGTCAAGGACTGTCGTCTGGCCGGCGACGAGCTCGATGCCGGTGCGCTCGAAGAGGAGCTTGTGCTCCCAGTCGGTCACGGACAGCGTCGCGTGGCCGGGCTCGCAATTCAGGATGCGCACTTGCCCGCCTTCGAGGCCTTCTTCGCGCATGGGTTTTGGATCGTCAGGGCCGGCCTCGCTGGAGAGCTCGATCTCGAGCTCCTCGAGGCGCACGCGCTCCGGCAGGAGCAGGCTCGTCTCGAGTGTCGCGCTGCCGCGCAGGACGAGCGTCGACTCTGCACCCGGCGTGGCGAGGGTCGTCCAGGCGCTCTTCAGGAACCCGTTCCGGTACGCCCGTGCCTCGATCGGAAGCTCGGCGAGCGAGCCCACGAGGATGCACGCGCCCGAAGCATCGGCTTGCCACGTACTCACGCCAAGGGTCGAGCGCGTCTCGACCCCGGCCGAAGCGGCGGTTGCGCCCGTTTCATCGACCACGCGCACGCGCGCGAGCTCTTGTACGGGAGCGAACACGACGTCGCCGAAGTCGATGCCGCCCTCGATGAGCGTCGGTACGGCCCGCGTGTGAACCGCCGGGCGGTCGACGCACGAGAGCGTGATGAACCAGGGCACGGCGAGGTTCGCGCGCTCGTAAGAAGTGGGGAGCCAGGCTTCGAAGGATGTGCCCTCACGGACGCGCGCGTAGAAGGAGCCGAGCCCGTGGACTGTGCCGCAAAGCGTGACTTCTCCTTCTGGTGCAGCGCCGAGCAGCGCCGGGATCCCGTGCACGCGTCCACGAGCGACCGGCTTGCGACTCTGGACTGGAACCAGGACTCGTAGCTCCTGACCCGGCTCCGTGGGCCCCGGCACCTCGCGCCAAACGCTGTCGTAGCCGTCGGCCGCACCCATGATCGCGAGCGGAAGGTCGAGACCGACGCACACGGCCGCGGCGCGGCCATCGAAGACCGGCACGAAGACTTCGGTGTTTTTCCGCTGCGAGCCGGAGGGTTCGAGCAGCCGCTCCCAAACGACGCCGATGTTCGCCGTGCCGTTCGCGGACAGCGCTTCGCCGCGCGCGTCGGAGAGCTGGACGACGATACGACCGAAGTCGCCCACGACGAAGCGCACGGGCTCACGGGGCGCGGACTCCAGCGTGAACCGCACGAGCTCGGGCTCGCTCGGGACCCCGCCGGTCAGGGCGAGAACGATGCGCTCCCGCTCCCCGACCTGCTCCTCGAGCTTCGGGATCCAGGCTCGTCCATCCGCGTCCGTCGGCCACGTCCAGAAAGAAGCGAACGGATCGAATTCGCCCGAGTAAAGCGCCACGTACGCGCCCGGCACGGGTCGGCCGGAGCGATCGACGACCTCGACGGCGAGCGAGCGATACGGCTTCACCTCGATGACGCACTCCGCGGCCTGGGGCGCGAGGTCCCCTTCGCCGTGCAGCTCACCGAGCACCGCCGCGAGCGTGAGCTCGCGCGCCGGCCGCGGCACGAGGACCTCGCCGCGCTCGTCGAGGACGAGCTCGATGCCGAGGCCACTCTGCAACACCGGCTCGACGTCGTTGAAGCGGCGCATGGCGAGCTTCCAGGCCGGCGAGTCGTAGTCCACGTCCTCGCGCTGCAGCCACACTCGTGCGCCGGGCACGGGAGCGTGCGAGTTCGCGCTCACGACGCGGATGCGGCACGTCGTGGACGCGTCCGGCGTCACGATCGCTGCGCGACCGGCGTCCACCGAGACGCTGGAGATCTCCGCGCCCGCATCGTCGAGCGAGCCCGCGACTCGCGCGGTCGCGCGCTCATCGGGGCTCGAGGTCGCCCCCGCGGCGGCCGCCGACTTGCTCGACTCGTCTCCCGTCACGAACAGCGCCCTTCCAAACCAGATCGCCCCCGCGACCACGACGACGACCAACGTCACCTTCAGCGTCGCTCCCACGGCCAGACCCTCCCCGAGCCTCCAGGGCCCGCTCCACTCCGACCCCGCGAACGGCAACAGCGCCGCCAGCCACGCCGAACGCTCGCCGCCGAACCTCCCGTCGAGCCGCGCGCGCAGCTGCGCGAGCCCGCGCTCGAGGCGCGTGTTCACCGTGCGCACCGGCACGCCGTCGCGGCGCGCGATCGCGCGCGGCGGGAGCCCGTCGAAGAAGCGCGCCACGATCGTGGCTCGATACGGCTCCTCCAGCCCGCGCACGGCCTCGAGCAAGAGCGCCTGCACCTCCAGACGCTCGCTCACGTCGTGCGCCGAGGGCTCGGAGCGGGCGAGCTCGACGCGCTGCTCGTGCGCCGCGCGGCGACCGCGCGCCCGCGCCTCCTGACGCAGCTTGTTGCGCAGCGTGATGCTCAGCCACCCACGCGGCGACGAACGCGGCTCCTCCGCGTGCTCGAGCGCGGCGACCCACGTCTCCTGCAACGCATCCTCGGCGCGCCCCGCGTCCTTCACCAACGAGCGCGCCAGCCGCCGCAGCCAGCCAGCCTCCTGCAACGCCGAATCGATGAGGGGATCGCTCGTGCCCACGTCAGGAGCATAGATGCCGGCCGCGAGTGGATGACCTCAACCCGCCCGCGACCACCGCGGGGAGCGAGCTCGGCGACGAGCAAGCACGTGAAACCCGTACGCCGCAGGGGAGTCATCGCCCCACGGGCCTCGCACCGAGGCCGGGAGGGCCGCTTGACCATCCAGACAAGATTCAGTCCATACAAGATTCAGTATAGTCCGGGCGATGAAGAACGGCCGATCCGATGGCCGGGTTCGGCGCTCGCCGCTCTCCGGCGCTTCCCGCCGGGCGCCCGGAAGATGGCCGGGTACCAGCTCTGGCGACTCCAGCAGGGCCTGGACCCCGACGACTGGAAGCCCATGCCGAGCATCGGTCCATGCGTGCGCGAGATCCGTATCCACACTCGCCAGGAGCAGCGCGTGATCTACGTCACGCGCTCTGCCGAGGGACTCTGCGTCCTGCACGCCTTCGAGAAGCGCACGCGAAGGACGGCGTCGCGGGATGTGCAGAAAGCACGTCAGCGCCTTGGCGCCTTGACGAGGGAACGGCGTCCGCAGGTCGAATCATGAGAACGCAACGCTCCAAGAAGCAACCCAACGTGTTCGAGACTCTCGGCTTCGCCCCCGCGGAGGCCGAGCACCTGCGCGTGCGAGCCGAGCTCCTCGTGGCGCTGCAGGAGAACGTCCGCAAGCGCGAGCTCACGCAGTCCGCCGCCGCGAAGCTCCTCGGCGTCAGCCAGCCGCGCGTGAGCAACCTGCTGAGCGGCCAGCTCGACCTCTTCAGCGCCGACGCGCTGATCGAGCTCCTGGCGCGCGTCGGGATCGGCGTGAGCGTGACGCTGAAGCCGCTGCGGCCTGGGCGCGTGGCCTGAGCATTCCAGCGGCCCGCGGCCCGGGCTGGTGATGGCGGGCGAGGCGTCGGCGGCCCGCGCTGGATAGACTCCCGCCCCAGTCCCTCGGATCCCAGCCATGCCCGCCCTAGAACTCGACGGAATCGAAGCGCGTCTCCTCGGTGTGCTGATCGAGAAGGAGTTCACGACTCCCGAGCAGTACCCGCTCTCGCTCAACGCCCTGCTGGCGGGCGCGAACCAGAAGTCGAACCGCGCGCCGGTGCTGGAGCTCGGGGAGGCCGAGATCGCGGCCGCGATCGAGCGCCTGCGCAGGAAATCGCTGGTGGGAGCGTCGCACGCGAGCGGTTCGCGCACGGAGCGCTACAAGCACGCCGCCGGGGTCGTGTGGTCGCTGACGCCGGGCGAGCTGGCGGTGCTGGCCGAGCTCTTCCTGCGCGGCGCGCAGATGCCGGGCGAGCTACGCGGACGCGCGGACCGCATGAGTCGCTTCGAGACGCTCGAGGCGCTCTCGACCACGCTCGAGGCGCTGCGTCAGAAGGGTTTCGTGCAGCGCCTCGAGCCGCTGCCCGGCGCGCGCGCGCCGCAGTGGGACCAGATCGTCGCCGGGCGCGAGGCCGCGCCGCTGCTGCGGCCGGTGTCCCATCCGACATCGACGCCGACGACGTCCGCGGCCGCGACGGCTCCCGCGCCGCTCGCCGCGCGGCCTGAATCCGCACCGCTCGCCGCGAATCCGCTCGAGAAGCGCGTGGCCGTGCTCGAGGCCGAGGTCGCGCGCCTGGCGAAGCTGTACGAAGACCTCGCCCGTTAGCGTGCGCGCGAACGGGACGGGGCGGACAAGACCGCTTCCAGCCCGGCCGCCCGATTCGTGCGGAGCATGAAGACGGAGGGCGTTCGGCTTTTTCAGCCGATTGGAACGCCCAGCTCCGGATCGGGCCGGCCGGACTGGTCGCGGCAGAAGAGAGAAAGAGAGGAAGGTGGCCCGGCTCCAGAGGAGGAGAGCGCGAGCCTCCAGAGACCCAGGGACCCGCTCGCGGTCCGCTGCACGCACGCTGCACATTTTTTTTCGCGCAGCGCGCCAAGGGGTGAGCACGCCCCCGGAGGTACAACCGGGGCCATGACCGCTCCCTCGCGCCGGCTCCTCGGGTTCCTGCCCACCCTCGGGTTGGCGGCCGCGTGCTCCTTCCGCTCGGCCCCGGAGTGGCCCGCGCTGCTGGCCGACGTGCGCGCAAAGTACCCGAGCGTGCGCCAGCTCACGGTGGAGGAGCTGCTGGCGGCCGAGGCCGATCCGGGCCCGCTGCTACTCGATGCGCGCGCGACCGAGGAGTTCGCGCTGAGCCACCTGCGCGACGCGCGCTGGACTCCCGATGAATCGGCGGCGCTGGCCGCGCTGCGCGACGTGCCGCGCGAGCGCGAGGTCGTCGTCTACTGCTCCGTCGGCATGCGCTCCTCCGCCCTGGCCGAGACGCTCGCCGCGCGCGGCTACACGCGCGTCGCCAACCTCGAAGGCGGCATCTTCGCCTGGGCGAACCGCGGGCTGCCCACCTTCAAGACGGGTGCGAGCGGCGAGGAGCGCGCCGAACTCGTGCATCCCTACGACGAGCGCTGGGGGACGCTGCTCGTGCCGGAGCGACGAGCCGGTGCCGCTGGGCGCTGAGAGGACCGACTAGGGCAGCGCCTTCAGGCGCTCGATCTCTGAGGAGAGCCGGCCCTTGGCCACCGGCCCGTCCGGACCGTCGCTCTCGTACGGCTGGCGGTGGACGTCGCCCTCCGGGAAGCGCAGGGCGATCCAGCCATCCGCCGCCGGGGCGAAGCGCAGGCGCAACTCCTCCCCGGTCACGGCGAACGAGGTCAGCGACTCGAGGAGCCGCGACATGACGCGGTCCCCCGCGCGCGGCGCAGCGGCATCGCTCAGCCATTGCTTGAGCACTTGCGCGGCGAACTCGGAAGTCATCGGCACGGATAGCTCGACCGCCGTTCCCTCGAAGCGCGCCCAGCTGCCGCCCGCCCTCGCACGCGCGAGCTGGAGCACGTCCGTGCCGGGATCTCCGGACGTATTCTTGTTGCCGTCGCTCACGCCCTCGATCGTGTTCGCGTTCATCGCTCGATCGATGAGGGCGAGCCCCCGCGAGGCTGCGGCGAAACGCACGCGCTGGGCGAGGCAGTATCGCTTCCCCTCCTTGTCGTAGAAGAGGCGCGCCTCGACGACGGTGATGTTCCGCTCGTACGCGAGGTAATCGCGCGCGAGCCGTGCGAAGGCCCCGTCCGGATCGGCGGCCGGCTGCTTCGCGCGCTCGGTGAGCTCGTCGAAGTCCACCTCGAGCATGCCCCAGAGCGCCAGGAAGCGCTTCCCGTGAGCGAGGCTCGCGATGAGTTCCCAAGCGCGCTCGGCATTCTCACGCCCCGAATCGAGCCCCTCGTGGACGAGCAACACGTCGAGCACATCCGCCTGGGGCAGGTAGCGGAGGAAGATCTGCCGCTTCTGGACTTCGAACGAGGCGCACGAGGCCAGGCAGAACGCGAGAGGCACCAGCCAGCGCAACATGCGAAGCATGCCGGCAGGATACCGCTCGGCGCTCGTCAGGTGTCACTACCCCCACAACCCGACCACGCGCTCGATGCGCCCGTCGGGCGCGAGCTCGAACACGTTCGTGCCCTTGGACATCGGCTTGCCGTCGGGCAGCTTCACGACGAAGTCGGCGAGCGCCGTGCCCTGGCACTGGCGTGGCGCCCCCGTGCACTCGATGGTGATGCCGCGCATGTGCACCTTGCCGCCCGCCACGTGGGCCACGAGGTCGTCGAAGCCGCGCGTGCAGCTGTAGGCGTCCTGCAGAACGACGTCGTCGCTCACCAGCGCGCGGAACGCCGTCCGGCGCAGGCCGTCGTCGGGCTCGTTCCAGGCCGTGACCCAGCGCTCGACCAAGGCCGGGACGTCGGCGAAGACCTCGTTGGCGACGGCGTTGGCGAACACCGCCAGGTGGTAGCGCCAGCCCTGCACGTGGTTGTCGCGCGTGGCGGCGTCGGCGAGCTCGTGGCGGAAGTGCAGCGCCGTGCCGTGAGGATGCTCGCTCAGCGTGACCGTCACGCGCGAGCCGCCCGGCGCGATCGGTTTGCCCTCGCCCTCGTAGCCGTAGCTGAAGACGATGCGCTCGTTCGGGCGCAGCTCGAGCACCTCGCCGGAGGCGTGCGTGCCGCCGGGATAGGCGATGCTCAGCGCGCCACCGACCCGCCCATCGATGGTCGAGCCCTCGCCCCACCACTTCGCCCAGCGCGCCGAGTCCGTGAAGAAGCGGAACACCGTCGCGCGCGGCGCGCGGATGACGATCTCGCGCTCGAGCGCGAACTCGAGCCTGCCCAGGATGCCCTTCATGTGCGTTTCCTCTTCTTCTTGGTGACGGCCTTCGTGCGCCGCGAGCCGCGCGGGCCGCGGCGCGCGGCCTCCAGCTCGGCCTCCAGCGCGAGCCGGTCGAGCCCCGAGTCCCACATGGACTCGAGCCAGTCGCGCAGCGGACCGAGCCCCGACTTGCGCGCCAGGTAGTAGCGGTTGCGGCCCTCGCGACGGCTGACGACGAGACCGGCGTCCTCGAGCACGCGCAGGTGCTGGGACACGGCCCCGAAGGTGACGTCGCCGAAGGCGCGGTGCAGGTCGCCGGCCGCTTGCTCCTGGTCCCACACCAGGCGCAAGAGCTCGCGCCGGCGGGGCGTGTTCAGGGCTCGCAGTACGGCGCTCATGGGCCACACTGTAGCGCTTACTAAAGTGTTGTCAAGGGCCTTTTGGACTCCACTGCTTGCTCGGCGAGCTCAGCGCGGCTCCTGGCCGATCCATAGGGCCTCGTACGAGCCGAGCTTGGGATCCAGCGGCGTCTCCGGGTCGAAGTCGACGAACGAGAAGCTGCCGTCGCCGCCGTGCATGGTGGTGATGTCGATCCCGCGTGCGCCCTCCGCGCCGGCGCGGAACCCGTGCACGTTGTCGCGCGTGGCCGAGAGCGTGCTCAGCGCGCCCGGGCGTAGGCGCTGGCGGCGCGTCTCGCGCAGCGTGAAGGCATCCTCCGATTTCGAGTCGTAGGCCGGCGCGCCTGGCTCGACCTCGTAGTGGCGGATCTCCGCCGCGCCCTCGAGCGCCAGTGTGCACACGCTCGCCCCCGGATGGCAGTGCGCCGGCAGCACGGCGTTCGGCTCCAGGCGCCACTCGACCACGAAGAACGGCGTGCCGCGGTGCAGCATGCCGAACAGCACCTTGGGGTCGAGCCTCGCGAACGCGCTGAGCTTCCCGCCTGGCACGCTCTCGATCTGCGCCGCCAGCGAGGCGAGCGTGTACAGGTAGGCATCCTGCTCCGCGGCGCTCTTGCCCTGCGCCAACTCCCCCACTCGTTTCGGCGCCTCGACCAGGAACTGCTCCCAGCTCGGCACATCCGCGCAGCGACGCAGGGCCCGCGGCCAGGCGAGCACCAGCGCGCTCGCGGCCAGCAGGTGGCGTCGTTCGACCTCGATGGCGGCCAGCGGGGTGACGGAAAGGGCGGGCAACAGAGGCGGAAAGGTCATGGTTCGGATCTCCTGCTCCGAACGTAGCGCGCGCGGCTCAGGGCAGCGCGTCGAGCTCGGCAAGTCCTGCGCGTCGCCGCGGTTCGCGTTGCATGGCCGCGAGATCCCTGGCCCCGACCGAGGACGTCTTGCGCACTCAAACCCTGCGCCTCGTCGCGTCGCGTTCTAGAATCGGCGCGGTGAGCGCGCAGCGGATCCTGGCCCGGACGGGCGTTGTGCTCGCCGGCGTCGTGCTGGCGCTCGTCGCGGCCGAGCTCCTCGTGCGCGCGCTCGAGCTGGGCCCGAGCTTCCAGGTGCTGCACCGCGAACTCTTCCAGCTCTCGGCGAACCCCGTGCTCGGCTACGAGCTGCACCCCGGCGCGAGCGACGGCGCGACGACGATCAATTCGGCCGGCTTCCGCGACCGCGAGTTCGCGCTCGCGAAACCCGCGGGCGTCTTCCGCATCGTGTGCGTCGGCGACTCGGTCACCTTCGGACAGCCGAAGAAGTCCGAGGAGAGCTGGCCGAAGGCGCTCGAGCGGCTGCTGAACGAGCGCGTGGGCACAGCGAGCTTTGAAGTCCTCAACCTCGGCGTCACCGGCTACAACGTGCTGCAGGTCGCCGAGCGCCTACGCATCCTCGGCCTCGCCTACCAGCCGGACCTCGTGCTCTACGGCTACGTGCTCAACGATCCGCAGGAGCTTTCGATCGAGCTCGAGGCGCTGCGTGACCTCGAGCGAGCCAGTGAGCGCCAGTTCCACGAGGGGCTCGAACGCGGCGCGCTGCGCCTGCTGGCGAACTCTCGCCTCTTCCTGTGGTTGGCGAGCCGCGTGAGCACGGCCACGCCCCCCAAGAGCGGCGCGGTGGAGTTCACGCACAAACGCGATCCCGCCTTCGAAGCCTTCCAGGGCGGCGACACGCGCGGCCAGTACTTCCGCGCGCTGCACGACGACCCCGCTGCCCGTGCGCGCCTCGGCGCGGGCCTCGACGCGCTGGCGGAATCCACGCGAGCCGCCGGGGTGCCACTCGCGCTGCTGATCTTCCCGCTCCTGCTCGACCCGCGCGCCGGAGCCTACCCGCTCGCCGACGTGCACACGCTCGTGGCCGACGAAGCGCGCGCGCGCGGCTTCGCGGTCGTCGATCTCGCGCCGGCGCTCGGCGCTTGCCAGCGCTGCGCGGTCGATTTCCTCCATCCCAATGCCGCCGGCGCGGAGCTCTTCGCCGCGCGCGCGGCCGCGGAACTCGGACGGCTGGGCCTCGTGCCTCTCCCGCCCGCCGGCCGCTGAACAGCTCGCGCTCCGTGGAGCGCGAGCCTCAGGGACCCAGCTCGATACGCAGCGCGTTCGTCAGCCCGAACTTCACTCCCAGGGACGCGCTCGGATCCACCAGCACCCCCTGGAGGTACACCGTCAACCCGATCAGGCGTGGGTCCGCCGGAACGGCGACCGGGATGAGGGCGAGTGTGCCCGGTCCGGCCCAGTCGGGCCCGGCCAGGTGCGCCACGGGATTCCCGTGAGAATAGGAGAGCAAGAGCTCGCCGGCCGCGCCGCGCCCGGCCATGCCCCAGCTCGGTAGCAGATCCCCGCCCGGGAATTCCTCGTCGGGCGCGGTCGCGATGTTCAGGAGAGTGCGCGTCCCGCTCGTCTGGGTCCCCAGCGGATTGTCGAGGCCGAAGGTGAACGTCTGACCGATGGCCGCCGTGCCGGCGACGAGCGTCAGGCTGCGCGGCGGGTTCACGTCGCTCCCGTAGGGTGAGACGGTCGTCAGGTTTTCGCGCCAGTGGATGTCCCCGCTGCGGCCCACGAGGTCGCGGTCGCCGTCGAGATCGACGTCGAGCACGGCTTCCACGTTCCAGGCCAGGCCGGGAGGGACATGCCTCGAC
Organism: Planctomycetota bacterium; assembly: GCA_009691855.1. Lineage (GTDB taxonomy): Bacteria > Planctomycetota > UBA1135 > UBA1135 > JABFRZ01. The sequence continues at coordinate 72,930 of SIAI01000007.1, read as the reverse complement.
CAGGCGCCAGCGGCTTGTTCGTACCAGACCGTCTGCTGCCCGAGGAGCTCGACCAGATCCGTATCCCCATCCCGGTCGAGATCGGCCCCGATGACGGTGGGCACCCGCGACGGAGGCGCGGAGGCTTCGGCGCGCACGACGTTCAGCACCCAGGAGCTGCCGCCGCCCACGTTGCGCAGCCATCCCATTCGATAGAGGCCGGCCGCAGAGCCCTCGTGAGTCGAGAACAGCGCATCGAGGGCGCCGTCGCCGTCGACGTCCGTTGCGCGTACGCTGCGCTGGTGGTACGAGCTCGCGCGATGGATCGAGTGCGGGACCCAGCTCGAGCCGTCGCCGAGCGCATTCTCGTGCCAGGAAAAATCACTCGCGCCACCGGTGAGGACGTCCACATCGCCGTCACCATCGATGTCGCCGACGTCCAACGACTGCAGGGAACCCAGCGCCGTGAGCGCATGCGCGAGCCAGACCGACGCGGTGCCCTGCGTGTTCTCGTGCCAAGCGAGCTGGCCCGCGGAGTCCAGGACGAGCGCGTCCAGATCGCCGTCGCCGTCCGCGTCTGCGGCCGCGCTGCCTAGCGCCAGGGAGCCGGCTGCAAGCTCGGCGATCGCGTGCGCAACCATGCTGGCCCCGTTGCCCGTCGCGTTCTCACCCCAGGAGAACGGGTAGAGGACGCCGCTGCCAAGGCCCGTGCCCAGGACATCCACGTCGCCATCCCCGTCCAGGTCGACGGCCCGATCCGCGCTCACGAGTCCGTTCGGGTGAGCCAGCCAGCTCGCTCCGGAGCCGAGGTTCTCGTACCACAGGCCCCCGGCAACGAGGTCCGGGTCGTCGTCGCCGTCGAGGTCCGCGGCGGCGAGCGCGCCGCCCGTCGAAGGGGCGATCACGTGATCGCTCCACGGACCCGCCTGAGCTTCTGACAACGCCGAGAAGGCCAGCATGAGGCCGGCGAGCGTCAGTGCGTCCCGGCCCGGCCGAATCCAAATGTGTTCTTCGTTCACGACAACCTCTTGGGGTTCTGGCGACGGGCCGTGGGGCGAGCCGCGCATCGACTGTTGACGCGGGTACGCTCGCCAGGCGTCCTCGCCCGACGACTCGTCTGCCCGTCCGACAATGCTCCTCCGCGCGGAGGCGACATTGCGGCAGGGCTCGACCAAACTTTGGCGCCCATCCTCGAAGTTCCTCATCCGTATCATGCCCTCGATTCGCAAGAACGGTTGAGCTGATTGGAAGAAGCCGCGCGAATCGTTTGGGCCTTATTTTCCGGCCTTTTCGCGCGCAGCTCCGAGCTGGGCCGACTTGCGCTCAGGCTCGTGGCACGCGAGCCCGAGCTCGTCCCCGAGAAAGCGCGTGCTGCTCGAGCTCGCGCCCACGCTGAAGGCTGCACTCCCGACGCACGCGATCCCGAACGCGGGGACATCTGGCGGCCGCGACCGGGCGCGTTAACCTGGCGAGGTGTCCACCGACGAGCTGACTGCGCTGCACCGCGCGTTCGCGGCCCTCGCGCCGATCCCCGACGGCGAGTGGATCTACCTGTCGGCGCGCGTCGAGTTCCGTGACGTACCGCGCGGGGCCACGCTCCTGCGCGAGGGCGAGTCGGTCGAGTGGCTCGGCTTCCTGACGCGCGGCTTGGTGCGAATCTTCCTCACGCTCGAGGAGCGCGAGGTGACGCTGGGCTTCGACTGCGAGGAACGCTTCGTCGGCGCCTACGACGCCTACCGCGCGCGCACGCGGGCGCGCTACGGCATCGAAGCACTCGAGGCGAGCACGCTGGTACGCTTCGAGCGCGCGCTGCTGGAGGAGCTCGAGGCGCGCCACGCCGCCTGGCGCGAGCTGTTCCGGCGCCTGGTCGAGCGCGAGCTCGCCCACAAGATCGACAAGGAGCTGCGCATCCGTGCGCGCTCGGCCGAGGAGCGTTACGCCGAGCTCGTGGCCACGAACTCCTACCTGGTGCGTCGCGTGCCGCAGTACCACCTCGCCTCGTACCTTGGCATCGCGCCCGAGACGCTGAGCCGCATCCGCGCGCGCATGGGTTCGGGCTCCGTCTCGACTCCGCGATCTTGACCGCGATCAAGGCGTCGTCTCCCGGCGGCGGATAGGGTGCCGCACATGTTCCTCGCCGCCCTATGTAGCGCCCTCGTCCTGACCCAAGACTCCGCCGGCTGGCGTCAGTACGCGACGCCGGAGGAAGCCGGCTTCTCCGCCGAGCGCCTGGCCGCCGCGTGGGAGTTCGCCGACCAGGCCGGTTCGGCGGCTGTGTTCGCGGTGTACCGGGGATACGCGCTGCTCGCCTGGGGCGAGGTCGAACGGCGCTACGAGTGCCACTCGGTGCGCAAGTCCCTGATGAACGCGCTGGTCGGCCTGGCCGTCGCGCAGGGGGCGCTGGCGCTGGACGACACGCTTGCAGAGCTGGGCATCGACGACCTGCAGCCGCTGAGCGAGGTCGAGAAGCGCGCCACCGTCACCGATCTGCTGGGCGCGCGCTCGGGCGTCTACCATCCCGCGGCCAAAGAACCGTCCGACATGCGCGCCGAGCGTCCGGCCCGCGGCAGCCACGCACCGGGCGAGTTCTTCCACTACAACAACTGGGACTTCAACGTGCTCGGCACGCTCTTCGAGCGGGCGACGAAGAGCACCGTGGCCACGGCCTTCCTCGAGCGCCTCGCCCGACCCCTCGGCATGCAGGACTTCCGCGCGCAGGACGTGTTCGCCGAGCTCACGCCCTCGTACTCGCGCTTTCCGGCCCACGCGTTCCGCATGTCCGCGCGCGACCTGGCGCGCTTCGGCGAGCTGTACCGCAAGCACGGCGCCTGGAACGGACGCGAGCTCCTGCCCGCGAGCTGGATCGAACGCAGCACGACTCCGCACGAGGACTCCGCCGAAGGCCGAGGCTACGGCTTCCTGTGGTGGACCTACCGCGCCGGTTCGCTCGCCGCCTACCCGCACTTGAATGCGCACGACCTATTCGCCGCGCGCGGCACGGGCGGCCAGTTCCTGCTGGTCGCGCCCGGAGCCGAGCTCGTCTTCGTTCACCGCGGCGACACGGACAACGAGCGCGAGGTGAACGGGCCCGACTGCTGGGGGCTCGCCGAGCAGGTCCTGGCCGCGCAGACGGGTGCCGCGCGCGAGGCGCCGCGCCTGGGCGAGCTGCGCGTCGAGCGCTTCACCCATCCCCTGCCCGCGCGCCCCGACCACGCGCCCGTTGCCGTTGCGCCGGAAGTCTTCGCCACGCTCGCCGCCGAGTACGCCTACCCGGGCTTCCGCGTGCGCGTCTTCGTCCACGAGGGACGCCTCTTCGCGCACCGCGACGACGGCGAGGAAGAGGAGCTCTTGCCGCTCTCCGAGATGCGCTACGCCCTGTTCTCGAATGCCTACGAGATCGAGTTTGAGCGCGACGCCACCGGCCGCGCGCAAACTGCGCGCCTGAGCACCCCGCGCGGCGCACTCACCGGAACTCGCGTCGACATGCGCTGATCCCGCTCACGGCCCGAGCTCGACGCGCAGCGCGTTCGTCAGTCCGAAGCGCACTCCGAGCGACGCGCCGGGGTCGATCAGCGCGCCCTGGAAGTACACGCGCCGGCCAACGAGGCTCGGATCGTTCGGCACGGCGACCGCGATCGAGGCAGGCGTGCCCGGGCCGGGCCACGGCGGACCGGCGACGATCTTCACCGGGTTGCCGCCCGAGTAAGCGATCAGCAGCTCGCCCGCGGCTCCGGGCCCGGCCATGCCCCAGTTCGGCAGGTCGCCGGCCGGGAACTCATCCTCGGGCTCGGTGGCGATGGAGAGATAGGTCCACGCGCCGCTCGCCTGGGTGTCGAGCGGACTGTCGAGGCCGAAGGTCAGCGCCTGACCGATCGACGGCGTGCCGGAGAGCAACCTCAGGCTGCGCGGCGGATTCACGTCGCTGCCGTAGGGCGTGACCGCAGTCTCGTTCTCGTACCAGCTCAGCCTGACCTGCGAGGAAGGACCGAGGATCCGGCGCTGGACCAGCACGTCCCGGTCGCCGTCCGCATCCACGTCGGCGAAGGAGCAGAGCTCGCCTGGCGAGCCGAGGAACAGAGTCTCCTCGATCCAGCTCGTGCCGCTGCCGTCGAGGTTCTCGGACCAGACCAGCCCGAGCGGCGAAGCCCGCAGCACGTCGGTGTCCCCGTCTCGGTCCAGCTCGACGGCCGCGAGGAGCTCTCGTGACGGACCGAGGGAACCGACCGAGCCGAGCAGGTGGTGCCCCCAGACCGAGCCGTCCCCGGCCAGGTTCTCGAGCCAACCGACCGGGTTCGGCTGCGAGGTTGCCTCCGGGGTCGTGGAGAACAGGGCATCGACATCACCGTCCCCATCCACGTCCGCGACGTGGATCTCCCGGTGACTCGCACGGATCCCGACGTCCATGAGGTGCGCCTTCCAGGAGCGCCCGCTGGACAGGCGGTTCTCGTACCAGGAATACGAGCCGACGACGGAGGGCAGGGCCGGCGACGAGCTCAGGCCTGCCATGAGATCGACATCCCCATCGCCATCGACTTCCCCCGCGGATAGCGTCCCGACCGGACCGTCAGGCACCTGGATCGCGCGCGTCCGCCAGGCGCTCGCGTCGCCGTTCGAGTTCTCGTGCCAGAGGATGACGTGCGGATAGGTCGCTGAGCTCGTGGAGGCGGCCGAGATCACGTCGAGATCTCCGTCACGATCCAGGTCCTGCACGAGGAGGGCGCGTCCGAGAAACAAGGCGGGAGCGCCGTAGAGCGGATGATCGTCGAACTCCGGCCCGTTCCCGGTCACGTTCTCCGTCCAGCGCACGCCCGCGCTGAACCAGACCAGATCCTCGTCCCCGTCGCCGTCGAGGTCCACGGCGTCGCGGTACAGCTCGAGCCAGTGGTCGGGGGCCATCGTCCAGGTTCCTCACCCCATCATGCCCGCCCTCGACGCGGGTGGTTCAGGGGATCGAGCGCAACCCGAACGCGCGGGTGGAAGCAGGGCGCCGCACCCGGCCCACGGGCTCTCACCACCCGGCGCCGCTCGCGCCGCTCAATCCGGCGCGAGCCGGACGCCGGAGCTCGCGTAGCCCTCGAAGCGCAGCGGCTCGAGCACGAGCGTTCTTCCATCCACGCGCAGAGTCGGAAGCTGGAGCTGGAACTCGCCGACCCAGGGAATCCCGGTCTGCGCGCGCGGTCCCTCCGTCACCAGGGACAGACCGAACCCCGGATGCACGGCTGTCCGCGCCGAGCCTCGTAGGGCGGCGCCCGCCGCGAGCGTGCGCGCCGCTGGATCCGTGGTCGTCCAGTCCTCGATGCGCAGCACGGGAACGACTCGCGGCCGCGACCACTCGGCGGAGCTGAGCACGAGATCGTTCGACAGCATCTGCACGGTCACGCCGTCGGGGATCAGCAGACGCACGTCCAGGAGGAGCTGCTCGAAGGGCGTCGGATACACGGAGCCGCGCGTGGCCAGGACGATCACGGCCGCTCCTGCGGGCAGGGGAATCTCCCAGGTGTCGTCGCACAGCGGCGGGAGCGGCCCGCAGTACCGAGCGCCCGGCCCGCTCGCCCGATAGCCCTCGATCGTCCCGATCGAGACGCAGCACGACAGCAGGCACGCCAGGAGGGGGCCGAGGCCGCGTGCGGCGCGAGCTCGTGCCTGGTCGCTACGCATCCCGCGGATGGTATCCGCGGCCAGGCGCGGTTCCACCTCGAGCAGCAACTCGCAGCGATTCCGTCGCGCCATGGGCAACCTCCGTCCCGATGAAGGCTCGCGAGTACCGAGGCGCGCCAGGCTTCGGCGATTCTGCTCGGCGGCGAGGAAACGGCGAGCTGTGCCGTGACTCGGTACCTACCCGAAGCGCTGGCGTCCCGCCTCGCGCGTGCGCGCGACGGTCAAGCGAGAGAAGCGCCCCCTTCGGGGGTCGACCTGGAAGCCGAGTTCTGCGAGCCGACGGAGAAGGCGCTCCTCCAGCAACCAGTCCACCTGTCCGTGCGTACGGCTCAAGGTCCGCGGACGCCGATCGTCTCCTGCTCGGCAGGGCGGCAGAGCAAGGCCTGCTCCAGATCGGCGCGCAGATCGCGCAGGTCCTCGATGCCGACGCTCAAACGCACGAGATCGGGGGGCAGACCGTGGCGTTCGCGGGCCGGGATGGAGCGGTGGGACATGTGGCAAGGGAGTGTGGCCTGAGAGTGGACGCTGCCGAAGCTGACTGCGATCGAGAAGAGCTCGAGCGCTTCGACGAGGCGGCGCGAGAACTCGACGTCGCCGGTCTCGAAGGAGAGCACGGCTCCGTCGCCGCTCGACTGGGCGCGGTGCAGAGCGTGGCCGGGGTGCGTGACCAGGCCTGGGTAGTGGACGCGCGTGACGAGCGGATGGGCGGCGAGGAATCTCGCGAGGTGGCGGGCGTGGCGCTGCTGCGCGGTGAAGCGCAGGGGGAGAGTCTTGAGTCCGCGCAGAAGCAGCCAGCACTCGAACGGGGCGAGACCGGCGCCCTCGGCGTTCTGAGTGAAGGCAAGGCGTTCGAACAGCGGGCGCGAGCGCGTGCTGACGACGCCGGCGGTCACGTCGCCGTGGCCGCACAGGTACTTGGTGGCGCTGTGGACGACGAGATCGGCGCCGAGGGCGAGCGGCTGCTGATAGGCCGGCGGACACAGGCTGCCGTCGACACACAGCAGCGCGCCGTGCGCGCGGCAGAGCTCGGCGAGGGCGCGCACATCGACGACTCCGAGCAGGGGGTTGCTGGGAGACTCGACAAGCACGAGGTCGGTCCGGCGAGCGAGCGCGCGCGCGCTTGCGAGCGCGTCGGCGAGGTCGACGCGCTCGACCTCGATCCCCAGCGGCTCGCACACGTGTGCCAGCAACCGGTGCGTGCCGCCGTACAAGTCGAGCCCGGCCACGATGCGCCCGCGCGCGGCGAGGCGCGTGACGGCCGAGAGCGCCGCCATGCCGCTCGTGAAGGCAACGGCGTGAGCACCGTCCTCGAGGGCCGCGAGCTCGCGCTCGAGCACGTGCCGCGTCGGGTTGCCGCTGCGGGTGTAGTCGTAGGCGCCGAACTCGGTGGCCGATTCCTGCTCGAACGCCGCCGTCTGGTAGATCGGGGTCGAGAGCGGCCGCCAGGGGTCACCCGGGGCCGCCTCGAAGCGCACGAGCCGCGTGGCGGGCCTCATGCGCGCACCCTCCGCGCCGCGCTCTGGGCCGGCCGCTGCGCGCGCCAGAGATCCAGCAGATCCGCGAGCACCGACACCGTGGTCGGTCCACGCCCGGCGCCGGCCGCGCGCAAGCTCTCGCTCGTGCCGTCGATGTGCGTCACGCACAGGCGATTCTCGAGCCCGCGCGCCGCAAGCGCGTGTCGCGCGGGCAGGCGTACGGCAATGAGCTCGGCCGTGACACGCGTGCCCAGGGTGTGCGCGCGCGCGACGAGACGGAGGCAGGCGCCGCCGGCGTGTGCCCGGCGGGCTGCGGCGAAGAGGCCTTCGTCGAGGCGGGCGCGCGGGAGCGACTCGGGATCGAGGTCGACGCCGAAGCCGGCGCGTACGAGCAGGACGAGCTTGGCGAGGGCATCGTGACCGTCGAGATCGCGTGCGGGCTCGCGCTCGACGAGCCCGCGTGCGCGCGCGCGCGCAAGGGCCTCGGAGAGCGAGAGCCCGTCCTCGGCCAGCGTCAGGAGGTAGTTCGTGGTCGCGTTCAGCACGCCTTCGATGCGCGCCAGCGGTCCGCGCGTGGCGAGACGCTGCACGCACTCGAGGGCCGGCAGGGCGCCGCCGACTGCGGCCGAGCACGCGAGTGTGACGCGGCTCGCGTTTGCCAGCACTCCGAGCTCGACGCCGCGCCGGGCGAGCAGCTCCTTGTGCGCGCTGACCACGTGGATCCCGCGCGCGAGGGCGCAGCGGATCCAGGCTTCTGCCTCGTGTGCACCGGTCAGCTCGACGAACACGTCGGGCGAGCGTTCGAGGAGTTCGAGGGGCTCGCCCGTCCACAGCAGGCGGGCCTCGGGCCACGGCGCGAGGCGCTCCATGGAGCGGCTGGCGACGCCCACGAGCTCGAAGCGAGCGCGCGCGCGGCGCAGTTCGGTCAGGACCCCGCCTCCGACCACGCCCAGCCCGGCCAGGGCGACCCGCAGCGGGCGCGGAGCCGGGCGCGCGGCAAAGCGCGCCGCGGCGGGGCCGATGCGGGTCGTCTCGTCGTGGCCCACGCCGCCGACCTCGAAGCTCGTCCCGCACAGCGCCGCGTAGCGGATGGCCTTGTGCTGCACGACGCCCTCCTCGAGCGCGAGTGCCCTGGCGAAGGGCAGCGCGCCGAAGCGGCGCGGAGGCGGGCCCGGGAGCGCCGGGTCGCGCTCGTAGAGACCGTCTACATCCTTCAGGAGCAGGCAGCGCTCGGCCCCCAGCGCCGCGGCGAAGGCCAGGGCCGAGAGGTCCGAACCGCCGCGCCCGAGCAGCGCGAGGCGGCCCTCCTGGTCGAGCCCGACGAAGCCCGGCAGGACCAGGATCGAGTGGCGCGCGAGCTCGCGCTTGAGCGCGACCGAATCGACCGCGACCGGCGCGGCGTCGAGCGTCGTACCAGCCACGCAGAGCCCGGCTCGCTCCGGCGGGAGCGAGCGCGCCGGCAAGCCGGCCGCTTGCAGTGCCAGCGTCAGGTACTCGACCGCGGCGCGCTCGCCCGTCGCGAGCAGGGCGGCCAGGGCCTCGGGCTCGGGTTCGGCGTGCTCGCTGTCCGCCGCGAGCGCGCGCGCTTTTTCCAGCAGCTCGTCGGTCGTGCTGCCGAGCGCCGAGGCGACCACCACGACGCGCGCGCCCGCGCGATAGTGGCGGTAGACTTCGTTCACGGCCTCGGGCAGGTCCGCGAGTCCGCGCAGGACCGAGCTGCCGAACTTCAGGACGACGACAGGCGCGCTCACGCGCTCACCTCCGCCGTTTCGACGGCGCGCAGGGCCTGCTCCAGATCGGCAAGCAGATCGGCTGGATCCTCGAGTCCGACCGAGAGCCGCACGAGCCCGTCGGTGATGGCGAGCCGCGCGCGCTCCTCGGAGGTGTAGGCGGCGTGCGTCATCGTCGCGGGGTGCGTGACGATGCTTTCGGGGGCGCCCAGGTTCTCGGCCAGCGACCAGAGCTCGAGCGCTTCGACGAAGCGCTTCGCGGCCGCGAGTCCGCCCGCCAGCTCGACGGCGACGATCCCGCCGCCGCTCTTCTGCTGTCGCCGCGCGAGTTCGAGCTGTGGGAACGAGTCGAGCCACGGGTAGTGCACGCGCGCGACCGCCGGGTGCGAGGCGAGTGCCCGAGCGAGCGCGAGCGCGCTCGCTGCGTGGCGCGCGAGCCGCAGCTCCAGCGTCTTCAATCCGCGCAGCGTCAGCCAGGCCTCGAACGGGGCCTGGATCGTGCCCAGCGACTTGCGCACGAGGTCGAGCCGCTCGCGCAGCCTTGCATCCTTCGTCAGCAGCGCTCCGCCAAGCGTCGCGTTGTGTCCCTCGAGGTACTTCGTGGTCGAGTGCAGGACGACGTCCGCCCCGAGCGCGAAGGCATCCTGATGCGCTGGCGTCAGGAAGGTGTTGTCGACCACGCACAGGGCGCCGGCCGCGCGTGCCGCGGCCGAGGCCGCCGCGAGGTCCGTCAGCTTCAGCGTCGGGTTGGCCGGGCTCTCGAGGAACAGGATGCGCGCGCCTCCGACGAGCGCGCGCCCGAGCGCCGGCCCGTCGGAGGTGTCGACGAAGACCGCTTCGACTCCGAACGCGGTCAGCACTTGGCGCAGGAGTCGCACCGTGCCGCCGTAGACGACGTCGCCGCACACGACGCGCTGGCCGTGCTGCAGGGTGGCGAGGAACAGGGTCGTGATCGCGGCCATGCCGCTCGACGTGCACAGCGCCGGCAACGAACCCTCGAGGCTCCCGAGCGCGCGCTCGAGGGCCGCAACGGTCGGGTTCGAGGCGCGGCTGTAGGTGTGCCCGAGGTCGCGGCCGATCCCGAGCTGGCGATAGGTAGTCGATTGCACGATCGGCGCGACGAGCGCGCCTGTCGCGGGATCCGTTTCGCCCGCGCCGTGGATGGCGCGGGTCGCGAAGGCAGACTTCGAGCACGGAACGAGGCGCGGGCTCATGGCGGGGCTCTCCTCTAGGCGCTCAGGGGTTGAACACGGAAGCCGGGCGTTCCGCGGCACGGGTGGAGGGCGGGCTCACGCTCGCTCGTTTCTTGCTCGTGCGCGCCGGGCGGGACGAAACGTAGCGCGAGCCTCCAGCCCGGCCGTGCCGCGTATTGCGCCAGCAACGCATCGCGCCGCTCGCGCGCCAGCTCCACCGCGCCCGTCCCGAGCGAGCGCCGCACGCGGTGTTTCCTACCCTCGTGCGTGTGGAACGTGAACGCGATCCACCACAGGCGCCCGTTGCGCCACAGGTGGTGGTCCTTGTTCGAGGGGTCGGTCGGGGACGGACGCTCGTTTCGGGCTCGAGTCACGGCAGGCTCCTTGGTTCTCGGTTGGAGACCGCCGGAGCGCGCGGCATCCGCCGCGCGAGGCAATTCGTTGCCCGCGGCAACGCGCCGCGGACCCCATCGGCCGCCTCAGGGACGGCTCTGGCACCTTGGGATGCCCTCCCAGGTTGCCGGATCCACCACAGGGTGGATCACTCCGGATGTCGAGGGAGAGGATCGCCGCCCAGGCCGGATCGCGCAAGGGCTAGGTGTGTCATGGTCCCCCGTAGCGCGCCGCTCCTCTCGGCGGACCCGTGGTCGAAGCGCGTTTGCCAGCCGGCCAATGGCGGCGGAATCTGCTGCCGAACCAAGGCAGCTGGACACAAGGCTCGGGGCGCCTCGAGCGCCACCCTCCTCGCCATCGATGCCGGCACGACCGTGTGTCGGCGCTGCTGTTCGACCGCGAGCTGCGCCCGTTCCTGCGCGCCGACGACGAGCTCAGCGCGCGAGCGTCTTCACGATGAAGTCGTGCACGTCGGCCTGCAGCTTTGCCAGCGCCTCGTGGTTCACGTACATCATGTGCCCGGCGTGGTAGTAGGAGAAGGCGACGCGCTCGGGCACGACGCCCGAGCGGTTGAGGCTGTACTCGGCGCCGAAGAAGGGCGTGGCCATGTCGTAGTAGCCGGCGGCGACGAACACGCGCAGGCCCGAGTTCTGGCGCATGGCCTCGCCGATGTAGGGCGCGACGTTGAAGTAGAAGGGATCGTTGAGCTCCCAATCCCACGGACCGCCGAGGCCGCCGATGACCTTGTAGTGGTCCGGCACGTCGACCTTCAGCGGCCCGCGCAGGTAGGCGTTGAGCGCGGTCGCATAGGCGCCGTCGATGCCGTAGAAGGACGGATCCTCGTCGGGCGACTCGCCGGCGGCGTCGAGGTCCTTGCCGGTGTAGCGCGAGTCGAGGCGCCCGACGGTGAGGCCCTGCTCGCGCAGGAGCTCCTTCTGGAAGCGGTCGGGGCGCACGCGCAGGTTGGAGCGCTCGAGGTAGCCCTCGGAGAGCCCGGTGAAGCGCGCCAGCGCCGAGCGCACCTTGGCGCGCTCGGCGGCGCTGAGCGACTCGCCCTGCAACAGCGCGTGCGCGTAGTCGTTGAGCGCGAACTCGCGCGCCTGCTGCACGAATGCCTCGAGCTCCACGCCCTTGCCGGTCTTTTCGTGGAAGTGCGCGGTCGCCGCCATGGTCGGCAGCATGGCCACGTAGCCGAGCTCGTTGCCGGTCGCGTTCGAGTCGAGCGTGAAGTCGAGGATCGTCGAGATGAGCAGGATCCCGTTGATGGCGATGTCGTCGAAGCTGCCCTCGAGCTCGTGCACGACCGCGGCCGAGCGCGTGGTGCCGTAGCTCTCGCCGCCGATGAACTTGGGCGAGTTCCAGCGGTTCGCCTTGCTGATCCACTGGCGGATGAAGCGCGCGATCGAGCGCGCGTCCTGCTGCACGCCCCAGAAGTCCTTGCCCTCGCCCTTGTCGAGCACGTGGCTGAAGCCCGTGCCCACGGGATCGATGAAGACGATGTCGGACACGTCCAGGAACGCGCCGGTGTTGTCGAGCAGGCCGTAGGGCGGCCCGCCGTCGTCGCGCGCGTCGCTGGGCACGTCCACGCGCTTCGGTCCGAAGGCGCCCATGTGCAGCCACAGCGAGGCCGAGCCCGGCCCACCGTTCCACAGGAAGGTCACCGCGCGCTCGGCCGGATCCTCGACACCGTCCTTGACGTAGGCGGTGGACCACAGCGCAGCCTCGGGCTCGTGCTTGTCGTTCTCGAGGATCGTCTCGCTCACCGTCGCCGTGTAGGCGACCTTCTTGTCGTGGAAGGTGCCGACGTGGGAGCTCGTGAAGGACTTCGGCGCGCTGGCGGCGTCCTTCTTCTCGGGCTCCTTCTTGTCGTCTTCCTTCTTCTCGTCAGGCTTCGTGTCCTGGATGGCGGCGGACGGGGCGCTGCAGGCGAGGACGAAGAACAGGAGGGTGGGCGTTGCGCGCATGATCGGGCTCCTCACAGGGGTTCGAGGGCGCGAAGCGTATCCGCCCTCAGCGTGGCCCGCTCCGTCCGGCCGACCGCGGTTGCGCGAAAGGAGCGTAAGGCTGCCCCTCTGCTATCCTCGCGCCATGCAGAGCGGCAGTCGAACTGGGTCGCGCCTCCTGCCGCTGTGCCTGGCGCTCGTCTGCGCCTCCTGGGGCGACGGCGAGTTCGACTGGACGCGCGACTCGATCCTGCTGAAGGACGGCACCGAGCAGAAGGGCGTCGTGATCGAGGCCTGGGATCCGGCTCAGGTCGTGCTGCTGGTGGACGGCGGTCACCGCCACGCGTTCCCCATGACCGAGGTGCAGCGCGTGGACAAGCTGCGCGACCGCCTGGCGAGCTTCATGGGCGTGCGCGCGGCCGGGAACTCGGCTGACAAGGAATGGCAGCTGGTCGAGGACGCGGCGCGCGCGCGCCTGCCGTTCATGGCGCGCTTGCAGGCGTATCGCGTGCTGCTGCTCGACCCGGAGCACGCCGGCGCGCACCAGTTCCTCGGCCACAAGCCGATGAACAGCGGCTGGAGCTGGTTCATCGACGGCAAGAACGTCACGCCCAAGAAGTTCACCGAGCTGAGCTACGAGTGGAACAGCCGCCTGGTCCTGGAGAGCGAGCACTTCGTGGTCGAGAGCGACGCCGGCCTGAAGCGCGCGCTCGAGGTCCTCTACGACCTCGAGGGTCTGTACCTGTGGTGGATGCGCAACCTCGCCCAGCTGATCGCCGCCACCGAGGACGTGGACGATCCGCGCGACGAGAAGATCACCTTCCTGGTGCACCGCAACCTGGAGAGCTTCCAGCCGCTGTCGCGCAAGGAGCCCTACTACGATCCCTCCGGCGACGAGAGCGTGAGCAAGGGCGGCCACAACGTCGCGCGCACCTTCTACACCAGCGAGGGCGCGCGGCCGGAAGAGCTCTTCGAGCTCGCCACGCAAGCGCTGATCTACAGCACGCTCGTGCTGGGCAAGATCAAGGGCGGCGCGCCCGACCCGGAGCTGCACCGCAGCGCGCACTGGGTCGAGACCGGCCTCGCACACTACGTGGCCCTGCACTGCGGCGGCAAGCCCGGCTTCCCCGAGTTCAGCGAGATGCTCGACGGCACGTTCCGCCTCGACTGGAACAGCGCGCGGCGCACGTTCGAGACGATCAGCCCGCCGCACCCGCTGCTCAGCGTGCGCAACGAGCTCACCAACCTGATCGGCCTCTCCTACGACTACTTCGTGGGCAACAGCTCGAACATCCCGCTGTGCAAGGCGCGCTGCGCGAGCTTCGTCTCGTTCCTGATCGAGGCCGATCCGCCGGTCCTGAAGGGCGACAAGGTCGTGGGCCACGGCCGCGCCGGGCTCTGGTACTACTTCCGCCAGGTCTACGGCACCCCGCTGGCGCACTCGAGCAAGGCCCTCGACGACGGCTTCGGCGGCGGCAAGGTCGAAGCGCTCGAAGACGCGTGGAAGACGTGGGTGAAGCCGTTCAGCGTGGCGGTCGGCACGCCGCCGCCGGCGAAGGTCTCACGCTGATCAGGCGCGCCAGCGCGTGACGCGCTCCAGGAGCTTCGGGTCGCCGAGACGCGCGCACACGGCCTCCAGCGCCGCGCGCTCGGCGCCGCGCCATTCGAGCGCGTCCACGTCTTCCGCCAGCGGTGCGTCCGTGCGCAGCGTGGCCAGTCGGCGGTAGAGCAGCGCGTCGTCACGGCGCTCGACGAGCGTGTGCGCGAGCTTCGCCGCGCCGCGCAGCTCGACGCGCCACACACTCGACTCGGCAGGGATCGCCTCCAGGTGCTCGTACGCGGCCAGCAGCGTCGCCGCCGTGCGCGCGCCGAAACCCGGCAAACCGGGGATGCCATCGGCCTCGTCGCCCACCAGCGCGAGGTAGTCGGGGATCGAGGCCGGCGCCACGCCGAAGCGCGCGCGCACGCCGTCCGCGTCGAGCACGCGCTCCTTCCACTGCGTGACCACGCGCGTGCCGCTCACGCACTGCGCGAGGTCCTTGTCGGGGGTCATCAGGCATACCTGCGTCACGCGCGCATCCTTGGCGCAGATCGTCGCGGCCGTGGCCAGCGCGTCGTCGGCCTCGAACGCGACCATCGGCCAGGTGACGAAGCCCAGCGCGCGCGTGACGTCCTCGGCCAGCTCGAACTGCGCGTAGAGCTCGGGCTCGAGCCCCGCGCCGGTCTTGTAGCCCGCGAAGAGCTCGTTGCGGAACGACTCGATCACATGGTCGAAGGCCACGCCGAGGTGCGTGATCTCCTGCTCGCGGACGTGCTTCAGCAGCTGGCGTGCGAGCGTGCGCGCGGCGCCGACCTCGGCCCCGTCGGGCGCGCTCGCCTTGGGAGCGCCGAACCAAGCGCGGAAGAGCTCATAGGTCCCGTCGACGAGGTGCACGCGCACGGCGGAAGTGTAGCCGCCTCAGCGCGCGCCGAAGCAGAAGAGCTCGGCGGCGGTGCGGTGGTAGAGGCGGCCTGTGGCGTACGAAATGGAGTTCGCGCTCCACACCGCGCCGCTCGGTCCAAGGTCGTCGAGGGCCAGCAGCGACTGCGCGTCGAAGGCTTCGCGGCTGGAATCGAGCACGTACACGACGCCGCTCGCCAGCGTGAAGTACAGGCGCTCGTTCACGCGCGTCGGCGAGCCGTTGAAGACCCAGTCCCAGCCGTCCCAGCGCGAGCGCTCGTCGCCGGTGACCTCGACGCCACGGCTGTTCAGCGCGCGCGCCGAGCGCGGCGTGCGCCAGAGAAACGTGTCGGGCGTGCCGCGCACGACGTCGGTCGGGACCTCGAGGTACTCGGCGGTGTGGGCCGCGGGATCGACGCGCGCGAAGGAGTAGGCCGGCCCGACGGTCGTCGCGCCGAAGGCGGCGGCGTAGCACTGGAAGAAGACGTGGCCGTGGGCGGCGATGAGCGAGTAGCGCGCGGGGAACACGCCGAGCTCGAGGTCGATACCCCTCTGCGTCGTCCAGGCGCCGCTGGCGGCGTCGTGGCTGGTCACGCTCACGCCGTGCACGAGCGAGATCTCGGCGACCTCCGCGCCCGTGGCGAGGTCGAGCACGACCAGCGCGCTGCGCGGGTCGCGCAGGGCCCAATAAGCGAAGCGCTCGTCGTGGGCCATCGTCTGCAGCGCGCCCTCGTGGTTCCCGCGCGGGTCCTCGTAGCGCCACACGGCCGTGCCCGCGCGTTCGCCCGTGAGGCGCGTCAGCGTGACGCCCACCGGCCGCTCGGGCACGTCGTGGGGACCGCCGCGCGCATGCAGTGCGCACGGACCCTGCGCGCTCGCGACCAGCGTCGGCGCGTTGTACTGCGTGAGCGCGTCGGCGCTCGTCCACAGCAGCTCGCCAGTCTCGGCGTCGAGGCCGACGAGGTGGTGCCAGCGGCCGTGGAGCTCGCTCGGATCGGCATCGGGCGCGGGGAAGGGCTCCATGTGCACGAGTACCGAGCGCGCGCCGTCCTGGACGAGGAACGGCTCGAACTGCTTGTTGAACGGCCCGTCGGAAGTCGGCGTGAAGCGGCGCTGCCACACGAGCTCGCCCTCACTCGTGAAGCACGCGAGCGTGCCGCTCGCGTTCGTGAACCACACGTGCGTCGCGTCGGCGACCGGCGAGGCGCTGGTCGCGTCCGAGAACGGATAGGAGTAGATCGCGGGCACGGTGCCGGTGATCCGACGCGTCCACAGGAGCCTGCCGGTCTCGGCGTCGAAGGCATGCGCGTCGATGCCCGTGCCGACGACGCTGCGGCCCTCGGTCGCGTGCGCGAAGCGCTCGGCCTCGGCCGCGCTCAGCGCGTGCGCCGGATCCCAGGGCGCCATCGTGGCCACGTACAGACGGTTGCCGACGACCGTGATGCCCCCCTGCCCCGTCTCGGGTAGGGCTGCACGCCACCTCAGGTTCTCGCCCGTGCGCGCGCTGAAGCGCAGCGGTGGAGCCGCGCCCTGGACGCTCCAGTCCCCGCGCGGCCCTGGGCCCTGGGGCCAGTCAAGAGCGGAGCCGACGACGGTCGGCGCCTGCAACGCGACGCAGGCGAGCGCGCAGCCGAAGAGCAGCGCTCCCAGAAAGACAGCCCCGAGCGTGCTAGCGCGCACGCTGCTCCTCGTCCTCGGCCGAGAGCTCGCGGTCGAGGAAGAACGTGCCGAAGGGCACGAGCGAGGCGATGCCGATGCGCAGGCCCCAGGCGAAGGGCTTCCCGCGCTTCAGCAGGCCCTGCAGGATCGAGAGCGCGAGCCAGACGAACAGGAAGCCGTGCAGCGACCCGACGACGCGCACCGCGGGCGGCTGATCCGCCAGGTACTTCAGCGGCATCGCCACGAACAGCAGCACGAGGTAGGAGAGCCCCTCGAGGAACGCCAAGGCCCGCAGGCTCGCGCTGGGCCTGTCGAAGCGCAGGATGCCGGGCGCGATCATCGCGCGATGGTAGCGAGCTCCTGCCGGCGTGCGCCGGCCCTCCCGCAGCGCTGGCCGAGCGGGTAGCATGAGGACGGGCTCGATTCAGCAGAGAACACGACAGAGAACGCAGACCTCGAGTCCCGGCAACACCCGATGAAGACGCTCCATGGCGTGACCCTCGTCCTGCTGGCGGCCCTCGGCGGCTGCGGCGAGCAGGCCCCCGCGCCGAAGGCTCCCGCGGAGTCCGCGTCGGCGGCGCCGAAGGCGAACACGGCCGGCGGGAAGCAGAAGTTCGAGTACGAGACGGTCCAAACCAACCCGGACGTGGCGGTGCCGGACGGATTCCACGGGGATGTGCATGCGGAACTCCACGGGCAGGGTCCCCTCGCGGTGAGCGCGCACTGGAAGCCGACCCTGATGGAGTCGAAGCGCACGGGCATCAAGCTCGGCGTGATCGACGGCACCTCCGCACCCGAGTACTCGATCCCCGACGACATCGTCGCGCTGCTGACCGAGTCGGTCCCGGCCCACGAGCACGCGACTTACGGCGCCCACGAGCTGTCCGCGTTCCTGCCGCAGGAGATCACGGGCGTGGGGCAGATGTGGAAGATCGACCTCGAGCAAGCGGAGGCGCTGCTGCGGCAGTTCCACGCGGGCACGTCGATGCACTTCGACCGCTACCGCCAGCCCTACGGCCGCCGGCCCGGTCCGCCGGGGGCCTTCGCCATTCTGCGCGCGGTCACGCCCGAGTCGCTCGACATCCTCTTCCGCGTGCACGCCGAGTTCGTGCTCTCCGAGGGCGCGGTGCTGTACACGCCGGCGTGCTTCCTCGGGCGCATGCTCGTCGACCGGAAGAGCGGCACGGTCGAGGCCTTCCAGCTGCGCGTGCCGACGGACCGGCCGGTCAACGTGAACCTCACGGTGACCTTCAAGCTCCCGGACCAACCCAAGAACAAGGCCACGAACATCGTCTTCGAGCACGTCGAGACGATGGAGCTCGTCGGCGGCGACGCCGGGCGGCTGGCGCAGGCCGACGCCGCGGGCGCGCTCGCGCTGGACGACGCGCACGATCAGCTCAAGCGCGCCTTCTACAAGTTCATGGACATCGACTGGGTGCCGGTCGAGGAGATGCTCGGCCTCGCGCAGGAGCTGCACAAGCCGATCTTCGCGGTGGTGTTGACCAGCCCGCTCGACGACCAGAGTTGTTGACCCAGTGGAACCGACTTGAGAGCAGGTCTGCTCTCGGACGCGCGGGTGATCGAGACGATCAACCAGAAGTTCGTCAGCACCTGGATCATCATCGACGACATCCAGAAGCGCCTGGGCAAGGAGCACTTCGCCCTGGCGACCATGCTGCTCGAGCAGCACCAGTACCCGCTCGACTTCGTGTTCCTCTCGCCCGAGGGCAAGCTGATCACGCGCCTGACGTCCTTCGAGGACTTGCGCAACGCGAACCCCGCCGTGGGCCACCCGCACCGCGACGGCGAGAAGTCACACGCCGATGTGTTCCTGGAGACGGTGAAGCAGCGCTTCGGCGAGTGAGCGCCGTGGACGGCGGCATCAGCCCGGCGCCAGCTCTTCGCCCGGGTTGACGAAGCGCTCGCTCTCGAACTTGTACTGGCGGTCGTGCAGTTCCTTGTAGCGCCCGGCGAGCGCCAGGAGCTCGCGGTGCGTGCCATGCTCGACGATCTTGCCGCTCTCCACGACGAGGATCTGGTCGGCCGAACGGATGGTCGAGAGGCGGTGCGCGATCACGAACGTCGTGCGGCTCTTGCGCAGCGACGCCAGGCCGTCCTGGATCAGCGCCTCGCTCTCGCTGTCGAGGCTGGAGGTGGCCTCGTCGAGGATCAGGATCTTCGGGCGCGCCAGCAGCGCGCGCGCGATGGCCACGCGCTGGCGCTGGCCGCCGGAGAGCTTGACGCCGCGCTCGCCCACCACGGTGTCGTAGCCCTGCTCGAACTTTTGCACGAACTCGTCGCAGTGCGCGGTGGCGCAGGCGGCCTCGATCTCGGCGCGCGTGGCCGCCGGGCGTGAGAAGCCGACGTTCTCGGCGATCGTGCCGTCGAACAGGAAGTTGTCCTGCAGCACGACCCCGAGGTGCGCGCGGTAGTCGCGCAGGCGCAGGCGCTCGAGGTCGCGGCCGTCCACGGTGATGCGCCCGCTCTTCGGGCGGTTGAAGGCCATCACCAGGCTGACCAGCGTGCTCTTGCCCGAACCGCTCGAGCCCACCAGCGCGGTGGTCGAGCCGGCCGGAGCGCGGAAGGAGAGCTCCTGCAGCACCGGCTTCCCGGCGTCGTACTCGAAGCCCACGCCCTCGAAGGCGAGGTCGCCGCGCAGCTCGGCGCAGGCTTCGCGCTGCTCGTCGCCGTCGTCCTCGCGCGCGACCGCGCGGATCTCGCGGATGCGGTCGAGGCCGGCGAAGGCCTCGGTGATCTGCGTGCCGATCGAAGCGATCGAGATGACCGGGAAGGTGACCAGCGCGATGAAGAAGAAGTACATGAAGTACTCGCCCTGCGTCATCGTGCCGTCGAGGATCGCGTGCCCGCCGAAGTAGGTCAGCAGCATGCCGATCAGCCCGACGATGCCCATCGAGATCGCGGTCGTGGCCGAGACGCCGGTCATCGAGCGGCGCACGTTGTCGAACAGGCGCTCGACGCCGACGGCGAAGACGCGCTCCTCCTGCGGCTCGGCCACGTAGGCCTTGACCACGCGCACGCCGCCCAGCGTCTGCGTCAGGCGCCCGGTGATCTCCGCCTGGATCTTGCCGCGCTCGCGGAACAGCGGGCGCAACTTCTGGAAGGCGACCGCCATGGACACGCCGAAGGCCGCCAGCACCACCAGGATCATCAGCGTGAGCTGCCAGTTCAGATAGAAGAGTACGCCGATGCCGAGCGTGGCCTTGATCACGCCGCCGACGAGCTGCACCAGGCCCGTGCCGACCAGGTTGCGCACGCCCTCGGCGTCGTTCATCACGCGCGAGATCAAGACGCCGGTCTGGGTCGAGTCGTAGTAGCGCACGGGCAGGTGGCCGACGTGGGCCTGCAGCTCCTTGCGGATGTCGTTGATCAGGCGCTGCGCGGCCACGCCCAGGATCTGGCTCAGCGCGTAGCCCGTGCCCGCCTGCAGCAGCGTCGCCGCGCCGCCGATCAGCACCAGCGGCAAGAGCAGCTCGACCCGCCGCCCGCCGATCACGTCGTCGATCAGGTACTTCGAGGTCGCCGGCAGCACGAAGCCGAGCAGGCTGTTGAACAGCGTCAGCACCAGCCCGAGCAGCAGCCGCCCGCGGTGGCGGCTGAGGAGCTCGCGCGTCTCGCGCCAGCCCGCGGAGAGCTTGGGCTTCTTCTTCTTCTCGGGCTCGGCCACGGCTGCGCTCACACGCGCAGCCAGTCGGCCTGCCAGTCCTTCACCGCGCGCTTGATGTCGTCCGCGCGCGCGAACTCGCCCTTCAGCGTGCGCTCGAACAGCGCCGGCAGCTCGGCGTCGCCCGCGAAGCGCAGGGCGATGCGCTGCGGCAGCGTGAGGCGCTCGATGTCGGCCTTGCGGCCCGCGCCCAGCAGGCGCTCGAGGCGCAGCTGCATCTCCAGCCGGATCACGCGGTCCTGCACGATCTGCGCGCGCCGGCGGCTGGCCGCGAACACCAGCAGGAGCGCCACGCCGACCAGCACGGCCCACACGCTCCAGAAGTCCGGCGCCGCGAAGGCCAGCCGGGCGCGGTGGATCGTCTCGACCAGCAAGACGAGCCCGGCCAGCAGGTAGGGCAGCGGCGGGATCGCGCGGTGATTGGCGAAGGACTGCGGGCGGGAGGTGGTGCTCATCGGGCGTGCGTGGGGCGAAAAGCGGAGGTGCGGTGGGCGAACAGGGTACGCTCCCGACGCACGCGCGGCGCGTGCCTGAGTGACCTGCGCACGAGTTCGAACGCGCGCGCCTCTCTCCGCGCGAGCTTCGAGCTCCATGGGTATCCTGCGCCCATGCTCGCTCACTCGCTCGCCCAGCTCTTGCCTTTGCTCCTCGCCTGCTCTTGCTCGCCCGCGCCGCAGGGAACGGCCAAGCCCGCCGAGCCGCTGGTGGGCGGCGAGTTCGAGGCGCTGTGGTACGACGGCCAGGCCGAGATGAACGGCTACCGCTGGCAGGGCACGCGCTACGGCGAGCTGCGCACGGGCGAGGCCGTGGCGATCTTCGTCACCGAGTCCATGGGCGCGAAGGAGCACGTCAAGGTCGATCGTCCGGCCGAGTACAAGGGCGAGGTCCTGACCGTGCTCAAGCTCAACCTCGTGCGCGACTTCCAGACGGGGCTCTACGACTACAACACGATGAGCTCGGTGTTCGTGGGGGTGAACGAGCTCGCGCCATTGAAGCTCACCTTCTCGAGCGCCGAGTGGTGCGGCCACGTCTACGAGGAGCTGGACGTGCGCCCGCAGGGTGTGGCCCTCGACGTGCACAGCTATTTTCAGGGCGAGACCGTGCAGGAGAAGCTCGACGCCAAGCCCGATGCGCTGTTCGGCGACCAGCTCTTCGTCTGGCTGCGCGGCCTGCGCGGTCATGTGCTCGCGCCGGGCGAGACGCGCAGGCTGCCGTATCTCACCGACACCTTCGAACGCCGCCTGCGCCACGGCGAGGCGAGCTGGGGCGAGCTCGAGGTCACGCGCGAGGCCGCGCCGCAGAACGTGACGGTCCCGGCGGGCGCGTTCGCGGCCGTGTTCTACCGCCTGGAGGCCTCGGACGGTCGCACCGGTTCGGTGGCGATCGAGAGCGCCTACCCCCACCGGCTGCTCTCCTGGTCCTGGTCGCGCGGCGCCGAGCTGCTCGATTCGGCGCAGCTCACGGGCAGCCAGCGCATGAAGTACTGGGAGCTCCACGGCGAAGGCCAAGAGTCACTGCGCAAGCAGCTCGGGCTGTAGGGCCGGCTCAGCGCGACTTGCGCCCCAGGCGTGCGCGCAGGTTCTCCTTCACCTCCGCGCTCAGCCGATCGTGGCGCAGGCCGAGGCGCGCGCCCTCGAGGGCATACAGGAGGTTGAGCGTCGGCGCGACGCCCGTGGCCAGGACGCGGCGGTAGGTTTCGACTGCGCCGAGGCGCTCGAGCTCGGCCGCAGTCGTGATGCCCGCCTCGCGCAGCCAGGCGGCGCTCTGCGGACCGAGGTTGAGCAGCTTCTCGAGGGGTACGGCACGCGCCACGCGCTTCGCGCCCTTCTTCGCGGGTCGCTTCGTCTTCGTCTTCGCCGCATCACGGCGTCGTGCCGCCGCCAGCGCGCCCTCGGCCCACGCGAGCAAGCGCTCGCGCCGTTCCTGCACCTCGAGCGGCACCTCGTAGTAGCCCAGCACGCTCGGCGCCTGCCCGGGGTACGGACGGAAGGGCTCCATGCCCGCCGCGCGATAGGCGCCGACGTTCGCCTCGTCGACCTTGAAGTACAGCGCGCCCTCGGCCAGCAAGCCGAAGAAGACACCGTCGCAGTACAGGCCCACGCCGCCGAACATGCGCCGCGCGAGGAGCTCGCCCAGCGGGGCGAGGTCGGAGAGCAGTTCATCGACGAGCGGGTCCTCCACGGACCCAAGGATAGCCTCGCGCGGCGTCAACTCGGGCCCGGGGTTCAGCGTGGGTGCCCGCGTGGACGAACCAAGGACCATGCAGCTCCTGCACCCGGCCGACGTCACAAGAGAACGCGTCACGCGCACCTTCCGCCACGGGTGGTTCGGACTCCTGGTGTTGCTGGCGAGCCTGTCCGCGCCGCTGGCGCTGGCGCTCGTGAACCACGCGCGCCTCCTGACGATCGCGGGCGAGTTGCCGTGGTACGTGTGGCTGGCCGTGGCGCCCGTGGCGCTGATCGTGGGCGGGAGCTGGCTGCTGTGTCTCTGCGCCCTCGCCGGCGCCTTGCGCAGCTCGTTCCGCGCCACGAACTGGATCGTGAAGACCACCGACGAGGGCCTGTACCTGAACCTGCGCTCGTACCAGAACCGCCACTTCCCCGACGACGCGCCGACGGTCGCGTTCCTGCGCTACGCCGAGATCGACTCGGTTCGCGCCGTGCGCGAGTCCTACGAGCGCGGCCGCGCTGGCGAGCGCTCGACGCACAACTTCGGCTGGCTCGAGCTGCGCTTGCTGGACATCGACACGCGCGAACTCGCCGAGCTCGTCCAGCGCGAGCGCACGCGCCAGGGCCCGGAGAGACGCTGCCTGGGCATCCGCGGGCGCACGCGCAGCAACCACGTGCCCGTGCTCGTCTCCGCCGAGGGGCTGGTACGCGTCGAGCGCGTGTCGCGCGCGCTGCTGCGCGAGCTCGGCAAGCAAGTGCGCCTGGAGGAGCCGCGCGAGGTGGACCTCGACCTCCCGGATGGGCGTGGGCTCGAGCAGCGCGTGCGCGATTTCCTGGCGCGCGGCGAACGCTTCGCCGCGATCGAGCTCGTGCGGCACGAGCGCAACGCGTCGCTGACGGCCGCTCACGAGCTGGTGCGGGAAATCGAGCGCGGCTCCGCCCGGCCACAGCGCGTGGCCTGACCCGACGCGCACCGCGCCGCGCGGGACCCGAATCCGGCCGCCGTTCCGCGCTTGGAGGATGGAAAACACCCGTCGGCGCGCGCGAGGCTTGCGGCACGGAGGCCGGGTCCGTTCCATGGAGCGCATGAGCCTCCCCCGCCGCCTGGTCCTGTTCTTCCCCGTCGCCCTGTTCGCCGCGCTGCCGCTGGCGCTGGCGCGTGGGCACGACGCGCGCGGCACGGCGCAGATGCGCCTCGCGCCGCGCATGGTGATCCTGGTGCGGCACGCGGAGAAGAGCACCGAGGGCGACCCCAAGGACCCGGAGCTCTCCGCCGCGGGCAAGGAACGCGCCGAGGAGCTCGCGCGCACGCTGGCACGCTGCGGCGCGACGCGCCTGGTCGCCAGCGAATACCAGCGCACGCAGGCCACGCTCGCGCCGCTCTCCGAACGGCTGAAGCTCGGCGTGGACGTGCGCCCCGCGGCCGAGCTCGAGGCCCTAGCCACCGAGCTCGTCAGCGCCGAACCGGGCAGCGTGATCGTCGTCTCCGGCCACTCGAACACGCTGCCGGCCCTCGCCGCGCGCCTGGGCGTCGCGCTCTCCGGCCTCAACGAGACGCCCCAGGGTCCGCAGCTCGGCGACGACGAATACGACCGGCTGTTCGTGCTGTACCTGCCGCCCAACGACGCGCCGGTGAAGCCCTCGGTGGTCGAGCTGCGCTACGGGAAGTAACGCCGTCGCCGCGCTGCGCGCGGATAGAGTGGGACGCGGAGGAGTCCCATGGTGCGCACGGTCTCAGCAGAGCGGAAGGCGGCCCACTACGGCGGCATCGCGCTGATCGCGCTCGGCCTCCTGATCTTCGTGTTGAGCGTCTTCCGAACTCGCGAGCCGTTCACGAACGGTCCTGACTCGCCCTTTCTGCGCCCGCTCCTCGGCATTGCTCTGGTGATCGGGGGGAAGGTCCTGAGCCGCGTCGGCGCGCGCGGGCTGGCGGGTTCGGGCGTGGTGCTCGATCCCGAGCGAGCCCGCGAGGATCTCGAACCCTACGCGCGCATGGCCGGGGGCCTCGCCAAGGACGCGCTCGACGAGGCCGGCCTGGCGCGCCAGGCGAAGCAGGTCGTGATGCTCGAATGCGCGCACTGCAAGCGTCGCAACGAGGCCGATGCGCGCTTCTGTCAGGGCTGCGGGCGGGCGCTCTAGGGCGTGCGGCTCCAGAACGGCGAGCTCGAGCTATCCGCCTCGGACCTGGCCAACCACCTCGCCTGCGCGCACCTCTCGTTCCTGGATCGGCGGGTGGCCCGCGGCGAGCTTGCCAAGCCCGGCTGGAAGGATCCGGCGCTCGAGCGGCTGAAGCAGCGCGGAGAGGAGCACGAGCGCGCCTACGTCGCCTGGCTGCGCTCGCAGGAGCGTGAGGTGCTCGAGCTCAACGGCCTCGCGCGTCCCGAGGCCGAACGGCGCACGCGCGCAGCCGTGCAAGCTGGCGTCGAGGTCATCGTGCAGGCGGCGCTACGAGATGGGCGCTGGCTGGGCTCGGCCGACGTGCTCGTGCGCACGAACACGCCGAGTCGCGATCTCGCCTGGTCGTACGAGGTGCAGGACACCAAGCTCGCCCAGGAGACGCGCGGCGGCACGGTGCTGCAGTTGTGTCTGTACGCGGACCTCCTCGCGACGCTGCAGGGCTCACCGGCCACGACGCTGCGCGTGGTCAAGCCCGGCGCCGGCTTCCCTGGCGAGGAGTTCCGCTTCGACGCCTTCGCGGCCTATTACCGCCAGATCAAGGCTCGCCTGGCCGCGTTCGTGGCCGGCGCCGAGACCGAGCCCTACCCGGAGCCCGTCGAGCACTGCGAGATCTGCCGCTGGTGGCAGCGCTGCGACACGCGCCGTCGCGCCGACGACCACCTGTCGCTGGTCGCCGGCATGCGCCGCGCGCAGGCGGACGAGCTGCGCCGTCAGGAGCGCCCGTCGCTCACCGCGCTCGCGCGCGCGCCGCAGGCCCTGGACGAGGCTCCGCTGCGCGGTCAGCGCGAGTCCTTCGACGCATTGCACGCCCAGGCGCGGCTGCAACTCCAGGAGCGTGAAGAGAAGCAGCCCCGGCACGAGCTCCTGCCGCCCGAGCCCGGCCGCGGCCTCGCGCGCCTGCCCGAGCCCGACGCGGGCGACGTGTTCCTCGACTTCGAGGGCGATCCCTTCGCGGGCGCGCCGGGCGCGGGCGGACTCGAGTACCTGCTGGGCTACGCGTGGTGCGACGAAGGCGGCGCGGCGCACTACGAAGCGCTGTGGGCCCTCGAACGCAACGCCGAGAAGCGCGCCTTCGAGAGCTTCGTCGATCTCCTGAGCGCGCGCGTCCGGCGCTTCCCCGCCTTCCACGTCTACCACTACGCGCCCTACGAGCCCTCCGCGCTGAAGCGTCTGGCCAGCCGGCACGCGACGCGCGAGCGCGAGCTCGATGTGTTGCTGCGCGCCGAGCGCTTCGTCGATCTGTACGCCGTCGTGCGTCAGGGCGTGCGCGCGAGCGTCGAAAGCTACTCGCTCAAACCGCTGGAGGCGCACTTCGGCTACCGGCGCGCGGTCGATCTACGCGACGAGGCGCGCCCGGCGCTGGAGCGCGTCTCCGCCGCGCTGGAGAACGGCATCGGGCACCTGATCGAGCCGGCCGACCGCGAAGCGGTGCAGGGCTACAACCAGGACGACTGTCTGTCCTTGATCGCGCTGCAGCGCTGGCTCGAGGAGCTGCGTGCGGAACTCGAAGCCGACGGCGCCACGCTCGAGCGCCCGCCGCTGAAGGACGGTGCGGTCTCGGAAGAGCGCGAGGAGCGCGACGCCGAGCTGAAGGCGCTGTTCGAGCGCCTCGTCGCCGGCATCCCGCTCGAGGCCGAGGCACGCACGGACGAGCAGCGCGCGCGCTGGCTGCTGGCGCATCTGCTCGAGTACTTCCAGCGCGAGGATCGCGTCACGTGGTGGGAGTTCTTCGCGCGCCGCGAGCTCGACGACGAGGAGCTGCGCCGCGAGCGCAAGGCGCTCGTGGGCCTCGAATTCGTCAGCGCGCTCCCGCTCGCGAAGGGCAAGCGCAAGCCGCTGCACCGCTATCGCTTCCCGCCGCAGGAGGTCGCGCTCGACGTCGGTGACGAGCTGCGCGACGTGCACGCGCCGACGGCGGACGGCGCCGACGCTCTCGGCACGGTGCACGCCATCGACCTTGGTCAGGGCCTCGTCGACGTCGAGAAGGTACTCAAGGCCAAGGACCGCCATCCGTGGGCCGTGCACGTCCAGGAGCGCGTGCCGCCCGGCCCGTTGCCGGGCGCGGTGGCGGAGCTCGGGCGCTGGGTGGCCGAGCACGGACTCGATTCGGCGCGGCCCGAGCATCGCGCGGCCCGTGAGCTCCTGCTGGCGCGAGGGCCGCGCACGCGACCGGTGCACACCGGCGACGTGCAGCGTCCAGGCGAGGAGCCCCTGGCGGCCGCGCGGCGCGTCGCGCGCGCGCTCGACGGTGGCGTGCTGGCCGTCCAGGGCCCGCCGGGCGCGGGCAAGACCTACTGCGGCGCGCGCCTCGTCGTCGAGCTCGCGCGCGCGGGCCAGCGCGTGGGTGTGAGCGCCGTCTCGCACAAGGTCGTGCGCACGCTGCTGCTGGAGAGCCTCGCGGCAGCGCGCGAGCTCGGCGCCGAGCTCGCCTGCACGCACAAGCCCAAGGCGCTGTCCGTCGCGGCGCTGCCGCCGGGCCTCTTCGAGAGCGAGGACAAGGACGAGGCCCTCGCCGCGCTCGACCGCGGTCACGTCGTCGGCGGCGTCGCCTGGCTGTGGGCCGCCGAGGCGGCGCAGGCGAAACTCGACACCCTGTTCATCGACGAGGCCGGGCAGATGTCGTTGGCACAGGTCCTGGCCTGCGCGCGCGCGGCGAAGAACCTCGTCTTGCTCGGCGATCCGCAGCAGCTCCAGCAACCGCAGCGCGGCGCGCATCCCGAGGGCGCGGACGTCTCCGCGCTCGCTCATCTGCTCGGCGGCGAACCCACGATCCGCCCCGAGCGCGGTCTGTTCCTGGCCGAGACCTGGCGTCTTCCGCCGGCGCTGTGCGCGTTCACCTCGACGCTGTACTACGAAGGGCGGCTGCGCGCGCACGCCGGCTGCGAGCTCCAGCGCCTCGACGGCCCGACGCGCTTCGCCGGCTCCGGTCTGTTCCTGGTCGAGGTCGAGCACGCCGGCAACCAGAGTTCCTCCAGCGAAGAAGTGGCGATGCTCGAGCGCGTCGTGGCCGACCTGCTGCAGCCCGGCGTGACCTGGACCGACGCGAAGGGCGTAGTGCGCGCGCTCACGCGCGACGATCTGCTCGTCATCGCGCCCTATAACGCCCAGGTCGCCGCGCTGTCGCGCTCGACCGCGCTGAAGGGCCTGCACATCGGCACCGTGGACCTGTTCCAGGGTCAGGAGCGTCCGGTGGTGCTCTACTCGCTCACCAGCTCGACCCCGCTCGACGCGCCGCGCGGTCTGCCGTTCCTCTACGACCCGCACCGCCTGAACGTTGCCACCAGCCGCGCGCGCGGCGCGTGCATCGTCGTCGCCTCGCCGGCGCTGTTCGAGCCCGAGTGCCGCACGCCGGAACAGATGCGCCTGGCCAACGGCCTGTGCGCGCTGGCGGAGCGGGCACAGCGCATCGAGCTCAGCGGCGCACGAGTTCCAGCGCCGAGGCACGGTTCACGTCCATCCGCAGGCCCGTGAGCTCGCCCGCCGCGTCGCGGTGGAACTGCAGGCACGCGCCGGCGTCGCAGGCGAAGAAGTCCTCGCCCAGCGCCTGGAACGGAGGCAGCACGTAGTTCGGGCCGAGCGCGTGCGGCTGCGCGAGCTGCAGGCCACCCTGCACGGCCTGGAGGCGGATCGTGACGCCGAGCGCGGTCAGCGTGTACTCGCCGGCGAGCTCGTCGAGCTCGGCGCGCTGCGCCGGCGGGAACGGGTGCGGGCGACAGCGCGCGACCTCGACGCCGCCCGAGCGCACGAGCATGCGCGTGGCGGGACCGCTGGCGGGCTCGAACACGAACTCGGCGGGAGCACGTGTGTCTCGGCTCACGAGGCGCGCGGGGCCGGCGTAGGCGAGCTCGAACTTCCAGTCGCCCAGCGAGGTCACGAGCATGCGCTCCGGCTTCAAGGAGAGCACCCACAGGACGCCCGAGTCCTCCTCGCGCCAGAAGCGGCCGAAGCGCGCCAGATCCGCGGGCGTGGCGCGCGCTGAGCTCGAGGCGTCACGGGCCGAGGCTTCGCGCGCCGCGCGGAACTCCTCGCGCAGCACGACCCCCGCCGTGTCCTCGGCCAGGTTGTCGAGCTCGAGGTCCGCGTTGGCGAACACCACGATCGACAGCTCCTGCTCGGGGTAGCGCAGGATCTCGGCCTGGAAGCCGAAGGCCTCGCCGGCCGAGCGCACGACCGGCAGGCCGCGGTCCGTGTTCAGCATCACGCCGGCACCGTAGGCTCCGAGCGTCGGATGCAGCCAGGCGAGCGGGCCGAGCACGGGCGGCTGCACCAGACGCGCGCGCAACGCTGCGTCGCCGAAGCCGCCCTCGAAGGCGGCGCGCTCCCAGCGCGCGAGGTCGTCAAGGCTGGCCCACATCCCGCCGGGGCCGATGAGTCCAGTCGTGATCTCGAGGGCCTCCCAGGCGTCGCCCGCGCGGTGGTAGCTGCGCGCGCGCGGCAGCTTGGCGAGCTCGGCGTCGCCGTTGAAGTGCGCGCTCTTCATGCCGAGCGGCGCGAAGAGGTTGGCGCGCGCGTAGGCGGCGAGCGAACTCTGCGTGGCCACGCCCAGCGCCTCGGCCAGCAGCACGTAGCCCGAGTTCGAGTAGCGGAAGCGCGTGCCGGGGGTGAAGTCGAGCTGCGGCAGCTTGCGCAGCAACGCCAGCGCGCTGGCGTTCGAGGCCAGCGCCGCGCGCCCGAGGTCGAGGCCGATGGCGAGGTCGTAGATGTCGGGCACGCCGCCGCGGTGCTCGACGAGGTTCACGATGCGCACCGCGCCGTAGCTCGCGGGCAAGCCCGAGACGCGCTTCGTGATCGGCTCGTCCAGCGCCAGCTTACCCGCCGCGGCTGCGTGCAACACGCAGGCGGCGGTGAACTGCTTGGCCACGCTGGCGAGGTAGAAGATCGTCGTGCGCGTGATCGGCTCGTGCCTCTCGAGTTCGGCCAGACCGAAGGGCTGCACGAAGCACGGCTCGCCGCGGCGCAGCACGGCCAGGATCCCGCCGGGCGCGGCGGGCTGGGTCGCCTGCGCCAGCGCCGCGCGCAGCTCGCCCGCGCTGGCCTCGTCCAGCGGCTCGACGGCGTCCTGGCCCCGCGCGAACGCGCCGAGCGCAACGAACGAGAGGCCCAGCAGCAGACGGGCGACGAGACTCATGACTTGTTCCTCTTGTTGGCGATGCCCAGGTAGGCGCAGAAGGCGTCGCTGAGCTCGCGCACGAGGCGCGCGTCGGAGAGCGGCGCGAAGTCGGGGCGGAACTCGGCGAACAGCACGTACTCGCGCATCGTGGCCGAGACGAAGGTGAGGCCGAGGTCGATGGCCACGCGCGGTTCGGGATGGCCGAGCTCGGCGCGGCGTTCCTCGAGCAGCGCGCGGAAGCGGCCGTGCAGGAAGGCGTTGGCGTCGCGGATGCGCTGCTTGAAGGCGGGATCCGTGCTGGTGCGCGAGCGCAGCGCGACCTGCTGCAAGACCGGACGGTGGCGGCGAAACATGGTCACCGCCAGGCGGATGTAGCTCGTCACCACGCTGCGCGCGTCGGCGTCGGCCAGACGTTCGGAGTCGAGCTCGCGCGCCGCGCGCTCGAGGATGCCCTCGACGATCGTGGCGTCGAAGTACTGCAGCAGCGCCTGCTTGCTGGGGAAGCGCGCGTAGAAGCCGCCCACGCTGACCCCGGCCTTGCGCGCGATCTCGGCCACCGACAGCTCGGCGAAGCTCTTGCGCTCGAGCAGCGCCAGGGCCGCGGCGGTGATGCGCTCGGCCGTCTGGCGGCTGCGCTCCTGCTGCGGGTGCAGGGGCGCGTGGGTGGGCGTGGGTTCGGGCATGGGTCGAATGCGAATGCAATTCGTATTTCAGCAGACGACGAGGGAGTCCACAAGCCTGATCCATGGAACGACACGAGCCGAACACGGCCGAGCTCGGGCTCGTCGCAGCGCAAGCGCGCGGGCGGTTACTTGCCCGTCTCGACAGGCCGCGGGCCGTTCGGCGCCAGGAAGCCCTCGATCTTGCGCCGTGCCTCGTCGATCGTGATCCGCGTCTGCGGCTGGACGCGCTCGTTCAGGCTCGCGAGCTTGGGCAACGCTTCTTTCGCGTGCGGGCCCATCTCTCCGAGACCGAAGATCGCGCGCTCCAGCGGCATGTCGCTCGCGGCGAGCGCCTCGATGAACACGGGATACACGTCCTCCGGTGCGCTGCCCGTCCACCACAGCGCGCAGGCGCTGGACACGCGCGTGCCAAGCTCGGGCGCCTCGACCTCACGCTTCAGCAGTGCCCTGGCGGCGGGAGTCGTCGGCCCGAGTCGGCCGAGGGTGATGATCGCCGTGTCCTTCACCTCGAGGTACGCCTGCAGGTAGGCCTTCAGGGGCTTGCGCTCGATGAGCTTCACCAGGGAAGGCGCCGTCCAGGCCGCGGGCGGTCCGCAGATGCCGACCGCCCGCAGGGCGCTCAGGATCGGCTCGATGGAGCCGGAGTCGATCGGCCGGAGGACCTGCTCCCCGAGGAGCTGCGCGCCGGTCCTCCTCATCTTGCCCAGGACTTCGACCACGCCGGTCACGGTGCGCTCGCTCGCTGTCCGCGAGGCGAACTCGGCGAGCAAGCGCTCGCCCACCTTCTTGCCCCCCTTGGCGAGCTCCTCGATCGCCGGCGCGCGGACGGCGTCGTCCTCCGAGCCCAGCCTCAGGACGAGAGCTTCGACGTCGGCCTGAGCGCTCACGGCGAGCGGAGCACTCGCGAGCGCTCCCGCGCCGAGGCAACCGAGCAACAACCAGCGAGCGATTGTCACGCCTCCCATCGTACCGGCGGCGCGACTCCATCTTTGCCGGCCCACACATTTGCGCGTGCTCGAAGGTGCGCCAACACGGCCTCGGACGGGGGCGGTCGAGTGCGCCGATCCGCACTCGCAGTGTGCGCTCGCGCACGGTCGATCGAGGTGGCTTCTCTCCGGGGGGCTCGCCAACGCGAGGAAAGGCGCACCCCCCAGCCTGTCTCGAAGAGACTCGGTCCTCTCCAGCCGGGCGACAATGGCCCGCCCCTTGCCCTTCGGCGCAAGTCCTGCGGATCAGGAGGCTCCATGTTGTCCTTGCACCGCTCTGGAATCCTGGGCCTCGGGGTGCCCGCACAGGCGCGCCCCACATCCTTGGAAAATCCCATGGCTTCACTTCGTCCGGTTGCGCTCGCGTTCCTCTTGTCGCTCGTCACGGCGGCCTGCCACCCGAGCTCGTCGAGCGCTCCCCTCGATCGCACGTTCACGACCAACCTCGGTCTCACGGGGACCGCGTTCGACGGGGACAGCGTGCACATCTTGACTGTGTCCGAGCGCGAGGAGGGGCGCGACCTGAACGGGGACGGCGATACGGTGGACCCCGTGGTCCACGTCCTCGATCTGTACCAGCACAGCGTGACCAACACCGGCCTCGTGCTCGGCCAAGGGCCCTCGTCCGGCTACGGCCTGTCGCCGCTGGTCATGAGCCTGGGCCCGACGCTCGCCTTCGGCGTGAGCGAGCTCGCCACCGGCGGTCGCGATCGCAACGGCGACGGGGACGCCGACGACATCGTGCTGGCGTTCTACGAGCGCGACAGCGCCAGCGTCACGAATCTCGGGCTGGCGGTGACCTTCGTGGTCACGACCAGGGACCTGCTGGCGTTCGACGTCGCGCGCGAAGCCGTCGATCGCGACGGCGACGGCCGGACCGATTCCTACGTGACCGAGCCCTTCGTGCACGACCGGCGCACCGGCGAGACGCGCAGCCTCGGCGCGCCAGGCGCGCTGCAGGTCAGAGCGGTGTCCGGCGAGTTCGTGGCCCTGGCGGCCGACGAGGACGAGCTCGGCGACCTCAATGGCGACGGAGACGAAGGCGACTACGTCGCCGCGTTCTACGACGTCGGAGCGCGCACGCTGCAGCTCACCGGCTTCGTCCTGGAGCCCGCATTCGGGGGCGGCCCGAGCGCGCCTGCGCCCCACCGCGGGCGCTGGTCGATCCTCGCGCACGACGACACCCGTGGGACCGAGCACGTCGTCTACGATCCCCGCACCGGCACGAGCCGCAACCTCGGCCCATTCCTCCCGCTCGTGGACCTACCGGGGATCGAGCCGTTCGTCGTGGCCGTCCAAGACGGGTCGGACACGACGCGCGTCGTGTGGCTCTACGACGCCGAACAGGACCTCTTGGAGAGCACGGAGCTGGAGGCCATCGGCGTGAGCGCGCTGGGCGAGCGGCTCGTGATCTCGGTCGACGAAGAAGCCCAGGGCGAAGACCTGGACCGGAACGGCGTGCTCGCGGGCTACGTGCCCTTGCTCTACGACCCGCGCTCGGGCGACACGCTGAACCTCGGAATCGCCGGCAGGGTGCAGCCCGCCGAGCACGGGCTCTTGATCCACTCGGACGAGGACCTCGCCCGGCGCGACTGGAACGGCGACGGCGACCGGGAAGACACCGTCCTCTTCACCTGGGACGAAGGCAGCGGTGAGCTCGTGAACACGCATCTCGCGGCGACCCTACCGGCGAGCATGCTGGGCGGGGACATCGTGCTGGTGGCGCTGGACGAGGATCAGCGCCGCGACCTGAACGGCGACGGCGACACCCTCGACCGCGTGCTCCACCTCTACGAATCAGCCACGCGCCGGCTCACGAACACGGGCCTGGCCGTGCGCTCCACTCCGCCGGACGGCCGCGACCACAGCCTCTATTCGGTGGCCGAGGCGGACCAGGGCCGGGACCTGAACGGCGACGGGGATCTGCTGGACGACGTGTGGCACCAGACGGAGCTCCTGTTCTTCGCGCGCCGCTGAGCACGCGAGGGCACGCAACGGCTTTCGGGCCCCTTCGTTTCGCTACTCCAGCCTCACCAGCCCGCTCTTCTGCGCGTTCTCGAGGTAGGCGAGCACCGCCTCGGGCGTGACCGTGCCGTAGTAGTGCGCGCCGGCCTCGCGCGCCTCGGCGGCCACGAAGCGCGCGAGGTCGAGGCCCGAGCGCGTGCCGTCGATCGCGTTCATGACCTCATACGCCATCAGGTCGTGCAGCCCGGGGACGCCGGCGATCGCGTCGCGCTTCGTCTGGAACTCCCGCGGTCCGCCGACGAGCGCGGGGTGCAGCTTGGCGAGGCGCGTCTCGGCCTCCGAGCTCGTGCGCGCGGGCGAGGTCGCCGTGCCCGAGACGCGGCGCCAGGCGGATTCGAGCTCGGTACGCGCCTGCGTCTCGCGTTGCGCGAGCGCCGCCAGCCATCCGTCGAGCTCGGCGGGCTTCGCGCCGGCGTCCTTCAGCGAGCGCAGCGCCAGGCGCTCGCGCTCGGCGGCGAAGGCGAGCTGGTCGAGGCCCTCGTGGAACGCGCTCGGCGCGGCCTTCGGCGTGAGCGCGGTGAGCGCGACGTGCAGGTTGCGCGCGAGACGCTCGGCGCCGCGGCCGACGACCTCGGGCGCGAGGCGCGGCAGCGTGCGCTCCTCCGCGCTCGCCATCGTGTAGCCGATCAGCGCCGCGCTGGCCGCGCAGCGCCCGAGCTGCGTGGCGTCGATGTTCCACAGGTCGTCGTCGCTGGAGTGGATGTAGCGGTCGGGCATGTTAGTGAAGGTGATCGCCGGGATCCCGATCGGCGCCTCCAGGAAGGTCATGTGGTCGGTGCTGGTGTGGAAGTAGATCGCCTCGGCGTTGAAGCGCTGCCAGCTGCCCTTGTGCGCGACCAGCGGCTCGGGATAGAGCGCGATGCCGTTCTCGAGCTGCGCCAGCTCGAAGTTGTTAACCGCGACCACGTACTCGAGCGCCGCCTCGGTCACGTCGTTCAGGAAGTGGAAGCGCGCGGCCGGGAGCTTCGTGACGCACTGCTTCCTCATGATGTCGAGCGACTGGTCGGCGCCGACCATGTCCTGGTTCACATCGACCCAAAGCTCGCGCGCGACCTCGGGGTGGTCGGCGAAGTACTGGCGCTCGCTGGAGATCTCGGTGGTCCACCAGAAGCGCAGGTTGCGCTTGGGACGAGCGATGCGGCCACTGTCGATGAGCGCCTTCAGCGCGCGCGCGACCTCGAGGGTCGAGGCGCAGCCGCTGGCGTCGTCGTTGGCTGAGTAGGCCTCCTCCTGCATGTGGCCGGTGAAGACCACGTCCTGGTGCGCGCTCGCGTCGCTGCCGCGGATGAAGCCCTCGACCAGCACCTGCCAGGGCTTCGGGCCGTTGGTCGAGTCGAAGCTCGCCTCGACGACGGCGTGGGCCTTCAACGGTTCCTTCGCGCCGGCGAGCTTCTGGCGTAGCAGCAGCCCCTGACGCAGCGAGAGCACGAAGGCGAACGTCGGTGGCGCGCCGTCGCCGTCCTCGCTCGAGATCGACTGCCAGCGGATCTGGTCCGGACGCGTCATACCGCCGCCGTCGATGCCGTTGCCCGGAGAGAACGGCGATGGATACCAGATCACCCCCGCCGCACCACGCTTCTGCACGGCCTCGCGCATCACGCCGCCGAGCGAGCCGTAGGTGAGCACGAGCTTCGCCTTCACCTCCTTGCCCGCGTAGTCGGCCTCCGCGCCGGCGCCGATGTCGACCAGTTCGGCCGTGACGTCCGCCGCGCGACTGAAGTCGGCCAGGTGCACGGCGGTCTGCAGCGTGCTCGCCAGGCGCTCGGGCTGCGGCGTCATGAGCCACAGGTCGGCGAACTTCGCGTTCCACGGGCGCGTGTCGTCGGGCTGCAGGATGAGCTGCACGTCGTCCAGCCCGATCTCCCGCGCACGCTCCTCGAAGTAGCGTGCGACCTTCATGAGCCCATCGCTGCCGCCGCGCGGACGGTGCACGGTCGTGGTCATGAAGCGGATGTGCGCGTAGGCCGCATCGCCCGAGACCTCCTGCGTGATCCAGCGCGTCGCCGCGGGATCGAGCACGGACAGCTCCTGGGCCGGGGTGGCCACGGTGAGGACGAGCGCGAGGGTCAGGCAGCGGAAGGGGGTCGAAATCATGGTCGTCGGGTTCCGGACGGCGGGGAGGCGCAAAGGATAGGGCGGGTTGGGCGCCCCTCGCCCACGGGTTTTTCGTTTCGAGCCAACGCTCCTGCCCACGCGCCGCGGAGGGCTGGCGCTCAGCGGCGAGCTGAGCGAGGCCTGCATTTTCCCGCTCGAGCTGCGCCTGACGCTGAGTCATCGCCGCCACGCGAGCGCGCGCCTGGTCCTCGAGCGTCCCGGACCCTTCGTCCTGTCCGTGGCCCCGCGCGCCGAGCTCAGCGCCGAGCAGGGCGAGTGGATCCTGGTCGTGCTGCAGCTCTTCGCGCAGGTAAAGCCGCTGAGCCCCGACGGGCGCGTGCGCCTGCGGCTAACGCGGATGCAAGCGGAGCGCTGAGCATCCAGGGAGCCGCGCGGGCTACCGCGCCGCGCGCGTGATGGATCGAGGGCTGCCAAAGCGCGCCGACGAGCTTTCGCTGCGCTGGTCGGAGGAGACCCCAGGCAGCTCGACGTCGGCCCAGCGCGGCGGATCGTTCGCGATAGTCGCGCGACGGGACACTAGACTCGCGTCGAACAGCCACCCCGAGCTCCCCGCACGGCCATGAGCGACTCCTTCCTGATCGAGCTCGAACGTCTCGACGGCTATCGCTTCCGCGCCGAGTTCGGCGACGGCATCCCGGCGCTGGTCACCGACGAGGGCCCGCCGCTGGGCCAGAACGGCGGCCCTAACCCGACGCGCATGCTGGCCACCGCGCCGGCGAACTGCCTGAGCGCGAGCTTCCTGTTCTGCCTGTCGCGCAGCCGCGTGGAGGTCGGCAAGCTGCGCACCACGGCGCGCGCCACGCTGGTACGCAACGAGCAGAAGCGCCTGCGCGTCGGGCGCATCGCCGTGGAGCTCCATCCCGAGCTGCCGGGCGTCGAGCCGACGAAGGTGCAGAAGTGTCTGGAACAGTTCGAGGACTTCTGCAGCGTGACCGCCAGCGTGCGCGCGGGCCTGCCGGTGGGCGTGAGGGTCGTAAGCGACGGCGTGGTGCTGTACGAGCGCGCGAGCTGAGGCGATGCACCGGCACTCCACGCGCTTGCCACTGACGCTGCTGGCTGTGATCCTCGCGCTCGGCGTCGCGCTCGGCATCGCACCGCTGTATCGCAGCGACTGGCTGCTGGAGAACCTGCTGGCCGCCGCGGGCGTGGCCGGATTGGTGCTGACCTGGAAGCGCTTCCCCTTCTCGCGCCTCTCCTACTCGCTGATCTTCACCTTCCTCGTGCTGCACGAGGTCGGCGCGCACTACACCTACGCCGAGGTGCCCTACGACGATTGGTTCGAGGTCTTGGCCGGCCGGCGCCTGAACGCGTTGCTCGGCTTCGAGCGCAACAACTACGACCGGCTGGTGCACTTCAGCTACGGCTTCCTCTTGGCCTACCCGATGCGCGAGCTGTTCGTGCGCGTGGCCGACGCGCGCGGGTTCTGGGGCTACTTCCTGCCGCTCGACGTGGTCATGTCCACCTCGATGCTGTACGAGCTGATCGAGTGGGCTGCGGCCGAGGCCTTCGGCGGCGACCTCGGCGCCGCCTACCTCGGCACGCAGGGCGACGTGTGGGACGCGCACAAGGACATGCTCATGGCCAGCTGCGGCGCCGCGCTCGCGCTCACCCTCGTGGCCCTCGTGCACCGCCGCCTCGACCGCGACTTCCAGCGCGAATGGGCCGAGAGCCTGCGCGTGAAGCACCCGGAACCGCTGGGCGAGGTCGCCATCGAGCGGCTGAATCGCTGAGCGAGCGGCCGCGCGCTTCCAAAGAACAAGTCGTTCAGCGCGTGCACCGCCCGCAACCCAAACGCAGCGCGGAGACGCGCGGAGCGCGGAGCGCCACGGAGGAAGAACGGGGAGCGGGGCGGAAGACCTGCGCAGCGTCGGATTCCAGCAGGCTGAACCGCGGAGGCCCAGGCTCCTTCCTTCTGCGCGAGTCTCCGCGCTCTCTGCGTCTCCGCGCTGCGCTTTCCGCCACTCCAGGAGTCTTGCTCGCCGTGCAGGCGGCCGGCGAATAGAAGTTCAGCTCGCCAGCGTCGCGCGGAAGGTCTTCTCGACCAGCTCGAACGACAGGCGCCACTGCGCGCGCTCGGCCAGGGCGCGCGAGAGCGCCAGACCGAGGCCGGTGCGGTTGCGGTCGGAGCGCGCGCGGTCCTTGCGCCAGAAGGGTTGCGCCAGCGAGGAGAGGTCGGCGGGTTCGAGCTCGTCGGTGTGGTTCTCGACCACCAGGCGCCAGCGTTCGCCCTCGCGCTCGAGACGGCAGCTCACGCTGCTCGCCGGGGTGGCGTAGTGCAGCGCGTTGCCCAGCAGGTTCGAGGCGACGATGCGCAGCACCTCGCGATCCCCGCGCACGATCGTGGGCGCGGCGACGGCGTTGTGCACGCGCAGCTCGCGCGCGGCCACGGTCGGCTCCTGCGCGCGCAACAGCTCGGCCAGCAGCGCGCCGAGGTCCACCGGCGCGCTCTCGACGCGCACCGCGCCCATCTCCAGGCGCGCGAGCTCGAGCAGCATCGCCACCGAGCGCCCCATGCGCGCAGCGACATCGCGCACGGTCACCAACGCGCGCCGCGCGCCGTCTGGATCCTTGCCGTCGCGCAGCGCGACCTCGGCCACCGTCAGGAGCTCGCTGAGCGGCGTGCGCAGCTCGTGCGCGATGTCGGCGGTGGTGCGCCGCTCGCGCTCCAACGCCGCGTCCACGCGGCGGATCAAGAGGTCCGTCTTGGCGGCCACGGGCGTCAGCTCGGCCGGCAGCTCGCCGACCTCGAAGCGCGCCGGCAAGCGCTCGACCTCGATCGCGTCGAGCTCGGCGGCCAGGCGCTTGGCCGGCGCGAGCCCACGCTCGACCGCCAGCCACGAGAAGCCCGCGATCAGCGCGATCAACAGCAGCGACGAACCCGCGCTGGCAAACAGCACGCGCCGCTCGGCGGCCACCAGCTCCTCGCGCCCGCGCGCGATCACGACGCGCACGCGCGCCGCCAGGGGTCGGTCCGGGCCCTCCTCCGGGTACACGTGGTGCACCTCGATGAGCTGCGCGACGAAGCGTCCCGCGCGACCGTCCGGCAGCGGCGCGTCCCACTGCACGGGTGTGGGCCCGGGCTCGGCGGGCAGCGCGAGGTCGGCGCCGTCCAGCGAGTCCGAGCGCTCCAGCAGCTCGCCGTCGGCGAACCACAGCTCGAAGTAGTCCGGGCGCGGCGAGGTCTCGTCTGCGGGCGCGGCGTACTCGGGCATGATCTGCTCGGAGAACTCGAACTCGACCTGCTCCTTGTCCTGGAACAGGATCGAGCCGAAACCCTGCACGCGGTCGACCAGGTTCTGGTCGAACTGCGCCTCGAGCGCGCGCGTGACGGCGACGTACAGCGCGCCACCCGCCAGGGTAAGCACGCACGCGGCGCTGGCCACGAGGTTCGTCAGCAGGGTGCGCCGGATCGACTTCACGCGCGCGGCCCGTCGAGCACGTAGCCACGCCCGCGCAGCGTGCGGATCAGGTCCTTGCCCGCGCCGAGCTTCGCGCGCAAGAGACACACGGTCGAGTCCACCGCGTTGCTGGAGGGCAGCTTGTGCACGCCGTAGATGTGGTCCTCGATCTCCTCACGGCTGACCGTCTGCCCGCGGCGCAACGCCAGGTACTCGAGCAGCGCGTACTCGCGCGTGGTCAGCTCCAGCGCCTTGCCGGCGTAGGCGGCGTTGTGCGCGACGAGGTCGAGGACGAGCTCGCCCACGCCCACCGTGGGCGTGCGCCCCGCGTAGCGCCGCCGCACCAGGGCATGGATGCGCGCCAGCAGCTCGTCGAAGGCGAAGGGCTTGACCAGATAGTCGTCGGCACCCTCGTTCAGGCCCGCCACACGGTCCTCGACGCGGTCGCGCGCGGTCAGCACGAGCACGTGCGGACGCTCGGGCTTCTCGCGCAGCCCGGCCAGCACGCCCAGGCCGTCGAGCTTGGGCAGCAAGAGGTCGAGCACCAGCACGTCGTAGGGATTGTTGCGCGCGTAGGCGAGGCCGGTCTCACCGTCGGCCGCGGTATCGACCGCGAAGCCCTCCTGCGTCAGGCCGGCCTGCAGCGACTCGCGCAGCGGCTGGGAGTCCTCGACGATCAGGAGACGCACGCAGGGGACGCGCTAGCGCGTCGTGAAGCTCACTTCGGCCACGGTGCGGTTGCCGTTCGCGCTCAGCGCGGCGATCTCGAGCTTGGTCTCGGCGCCGCGCGCCAGGATGCCGTCGGGGATCTGCAGCGAGTTCTTGCCCGGCGGGAGCTGGATCACCAGGCCGTCGCTCTCACCCTGCTCCATCTCGACGCGGTAGCCGCTCGCCTGGCGGTCGGCGAGCCAGCGCACGACCAGCCCGGAGACCGGAACGACGGCGCCCTCGAACGGATACACGAGCTGCGGCGCCGGCGGGAGGTCGAGCAACAGCAGCGCGCTGCCCAGCGCCACCTTCCCGCCCGCCGTGCGCGCGCGGATGGAGTAGAGGCCCTCCGGGTAGTTGGCGAGGATGTCCGCCAGGCTGCCTTCCTGCAGCTCGATCTTGAAGCCCGACAGGCCGCGCACCGCGCCGCTCGGGGCCTCGAGCACGAACAGGCAATCGCCGTTCGCCTTGCTGACCTGCACGCGGCCCAGGTCCTCTTCGCTCTCGGCCTCGACGCGCAGGACGGCTTCACCCAGCGTGACGTTGTACTCGAGCATCATGCGCTCCTCCTTGAGCGGCAAGGACGAGCGCGGGCTCGTTTGCTGCCAGCCGAGGGCCGTCAGTGCGACGCAGGAGAGGACGAGGCTCGTCTTGAACACAGGCACCTCCGGGAGTTGGAGCGGGCGGGCGGATCCGTAGTCATCCTACTGCTGTGCTGGCCAGCCGGATTACCGTTGCATTATCGCGCGACGCACGGGGAACCGTCCCTCTCTCGGGCGGAGTGCCCGTGTGCGCTGGCTATCCCGTCCAGGGCTAGAAGATCCCGATGAGCTCGGTGCGCTCGCCCGTCGTGAGGTCCACCTCGAGCACCACGCCGATGGTGGGTGCGTAGAACTTGTTCTCGGACGCGTCCGGCTCGAGCGGGGAGAAGTCGAGCGTCTGCAGGCAGCCGCTGAAGTTCCCGTACGGCACGCTCACGTGACGGTCACGGGCGAGAATGCTGGCCGCGTCCTCGGCCACGTCGGGCTGGAACTCCTGGCGGTAGACCTGGCCGACGCGCGGAGTCGCCTGCATGACGATCCCGGGCTTGGCGTGGTCCACGCCCGCGGTCCACGAGCCCTCCAGGCCGCTGAGCTCACCGTTCTCGAATTGCTGGGACAGCTCGCCGAAGTACCACACGTTGCCGGCGCGGTCCTGGGCGAAGTAATCGAGCGTGTCCTCGATCACCTCGCCGTCGAAGGTGACGAAATCGTGCACCACGACGCACGGCACGCCGAGGATGCGCTTCGTGGCGTGCGTGGTCGTGACCTCGATCCGCTCGGTACCCTCGTCGGTGACGGTCTCGTACACGAGCGTGCGCCCAGGCACGAGCGGGAAGAGCGGGTTGTTCACGCCCCTCACGAAGTCGTGCGGATCGATGCGCGGGTCGTAGCGGTCGCCGCCCAGGTCATCGCACAGCTCCACCCGCGCGTCGAACTGAGCGGCCAGCAGGTCACGGGCCTCGCGCAGCGCCAGCTCGTTCTCGTGAAGGCAGTCCTGCGCGGCGTGGCGATCGCTCACGTTGAGGCAGTTCGCGAAGCCGATCCAGTAGTCCTCCTGGGCGGCCTTGTTGGCAGCCTCGCGCAGCGCGCGGGCGGTCTTCTCGCAGGGCGTGAGCTCTTGCTCCTGGTCGTCGTCGTCGTCTCCGCCGTCGGGGGCACGGGCCGCGAGACTCGACGGAACGAGAAGCAGGGCGCCGGCCAGCAGCGTGAGCGGCCAGCGGAATCGAGTGGTGGACATGGGGTACTCCTTTGGGATTCGGGCAGCCGAAACGGTCGCCCCGTCCCCATCTAGGCGCTCTAGGTCGTGCCGTTCTTATGGCTGGGTTACGCCCTCGAACGCTCGACGCCCGCGCGGTCGAGCGTCATGCCCCCATAATCTTCGGCCCTGGTGGCGTCGGCCCTGCGCGACGATACTGGGCCCATCGCGCATCCCCTTCGCGCCCCACACGAGCAACGGAACAAGGAGACTTCGATGAAAGCCAGCTGGATGAGCGCTTGGATTCTGGGTGGACTCGCCGCGAGCTGCGGCTCGGTCCAGGAAGTGAAGTCGCAGTCGCATAGCGGAGCCAAGGTCGCGGCGACGGAGGACGACGAGGACGATGGTGAGGAGGAGGGCGACGAGGACATCGCGCTCGACCAGGTCCCGGCTTCCGTCAAGAAGGCCGCCGAGGCCGCCGTGCCGGGCTTCGTGCTGAAGGAAGCCGAGAAGGAGACCGAGAAGGGCGTGCAGATCTACTCCCTCGAGGGCACGGCCGGCGGCGAAGCGGTGGAGATCGAGGTCTCGACCGATGGCAAAGTGCTCGAGGTCGAGCGCGGCGAAGACGGCGAAGACGAGGACGACGACTGAAGCGGGTGAGCGCGGAGCGCCGCGCGAACTACTGACTCCGACTCGAAACTACCGGCGAGGGCTGCGGTGCCGCGGGCGCCTCAGCCCTCGCTGCGTTTCGTCTTCTCACCCGCGTACTGCCAGCCGAAGCGGCCCTTGATGCACAGGTGCCCCTCGGTCACGCTCGAATCGAGCGGCGAGGTCACCTTGACGATCTGGTTCGCCTGCACGTGCAGCGTGAGCGCGCAGCCGACGCCGCAGTAGGGACACACGGTGGTGGTCAGCGTCTGGCGCGCTTCGTCCCACTCCCCCGCCGCGCGCAAGTCGAACTCGCGCTTGAACACCAGCGCGCCGGTCGGGCACACGCCGATGCAGTTGCCGCAGAAGACGCAGGCCGAATCGGTGAGCGGCAGGTCGAGCTCGGTCGCGACGCGCGCCTCGAAGCCGCGCCCGGCGATGGCGATGGCGAAGGTGTTCTGCGCGTCGGTGCCGCAGGCCTCGACGCACTTGTAGCACAGCACGCATTTCGCGTAGTCGCGCACGAAGAGCTCGTTGTCGAGCTTGGGCGGCTGCGCGACACGCGCGGCGTGCGCGCCGTCGGGCGTGTCGTGATGGCCGGGATGCGCGTGCTCGCGCTCGCCGGCGTGCGCCGGCGCCGCGGCCGGGCCGAAGCGCGCCGGATCGGCGCCGTAGTGCGCATGCCATTTGTCGAGGCAGGGCGTGGTCGAGAGGTCGACCGACGAGCTCAAGAGCTCGAGCACGAGCTTGCGCGAGGTGCGCACGCGCGGCGAATCGGTCTTGACCACCATGCCGGGCTCGCACTTGCGCGAGCACGACGGCACCAGCGTGCGCGCGCCCTCGAGCTCGACCACGCACACGCGGCACACGTTGACCGGCGTCAGGTTCTCGGCCCAGCACAGGGTCGGCGTGTCGATCGCCAGGGCCTTGCACGCGTCGAGGATCGTCGCGCCCTCGGGTACGCTCACCTTCTGGCCGTCGACGCTGAGCTCGACGATGCGCTCGACGATGCGCTCGGAGGTGCGCTCCGTGGCCGGCGTGCCGCGCTCCTTCGTCGCGGGCTCGATGGGTTTCCGGTTCATCGCGCGCTCTCCGCCCACACGCCGAGCTTCGCCACCGCGCTCTCGAGCGCGCTCGAGGCCGTCTGGCCGAGGCCGCAGATCGAAGCGTCGCGCATGACCTGGCCGAGGTCGCCGAGCAGCACGCGCTCGTCGGCCGGCGTGCCGTGGCATGTCTTGCGCGTCAGTCGTTGCACCAGCTCCTCCTGGCGCACCGTGCCCACGCGGCACGGCACGCACTGGCCGCAGCTCTCGTCGCGGAAGAAGCGCGCGATGCGCAGGAGCATGGGCTCGAGCGCGACCGAGCCGTCCAGCACCAACACCACGCCCGAACCCAGCGTCGCGCCGGCCTTCTTCGTGTCCTCGAAGGTGAGCGCGAGCTCGAGTTCGTGGGGCGCGAGGAAGGTGCCCGCCGCGCCGCCCAGCAGCACCGCGCGCACGTCCTTGGCGCCGGCGAGCTCGAGCAGCGCCGAGAGCTTCACGCCGAACGGCAGCTCGTACAGCCCCGGATGCGCGACCTTGCCCGAGACGCAGAAGAGCCGCGTGCCAGGCGAACCGGCCGTGCCGAGCGCCTTGTAGCGCGCCACGCCCTCGGTCAGGATCGGCAGTACGTTCACCAGCGTCTCGACGTTGTTCACCACCGTGGGGCGCCCGAACAATCCGACCTCGACCGGGAACGGCGGCTTCGAGCGCGGCTCGCCGCGGAAGCCCTCGATGGAGGCGAACAGCGCCGTCTCCTCGCCGCAGATGTACGCACCCGCGCCGCGCCGCAGCTCGATCTCGAAGCGCGCGCCCTTGCCGAGCACGTCGTCGCCCAGGTACCCGCGCGCGCGCGCCGCCGCCAGCGCGCCGGCCAGGCGCTCGTGCGCCAGCGGGTACTCGCCGCGCACGTACAGGAAGCCGAGCTCGGCCCCGATTGTGACGCCGGCGATGGTCATGGCCTCGACCACCGCGAACGGATCCTCCTCCATCAGCACGCGGTCCTTGAACGTGCCCGGCTCGGACTCGTCCGCGTTGCACACGAGGTAGTGCGGCTGCGCCGGCGCCGCGGCCACCGCCTGCCACTTGCGCCCGGTCGGAAAAGCCGCGCCGCCGCGGCCGACGAGGCCCGAGTCGCTCACTTCGCGCAACACGTGCGCCGGACCGCGCTCGAGCGCGAGGCGCAGCGCCGCGTAGCCGCCCTGCGCCTGGTAGTCGTCCAGCGAGGTCGGGTCCGCGCGCCCGACGCGCGCCAGGAGCCGCAGCGGATAGCGTCCACCGTCGCGGCCGGACTGCGGGAGCACCGTGCGCGGCGGCAGCGGCGCGTCGCGGCGTTCGAGCGCGGCGAGGCCGGTCCGCGCGTCGAGCGCGACGAGACCGCGCGTGCGCGGCGCCGTACCCGCGACGGTCAAGAGCGCCACCGGCGCGCGCTCGCACTGGCCCAGGCACGGACTGCGCTGCACGACGCAGCCCCGAGCGGCGGCGCCCGTGGCCCCGAGTTCGCGCTGGATCCCGGCCAGGACCGTCTCCGCCCCCGCC
Source organism: Planctomycetota bacterium (assembly GCA_009691855.1). Taxonomy (GTDB): domain Bacteria; phylum Planctomycetota; class UBA1135; order UBA1135; genus JABFRZ01. The sequence goes on along the minus strand of SIAI01000007.1, from coordinate 28,446 downwards.
GCCTGGCAGGCCAGGTCGTCGCACACGTGCAGCGCGACCGGCGGCTGCTCGCTCAGCGAGAACAAGGCGTAGAACGTGGCCACGCCAAAGGCCTCGGCCGGCGGCACGTGCAGGCGCTCGCACAGGTAGCCGAGCGCACCCGGCGAAACCCAGCCGAATCGATCCTGGAGCGCGTGCAAGCCCGGCAACAAGAGATGCCGCAACCCACGCGCCTCGCGCACGCCGACGGTGCGCTCCGCGCCCGGCGCGCCGAGCAACGCGTCCACGAGGGCGCGCTCGCTGTCGCTCGGGGGAGTCGCGATGGGCCGCAGATCCACGGCGCGAGTCTAGCTCTCGCGCCCCCGGCGCTCACGCGTCAGCCGGTGGGCCACGCGGGTAGATGGGCCGATTCAGAACGTCGCGCGCACCACGCTGCTGAGCGCGTCCGTGCTCGGCTGCAGCGCTTGCAGGCGCACCGCGAGGCCGCCGAGCACGCTCGGGACGAGCCACGCGTGCGTGCTCTGCCCGAGGGCGTCGGCGACCGCGAGCGAGACGAGCCGTGGCGTGGCCAGCGCGAGGCCGAGCGCCGCGCGCCCGGGGATGCGCGTGAAGCCCTGGTCGAGGCCGTCGTCGAGGTCGCCGAACACGAACACCGGCTTGCCGGGCCGCGCGCCGCTCACGGTCAGGGAGTTGGGCACGCCGATCGTGCCGGGGACGAGTGTGCTCATGGTGAGGTTCGCGGGCGTGAGCAGCACCGGCCGCACCGCGGTCCCGGTCAGCGCTCCGCCCGCGACCTGCCCCGATGAGTTGATGCGCAGGGCCCAGAACAGTCGCGACCAGCGCGTGCCCGGCCCCTTGTCGGAGAGCTGCTCGGCGAGCTGGCTCAGGCTCCCGTCGGGGCCCCACAGGACGTCGCGGATCCCCTGCCCGTCCGGCGTGTAGCCGACGATCCAGCCCGCATCGTTGATGTCGAGCGCGACGGCGGGCGCCGCGCGATTCGGGTTGGGGAGCCCGGCCAGCTCCTGCATGCCGGTCGCGGCCGTCCACAGGAAGGCGTGCTCGACCCCGCGGATCTCGCTCGAGCCCACCACGCGCCCCTGCGCGTCGATGGCGTACGGGATGACGTCGCCGCGACCGTTCGGATCCAGACTGCCGAGCGCGGTCAGGCTCGTTCCGTCCCACAGGTAGCCGTGCGCGACGGGGGTCGCGCCCTCCATGCGGTAGCCGACGACCTGACCCCGCTCGTTCAAGTCGCGCGCCGCATCGAGATCGGCCACAAAGCTCGGCACGAGGTCCGGCGTCCAGAACACGGCTCCGGGCGTGCCCCCCGGGCGCCCACCGGCGTGACCCACGATGGCACCCGCGTCGTTGATCGCCACGGGGAAGGCGCTGAAACCAAGCGGAGTGAAGAGCTCCTTCGCAGCCCCGTCCTTCCAGACGTAGCCGCGGCTGAGCCCGAAGCCTCCACCCGTCTGGCCGAAGAGCCCGATCACCGCGCCGGAGTTGTTGACGTCGGCGGCCGTGTAGTCGACCCAGGCGACGCCCGGCGGCGGATCGAGCAGCGAGAGCGAGCTCGGCGCGCCACGCGCGCCCGGCGTCCAGCGGAAGCCGACGAAGTGCCCGGCGGCGTCCTGGAACGAGCTGACGACGAAGCCCGTATCCGCGAGTCCCATCTCGCCCCAGGCCTGATCGGGCAAGGAACCGCCGACGTCGGTCAGCGTGTAGGCGCCAGTCTGGGCACGCGCGGTCGCGGCCAGGGCGAGGAGGGCGAGGGCGGAAGGGCTGCGCGAACGAAGGAGTGTGTGCATGAAACGGCTCGAGGAGGGCCAGGAGGGATCTCTCCTCAGCGCGTCGGGCGCGGCCGCGAGCGGCCAGCTTTCCAAGGTTTCTCGGCGCTCCGCGGCGTTCAGGGAACGTCCAGCAGCTGCGCCAGCCGCAGCAGGTCTGGATGCGCGGGCGGCAGGAGTTCCACCATGCGCGCGCGCGCGCGGACGAGCTCGTCGCGGCCCTGCGCGCAGCGACCGGAATCGAGCAGCACCGCGCCCAGGCGCAGGCGGTCCTCGGCCACCTGCAGCGAGTCGGGTCCGTGCGTCTCGGTGTGCACGTCGAGCGCGCTCTGGTAATGCTGCTCGGCGAGCTGCAGCTCCTCACACGCGCGGGCAATGTCGCCCAGCGTGCGCTCGGCGGCGGCCACGGCCTCGTGCGTCACGCCCAGCTCGGTGGCGTAGATTTCGCGCGCGCGGCTCGCGCTCGCCGCGGCCTCCTCGAGCCGGCCCTGCAACAGCAGCGCACGCGCCAGGTGGTTGGCGGTTATGCCCACGAACACGCGCGGCGTGTCGGCATGGCACGCCTCGATCGCGGCCGACTCGCGCAGCGCGCGCTCGGCCTCGGCGCCGCGTCCGGCCGAGGCCAGCACGTCGCCGAGTTCGTTCAGCCAGGCGGCGAGCTCGTAGTCGTCCTGCGCGTCGGCGCGCTTCAACGCCAGGGCGCGCTCGAGCTCCGCCACGGCCGCGTCGAACGCGCCCAGCTCGCGGAAGGCGGTGCCCAGCGTGGCGTGCAGCTCCGCGCGCTCGGCGCGCGCCTCGCCCAGCTCGTCGTCGACGCGCTGCGCCGCCTCCACCAGCACGTCGCGCAGCAACACGTCGCCGCGCTGGCTGAGCGAAGGCCGCGCGCGATCGAGGATCGAGCTCAGGAAGGCGGTCACGCGCTGGGCCTTCTCGCGCTCGCGCGCCTCGACCACGGCCGTACGCCAGGAGAAGCCCAGCACGCTCGCGCCCAGCAAGGCCAGACCCCCGACCCAGGCCAGCACCGCGCGCCGGTGGCGGCGCGCGATGAGCCGCGCGTGGTGCGCGAAGCCCGGCGGGCGCGCCTCGATCGGGCGATGCTCGCGAAAGCGCCGCACGTCGGCGGCCAGCTCGTGCGCGCTGGCGTAGCGCTGCTCGGGAGTCTCGCTGAGCGCGCACAGCAGCACGGCCTCGAGGTCGCCCGGCAGGCGCGCCTCGCGCTCGCGCGGGCGGCGGCCGTCGGGCAGCGCGTCGAACAAGAGCTCGTGCAGCAGCACGCCCAGCGCGTACACGTCGCAGCGCGTGTCGATCGCCTCGCGCGCACCCGCGGCCTGCTCGGGGCTCATGTACGGTCGCGTGCCGAGCACGTCGCCCTGCAGCGTGAGCCGCGCGCTCGCCGCCGCGTCGGCCGCGCAGCGCGCGATGCCGAAGTCGATTACCTTGAGCACGCCCGTGCGGTCCACCAGCACGTTGGCCGGCTTCAGGTCGCGGTGGATCACGCCGCGCGCGTGGCCGTGGCCGACGGCCGCGCACAGCTCGAGGAACAGCTGCAGGCGTTGCGCACGCGAGGCGCCGGTCGCGCGCACGAAGCGCACGAGGTCGCGCGCGCCCTCGACCAGCTCCATGGCGATGAACGGTGTGGTCACGCCGTCCTGCACGAACGTCCCGGCCTCGAACACGCGCGCCACGCCCGGGTGATCGAGCAGGGCGAGCGCGCGCGCCTCGTCCAGGAAGCGTTGCAGCGCGGCCGGCGAGTGCAGCCCGCGTTGCAGGATCTTCAGCGCCACGCGCCGGCGCGGCGAATCCTGCTCGGCCTCCAGCACCACGCCCGAGCTGCCCGAGCCGAGCACGGCGCACACCCGATAGCGCCCCACGCGCGCGTCGGGACCGAGCGCGAGGCGCGCGGGTCGCTCCCAGCTGGCCAGCGGCGCGGCGGGCGCGTGCAGGAAGTCGGCGGCGGAGGGCGCGAGCTCGAGCCAGCGCGCGAGTTCGTCGGCCAGGTCGCGGTCCAGCGCGCCCAGGTTCTCGACGAAGGCCTCGCGCCCCTCCGGCTCCAGTTCCAGCGCGGCGCCCAGCAGCTCGCGCAGACGCGCCCAGCGCTCAGCCTGCACGCACGTCTCCGCCAGCGCGCAGGCGCTGGATGCGCTCGTACAGGAATAGACGCGCCGTCTCCCAGTCGCGGCGCACGCTGCGCGGCGAGCGCTCCAACACCGCCGCGGCCTCGGCGATCGTCAGGCCGGCGAAGTAGCGCAGCGTGACCAGCTCGAACAGCTCGCCGTCGACCGCGCGCAGCGCCTCCAGCGCCGCATCGAGCTCGAGCAGCTCGTGGACCGTGCTCGGCGTCGCCGGATCGATCGGCTCGGACGCCAGCGGCTGACGCACGCCGCCGTCGCGCCGCAGAGCCGCGCGCGCGCGGGCGCGATCGACCAGGATGCGGCGCATGGCCGTGGCCGCGGCATGGAAGAACTGTGCGCGATTCGCCCACCCCTGTGTGCGCTCCGCACTCAGGCGCAGGTAGGCCTCGTGTACGAGCGCGGTCGGCTGCAGCGTGGGCAGCTCGCCTTCGCCACGCATCTCGCGGTAGGCCAGCCGGCGCAGCTCCTCGTAGACGCAGGCGACCAGCCAGGAGGTCGAATCGGCGCTGTCGGGGGGCGGGATGGGGTTTGCGCGGATCGTCATGGCCAGCAGGGGCCGGAGGGCGGAGATCTCGTCCGCGTTGTCGCGCCGGCGCAAAGCTCGTTCCGCGGCCGCAGGCTTCACGTCGCGCCACATCGGGGAACGGCGGCAAACCTGCGCTGGCGCCGCCATCCGCACGTCCGCGCCAAGTCCGAACCGCTTCGTTCAACCGCCTTCGAGAGTCAACGCATACCCGGCCGGCGCGAGCCCGTCGCGCGAGGCACGGAACATCTCGTCGATGTAGATCACCGCGTCCATTTGGTCGGGCCAGACGCTCGACGCTGGGCTGTAGCCGAGCGGCCGCATGACCTGCGGCTCGCGCAACCAGTGCGCGGCTGGCAATCCCCGAAGGTCGAGGAACGAGTAGGGCTTCTGGATGCCGGCAAAGAGCGCCTCGAGCCACGCCGGCTCCGCCAGAGGGATCGGCATGGCGTCCTGCGCGAAGATCCAGCCCGCCGAACCGTGCCCGGCAGTGAAACCGATCGTGTACATCGAATCGCCGAGCGCGCGCCTGGCGATCTCGCCCATCATGGCCGTGTCCTTGAACGGGCTCGGGCCCCGTCCGGAGGGATCGACGATCGTGGCGGCGCGGAGGAGCGCGTGGTTCGTGGCGCACCACACGATGAGCTTGCGTCCGTGATAGACCTGGTTCGCCAAGAACACGAGGTTCTCACCCATCAGCCGATCGCGCTCGGCGCTCAGCCCGGCGGCATCCGCGATCGACCCGTTCGTGTTGGTGGCGTGCATCAAGCGCACCTGGTAATCGGCGCCCAGGAACATTCTCCGGACGAGCTCGACCTCTTCTGGCGCGGTCCGCTGTTCCAGCTGCCTACGCTGGTCTTCGATCAGGGTCACGACCCCGAGCAAGGCGTCACCCAGCTCCGCGGTGTCGGTGGCCTCCTCGGTGCTGTTTGCCTCGGCCACGGACTTCGCGTAGCGCTTTCCTCCGTGGTAGACCTCGAGCGTTTGTTCCCAGCGCAGGACCTCCTCCGTCAGAGGGTTCGGATCCAGCTTCGCGAAGAGTCTGCGCACGGCCTCGGACAGGAGTGTCTGCGAGTGTCGGCTGGTCAGCTGACAGTCCACGCCCGCGATCGCGATTGGCCGCTTCGTCGTGCAAGTGGCGCGCAGAAACTCGAACAGTGGGCGCACCTGCGCTGGGTCGGACCACGGCCTGGCAATTCCCTCGACCGCGTCCGCCAGTGGCGTCCGGTCGTCCGCAAGGAGCTCGCCCACCCTGCGGCACTCGCCCATCCCGCTCTCCCAGACCAGGACGTCGAAGCCCAGCTCCTGATGCAGGAACCGGATCAGGCGCGTCTTGGCGAGGAACGTCGCCCCGTCTCCGTGAGTCGCCTCGCCGAGCACGACCACGCGACAATCGCCGATGGCGCTCTTCAACGGCATCAGGTCAGAGAACTGCTCGTTCCCCGGGTCGATGGAGCGGATGGGTACCACCGAGCTTCGCAACCACTCGGCTCGCTCCATGGTCTCCTTGCTCGCGTCCTGGGCCAGACCCCTGGAGCCGATCAACAGCAGACCGGCGGCCAAGACGGTGGCGGGCATGAGCGTTTGCGCGCAGATCCCACCGATGCGCCGCGCCACGACGCCCGACGCAGTGCCGAGCTCAGAAGCGCGCATCGAGGACCACGAGTGTGCTCGGCGAGGAGAGCGTGAACCGTCCGCTGCTGGAGCGGAAGGCGGCCTGCGCGAACAGCACCAGGCTGTCGCTGCCGCCGAAGGGCGCCGGCGCGGGCGCGTTCACGCTCAACGTGCCCGAGGCGGGGATGGTCCCGACGAACTGCCCCGAGCGCGGCGCGCCGAGCAAGAGCTCTCCGTCCCACTGGCTCGAGGACAGACCCTGACCCGCGCGCAACGAGTAGCGGATCCACACCGAGTCGCCGGGCTGTCCGACGAGCGTCACCTGCAGGGTCTCGTCCGCGCGCAGCGGAGAGAGGATCGACAGCGAGCGCGACGCGCCGGCAGCGACGTCGAGCGTGCTGCCCTCGATCACGATCGATGCCTGCCCGGTCTGGGTCGGAGTGCAGCTGATGGTCGGCGTGCCGCCACCTGCGGCGCCGCCGGAAAGGCGCGTATCGAAGAGCTTCGCGTGCGCGGCGCTGCGCAGGACCAGACCGTCGAAACCGCTCTCGGGGCACAGGAACAGGAACCCATCGCGACCCGCCGCGCCGCGGATCTCGCAACCGTACGCTTCCAGGAAGCCCCCGACCACGTCGAGCGCTCCGGTTGGAAGAAAGGCCAGGGACCGATCGACGCGCGTCCCATCGATCCGGGTCTCGAATAGGTGCGTTCGTCCACCGATGCACGAGAGCGAGTGCGGCCCGGGGATGAAGGGGGCCGGGTTGGGCCCTTGGAGCTGGCTGCGCACGAAGACCAGCGCAGCGTCGGAGACGGACTGCACCCCGCCCTGACCGTGATCCAGGGCCAGCGGTGTCTCCAGCGTGAAGCTCTCGAACCAGAGCGGGCCCTGGTTGTTGCTGAGCTCGACCGCGAGCGGCCCTTCGCCGCTGACAGACTGGACGTGGATTCCGCGCACGAGCACCTGGCTCGTCGCCGGCAGATCCGCGATCTGGAGGTGCGTCACGGTGACCTGCGCGCCCTCCTCGGCGAGGATCGTCAGCCCCTTGCCGACGAGCAGAGGTCCCTGGCCGATCGGGTAGTTGCCCGAGCGCACGAGCAAGACGTCCCCATCGTCCGCCGCGAGCGTCGCCGCGCGCAGGCTGGTGAAATCCGTGCCCGGGCCGCCGGCGGCATCGACGACGCGGACTCGGCCTTGGCTGAGGGAGAGGACGCAGAGGACTTCGAGGAGCATGGTGAGTTCCGATCGCTGGGGATCGTCGTTGCGGACGGGAAGCGAGCCCGACCCTTCATGCCCGTGAACCCCGGAAGTGGTTCAGACCGGGTCGTCGTCAGGGAAGGAAGGTGGACTCGATGCGGAGCGGGTACCTCCGGCAATCGAGCCACGACCGTAGCTATAGCTACGGCGGCGAAGTGGGCTGTCAGAATCCTGCTCGGCATTCCGAGGCTCTCGGGCAGGACGGATCGATGTGGCCGGAACGGGAACGTGGATCGAGGGGGGTTGCTCCTGTGGATGAGGCTGGAGACGACAACCTGCGCGTCGGCAGCGCCTGCCGGTGGCCATGGATCTCGGAACTCCGCTGCGTTCGGTGCCTCACGAGGCGGCGTCACGCTTCCGCCAAGAACCCGAGGAGCTCGTAAGATGCGTCTCGCGCTCTCCGCGTTCGACAAGAGGCGCGGCACCGTGCTGTATCGCTCGAGAGACCCTGGTTCCCGATCGGAGATGGGAACGTCACGCCTCCTGTGGCAGAACTCTTGGGCCTCTCTGGGCTGCGAGCGCATCGGGCACCGACACAGCTCGTGGCGCACCGAGAACGCGATAGGAGCTCGCCACCTGCTGGTCTTTCCGCGGGTGCCGTTCGAGCTGCACACTCCCAAGGGAACCGTCATCGCCGACCGCAACAGCGTCGTCTTTGCGAATCCCGGCGGCCTGTACCGGCGTGTCGCGCTGGGGGTCTGGGGTGAGAAGAGCGACTGGATCGCCATCGAACGCCGCGTGCTCGCGGAGGTACTCGCCCGCTGGGCGCCGTCCGCGCCCGAGAGCGAAGGGCTCTTCACGCGCATCCAGGGTCCCACGGATGCGCAGGTCTACCTGCAGCAGCGGCGGCTGTTCTCTGCGCTGTTGCGCGGGCCATCGACGGATCCACTGCAGATCGAAGAGCTCTTGCTGGAGCTCGTCGGAACCGTGGTCCGAGCGAGCCTGCAGCTGGAGGCACGCCGGGCGCGCGGCAGTCGTTCCGCGACCGGACTGGCTCGCAAGGAAGTGGTCGATGAGGCCAAGCGGACGATCGCGCACCACTTCGCCGAGCGCATGACGCTGGGCATCCTGGCCGCGCGGCTGGGCGTGTCCCCCTTCCACCTGGCGCGCATCTTCCGCGCCGAGACCGGCTCGAGTCTGCATGCGTATCTCGTGCAGGCGCGTCTGCGCGCGGCGCTCGAGTACTTGCCTGGAGCCGACCTGACGCGCGTGGCCCATGCGGTCGGCTTCAGCAGCCACAGCCACTTCAGCGCGGCCTTCCGACGCGCCTTCGGCGTGGCGCCATCCCGCCTGCGCTGAGCACAGGGTTCGCTCACGCGGGCGCCGAGCACGGTTGTGACAGCGCCGCTCGCGCGCGTGCTCCATCCTCGACGACGGATCGCGCGGCCCTCTGCGGCAGTCGCTGGGCCGGAGGCGATCCGCGAGAACCCCCGAAGGAACGAGAGTCATGGGCCAGAACAGCGTGATGGCGGCGGTCGCGATCGGCCTCGTCCTGAGGGCCGAAGGCGCCTGGGCCCAGCGGCAGGCGGCGACGGCGAACCTGCTGAAACCCACGGGCTTCGCCGCTCACGGCATGCCCGATCCATGGACGGCTGACTGCGCACTGGCGGTCGGGCGACATCACCTCGTCGCCGCGGTGAACCAGCGCGTGCGCTTCTTCACCAAGTCCGGGCGAATGACCTTCGATCAGGGGCTGGTCGGCCCGGGGGAGTTCCTCGACCAACCCTCGCTGCTGCCGTTCGGGTCGGGCGCCGGCGACCCGGTCTGCGCCTACGACCCCTACGCCGATCGCTTCTACCTCGTCACCCTGGTGCGCAACCCGGACATGCTCACCCTGAGCGTCTCCGATGACGGCGACCCGAACGGTACCTGGCACAAGTTCGCGATCGACATGGAGTCGTTCGGCGACGAGATCGACTTCCCTGACGTCGGCTTCGACGAGGGCGCCATCCATGTCTTCGCGCGCTTCGAGAACATGAGCAGTGCCGCCACGCGCGGCAAGTATTGCTTCTCCTTCGACAAGCCCCAGGCGCTGGCCGGGATCACGCCGTCGTTCCAGGCCCTGCTCCTGAACGACTTCTTTGGTTCGTACACCTTCGCCAGCGTGCGCACGCTGGAGCCTGCTCCCGCCCAGTATCTCGTCTGGACCCAGGCCCTGTTCGGATCCGTGGCACGCATGCGGCTGGTCGCGATCCAGGACGCGCTCGGCACGCCCATCGTCTCCCAGGTCAATGTCACGGTTCCGACCTGGCACTATCAGGCGGACATCCCTCAGGGCGGCAGCGCGATACGCCTCCTCACGCAGCCCGGCTGCTCCTTCAAGCACGCCGTGTACCGCCACGGCAGCCTGTGGGCGACCCACAACGTGGGCAAGGGAAGCGCGGACCGAACCCTCGCTCGCTGGTACGAGGTGCAGATGAATGGCTGGCCCACTTCGGGGCTGCAGCCCACGTTGGCGCAGAGCGGAGAGGTCAACCTGGGGCTGGACTCGCAGGGCGCGCCGATCTCGACCTTCTATCCCTCGCTCGACGTGGACGCGTTCCGCAACGTCGTCCTGACCTTCAATCGAGTGTCAGCCAACGAGCCCATCTCCTTGATGCACGGCGTGCATCGGGCGGTGGATCCGCCGGGGGTGGTCTCGTATCTACCGACCCTGCGGGTCAGCTCCACGCCGCACCCGATCGGCTCGTGGGTGGATTACAGCACCACGCAGGCCGATCCATTCGAGCTGGGGGTGTTCTGGGGCCACGGGGAGTTCCGCACGACACAGCCAACGACGTGGGTCTCGCGCATCCAGATCGTGCCGTAACCCGGCAGAGCGGGGCCGACGCCTCCCTGCTCGTCAGTTGCTGGCCACGACGATCGTCTGGTACTCGTGCCCGCCGACGTCGAAGCGCAGCTTCTTGAAGTACTTCGACCACACGCGCTCGACGTACGCGCGGCGCAGGAACACGCAGCAGTTGTAGGCCTCGTTGTCGGAGTTGACGACGACGTACTTCTCCTCGGGGATGCCGCCGGCGGCGAGCTTGCGCAGGAACTCCTGCTCCTTGCCGCTGCGCGACATGGACTGGGCGAACCAGTCGTGCGTGCGCGTGTACTCCCACGAGGCCTCGTCCAGGATCGTCAGGTAGGCGAAGCCACCGGGCTTGAGCACGCGCGCGAGCTCGGCCAGCCAGGCCTCGTCGTTGTGGTCGATGTGCGAGAAGACCGAGTAGGCCGAGACGAGATCGAGCGAACGCGCGCCGAAGGGCAGCGGCGGCTCGGGGTTCGTCTGTATTGCCTTGTACTTGCCCGCGGCGTGCTTGCCGACCCACTGCACGTAGGCCGGGTTGATGTCGGCCAGCGTCACCTCCCACTCGGGCCGCAGCGTCGCCACGTGACGCGCGACGCGGCCGGTGCAGCCGCCGAGGTCGAGGTGGCGCACGCCGCGCGCCGGCAGGTGCACCTGCTCGAGCAGGTGCTGCGCATCCTTGAAGCCCGAGAGCCAGTAGTCGAGGTGCCGATCGGCGTGATAGCCCTCGCGATCCTCGGGCAGCGGCAGCGGCACCGAGTCCGAGGCCATCGCCGCGCGCACGTCGGCCTTGCTCAGGAGCTCGCGAAACGTGCTCGAGGCGCTGGTGGCGGGAAGTTGGTCGACTCGGCCGGCGGTGTTCGGCATGGAAGAGAGCTCCGTTGGGACTCTCTTCTCGGTCGGAATGCGGCCGAGCTTGATGCCCGCGTGCCCCTCAGCGCGCGCCGGCCGCCGCAACCAGCTTCTCGATGCGCACCGCCGCGGCCTTGAACTCGGCCGTGCCCGACTTCGGATCGGTGGCGTCGATGGTGAGCGTGTTCGTGTCCACCTGGTCGGGGAAGTGGAAGGTCATGAACACCAGTCCCGCGCGCAGCCTCGGGTCGATGCGCACGGGCGCCTCGACCGCGCCGCGGCGCGAGGAGACGCGCACGCGCTCGCCCTCGACCAGCTCCAGGCGCGCGGCGTCCGCGGGCGAGACGTCGATCGTCTCGCCGCGGCGCAGCGGCGAGTCATAGCTCTGCGACTGCACGCCGGTGTTGAACGACTCCAGGCGCCGGCCGGTGGTCAGGCGCAGCGGGAACTCGGCATCGAGCGTGTCCACGGGCGCCTCGTGCTCGACCGCATGGAACGGCGTGCGCGGACCGACGAGCGGCTCCTGCCACAGGCGCGTGTGCAGCGAGGGCGTGCCGGGGTGCGCATCGTCGGGGCACGGCCACTGGATCCCGCCCAGGGCTTCGAGGCGCGCGTAGCTCATGCCTGCGTGCATCGGCGAGACCTGACGGAGCTCGTTCCACAGTTCTTCCGCGCTCGGATCGCCGAGGTCACACCCGCAACGCCGCGCGAGCTCGCACAGGATCGCGATGTCGTCGCGCGCGCCCGCCGGAGGCGCCACGGCGCGGCGCACGCGCTGCACGCGGCGCTCGCTGTTCGTGACCGTGCCCTCGGCCTCGGCGAAGCTCGCGCTGGCCGGGAGCACGACGTCCGCCATCTTCGCGGTCTTGGTCAGGAACAGATCCTGCACCACCAGGTGCTCGAGCCCGTCGAGGCTCGCCAGCGCGTGCGTCGAGTCGGCCTCCGACTGCGCCGGGTTCTCGCCGATCACGTACAGCGCGGTCAGCTCGCGCCGGCCCATGGCCGCGAACATCTCGGTCAGGTGCCAGCCCTTCTTGGGCGGGATCTTGGCCCCCCACAGGCGCTCGAACTTGGCGCGCAGCGCGTCGTCCTCGACGTCCTGGAAGCCGGTCAGCTTGTGCGGCAGCGCGCCCATGTCGCCGCCGCCCTGCACGTTGTTCTGGCCGCGCAGCGGATTGAGCCCCGAGCCCCACTTGCCCACGTGGCCGGTCAAGAGCGCGAGGTTGATCAGCGCCAGCACGTTGTCGACCGCGTTGTGGTGCTCGGTGATGCCCAGCGTCCAGCAGATCATCGCGCGCTCGGCCTGCGCGAAGGCGCGCGCCACGCGCCGGATCTGCTCGGCCGGGACGCCGCTCTCGCGCGCGCAGCGCTCCAGCGGATAGTGCGTCAGCAGCTGCGCGCGGTAGGCCTCGAAGCCCGACGTCGCACGAGCGATGAAGGCACGGTTCTCGAGCCCCTCGTCGAGGATCACGCGCGCCATGCCGTTGGAGAGCGCGATGTCACCGCCGACCTCGAGCGCCAGCCACTCATCCGCCCACTCGGCCGAGCTCGTGCGCCGCGGATCGACGGTGAACAAGCGCGCTCCGCGGCGCAGGCCCTTCAGCACGTGGTGGAAGAAAATCGGGTGCGTCTCGCGCGCGTTCGAGCCCCACAGGAAGAGCACGTCCGTCTCCTCCGCCTCCTTGTAAGAGCTCGTCCCGCCACCCGCACCAAAGACCGTCGCCAGACCGACGACGCTGGGCGCGTGTCAGGTCCGGTTACACGAGTCGATGTTGTTCGAGCCGATGGCGACGCGCAGGAACTTCTGCGCGAGATAGTTCACCTCGTTGGTCGTCTTCGAGCACGAGAAGAGGCCGACCGAGCTCGGCCCGTGGCGCTGCTTGCTGGCCACGAGGCCGGCCGCGGCGCGCGCCATGGCCTCGTCCCAGCTCGTTGGCCGCTGCGGCCCGCGCGTTCCATCCGCCAGACGATCGCGCACGAGGGGCTGGGTCAGTCGCGGAAGGGGTGTGTGCATGAATGGCTCTGCGGGTTCGTCGCTTGCTCGAGGGTAGCACGGCGCAGGATCAACTCACCCGCCCCCGGGTGGGCAACCCTGCGGCGACCGAGTGGCCCGAACGGACCCTTGCGCCACGGGGTGGGATCCGCGGGCGAGCAGCGGAAGGAGCCTGTATGCTCTGCGATCGGAGGAAGGAAGACCGATGAGCTCGAAGCGAGAGGAGCGAGCGCTGTCCGCCGACGAGATCGAGGAGCCCGATACCACCCTGCGGGTCATCGGCATGCTCGTCGGGGGAGGCGCGGGCGCGTTCCTCCTCTTCCTCTTGGCGACCTATGTGCGCGGAGTTCCCGTCGAGCTCCTCCTCGGCTTGCCCGGCATCGGACTGGCCATCGGCTTGGGGTTGTCCTCATTGCGGCGCTCGAAACCGTGGGGCATCGTCGCGATCGTGCTCGGTTACGCCTGGACCGTGTGCGTGCTCTGGCTGCGCGCGCCTCGCGAGAGCAGCCTTGTAGAGCTGGCGCTTCGACTGCCCTTCACGCTCTCGGGCGCGCCGAACGTGCTTCTCATCGCCGTCGTCGGGTACCTCGTCGGAGCGGGCTGGAAGAAAGCCCCACTCGAGCCCGCAGAGGACGAGTGAGGACGGCTGAGAGCGTGAGCAAGAATCCCGCGCCGCTCCGGCGCGGGTGTTCTTGCTCACTCTCGAACCCCCTGGGCGCGAGTCCCTCGCGCCCCCAAGGCCTCGAAGGTCGCCGTGTTCGGATTGTTGCTCACGCTCTGAGGGTTCCGCGGCAGGCGGGTCCGTACGCGCCCGACGCTACTTCCAGGGTGGGTTGCGCGCGAGCTCCGTCAGCGTCGCGCCGTCGAGCGGAAGCTCGAACACCTGCTCGCCGGCGACGTCCAGAACGTCGATCTCGATCTCGTGGCCATCCAGCACGCCGCCGCCGATCGAGCCACCGAAGTGCACGCCCTCGAGGCGGCGTTCGAGGTGCCAGTGCACGCTCACCTTGCCGGGGGCCGACACGAGCCACTCGATCTCGCGGCTCTCGGCGGTGAAGTAGGGCATGCCCTGGGCCTCGCCCGCGCTGGCGTCGCCCTGGTGCAGATCGCAACCGAAGACGTAGGGCGGCGCGGGGAACTCGCCGTCGGTGTGCAGCACCACTCGGACGTGCAGCGGAGGCTCGAGCGCGATCTCGGCGCGCGCGGAGAGGTCCTCGACGCGTGCCTGGCGATAGCCGCGCGGGCGCAGCACGACGTCGATCGGCAGCGTCGGCGTCAGGATGCGCACAAGGCTGCCCTCGATCCGGCCGCCGTGGTCCGCGTCGGAACCGTGCGCCTTCCAGCTGAGCTCGCCGGCGAGCTTCGTCGGGTCCTCGACGCCGACGAGCGTGATCTCGCACGCATGGATGCGACCGCGCAGATCGATGCTGCCGACATCGAGGTCGCCGTGCACCGACAGCCCGGCGACGCGCGCGAGCTCCACTTCCGCCAGCAGACACAGGAGCTCGTACTCGCCGGCGCGGACCGGCTCCAGCACGAAGCGCGCGGGATCGTCGTCGCTCTCGTGGACGGAGAACGGGAGCGCTCTCCTATTCAGCCGTCTGAGCGGGTCGTCGCGCTGGCGATCGGCATTGACCGGCTCCGCTCCGCTCGCCTGCAACTGGAAGCGGATCGCGCCCGGGTCGATCCCCGGATCGACCAGCAAGCGACCGGCGATCGTGTAGCGCGGTGAGAGCACGAGCACGACCTCCGTGTCGCCCTGGTGCGCGTGGAGCGTCTCGGAGCGCTGCGAGCTCACCTCGGCGTGCAACTCGAACTCGTCCTCGTCCCACAGGCCGCGGAGCTCGAAGCAACCGCGCGCGTCGCACGTGCCGCGAATCGCGCCGGAGCGGCCGAACCAGCCGTGCCCTTCGTCGCCGACGACGACCGCTGCGTCCGCGACGGATTGGCGGCCCTCGTCGAGCACGCGCCCCGCGCAGAGCACGGGCTCGCCCTCGAGCACGACGTCGCCGCCGTCGTTCCAGCCGACCTTGGGAAAGTCCGGTAGGTGCGCGCGGCCCTGGAGCGTTCCCTCCGCCCCGGGTCGGTAGGTGACGACCAGATCCCCCTTCTCGAGGAACGAGGTCTCGCCGTCGAGCGTGAAGCGCCCCTGCGCGTCCGTCGTGACCGTCGTCTTCTCGATGCCGCCGAACACCTGCCGGCGCGCGAGCTCGAGCGCGACGCCGGCGAGCGGCTTGCGCTCGACATCCACCGCGCGGAACGACACGACCGCGTGGTCGGCGCCGAGCACGAGCTCGATCTGCACGTGCTCGCCGCCCGCGCTCGGTCCGAGGGCGCGCGTGCGCGTCGGAGTCGTGCCGTCCGGTCGCCAGGCCGACACCTCCCAGAGCTGGCCGACCTCGACCCACGGATAGTGCGCCGTTCCCGCTTGCAGCTCTGTCTTCCAGTCAGGGCCCGACAGCACGGGATTCAGACGCTCCTCCTCGCGCACGAGGCGCAGCTGGACCGTGCTCCCCTTCGGCGCGGGCGCGCCGTCGAGCTCGCGCACGACGACATCGAGCTCGCCACCCCACGGCAACACCCAGACGACCTCGGCCGGCGCCAACGTCGCTCGATCCAGCACCAGACTCGGCGGCTCGGCGAAGGGCAGCTCGAGGCGCAGCGTCCAGGGCACGCTCGCCTCCTCGAGCACGCGGCGGATGCCGGCGAAGCGCGCGCGCCCGGCCGCGTCCGTCACCTGCGCTTCCGGAACACTCGTGCCCTCGGGCACCTCGTTCGTTCCGCGCTCGAGACGCAGCGGAATCCCCGCTCGCGGCTGGCCGCCCGGATCCACGACCTCGACCAGCAGGTCGTCGCCTGCGCTGACAGCCGCGCGAACGATGGGCTCGCGCACCGTGAACGCGCGCTCGATGTCAGCGGGCGTCGAATCCGTTTCGAGCGCGAGTGGAGCGAGTTCCGGCGCAGCCAGCTCCGCCGGCGGCGTCGGTGCGCGAACCGCGGGCGCAGCAACCGAGGGCGCGCTCCCGCTCACCGGCCGCCCTGCCCCGCTCCACAGCAACCAGAGCCCGGCCAGGGTCGCAACGAGTGCCAGGCCCACGAGGAATCGTCCCATGGCGCGAACATCTTAGCGCCGCTGGAGGGCAGTACCCGTCGCCCTCCGGCGGGCGCGCACACTTCAGTGTTCTTCGAAGAACACCAGAGCCTGCTCCAGCTCAGCCGGCAGCGCGGAGAAGTGGTCGCCCTCGACCTGCACGGCCTGCACGTCGAGCCCGGCGGCACGCGCGAGTTCGGCGGTGCGCTCGGTGCTCAGGCGGAAGTGCGGCTCCTCGCTGCCGAAGAACAGGCGCACGGGACACTTGAAGCTGTACGCGTAGGCGAGCGGGGAGCGCAGCTCGAACTCGTGCGGATCTGCGACGTCGAAGGGAATCTGCTCGGCCGGAATCCCGATGCGGCAGTAGATCACTTGATCCGGCGAGCCCGAGAACGAGGCCGCGGCGCGGAAGTCCTTCGAGCTCAGCGCCGCCAGCAGCGCGAGCGTGCCGCCCACGCTGTGGCCGGCGACGTAGACGCGCTTCGCGTCGACGAAGGGCTGCGCGGCGAGGAAGCGCCCGGCGGCGAGCACGTCATCGACCTCGTCGTAGAAGAGCGTGTAGACCCCGCTCTGCCCGTTCTCGCCGCGCAGCATCGGCGCGAGCACGACGTAGCCGGCCTCGCGCAGCGGCACGGTCATCTTCCAGTCGTCCAAACCGAAGGCGAAGCCGCCGTGCAGGAAGACGAGCGCGGGCGCCTTCCCGCTCTCCCCCGCCGGGCGCTGCAGCCACGCCGAAAGGTGAAGCTCGCCCGAGGGGAACGACACCACCTCGACGCCCTCCGGCGCGCTCGGCATCGTCGCCTTGGGCGGCGCAGGTCCCTTGCGCACCAGCTTTGTGTGGAACGCCGCGCGCGCCGCGGCGAAGTCGCCCTCCTGCACGGCGACCTCGGGCGGCACGAGCCCGCCCTGCTGCACGTTCGCCACCAGCGCGTACGCGAGGAGCGCCGCCGAGAGGAGAGTGCGCGTCACGGACGCACGAGGTTGAGGACCTCGTCCGTGAGCGCCAGCGGCACGCGGCGCACCTCTGCGCCCAGCTTCGTGAGTACCAGCGTGCGCCCGCGCTCCGAGACGATCAGCACGTCGGAGCGACCCTCGCGCATCGAGTAGGCGTCGGCCTCGAAGCGCGCCGTGCCCTGGATGACGCGGATGCGCAGACGCTCGCCGGCCTCGTCGAGGACGTGCAGCTCGTCGACCCGTCCGAGCTCGCTCGCGCCGAACTCGACCTGCAAGTGCCGCTGCAGCTCGACCTGGACGACGAGTTCGCCGTCGCGGGCGAGGGCGCGGAGCCCGCGCGGCTCGTCGCGCCCGACTTCCTGCGGCAGGATCGCCTCGCCCTCGACCACGAGGTACACGCCCCGCTCCGGGACGCGCGCGAGCTCGAAGCGTCCGTCCGCGTCGGTGAACGCCGCGGGGACCTGGCCATGTACGGTCGACCAGGAGTGCTCGTCGAGGTGCGCCGTGATCACGTCGCAGCGCGGCACCACCGACACGCCGCGCACGGGGACGCCGCTCGCGCTCAGCACGCGCCCCTTCAACGGCCGCTCCTCGACGCGCGGCAGGCGGATCTCCACGCCCTCGGCTCCGGCCCGGAACGAGCCGGCATCGGCGCGCTGCAGCGTGCTCGGATCCATGGCCGAGAGCTGGTACTCGCGCGCGAGCAGGCCCGTGAGTCGGAAGCGCCCGTCCGCGTCCGTCTTCTCGAAGCTCCACATCACCGTCGAAGTGTGGAAGAGCGCGGCCTCGGGATCCGCGGCCTCGACGAGCCCGGCGAGCAGCGCCTCCAGCTCCGAGCGCGTCTTCGCGCCCGCCAGGATGCCCTCGACGTGCGCTGGGATCTCGTCGAGCGCGCCGAATAGCGTCGGGTCGCCGACCCAGACATGGATCCCCGCCAGGCCGGCGCCGCTCTCGTCCACGACGCGGCCTTCGATCGCGAGCGGCGCCGAACCGAGACAGAGGTGCACGAACTCGCCCTCGGGATGGCCGCTCTGCACGCCGCTCGAGGGCGTCTCGATGGCCGGCAGATGACCGCGCTTCACGGCGATGAGCGGCGCGCTCGTGCCCTCAGCCGGGACCGCGAGGCAGAACAGCCCCTGACGATCGGTGCTGGCAGTGCGCGACCCGAGCCAGACCAGGGCTTCCTCGACCGGCCAGCCGGCCGGGTCGAAGACCTGCCCGCACAGCGTGCTCGCGTCCACCGCCGGCTGACGCAGGACGAGCTCGATGCCACGGCTCGAGCTCGGCGGCGCCTCGGCGAACTCCCCGATCCAGCCCTCGAGCGAGGCCTTGAGCCGGGCGCCCTTGACCAGCGGCACCCCGGGCAGCGCGAAGGCGCCCTGCTCGTCCGAGCGCGCGAGCCAGCCGCACTCGGCCGAGCCGTCGAGGACCTCGGCGATCCGCGCGCGCAGCTCGCGCGGCAGCAAGAGCACGACGCGCGCGCCGGCGAGCGGACGGCCGTCCTCGGCCACGACGCGACCGGAGTAGCTCAGTCTCGGCGCGACGACGAGCACGACCTCCATGCTCTGGGCGCCCGGTCGCCAGAGCCCCGCGAGCACGGTCGCGTAGCGCGGCTCGAAAGCCAGGAAGCGCCCGGCGCGGCGCGGAGAATCGAACTCGAAGCGCCCGCGTGCGTCGCAAGCGATCGAAGGCGTGTCGGCCGGGGGCACGGAGGCCGGCAGCACGAGCTCGGACGAGGACAGCCCGCGGCCGGGCTCGAACCACACGCGCACGCCGGCCACGTGCGAGCCCGAGCAGTCGAGCACGCGCCCTTGGACGATCGCGGCGGACGCGGGCGGAGTCGGCGCGACTTCGAGCGCGCCGGGACGCACGACCTCGGGCTCCGCAGCTACGGTCATGCGCTGTGCGTTCGCCGTCGGGACCTCGGGCGCCGCGCTTGAGTCTTCTTCATCCACCCGCGCGGCGTGGAGGCTCGCGAGCGGGGCGGTGGGACGCGCGCGTTCCCCCGAGCAGAACCACAGCGCTCCAGCGCACACGACGGCGGCCGCGAGGGCGAGCTTGACTTGCGTGCTCATGACCAGGATTCCCCACAGGGAGGTGCCGCCGCTCGCGGCGCCTCGGGCCAACGGCAAGAGAGCGAACGCCCACGCACGCCCGTCCTCGCCATGTTCTCGATCGAGCGCGGAGCGCAGCCGCACGAGCGCACGCGCCAGGCGCGTCTTGACCGTGGCGAGCGCCACGCCCTGCGCACGCGCGATCGCGCGCACCGAACGGCCCTCGAAGAAGCGCTCCAGCACGACCGTGCGATAGGGTTCGTCCAGCCCGGCCACCGCCTCGACCACCTGGCGGTGCAACGCCAGCCGTTCGACCAACTCGAAGGCCGAGGGCTGCCGCTCCGCGCGCGCCACCGCGGCCTCGCGCGCCCGACGGCGGCCCTCGCCGCGCCTGTGCTGGCGCACCAGATTGCGCAGCGCGCCGGCCAGCCAGCCCGCGAGCGAGCCACCCGCGAGCCTCGGCCTGTAGAGCGCCGCCAGACAGACCTCCTGGGCCAGGTCGTCGGCCAGGGCCGGATCGGAGCGCAAGAGCCCGCGCGCGAGCGCCCGCACCCAGTCGGTGTGCGCGAGCACATAGCTGGCGTCGAAGCTCGCCTCGAGGGGTCCGTGGGCCTGGGTCATCGCGACCCAGGTTGCCGCGCCCGCGCGCGAGGATTCACGCTTCTCCAAGAATCATCGCGGCCTCGGAGGGGCAGGCGGTCGTCCTGCGCATCCGCCAGGGGGCAGCGCTGCGAACGGCGCTGGTCGGGTTCAGGGCTTGCGCATGCTGAGCCACAAGCCCGTGACCGCCAGCGCGATCACCAGCGGGATCGAGAGCAACACCAGCGCGACGTTCACCGGCTCCCAGGGCGTCCACTGCAGATAGTGCAGCGCATAGGTCCTGTCGATGAAGTCGTTGAGCGCGCCGGTCTGCGACATCTCGCCCGTCAAGAGATCCACGGTCACCGTCTTCGAACCGTCAGTGCGCACCGCCAGGGCCGGGTCCTCGCCGCCGGTCCGCGACGAGCGCAACGTGGTTGGCGCCGAATCGAGCTCGGTCCCGAAGCGCTCGGGGCAGCTCGAGGCCGCAATCGCCGCCGCGACCCACGCGCGCGCCGCGTCGGGCGTGGCCGGAGCGATCCTCTCGCCGCTCTCCGCGTCGAGCGCCACCGGGCCGTCGGCCGAGCGGCCGAAGTACGCGAGGCGTCCCGAGGGATGGCTCGCGAGCACCAGTGGCGCACGCGCGAGCCCGGCGCGGAGCACCGCGGCGGGCGAGAGAGTCGCGCTCGTCCAGTCCGGCTGCGCGGCGAGCGGCACGGCCAGCACCTCGTAGGCCTCGCCATAGCGATGCTTGACGTGGAACAGGAGCCCCGTGACGACCCACAGGACCAGCGGGAGCGCGAGCAGCGGACCGAGAACGCGATGGAAGCGGCGCATGCGCGCCGCATCCTACGAGCGGTGCGCGCTCCTTTGGCAGGCCGCCGAGACCTGGCGGGGATCAAAGCACGAGAGACGCAGAGAGTCGCGACGTTGCAGCCGACGGTCCTTGAACGGATCGCGCTAGCGCGGCGAGCTCAGAAGCAGACGTCGACGACGCCGTAGATCACCGAGGAGAGCTCCCTCGCGACCACGCCAGTCGCACTCCCTCCGTTGACCGTGGCCTGGGCGGCCCAGGGGCTGCCGACCGCGGAGGTGGGGATCAGCTGGTTCGGCACGTTGCAGGTGACGCCGTTGTGCGGCACGATCAGCGAGCCGAGCAGCGTGCCGGCGATCAGGACCTTGCTGACGCAGCCGCCGGGCAGAGTCACGCTGGGCCCGTTGACGCAGGCCGTGCGCAGGCGGATGACCGCGTTGCCCGTACCCGTGGCGCATGTGCCGATGTTGAGGATCGGGCCCCAGCTCTGGCCGGCGACGGCCTTGGCGTTGTCGGCGTTGCCGACGAGCGGGCCGAAGGCGACCGGCAGCGGACAGGCCGCGGCGACGACCGCCGGCGGAACGTCGCCATTCGCCAGGCTCCAGAGCGGCGTGTTGATGCCCGGGCTGCCGTTGTAGTGCGCGATCGTGGTGCGCGGCGAGAGGGGCGCGAGCGGCTCGCGAGGCATCCAGGCGAGGGCGAGGACGGCGAGAGTGCTGATGGCGAGCAGACGGGTCGGGGTGATCATGTTGCTTCCTCCGGGTTGGCGTTCGAACGAGATGAAGAGGGCGGGTGCGAAGTTCCCGCACGCGATTGTGCGCGCCGCGGACGCTCTTCGACAGGCATGCAGCCGTTTTCCTCGCCACTCTGTCGCCGCCGAGGACGAAAGCCTGCGGGCAGGCCACCGCGCCGATCCGCGCGGGCGTGTTGGGCGGCAGGAAGGAGTGCGTCGAGAGGTCCGCGCTCATCGGCACACCGCGCAGGAGGGACTGCTTGGATCAGCCGCCCGTTGCTTGCACTGCTTCCTGACGGTCGAGCGCGTCGAGGATGTCCTCGACGGACAGGCGATCCGCTTCGACCATGGCGAGCAGGCGGGACAGACCGATTCGCTCGACGACGCCGCGCGCAGCCCGGTACAAGAAGGCGTACTCGTCCTCGGGTAGCTCCCTGGCCTCTTGGAGCGTGAGCGCAAACATCCAGGTGCTCTGGCTCGGATCGATCCGCTCGAGCGACGGGTCGATCTGCATGTTGCCCCGAAACTCGAGCTCGATGACCTGCGCGATGCCCTCCTCGAGAACGTATGGCAGCCGATCCCACCTCGGACCGCGCATATGGAGATGGGCCAGCTCGTGAGCCAAGCCCATCTCCATTCGATTCCGATCCTCGAGGCAAGCCGCGCCCAGGACGATCCTGGCCGGCGGCCCTACGATGACCTGTCCAAACGTGTTGTCGTCGTCCAGGAAGCGAGTCGCGCGAACCTCCACGCGAATCTCGGCTGCCAAGGGTACGGAGAGCCTCTCGATCACCAAAGGCGCAACGCGATCGCAAGCCGCCGCGACGACCGAGGCCATCCGCGGACTCCAACTCTCTGGGACCGTCACCGCGCACATCTGTCCGCGGAATGTCACGCCCACGCCCGCTGGGGCGTGGGACGTACAACCCAGGACAAGCGCGGAGAGGACAGCCAGAGTTCTCATCCGCGCGGGCGTGTGGCTAGTACGCCGTGATCCGGTAGGTGAGCGAGTGCTCCTCGAGGGTCAAGCTCGTCCGATCGGTGCGGTACTCGAGGTGCAGGTCGTTCGTGGCCCATTCGTCCAGGATCTGCGGCTCGTGGATATCGGCTTGGTCGATGTCGACCTCCATCAACACCCACTGTCCGCGAGTGTTGACCTGGGCCATCGACAGATCGGCATACCCGATGGTGCCGTTGACGTCCAAGCGGAAGGCGCGCGCCTCTGAGCCGCTTACCCGCCCCAGGCGGGCCTGGTCAGGAAAGAACAGGCTGCCCAGGTCCCCTGCTCTTCTCTTTGTCGGCCGCCTAAGACTCCTGGAGTGGAGTAAAGCGCACCGCGGAGACGCGAAGAGCGCGGAGACTCGCGGAGAAGGAAAGAGCATGGGCCTCCGGTGTTCAGCCGGCTGGAATCCGATGATCCGGAGGTCTCCGCCCCTCTCCCCGTTCTTCCTCCGTGTCGCTCCGCGCTCTCCGCGTCTCCGCGGTGCGTTTGGCTTGCTGGCGTCGACGCGCTGAACAACTTGTTCTTTGGAAGCCCAGAACTCCGACGGTCACACGGATGCCGCCAGCGTGCGCTCCCGACGTCACTCGGCGCCAGCTCGAGAACGTGACGCCCTCGGCCCAGGGCGGCAGACGGTCCGGAGTTCCACCGAGCAGCAGGTTCTTCACTCGATTGCGGACGACGAGAGCTCGATCGCTGCCCATCGTCGGGCCCGCAGCCCACGAACTCCTCCGAGTATCCAAGGTCGAGCGGTCGCCAGGCGGAGACGCAGGCTCCGCCGCCTTCCTCCAAACGCTACGGATTCAGCACGGCCTTGAGGCCGTTCGTCGCCACCGTGCCGCCGCCGAGGACGAAGGCCTGCGTGTAGGCGACCGCGCCGATCAAGGACGGCGTGTTGGGCAGCAGGAACGAGTGCGTCGAGAGGCCCGCGCTCACCGGCGCGCCGTGCAGGAAGAGCTGCGCTGAGCTCGTGTCGATCAGCATCGTTCCGATCGCGAGCGTCGGGCCGTCGGCGGGCGCGCTGTGGCCGCGCAGCAGCGTGCTCGTCGCGCCGGGCAGCGTGGTGGCGTCCACGCGCGCGCTCCAGGTCGTGCCCAGGCGCGGCTCGGTGAGCGTGGTGAGCAGCGCGGGGTTCAGCTCGTTGCCGTAGGTCTGCGTGTAGGGCTCGATGTCGTCGAAGCCGTCGATGCCGGCCACGCCCCAGTTCAGCGGATCGAGCCACTGAGCGAGGTTCCGGTTGGCGTAGAACTGGTCGAAGCGCCCGTACTGGCCGTTCTGCGAGCAGCCGCCCGCGCCGGTCGAGCAGCTACCAATCACGCGCTCGTGCTGGTCGAAGAGCGGCGAGCCCGAGCTGCCCGGCTGGATGGCGCCGATGTTGTACTGCACGCTCCAGCGCGTGCTGGCCAGGAACGGCGCCTGGTTCTCGAGCTGGATCTTCTTGGGAAAGCCGCTCGGGTGGCTGATGCCGGTCGCACGCGTGACGTCCGTGGCGGTGCTCCAGCCGGCGAAGAACGGCTCGTAGCTGGCCGGGATCGGATGGTTGATGCGGTAGAGCTGGCCGTCGTAGAGCGAGGATACGGCGAGCTGCGTGGTGCCCGAGAGCGACTTCGACTGCGAGGACGAGCCCGTGGCGCAGCCGCTGCGCTCGTAGTCGAAGATCACCGTGGCGTTGGTCATGTTGCCGCAGTGCTCGGCCGTCATCAGGTACGGCGTGCCGTCCTCCGCGGTGTTGTTCAGGATCGAGCCCGAGCAGCCGCCGCCACCGCCGGTGAGCCACACCACCGCGCGCTTGATGTCCTGGTGCGAGGCGCCCTGCGGACAGTTCACGTCCACCAGGCACGAGGAGGCGAAGACGCTGCCCTGGCTCATGCGCGCGAAGACGTCGAGGTAGTCGTACACCACCGAGCCGATCTCGAGCGCCGGGCGCGCGCCCGTGCCGGCCGGCTCGACGTACTCGAGCACCACGTGGTTGCCGCGGAAGGGCTGGATCGCCAGCACGCCGTTCGGGTTCTCGGTGGACTCGCCGTAGGCGCCGAACACCTCGCCGTGCGCCGCGTCGTACAGGAACACCTGCGCGCCGCGCGGCAGATCGAAGCGGCTGAAGACGACGCCCAGCGAGAACGCGCCCGGCGAGAGCAATTCGAAACGCCACACGAGCTCGCCCGTCTCGGCTACCGTGTCCCAGCGGCCCGCGTCCTCGAGCCCGTGACCGACGTAGAGCGGCACGCCATACTCGAAGCGCCCAGCCGAAGGATCCGCGCCCGCGACGCGCAGCGGACGCACGTCGGGCGCGTCGAGCACGAGGCAGGGCACGTCGCTCGGCAGGGCGTGGCGGAACGAGGCCGGCTGCCCAGGCTCGCGCAGCTGCGCGGTGGCGAACGGAGCGAGGGCGGAGAGGGCCGAAAGCGCGGCGAAGGAGCGGATCGACATGGGGCGGAGCTGGGGCCGGGGGGAGAGGGCCCATGCTACTCCGCTCTTCGTCTTCCCTGTGTTCCTCTCTGCTCGTCCGCCATTCCTCGAGCCGCGCCCAACGACCCACCGTTGGTCTCTGTGCCCTCTGTGTCTGCACTCCGTGCCTCTGTGTTTCTCCGCGTCGACGAAGAACCCGACAAGACACAGAGGCGCCCAGAGAAGGCTGCGCCGAACCTCCGGAGCCTTCAGTGCGGACGCTCGCGGGCGCCGCAGCAGCCGCTCACTTGCCCTTGCCGCCGCCCTCGTCGTCCTTCTTGAACTTGTCGTGGCCGCCGGACTTCAGCGCGCCGAGCTTGCCCTTGAGGAGACCCTCGGCGTCCTTGTACTTGCCGTTGACCACCGCGATCTCGGCGTCGGCGGCGAGTTTCAGCACCTCGCACAGGTTGGCGCGGAACTCGGCCACGAAGGCGGGGCGCTTCTTCTCGTCCACGGCCGTGGCCGTGTCGGGAGTCTGGGCCTTGGCGCTGATCACGGCGTTCTCGAACTTGGTCAGCTCCTCGAGCGCCGCCGCGCGCGTCTCCGCGGTGATGCCCTTGCCCAGGGCCTTGAACGCCTGGTTCATCTGCTTCATCGCCGCCTCGATCGTGTCGTTGGCCAGCGGCGCGGGCGCGGCGGCCGAGGCGCGCGTGGCGAACCACGCGAACGAACCGGCGGCGAGGACGAAGACGGGCAGGTAGTGCTTCGTGAAGGCGCGCGAGGAGCTCATGCGTAGGGGAGGAGGCGTACGGAGCGTGGTAGAGCGAGCGCGGCAGCATAGCCGCGGGCTCGGCAGGGTGGGGCTACACTCTTGTCGCCATGGGAATCGCACTCGCCACCTGCCTCTGCCTCCTTGCGCTTCCGCAACAGAAGACGGCCACACGCACGCAGTTCGACGAGTACCTGTTGCGCCAGGCCGGCGCCGGCTGGTCGGGCGCGGCGCTGGTCGCGCAGGGCGGCGAGGTGCGGCTTGCCAAGGGCTATGGCTTCGCCGACTTCGAATCGAAGCGCGCGAACACCGAGCGCACGCTGTTCGAGATCGCCTCGCTCACCAAGTCCTTCACCGCGGTCGCGGTCGCGAAGCTGGCGCAGGTCGGGCGGCTCGAGCTCGACGAACCGCTGGGCGCGCACCTCCCCAGCGTGCCCAAGCACTCGCGCGCGCTCACCGTGCGCCAGTTGCTCGGCCACACCTCGGGCATCCCACGCGCGAACGCGCGCGGCCGCGGCGACGATCTGGCGCTCGCGGTGAGCGACTACCTCGGCGCCGGCCCGCAAGAGAAGCCGGGTACGAGGTTCGAGTACTGGAACGGCGGCTACGCGCTGCTGGCGGGCGTGATCGAGCGCGCCAGCGAGCGCGGCTACACGCAGTACCTCGAGGAGGAACTGTTCGCCCCCGCCGGCATGAGCGACACCGGCTTCACCGGCGACGCCGATCTGGATGCGGCGCGCGCCGCGCTCGGTTCGTCGTCCGACGGCCGCGCGCGCAGCGCGCTCGAGCACCCCTACGGCGACTACGGCTACCAGTACCGCGGCATGGGCGGGATCGTGACCACCGTGCTCGATCTGGCGAAGTGGGATCGCGCGCTGGCCAAGAACGCCGTGCTCGACGCGGCGCACACGCAGGAGCTGTTCACGCCAGGCCTCGGCGGCTACGCGCTGGGCTGGTACGTGGGCAAGGCCTTCGACGGCACGCCGCGCCAATCCCACGGCGGCTCGGTGCGCGGCTTCGTCTCCGACTTCCGGCGCCTGCCCGCGCACGACGCCTGCATCGCCGTGCTCGCCAACGGCGACGACGCCAAGGTGTGGGAGCTCGGTGACGACCTCGAGTGCCTGCTGCTCGGGCGCTCGCTCGAGCATCCCGCGCCGGACGTCGAGCCGCTCGCCTGGAAGGACGCGCAGAGCTGCGCCGGCGACTACGCTTGCGCCAAGGGCAAGCTGCACCTCGGCGCTGCCGAGGGCGTGCTGTGGGCCGGCATCGAGGGCCAGGAGCTGCTCGACGCGCTCGGCGCCGCGGGCAAGCTGGGCTGGAAGGCCGACCGCGAGGAGCTGGGCCAGATCGCGGTCGAGATCATCGAGGGCATCGCGCGCGGCAACAGCGAGCCGCTGCGCACGCACATGGCCAAGCGCATCTCCGCCAGCTGGCCCGACAGGATGCGGCGCTCGATCTGGCCCGCGCACTTGAAGGAGCACGGCAAGCTGCTCGGCGCGCGCCCGCTGGGCGCCGTGGCACGCCAGGAGCGCCTGCAGATCCTGCTGGCGCTCGAGCACGAGACGAGCCCGGCGCGCGTGCTGATCGACTTCGGCCCGGCCGGGCTCGAGCGCCTCGAATGGAAGGGCCCGCAGTTCGTGCTCAGCGCGCGTCTCGAACTCGTGCGCGACGGCGTCTTCGACCTGCTCACCGGCGACGACCCGCCGCGCCTCGAGTTCGAGCGCGCCGAGCCGCTGGCGAAGTCGCTGAAGGTCAAGGGCCTGAAGCTCGTGCGCGAGTAGGCGAACGGGGCGACAACGGAACCCCTGCGCAAGAACCCGGTCTGAGCGACGCGGCGAGGAACGCGAGCAGGTTCCGCCACAGGAGCGAACTCTCCATGCAGCTCACCGCTCTGACCGTCCCCCTTTGGCGCTCCGTGGCTCAGAACACGAAGGGGATCTTGAGGAAGTCGAGCTTCACCGGAACGGTATCGGCCGTGACGCCCTGCGCGGCGTCGTCGAGGTCGAACTCGACTTCGTAGCGGAAGAACTGCACGACGCCGGCCGGCTGCGCGTTGAACTGGCTGATGTCGGAGGTCCAATCCACCACGGGGTTCGCCTCGTCGGGAGCGCCGATGCCGTTGTCGGCCGCGGCCTGGAAGCGGATGCGGACCCGCGCCGTGGTGGGCAGCAAATTGGGCAGCCCGTTGGTCGTCACCAGGAAGAAGCGCGGCAGCAGCTGGAAGCCCGTCGGTCCGGCCGCATTGTTGCCGACCGCATCGTTGAAATTGAAGGCGGTCAGCGGTCCGCGCTCGCTGGACACCGTGATCCGCAACTTCTCGTCGCCTGGAGCGGCGAGGCCCTCGTCGTAGATCGCGTCAGCGATCGTGAAGTCTTCGAAGTTGGTGGGGACGGTGACCACGCGCATGCGCAGGGCGCAGTCCCTGAGCAGCGCCGGCGTGCGCAGGTAGACGTCGTTGGAGATGCCGGAAGTCGAGCCCGTGCGGATGGCCGTGAGCGCGGCCCCGCTGAGCTCGAGCGTGAAGCCATCGGCGAGGATGCGCGCGGTCGTCGAGCTCGTCAGAGCGTTGTCCGTCACGAGGGGTGTGCGGTCGGAGACGGTCGCACCTACGGTCTCGACCCTGCCCGCGTCTGGCCCAGCCGTCTCGATGCCATCGAACAGGAAACGCACGAGCCCCGGCCCACCGGAGGGCTTCTGGTCCGCACCGCCGAGTGAAATCCAGCTCGAACGGGCGGTGGAGCGTGCACCGAAGGTGGGGATCATCGCGAAGGCCGGAGGGGCACAGACGCCGGCCAGCGGGTCGAGCAGGATGGCCGCTTCGCTCGGCACGACGATGTCCGACACGCCCGAGTCGGTGGACGGCGGCGTGATCGGATCGGGAACGTGGATCTGGATCACGCCTCCGCCGCCAGCGCCACCGTTGCTGTAGGAGAAGCAGCAGCCGTTCACGTTGCCGAGCGGGCCAGCCTTGGTCGGCGGACCTGCGGCGGTGATGAAGTTCCGCAGCGCCGCGTTCACGGTCGTGCCGCCGGCGGTGAAGTCGACCAGACTGGCCGACTCCAGGATCACGTGGCCCCCCGATCCGCCGCCACCGGTAGCGCCGATGTGGTCGAGGAAGTTCGTGTTCTCACCGGTCGC